>JAIVEQ010000004.1:0-99278 GCA_023838465.1 Candidatus Thiodiazotropha sp.
GCTAATGCTTCTATCTCTTTCTTGTTCATCTTGCTTATCTCCCTTTAGGGGTTAATGATAAGCAGATACACAATCTAATTTACAGTCTCTACTCTTTGTCTTTTTCCGGTTGATTTTCTGTCTCATCAGCCGCGTCTTCTTCTAGTAACTTTGCCCACTCCTCCTCCAATGAACCTGCTTCAAACTCAGCAGCTTCAGACACTGCATCATCCACATCGGGGATTTCTATATCGATCTTGTCTAAATCATCAACCAAAGACTCCCCTGCCAGATCAGGTTGC
Source organism: Candidatus Thiodiazotropha sp. (assembly GCA_023838465.1). GTDB lineage: Bacteria > Pseudomonadota > Gammaproteobacteria > Chromatiales > Chromatiaceae > Thiodiazotropha. The sequence goes on from JAIVEQ010000004.1 coordinate 282, forward strand.
TCGGCCGTCGTTGAATGTTCCGACTCATGGATCATCTCATCGGCAATTTCCATGACTTCGTCAATGATCTCTGAAACTTCCTCATCCACTTCTACCGCATCTTCATCCATGCTTGTGGATGCTGTTGAGATCCCTAGTTCTGAACTCTGTTCCTCAACATCCCCACTCTCCTCTTCCAGATACGACGTTTCCTGAAGCTCCTCTACAGTCATATCCGGTATTTCTGTGCCCGCATCAGATTGAGGTGTGTTCTCTTCACCTGCTTGTTCCACATTAGTCAAGTCACTCTCGATCATCTCCTGCTCAGTGGACGGCTGTTCATCAATCTGATCTTGTTGCGGCGGAGTATCAACAGACTCAGGCTCTGTGTCCATCTCTGTACTAGCAGTTTCTGCAATCTGTGGTTTAAGACCTTCATCGCTATCCTCTCCACCGGAAAACATGGATGAGTATTCATTCAGCATTCTGCCCATGGTATCCATGGTCACACGCAGCTCGTCAGAAAGCCTCTCATTCTCTGCCTTGAGGGTGACTATCTCCTCACTTCCACTACCTGTTGACGCTGCATTAGCGGGTGATGAGGAGTCGATGCCCTCCGGCAACGTCAGTCCTTGATAATTTAGTACTAGGTTTTCCACATCCACATCAATCTGCTGTAAATGCACTTGATCATCTTTAAGGAAGCCATTTATGACGTTTTGGTAAAGCAGCATCTCTGACTGCATGATGTTGTGCAATGCCTGGTCCAACTCTGCATCTTTATATTGAAAACGATCTTGTAAAAGTGTCTTGAGTCGTTCAAGACGTTTTGGTTTGTCGCTCTTAACACGTTCAGCCAGGTGATGTGCAGCTTTTCGAATACGCCCTTTGCGTAATAAGGTAAACAAAACCAATAGGCCACTTAGTATCACCAAACCAACCAACACTTCAGCCACAATGAGGGCTATCAGGGAGCTGACTTCAATCATGCGCCCTTCTCCTCATCAATCTCAACAACCTCTGTGTCTGTTTCATCGACTAAGCTGACCATGTTGCGTTGATTTCGTCGACGAATCCACCAGAAGGCTCCACCGCCACCGAATATAACTAATATATTGATCACTCCAAACCAGATTGCAGCAGATAGCCAACCGGCATCCTCTGCTTCGCTTTCTTCCTGTTCTGGCTCAACCACAGGTTCCGGCGCAGGCACAGCTTCGGATTCTACGGGTGTGGGTGGAGGTGGCGCTGACTTAGGCTCTTCTACGGTAATCGGTTCAGGCATTTTCATGCCTTCCACTTCAACAGGCATATCAAAATAGTCAATCACTGTGCCAGTTTTGGTTTTGGCAACAGCTTTAATGGCAATCTGTCGTGTGCCGGAGAAACTCATGAGATCAATCTCACCACTACTGCCCTGACTGCCTGACTGGTTAGCTAGGGGTAGACGAAACTGCTCTCCCTCAGCATCCTCAACCCAAGCTTCAAGATGTAAACTTGACGGTTCGATCAGATCTGGGTCAGCGGAGATCTTAACCTCAAGTGACCGACCATCGCTACGAGGAGAGACTTCTAAATTAACCGGCGGCACCACTTCAAAAGTCATTCTTCGTTCACGGACAAAGGTGGGTCCGGAGGCATTGAGTACCAACTCACCTAAACCACTACCCAGCGACTCCCCACCAAATGAGATAGAAAACAGTCCATCTCCTGCCTTTTTATCCGGTTCCCGACCATCATCCATCAATGGCCGGGCCTCAGAGGGACCAGTGCTATCTTCCTGGGTAGCTGAGATATTGACTACTTTTAAGAATTCCTGCTTTTGAATCAGCTTACCGTGATCGGTAAAATTGACTATCATGGGTAGTGACTGTCCCTGAATCAAACGATTTGGTAGATCGGTCGTCTGCATTTTCAGGTCTGTAACAACCATAACCCGGTTATCCGGATCGACCTCCGCCCGGATCGTCCATTCACCTGCCAGTGGATTTGAGATGGTAAGCATGTCGTAACCTTCATCCCGGTGCCAACTGACTGAGGAGGGGGCATTATTGGCGTTGAACTCTTTACCATTCGGCGGGACAACTTCTGTTTCCTGGGCACCGGGCTTGTGGAAGACCAACAGCGTGGCTTCAGTAATACTCTCATCAACAGAAAACTTATTATCCTTCAACGGTACTGCATCCGGCTTACCTACTTTTTCAAAGATCCTTAGAAAAACCTTCTGCAATTGATCGGCATTTTCCACCTGTTCGTACCAGCCGCCAGTAGACGTTGCCAGTTCACGCATCAATACATGGTCGGCCTTTTTTGATAGGGCAATGGTATGAATAGTGACTTCTTGCTCAACTAAGTGCGGAAGGGTCTTTTTCAGAATACGTTTTCTCGAAGCTGCATTCTTTGATTTATCTTTTGATATATCCACCATCCCATCGGTTAATAGGATGACACTACGACGATAGGGTCCCGGTGACCCACTCCAATCCTCCGTTGAACGTTTTAGAGCATCTTCGATATGGGTGAACTGTCCGGGAGAACCGATCGATTTTGAACTCTTGCGGGCTTTCGCCTTCCATGCACTGTCGACTTGCCCCAACGGTATCTGCATATTGACATACTGTCCAAATGTCCAGACACCGGCCCGGGTCTGGGAAGACAAGAGTCCAACCAGCAGTCGCAATGCGGGGCGCCTGAGATTTTTCGGATCGTTCTTTTTCATGCTACCCGAGACATCGATAAGAATCCGCAGATCAGTTCTCTCATCCGCCCCTTGCAACTGACCGCACCAGATTGCCATCCACACAAGCGCAACAACTATCCAGGCCTTTCCTTTACTCATTCCTAGATCATCCTAGCTCTACTGTTTAGAGTCATCATCAGAGATTTGGAAAAATCTCCTCACCTGCTTATCGGCTGACATGGATAGCTCTTTAATTCCCATCGGGTTGCCCGAGGGAATATTCATATTCAGGGAAATACACTACCTTTTACGATAAGGTGACTGCTCTCCCTCAGGCTGGATATGGAAACGTTTATAGGACCACTGGTACTGAGTCGGCAGTGACTGAACCAGGGACTGAACCCCTTGATTCAGGGCGGTTGCCGCCTGTACTGGGTTCTGATCAGCTATAGCGTCCGGTGCGGGTAAATAATGGATATGATATCCCCTGCCGCCGGCGAGTCGCTCAGCATAGGCAAAAATTACTTTCGCTCCCGTCTTCCGGACCAGCCGATTAGCCAGCAGCATCGTCAATGCAGAGATACCGAAGAAAGGTGCGAATACAGCGCCTTTATCAGACTTGGGCTGCTGGTCAGGTAGAATACATGTCACCCCACCCAGTTTCAGTGCCTGGTAGATTCGTTTGACACCCGAGGTATCAGTAGGAACCAGCACTGCACCACTACGTTCCCGCGCCTGCTTAACGACTGTTTCGTACTCACCCTTTCGCGGGGGGCGATAGAGAGAGGTCACTTGCTCATGGATCGGCAGTTCCAAACCAATGATCTCCCAGCAGCCAAGATGAGGAAGGAGAACAATCAGACCCTGACCCTCCTCTCTCTCAAGCAACTCTGCTCCACTGATCTCTCTGATCAAACCGGTTGCCTTTCTGGTTGGAACGAACCAGATTGCCGCCATTTCCATCAAGGTACAGCCCAGCTGCTTGATGCCTTCATCACGCAGCTGAATGAGTTCCTCATCTGCTAATTCCGGAAAACAGAGACGCAGATTAATCTCCGTGATTCGCCGCTCGCGATTAGGAAACCAGATATAAAAATAGCCTATTGCTCTGCCCAGCGCATGGAGCCACTTTAGCGGGATATAGCCAAGCAAGCGCCAGATTTTAAATATGAGTTGTGGTGGCATGGTTAGAGATTGTACACAAAAAGCTCGTCCTGCCTGAATTCATATCGGTTTCACAATAACTCAATGGATTATCCAGCAGGGCTCTATAAGATTGATTTCAGTGTCAAACCATCTACCATGTAGAGTACAAATCAAAATCGAAATATAGGATTACTTCAATGAGTGAGAATCACCTCCACAATCTCACCCCGCAACAGGCTTTGAAATTGATACAGGATGACCCACGTAGCGTCTTAGTGGATATCCGTTCCAGTATGGAATTTCTCTTTGTTGGTCATCCAAAGGGCGCTGTTCATGTAGCTTGGATCGATGAACCTGACTGGACAGTCAATCCTCATTTCGTCACGGATATCCGAAAACTTTTACTTGGCGGCAGCATTTGTACCATTGATGAAGGTTGCGCACCTGTCATCCTTATTTGCCGAAGTGGCAAGCGCTCCCTTGAAGCAGGAAAGGCACTACTCGACGAGGGGTTTGTTCGTGTTTTCCATATTGACGAAGGGTTTGAAGGTGATCTCGATGATGACCATCATCGCAGTAGCCAGGGAGGATGGCGCTACCATGGATTACCTTGGGAGCAGTGCTGAGAGATCACACATAAGTTTCCAGCTTTATCAAGACATGTGGGTTATTACCAAAGCAACTTAACATGATGAGGTTGGCTTATAAGCTACACGCAACACGAAGCTGATTGGTTGCTATAAACTTAATTCTGAAAATATCGCTACCCTGCTTAATATGACTAAACAGGCCAAAATAATTCATATATTATGTAGGTAGTGAAGTTAGTTAGAGAAACTCATCTGTTTCTGAAACACGGCATTGAACTTACAAGATATAAATGATTTTAGTATTCCAAGTGACATCTTATGAAGTTAGATAATCTTCATAATAAGACCTTTATAAGTTTGCCATGCATAATCTCTCAAGGAACACTCCAGTGGGAAAGCCTATCATCGAAATTGCTATTTTTTCCATGTCGATACTGCTGCTCACCTGCTGTGTGCTTATTTTTTCTGTAGAAGCAGCCGATAATGGCTATATTGAAGCGGTAAAGGCAGATGTTGCGGAGTTCACAACCAGTGAATTTCGACCACCCACTGACTCATCCTGGACAGGTACGGTAGACAACCAATCCAAAACCAGTGGTGAACTACTGGTAGAGTTGGAGGACTTCTCCAAATTTTTACAAGATAAGTCACCCGGTAGTTATATTTTCTATGCCAAGCTACCTGAAGACTATAAAAAACGTTTGCACCAAGAATACCTAGCAACAGGCAATTTGGATAACATTAAGAATAATATCTTTAAATACTCCCGCGATATTAAGAAAAAATGATATACCCACTGATTTCAAATACCTATCACTGCGCAAATTGAAGAGAAGAGACTGATGACACCTTTTCGTATACCGCTCATCTTGAACAGGCTCTCTTTTATTGCCTGTAGCCTCCTCCCCTGTAGCAGCATAGCCGCTGTCAGTCACGATCTTGCGTTACCCGCGGAAGGGACCCTGCCTGATGCCAATGAAGTTGCACGTCAGGTCTATTTTGCCAATCATTTCTATGCATTCAAAAACTTCTCCATACGTCGTCGTGGTCGTACCATGACTGTATTAATCAATCATTCCAAGAGTGGAAAAGAGACTACAACCAGCCTTGAACGTCATCTCAACAATAACTACAACACTGATGAAACAAGTTCGGTCACATCCAAGGATCTTGCGATTTTTCACTCTGGAAAGATGAAAGGCACTGGAATGCTGGTCACAGAGTACAACGATGATACAAAAAACAAGGATTATATGATTTGGCTTCCATCGCTGCGCAAAATCAGGCGTTTTTCAGAACCTAAGCATGATGACGCCTGGGGCGGTAGTGCCTTCACCTTCGGCGATGTTACGTTAAGAAAACCAGAAGATGAAACCCATGTAATTATTGGGAAAAAACAGTTCCGGACCTGCCTAGGCACAATCAACTCATTGGAAGGAAAACACTTTAGGTACTCTGGTCAACTACCTGAACGCAGTTGCAGACACATCAACAAGGAGGTTTATGGTCTAAAAAGCACAACCAAGTTTAAATACTGGTGGTACGATTATCGTATCAGTTATGTCGATACCAAAAGTTTTGCTGACTACCGTACACTCTATTATAAGAACGATGAACTGATCAAAGTCATCGATAGAGATTGGGGACGGGTCAATAATGATCAGGGAGGGGATCCGCGCGCACTGTTCTGGAAATACTGGTATGGCCTGGACCTCAGAACTGGCCAGGAAAGCTGGGCTGTAATCCCTCAGAAAGTCGTGGAATATAACAGTAATAGAAAAAACTCTTTCTGGACAGAAAAAACACTACGCAAAATAAAACGTTAAAGCGTAAACGCATATCCACTGGTGACAGGACACCTTCACAGTATGGGTTACACAACGATAGTAATCCTAAAGATTGATTCTACTGATAGGGTGTATCCCAGCCACACACATCAATGCACCAGAACAATTGAAGCGACCGTTGATATGTTTGCACTATTGCCTTAATAGTGTGACCTTGTAGGTAAGGTGTTTGGTACGGCAGGGCCACACCTTACATAGCAGCTATCCTCTCTCAGTATGTCCATTAGTCTTTGATACCAACGCCACGTGACAGTAATCTCAGGCTGTAGCCGGTTAATAGGGTGATAAATCCCAATATTATCACCAATGCAACTGAGACATCTATATCCGAGACGCCAAGAATGCCAAAGCGAAAGGTGTTGACCATGTACAGGATGGGGTTGGCCAATGAGAGCTTCTGCCAGAACTCTGGCAGTAACTGTATCGAATAGAAGATCCCTCCCAGATAGGTCAACGGGGTCAGTACAAAGGTTGGCACGATTGAGATGTCATCGAAGCTCTTTGCGTAGACCGCATTAATGAATCCAGCAAGCGCAAACAACACAGAAGTTAGGACAAACACAAGCAAGGTCAAAGCATAGCTGTTGATTTTCAAATCGGTAAAAAAGAGTGACACCATCGTCACCACAATCCCAACCAAAGTCCCTCGTGCCACCCCCCCCACTACGTAACCACCCAATATCACCCAATTGGGTACAGGTGCAATCAACAACTCTTCGATATAGTGTTGTAACTTGGTACCGAAAAAGGAAGAGACCACATTCGCATAGGAGTTCTGGATCACCGTCATCAGAATAATACCAGGTACGATGAAATCGATGTATCTGTAACCATCCATCTCACCAATGCGATCACCAATCAACTTACCGAAGATGACAAAATAGAGCGTTGTTGTAATGGCGGGTGGCAGAATGGTCTGCACCCAGATACGCAAGAAACGCAATACCTCTTTGGTAACGATTGTCTGGAATGCGATCCGGTTGATCTGCCAGGAGTTCATGCTGTTACTTTCTGCCCTTTAGTGCGATCCACCAGCCCGATAAATAGCTGTTCCAGGCGGTTCTGTTTATTGCGCATGCTGATTACTTCAATACCTTGATCAGAGAGAAGCGCAAACAATCCATTCATGCTCTGTTCGCGCAGTACCTCAACCTCCAGGGTATCACCATCCACCAGGTTCGCCTGATATCCGGGCAGATCAGGTGGTGTTGTGAGTGGCAACTTAAGATTGAGCACAAATATTTCAGTATTCAGCTGGCTTAACAATTTGGACATACTGGTCTGTTCGATAATACGTCCATGGTGAATGATAGCGATATTTCGGCACAGACTCTCCGCTTCCTCCAGATAGTGGGTGGTGAGAATAATGCTGGTTCCCTGTTGATTTATTTCGCGTAGAAAGTGCCACATGGAACGCCGAATCTCGATATCTACTCCAGCCGTTGGTTCATCGAGTATAAGGAGTCTCGGTCTGTGCACCAGAGCTCGGGCAATCATTAAACGGCGCTTCATTCCACCGGAGAGCTGGCGTGCCTGGGTATTACGTTTCTCCCACAGATCGAGCTGCTTAAGAGAAGCTTCGGCCCGAACAAAGGCCTCTTTACGGGGAATACCATAGTAACCAGCCTGATTGACCAGTATATCCACCACCGGCTCCCACACGTTGAAGTTAAACTCCTGAGGCACTAAGCCGATCAGGCATTTGGCTTTCTCCTTCTCTGTGTCGATATCATGACCGTAGATTGAGACACTTCCTGAACTCTTGCTAACCAGCGAAGCGATGATACTGATTGCCGTCGATTTGCCTGCTCCATTGGGACCCAACAAGGCAAAGAAATCCCCCCTCTCTACGTTTAGACTGATGCCTTTAAGGGCCTCAAATCCATTCCGGTAGGTCTTGAACACGTTTTCAATAACAAGTGCAGACACAACAGGACTACCTAAGCCGCTCCTGCACATCCATCCACAAGGCCTGGTAGGCACTGGCAGCAAAACTTCTTGGTGCGAATGCCTCCACGGGCATACGGTGAATACCCATCTTCTCCACATCACTGGCATAGGGAATTTGTGCCTGTAATAGCTCACTAGAACTTGCTTGCAGGCTCTCCATAACATCCAGATGCATACGCTTACGCCGGTCAACCATGGAGAAAAATGGCATTATCTCCAATCCGGTAATGCGATGGCCATCGAGAAAATCAAGCAATTGTTTATAGGTTCTCAAAGAGAGCGTCGTGGGTATCATCGGTAACAGTAGTCCCTCAGCCGCACGAAATATATTTTCAGAGACCAGCGAGATGCTCGGAGGGCAGTCTAGAAACACGTAATCATAGGCATGAGACAATGGACGCAACAGTGATAGCAGCTGTTTGGTAGGCTTTTTCGCAACCTCCAGGCGCAGATCCATGTTGCGGTAGGAGAAATCTGCCGGAAGCATATCTAGATTTTCAAAGTCGGTGGCCTTTACCACCTTGTCCAAGTCAAGTTTTCCGGCAATAAGTTTATTCTTACTCCCTTTCACCTTTGGCTGTATGCGGAAATAGAACGTTGCAGCAGCTTGCGGATCCAAATCCCAAATCAGCGTTCGATACCCTTGTCTTGCCGCCAGATAGGCCAGGTTAACCGCTGTTGCCGTTTTACCAACGCCTCCCTTAATGTTGTAGACACCGATAATATGCATCACGCGCCTCCAAACAGTTTGCGAAAGGCCTGCTGATTCGACTCACTGCTAAAACCTGTAAACAATTCGACAAACGCCTCTCGGGCCTGTATCTGTTTTTCCAGCAACTGGCCCACGAGTATGCCCATCGCCATCAGGGAACTGGCCGGTGCACCCTCCTTCAACATCTGATCACCAAAATCCTCCAATGACTGAGCCTGAACCTCTAAATCCTGGAACTCACCCAAATTATCGAGAATGATCTTCAGCGCCTTGATTGGCTCACGAATGGCCGGTTTTGGATAGAGACTCTGGAAAAACCCCATTAAATAGCGCAGTTTCTTGCACTGTTTACGTAGGTCATGCAGTTGCTCTGCCGGCGAATCGGGACCAATAGTTGATCCGTTCTTAAGTACCCGTTTGTAGAGTTTGCTAATCCGCTGGTCAGCCAGTTGTGCTGTAGCACGTGAGGCATTGGGTGCTTGAGTACTTTTTTCAGGGGACGATTGCAACCAGTTGCGCCATGATTTAAGTGTTTTTCTAAAATGGGGCGAATTGATCTTTTTTACCAGCTCAGCCTGCGCTTTTTTATGGTGTTGCTGCAAAAAAGTATAAAAGGGGTCAAGATCGTCTTGTAATACCTTGGGTAGACCTGCCCGAAAACTTGGATAGTGAAGAAGATAGACATCAAGATCCCGTGTCTCTCCTGTTACTTTACCTATCCATCCGAAACCTTGTTTAAAGGGTTCCAATTGCTGTGGATCGAAGACTCCTTTTATCTGACTCATTGCTGATCGGGTACGCCTCGTGGCAACTCGTAAGTCATGCAAAAATTCACTATCCAGATTAGCCTTGGTACCACTGATATTCGCCTCCAGCGTATTCAACAGACCGATCATTATCTGACGTGCAGTAGCATCGGCCGGCGCATCAGGGTCGAGCCGGTAATTCAGTTTTGAGCTATAGTCACCTGGTTTCTGACCAATGCCTACCAGTGCATCTTCGTACAGACTCTGTTCAGCGGGTCTTAGCTTCAATGCAGCCAGCTGATGCTTGAACTTAATGAATTGATCCTCATAACCTTTTAGCGGTTTCAGTACTATCCGGCCTTCCAAGTCACCCTTTTGCTTGCCCCTTATAGCGGTATAGCGATTATTCTCCAGTACCACGCGAACAACAGTTTTCTCTTCACTATCAAGAATACGCAAGGTATGCTTTTTCTGAATAACATTGACCTTGGGCATTAACACCCGCATCGCCAATACGGCTGTTAATCTGTCTGCTAACGGGCCTTCGGGCATATCGTCTGCAAATTCCGGATTGGCATCGACTCGCTGGCAGGCTACACAGCTAAAGTTTTTTCGATCCATCCAACAGAGTTGATTCGGTTGATCCAGCCCATGAACCAGCTCCCCTCCCGCCTGCCAGACACGCCAATCAAAACTATCATAATAGGTCTGCTTGGTTGTGACAGGCGCATCCTCTGAAATGTGATTTGATTCTGCAAGGATTTTCTTGAACCCACCGAGATCGAGCCCATCGGGTAGCAAATAGGATATTGCGTTCAGTGCCATGGAGTAGTCCTAGATAGTTAGTGCACAGAAACACATTTGCATGTTGGCATATGGCTGCCGGTAGTGTTTCGGAGCGGACACTAGATAAACAAAACATGAGAGTAACTGACCTGGATGATTGAGACAAATACGAGTGATAAATTTATTCATTATTACCCAACCTGACCCATGGACAACTGGCGGTGAGACACCAGCAGGTCATCACCAAACCCATTGAACTGGAACGCAACCTGTGAGTGAGAATGCTGAGAGACGATCAAGGCAAGGCGATAGCAAGGAGGGATTGACTCTTTACAACATCCCCAGCAGTTCCTTCCCAACCAGTGTTCGCCGCCAGCCCTGCAGGATCGGGAGTTCCCGTTCCCCCGCCACCAGTCGTTCCAGATCACGACGATTGGTCAGTAGTGTAGAGGGGATAGCTTCATCTTCCGCCGTTTGCTGCAGATGGTCCAACAATCGATCCATCTGTGCTCCCTGTTCTTGGGAAAGCTGAGGCGGACGCGCATCATTGAGTGGCCATTGGGCTTTTGGCAGTGACTTGCTGTCGACAATCAGCTGCAGCAGCCTGTTTCCCCAACGCTGGATAGTGCCAGACTCAAGCCCATGGATGCATTCCAACCCGCTCATACCCGTTGGCTGTTGACGGGCCAGTTCCAGCAAGACTGCATCCTTGAGGATCCAGCGGCGGGGTCGATTTGCGCGTTGCGCTTCGTCTTCCCGCCAGGCCGCTAGTGCCTGCAGAACAGCCCTTTGTGCTCCCTTAAGGTGGCGTTGCCCGCGGATGCGTTTCCACATCTGATCTGGCGAGTTGGCATAGGTGGTGGGATCGCTCAGTTTCTTGAGTTCTTCCTGCAACCAGGTTTCTCGCTGACGTTCTCGTAGCTGGCTTTCTAAAGTTAAATAGATCTCTCCCAGGTAGATGACATCGTCCAGGGCATATCGAAGCTGTGCCGAATTCAAGGGGCGACGGGACCAGTCTGTGCGGGTATGACCCTTCTCCAATTCGCGTCCGAGCAGCTGTTGAACCAGGTTGGCGTAGCCAATCTGTTCCCCATGTCCCAGCAGCGTAGCGGCGATCTGGGTGTCGAATAGAGGTTCCGGGAGTTGGCCCCAAAGCTGGTAGAAGATCTCCAGGTCCTGATGACCCGCGTGAAAGATCTTGATCACCTGCGGGTTCACGAGAATCTCCAAAAGGGGCGTCAGATCCTTGAGGGCCAATGGGTCGATGCAGGCAGCCAGTTCGCCATTACACAGCTGCACCAGGCAGAGGTTGGCCGTGTAGGTCTTCTCCCGTACGAATTCGGTGTCCAGTGTGAGCCAGGGGCTGTGACGGATCTGATCGCACAGACCCTGCAATTGGCTGGGGGTGTCAACGTAGTGTTCTTGCATGGCGGCTACCGGTTCTGAGGAAGGGGCACAGGATAGCATCGACCGAAGACACAGGGGTTTTCCTGCGTCTCAAAAATTCAACAGACCCAGAGTGGCACATGTTGGACTTCGAGAAAGATTGATCTGCTAATTTTTGATGGTCGCGTAATACTCCTTGAGGAAATAGGCACCATGAAGGCTAAGTAAAAGGTAATTATTCCGTTTACAGCGGTAGTTCGCATAGCCATTATCTACAAGGTCAGGCACCCGTTGGACCAGCCAGACATTTAGTGGCAATCTCAAACAGATCCTTGGAGATATTGGTATGTGACAGAACCCTTTCAAATTCTGCATGCATTAATGCCTGACGTTCATCATCATAACGCCGCCAGCGACTCATAATACGCATCAATCGTGCTGCTATTTGTGGGTTAAGACCATCCAATTCCAGTACCTGGTCTGTAAGAAATGTATAACCAGAACCATCGGCAGCATGAAATTCCGATAGGTTGGCACTACAGAAAACACCAATCAAACTCCTTACTTTATTGGGATTACGCAGTGAGAAAGCTGGATGATTCATCAACGCTCTTACTCTCTGTAGAGCCCCGGGTAATCGGGAGATGGCCTGCACTGAAAACCATTTATCCATAACAAGCGGGTCATCCTGCCATTTTGCTTCAAATGCCGCCAGAGCACCCACTCGCTCGGCACAATCACTATTAGACAGACAGCTAAGTGCAGCCATCACATCTGTCATATTGTCTGATGTCTCAAATTGTCTCATACAAAGTGAGTTAATCTCGGGTTCATGTAACTGCATGAGATAATCGAGAGCCAGATTTTTCAGCCTTCGTCTGGCAATCGAAACAGCACTTATATCGTATGGCGATGCCTGCTTGTTGCGCTGATAGACTGACATCAGAAGTTGGCGAAGACGGCTGACTAAAGCATGCTTTAACCACTGTCTCACATGATAAATCGCTTCCACATCAACCACTTGCATTTGATCACCCAGCGTGGACTCTGAAGGAAGCACCAGTATCTCACTCAGCAGCGCTTTATCGGCTTCTTCGTTCGATAGGGCATTGTGAAAAGCAATTACGAGTCCCTCAGGCAGCGTAAGCGGTTCACTAGCCTGGTAGGCAGCCACCAGTTTCAACAAGGTACGCTGGGAAAGGGTCTGGGCTGCATCCCAACGGTTGAAATCATCCGTATCCCTGGCTATTAAAAATATCAGATCTTCATTGCTTGCATGGTATCTGAGCTTTATCGGTGCAGAGAACCCACGCAATAACGAGGGTACCGGTCTCTCTTTCAAACCGATAAAGTGAAATTGTTGATTCGGTTTTCGAATTTCGAGAACGCGTCGGGTACCCTGGGGTTCCTTTTCATCTTCCAGCTGCAGAGGAATCTCTCTACCCTCACTATTCAGCAGTGTGACGTTAATCGGGATATGAAAGGATTCTTTATCCTGCTGCCCTGGCGTATCGGGACAGTGCTGAGAGAATCTGAGGCGGTAACTTCCCTGTTCCTCATCATAATCGGTCTCCACATCAACCACCGGTGTACCTGACTGACTGTACCAGAGGCGAAACTGCTTAAGATCTCGGTCACCCGCATCTTCCATGCACTGAATAAAATCATCCGTGGTAACAGCTTGACCATCATGACGTTCAAAATAGAGGTCGGTTGCCTTACGATAGCGCTCAGGACCGAGTAGATTGGCTTGCATACGCACTACCTCGGCACCTTTCTCGTAGACGGTTACAGTATAAAAATTATTGATCTCCATGTAGCTTTCAGGCCGTACAGGGTGTGCCATTGGTCCTGCATCTTCAGCGAACTGGTGACTGCGCAAAAGACGCACATCATCGATACGTTTTACCCCCCGCGAACCCATATCAGCGGAGAATTCCTGGTCGCGGAAAACTGTCAGCCCCTCTTTGAGACTGAGCTGGAACCAGTCGCGACAAGTGATACGATTCCCGGTCCAGTTATGGAAGTATTCATGGGCGATTACACCCTCGATACCTTGAAAATCGATATCGGTTGCTGTGTCTGAGCTGGCCAGGACATATTTGGAATTGAATATATTGAGACCCTTATTTTCCATCGCTCCCATATTGAAATCATTCACCGCCACGATCATGAATATATCCAGATCATATTCACGCCCATATCGCTGCTCATCCCAAGCCATCGCATTTTTCAGAGAAACCATGGCATGATCACATTTGTCGATATTCTCCGGTTCAACATAGATACGCAGATCGACCGCTCTACCTGACAGTGTGGTAAAGCTATCCTGCTGAAATCGCAGATCACCCGCCACCAATGCAAACAGATAGCTGGGTTTAGGAAAAGGGTCGACCCAACACACCTGATGGCGTCCATCGGCAAGATCCTTCACCTCGATACAGTTACCATTGGAAAGCAGCACCGGGTACTCCCCCTTATCAGCGATAAGGGTCGTTGAAAAAATGGCCATCACATCCGGTCGGTCAATATAATAGGTGATGCGCCTAAACCCCTCTGCTTCACACTGGGTACAATAAAGTCCTCCAGACCGATAGAGTCCTTCCAGGGCTGTGTTCTTCTGCGGGAAGATCTCTACCCTTGTCATAAGGGTAAATTTCTCAGCTACGTTGGGAATAGTCAGGGATCTTTCATCGATCTGATACTCATCATCTTGTAATGGACGATCATCCAACGCTAGAGCCAGGAGTTGCAACGCTTCGCCATCCAGTTGCAATGGCGGACCGGATAGGGTGCAAGCTGGATTCTTTCGTACCTGCAGATGCGCTGTGACCCATGTGGCCTCATCGTGAAGGTCAAAAACCAGATCCACACGATCTATTAAATAGTTCGGTGGGCGATAGTCTTCCAGATGGATGGTCTTGGCATTCTCAGTCTGCATCGATTTTCCTATATTCCAGGAGCCTATCAGACTCCTAAAGGCCTCGAAAAACTAAAGTCATCCGCTGACTTTCAATTTTCCGCGAACAATAACAGATCAGCAGACTATGACAATAAGGCCTGTGGGTAAATTAACTCGACCGCGTAATAGTCTAATTGTGCCAATAGATAGGATGTAATTACCCATAGAGTTGACCAGAGAAATCGACCTTAGTCGTTTGCTGACGTGGAAGTCATCTCCCACTGCTGCTAGGATAGAGAGCAAATAACTAAGTCCATTTTTCTCTACTTTACAATTAGTTAGAATTAATATAATTCTGAACTGCAGTCGAGGAACACCGTTTCATGCCACAAGTCGTTATGTACTCAACCGCAATCTGCCCCTACTGTGTCAGGGCCAAGCACCTGCTGGAAAATAAAGGCGTTGCATTTGAAGAGATCCGCATCGAGCACGACCATGACGTGATGCAGGAGATGATGCACCGCAGCAACCGCCATACTGTCCCACAAATATTTATCGATGATTTTCACGTCGGTGGGTACGATGACCTAGCCTCATTGGAAATATCCGGACAGCTCGATACGCTATTAGGCAGAGCGGACGAATGAACCGCCCGGTTGAAAATGAGTCGCATAAAGTTCGCCTAGATAAATGGTTATGGGCAGCACGCTTCTTCAAGACCCGTCAGATCGCAACTGAAGCCATCAATGGAGGCAAGGTCCACCTCAATGGTCAGCGCACAAAACCAGGTAAGGAGATCAAAGAAGGGTCTCATCTACGCATCCACAAAGGGGCTTTGGAGTGGGAGATCATAGTGCGGGTTACAGCAACTCAAAGGAGACCTGCCGTCGAGGCACGCAACTTCTATGATGAGATGCCAGCTAGCATCGAGCGACGCGAGAAGATGACTGAAGCATTACGACTGGAGCGTTCACTCACACCTCGCTCAGCTCATGGCAGGCCCAGCAAGAAGGAGAGACGCATGATTCACCGTTTCACTGGAAAAGCAGAATAGACGACTATGGATCAGGATGCCTTTCGTCGTACTTATCGAGAGATGAATGAGCGCCATTGTGCTTTTGAAAAGAGTCTCATGGCCCGTCACTGTGATTGTTCCCAAGCCAAAAAAATCTGTATCGCTGAGCGTGAAGGGGTGCATTGTCTTTCTGACGAAGCACAACAACAGTGTCTGGAATTACTGGATAAACTTCGCCTTCAAGCCCGCTTTGCTCTGAAGTCCAATAATGACAACGAGGTCCTTCCTCATGGTAAGGCAATGCGCCTTCAGGTAGGTGGATTGCGGGGACTCTTTTCAGCCCTTCACCCTGATCAGTCAATACCCGACGCTATTGAAGATGTCTTTGAGCTGATCAATCAGGCTAAAAAGACTTATCAAAGATTGGACAACTTTCCCTATCAAACCCTTATTCAACAGGTATCCGCTTATAAAGGCAGGCAGCGTGGCAAGAAATGATGTCTCTTGCCCTGATGATTAAACCTCCGAGCTGCCTTGTAAAAGCATCAACTGCTGTTTCAAAGGCTCAATAATCGGCTCCAACTTCTTGCACATCAGGGTTCCGATTGCATCTGTTTTACTAAACACCGGTCTGACAACACCATAGCTAAGGCCAGACAAAAGATAGAGTGTGCGCAGTTCAGAATCCCTGTGATTTACAACACAACGGCATGCCTCAAACAGATTGCTATCCAATGTCTGTGCCTCAGCTTGCAATTCTGCCAGTGTCAGGTCAGGAGCGCCTGTTGGTCGGAGTGATACAAGGTAGTCGCGAAGTACATCCAGCAGCAGCGTCACCACATCCTGATTGGCGGGTTTTTCGATAACCCGTAAGACAGTTTTAAGAAATCCCTGACCGGACGATGAGTAAATGCGTAACAATTGAGAAGCAAATGGATTCTCTATCGTTGCCAGAGCCTGTAAACCAGATAATTCCTGATCTGATAACGCTCTTGCAGCTACAGTCTCAGGTAGATGATCGGGTAGTGCAGTGAGAAACCCGAGATAATAGGTCGGCCTGCGTTGACAGCGCTTCCATAACCCAACTCTCTCTTCCCTGCTTATCAGACCAGGCTGAAGCGCCAGCCTTAGGCTCTCAATTGTGGCTGTTGGTTCTGTTTCAAAGGGGAGGTATTCAATCAGAAACCTTGCTAATTCAGGCCCCATTTTTCCTTTTACAACCTGAGGATTATCGAGCATCCGTCGAGCATTGTCAGGATCCTGACGGGTCCACCAGGCGCGACGCGCCAATTCATCAGTAATACCCTGGGCACATGTAAATGCAACCACGGCTTCAGGTTCACCTAACAATAAAAGTTGCTCGAGATTCTCATCGCGTGTCTGCCCCATTCGGCTCCAACGTTTGAGATAGACGGGATAGCCACCAGGAGAGCCCTGTACATGCCCTGAAAGCACCTCACGCACCTTACGCAGATAGAGATCATCTCGGCAGTTAGGATTGAGCTTTATCTTGGCTTCACCCTTGTCTGAGAGTCCAAACAGGGTCATAGAAGATTCATCGATACGGATCGCTTGCGGTTTATTCGCCAGCAACACATTCAAGCGCAGTGCATCTTCGCTTGAAAGACTCATTTCAGTCACTGAACCCTTTACTATTACTGAATGGGCTCTTTTGGAGGAGAGTAGTTACTATCTTTCAGATTGATAAAGATAAATTGACTCTCACCATCATCCAATTCAGCAAAGTCCATCATAGTCTCATCAAGCAATGAAAAGTACTCAGGTTCCATGATGACACTTATGCCTTCGGAGTCGAATTGGATATCATCATCCTTGGCATCATCAAAACCCATCAGGTAGTCGAAACTACCATCCTCTTTCAGTTGAGCGGCGAATCGCAAGGCCATACCTTCGGTGCCGCCCATTTTAGCTGCTTGTTGAATCTGTTGTGCTGCTCGAGGTGTTATCTTAAACATCAGTCACCTGTTTGACTATCAGGATCATTGGTAGACAGACCTATACATTGAGGATGTCACCATTAAGCATACAAGGACATATTACCAAAGTCCTTCAATGGGATCAGTCTGCTAACCAACGATACCTTATTAGCTTTAACGCTGTTTACAAGCACAAACCTGTGCCACGAAGCGTTCAACCCAGTTATTTCCGCCTACACTGCGCATATGTGTATAACTTGCCAGTAGGTTCTTATAAGCATAACCATCATACTTACCATCGATGCCGGTTCCCCGCTCCACTTCATAAACAAAATTACTTTCATCGCAAGTTAACGCGGTTAACGACGAGTAGTGAAACTCGTGGGCATGGATCACCTTCTGCGAAGTCCCTCCCCCCAACATTGGCCAAGGCCCCTGACCTCTATCTCGCAAACGGACATAGCCTCTCCCATGAGGCTTATCATGCATCTGGGTGTCAGCCGGTATGACGCCCACCATTCTACATTTTTTCCCGCCCCAGGTAAGACTCCTGGTTAAATAGATCAAGCCTCCACATTCTGCATAGACCGGTCCATCCTGTTCAATATAGTCTGCAATCGCCTGACGTAGGCTGTGATTTAACTCCAAAGCTTCCATGGCAGTTTCGGGAAAACCCCCACCTAAAAATAGTCCATCAATCTCAGGTAGTTTCTGATCAATTAGGGTATCAATTTCAACCAGTTCAACGCCTAATTCACGAAATTTGTCAAGATCGTCCGGGTAGTAGAAACCAAAGGCTTGGTCACGGGCAATAGCAATTTTAAGTTGAATTGGCAGTGGTGAATACTGCGATTTTTGTGTGGAAGTGGCGATAGGTAAGGGAGATCTCCCCGCAATCTCGATAACCTTTTCCAGATCAATGTTCTGGCGAACAGTTTCAGCCAACTGAACAATAATCTGCTCTGATAATTCACTTTCATTACTAGGAATCAGGCCTAGATGACGTTCATCTATCTGTAGCTTTTTATCTGCCTGTATAGCCCCTAGAACGGGTATATCAGTATAGTGTTCAACAACTTGCACCAGCTTGGACTGATGCCTGTTACCACCTACCTGATTGAGAATCACACCCGCAATTTCAATCTCCTGATCGAACGCTTGATAGCCAAGCAATAAAGGGGCGATACCTCTCGTCATTCCTCGACAATTTATGACCAAGATAATGGGCACGTTCAAAAAGGCAGCCATAGCTGCATTACTGTTTGAACCTTCGATATCCACCCCATCGAACAAGCCTTTATTGCCTTCAATCAGGGCCATCTCCTTACCTGCTAGGTAGGAGGTGTAGCTCTCGAGAATCTCTTCCCGGCTCTGAGTATAAAAATCAAGGTTATAGCAGGCCTTACCTGAAGCTGCGGACAGCCATAGCGGATCGATGTAATCCGGGCCCTTTTTGAAAGACTGTAAAGCGATGCCACGCTCTGTAAATGCCCTGACAAGACCTATAGCGAGGGTAGTCTTACCTGAGGATTTATGGGCAGCAGATAAATAAATGGCAGACACAAGAATCCATCAATTAGAGTCTAGAGGAAACGCAAACCCTGTTCAGTAAAATTGAAATCTCATCCTACCCTGTAAATAAAAAATCCACCACCGACAAGCGATGATGGATCATTTTATGGATAATTTTTGATGCGAGTAGTCAGTCTTCAAGGGTCTCAGGGAAAACCTTAAATACCCGTGCGCCAACTGCAACCATGGCCAGAGCAACCGCAATACCTGCGATACCCAGGGCTGCTTCCGGCACTGTCGGCATATAGTTGATGACTTGACCATCATAGAAGCCACTCTCAATGACCTCTTTACCGGGGAATAGATTCATTGGATAGGCCTGACCGCCTATCACAATCACATAGATCTGGAAAAAGCCACCGATCAACACAGCAACCGAGGCTACCGCAATCGCCCAACGGGATTTTTCAAAAGCGGGTGAGTAGATCAGGAATAGTGGCACGATACTGCCTATGAGAATCTGGCCTATCCAGAACATCTGGGTATAAATACCGCCATCCAACAGAACAAAGCGTTCGATACCATGATGTTGGGTAACATAAAGGTTGGTCAAATTATAAGCCAGGGTGAAATAAAGGACGGCCCCAACAAATACACCGAGCAGATTTTTCAGTCTGGTCAAGCGAAGATCACCAAGCTCACGATCACCCCAGATATAGGCTGCAATCAGGGTAATGATGAAAAATGCCAAACCGTAACTGAATGACATAATGACAAACATCGGCGCCATAATGGCTGCATCATAGGCCTCGCGGGCAACCAGAAAGCCAAAGATCGAACCGGTACCTGTTGTCAGAGCGATACGCCAAAAGAAGGCAGCAAAACCAACAGTTCGCTTGTATCTAGCCACACTCCGGTCAATCATGGTCCATAGATAGACACCGACAATAGCAAAGAAGCCACTATAGAGAATAACGTTCCAGGCAAATATCGATTTAAAATTATATTCTGTCATTGCCACGATCAGTCGATCGGGTCGCCCCAGATCAAGAACCAGGACCATCAAGCCACCTGCCAGTAGTCCAATTGCCAACAAACTGGAAAAACGACCCAGTGGTTTATATAGCGGACCACCAAATACTGAGCCGATAGAGGCCACATTGAGTGCACCAGAGGCGGCTACAATCAGGAAGATCGCGAATACATGAGGCAAACCCCACACCATCTGGTTGGACATGCCCGTCACCCAGTGACCGTTATGTTCCATGTAATAGGCGGCACCCAAGCCGATGGCGATAAAGGAGCCAAGTAAGGCCAAACCCATCCAGAAACGCACGGGTGTGCCACAGTAGAGCTCGCGGTAATATAATTTACTCATCTGAATCCAAGCTCCCTACAGATCACAAGTTGAGATAGCGGACACCGGTGTTCAACTCAAGGTCGGCCCGGATCTGTACTGAGTTGTTTGACTTAAGAACCCGACTGATCTCACTATTCGGATCCTTCAAATCACCAAAGATAATCGCTGCATGACCTTCCTTTTCACAGGCCTCCTGACAAGCTGTCTGCATCACTCCAGCATCGACACGATGAACACAGAGGGTACAGGACTCAACACACCCCTTACCTCTGGGTGCATTCACGGATTGATCAGATAATGCCTCATGAACAAAGGAACGAGCCTTATAAGGGCAGGCCATCATGCAATACCGACAACCGATACAACGATGACGATCAACAAGCACAATACCATCATCCCGTTTGAAGGAAGCATTGGTCGGGCAAACATCGACACAGGGAGGATGCTCACAATGCTGACACATCATAACCAGACGGTTGACATGCCCGGTCTGCTTATCCTTCAACTTAACAGCGCGAATCCAAACTGCATCCGTCTCGGGCCTGTCATGGCCTTCCAAACCATGCTCGTTATTACAGGCATCGACACAAGCATTGCAACCTTCTGCACATTTGTTGCTATCTATAACCATTCCCCAACGATGTTCGCTGGATGCACCTGAACTTGCCTTATCATCTTCAGTGGCAGCATGTAATATCACACCGGGTGCAATGGTTAATGCCCCAACAGCTGCCACGGTTCCACCTATAAACTGGCGGCGGTTCACGCTTTGCTGGTCACTCTTATTGCTCATGATCAGTCTCTCTGTCTAACCCGGCATGGGAATGCTCGTCAAAATGATAGCCAAGCGAATTTCCCTTAGTATTGCCGACCGGCTTAGTACGGTGGCACTGAAAACAGGCGGGGCTCACCGCAACGTAAACATGACAGGCCTGACAAAACTCACCTTCACTGGCGACTGACACACCCATTCCGCTGGCATCCGTAGAGGCATGACAATCAATGCACTCCGACAGACTGTATTTCAGACCACGTACACCGTCCCTTACTGTGTCGTCTCTTCCATGCTGGAGATAATCCATATGGTTGCGACGCATCAGTTCAGTCGGTGCCACACAGCTATCCATGTAAGCAGCCTTAGAATTTTCGGTTACATAGGCACTCTCACCAAAGGCCTGCATGGCAGGGATAAAAAACCCTGCCAGGAGGAAAATGAGATACCTATTGATGATGAGAGAACTACGCATCACAGCTCCTATTCACCTAACCCCATCTGAATATAGCCCGTAGGACAAACATCGGTGCAGACATGACAACCGATACACTTGTTATAGTCCGTATCCACATAGCGGCCAGTCGTCGACTCGTTACGTTTGACACGGAACACGGCGTCCTGTGGGCAAAAAATCACACAGTTGTCACACTCAAAGCACATACCGCAGCTCATGCAACGTTTGGCTTCATCCTGAACCTGCTCATCATTCAGCCCAGACATACGCTCTTTGAAGTGGTGTAACACTTCGTCTGCAGTTGGTACATCTTCTGAGCGAAGCAGACGCGGTGTGAATGAGAAGTGACCAAGAAACAGTTCATCGGCAGAAATCACTTCCTGATGAGAACGGTCTTCATAATTGTGTACAGCAAATTTTGCTGATGCGGTGCCACGCAGATCACCCTGAGTTTTATCATATGCCTCTGGTTCAAGATGGACCTCTTGCAGCTTATTCAGCAGGTCGAAGTGGTGTACATCAACCTTCGGCCTCTTAGCCATCTTCTCATCACTGATGTATGCATTGATGCTCTCACAAGCAACGGAAGCTTGACCGATGGCCGTTGTAAGCAGATGTGGACGAACAATGTCGCCTGCCACGAAGTGACCGGGTTTACCTGGTACTTGGTAGAACTTGTCGGCGTCAATCAGACTACGATCATTGGCAAGATCATCAAGACCTTCCATGTCACCACCCTGGCCAATAGCAGAGACAATGATATCTGCATCCAGAACACGTTCCGTGCCTTCAGTCGGTATTGGCGTCATACCATCCATCGTACAGTCACAGACCTTAAGGCCGGTTGCACGACCATCTGCACCCACAATCACTTCTAGTGGCATTACACCGTCGAGAATTTCACAACCCTCATGCAGTGCATCATGAATCTCATGCTCTGCAGCAAACATCTTGTCCTTGGTGAACAAGGAGGTCAGGGTAGCAGCGGCAGGTTTTGCCGAAGCAGAGAGTGATTCATCCTGATTGATACTCAGATCAAGTACGACATCCTCAGGATTGCCAGCTGCATCATCACAACCAATACGACGAGCTACGGAGATGACATCAATAGATGTATCACCACCACCGATACAGACAACTTTATTACCGGTGACTTTCATCCGGCCCTCATTAAAGGCCTTCAGGTATGCCACACCGGAAACACAGTTAGGTGTACCTTCCCAGCCATCGATCGGTAAACCGCGTCCAGTCTGGCAGCCCAATGCCCAAAGGATGGCATCATACTCTTTTTCGATATCCGCAACGGGAAAATCAACACCGACTTTCACACCAGTCTTGGCTTCAACACCCATATCGAGGATACGTTGAATCTCTGCCTGCAACTTGTCACGTGGGATACGATAGTTGGGTATGCCATAACGCATCATGCCGCCAAGTTCAGGGTCCTTCTCGAACACAGTGACGCCATGTCCCATCCGACGCAGTTGAAAAGCAGCAGCCATGCCGGCAGGCCCACCACCAATCACGGCCACCTTCTTACCTGTATCTGCTCCAGGGGTGAACGTGTAACCTTTTTCAATGGCGATATCGCCAATGTATTGCTCAACCGCATTGATACCGACAAAATCTTCAACTTCGTTACGGTTACAACCGTCCTGGCAGGGTGCTGGGCAGACGCGTCCCATCATGGAAGGAAAGGGATTGGCCTCGACCGCACGCTCGAAAGCATACTGTTGCCAATCCAGCCCCTCAGAGGGCTTCTCCTCTTCACGCACGATTGCCAACCAGCCACGAATATCATGCCCGGAAGGGCAACTGCCCTGACAGGGTGGTGTGCGATTGATGTAGGTTGGGCACTTGTGAGATGTATCTTCTTGGAAGATCATTTCACCCCAAGCATCCCACTCAGTATCGCCGTCTTCAAAACGACGCCAGGTAATCGGTTTTTTCATCTCTTCACTAGGAGTTGCCATTCTCAGTCTCCTTTCGGTACTTGTCTTGGTCGTGCCCTACCCAAAGTAGGGGTTATTTTTGCGCTAGTCTTCGAACTATTATTCGTCATCATCTTCGCCGTAACCCGGCGCATCTTCTGGAGGTGTCTTCCTATTCATAACAATCGCATTACTGACGAGTTGATGAACACTAACGATCATGAACATATCCATGCCGTAGTAGGGAAACACTTTTGTGAACTGGCTTTTGCAGATCGCGCAGATAGCTGCAAGATGGGTTACACCCTTCTCTTCCATCACATTCTTTAAAGCTGACATACGGGGTTTCGCACCCTTGACCCGAACTTCCATCAGATCATCTGTCAATATGCCGCCGCCGCCGCCACAGCAGAAAGTGCGCTCATGGATGGTATCCCACTCCATGTCGTGATAGTTGTTGACCACGGCCTTAATGACTTTACGGGGAATCTCAAACTGTCCACCCGGTTTGTCTCCCATACGGGATGCCCGAGCCACGTTGCAGGAATCATGGAAAGTGATCGACATCTCATCATTTCCTGATTTGTCAAGCTCCAGCGTTCCCTGTTCGATCTCATTCAGAGTGAACTCGCAGATATGCTGAGGCACAGGATAATCGGGATCTAGAAAATCAAATGGGCCGGCAAGGGTATTCAAAAAACTGTAAGCGATACGCCAGGCATGACCGCACTCACCGAATATGATACGTTTTACACCCAGTTCCAAGGCTGCTTGACGAATGCGTAGCGAGACACGACGCATATTTTCGTAGCTGCCGATGAACATACCGAAGTTACCGGCTTCCGAGGCCGTTGTGCTCAGTGTCCAGCTAACGCCCGCTTCATGAAATACTTTACCGTAGCCAATCAGCCCGTCGACATGGGGTTCCGCAAAAAAGTCTGCCGATGGTGTGACCAGTAGAATATCGGCGCCCTTTACATCCAGTGGGTATTTAACCGCCACATCCGTTTCTTCCCAGACATCCTCTTCCAATCCTTCGAGGGTATCGAGAATGGCAGGTCCTGGCAGCCCCAGATTATTGCCTATCGTATGTACTTTACCGATGATCTCATTGCAATACTTTTGCCCGATCCCGATGGCATCAAGGATTTCCCTCGCTGCCATGGATATCTCTGCGGTATCGATGCCGTAGGGGCAGAACACCGAGCAGCGGCGACACTGGGAGCACTGATGGAAGTAGCTATACCAGTCATCAACAATCTCTTCGCTGAGATCAACCGCGCCAACCAGTTTGGGAAAGTATTTTCCTGCAAAGGTGAAGTAACGGCGATAGACCTTACGTAACAAATCCTGCCTGCCTACCGGCATATTCTTGGGATCTTGGGTCCCCAGAAAATAGTGGCATTTGTCGGTACAGGATCCACATTTCACACACGCATCCAAGTACACCCGGAAGGAGCGGTAGCGGCTCAACAGGTCACCCATCTTATCGATGGCAACCTCTTTCCAGTTTTCGGTCTTTTCACCGGGGAAACCCAATGCTTCCTGATGCTCAGGTTTAGCCACAAAGCAGGTAATGTGCTCCATGGTTCCTTCGACCAGATCGGGAACTTCGATGTATTCGCTCAGTTCCGGTGCTTTAAATTCAGCTTTAGCCATTTGTAGCCCTCATCGGCCAAGCGATAAATTAGGAATCTTCAAGTTTTCTAGCCCACTCAACCAAATGGCGTTTCTCACGTGGATTGTCCACTTGGTTACGGGATGGGCTGAAAAAGATACCGGGTATATGTAATAACTTGCTGACGGGCAGCAGTATCATCAGTACGGCAACCAGGGTCAGGTGTATTAACAGGACTGGGTCCATTGGCAGATCACCAATACTGAAGGTCCAGAAACCTGTAAAAAATTGTTTAACTGCAACCACATCGGTGTGGATAACAAACGTCATCATTGCACCACTCACACCGATAGCGATCAGTAATAGTAGCCATAGATAATCAGAGGGCGCAGAGATGTAACGGACGCGATCGACAAATATTCTTCGGATCAGCAATCCAGCAAGGCCGACTACCATGGCAAATGCTGCATACTTTCCAAACGGTTGTATCAGCTGAATGGGTAGCCAGACTGGGTCAATAAAGTAACGCAGATGTCTTAATAGAACCAGGAACATCCCGAAGTGGAACAACCAGGAGAATACCCAAGTCCATTTGGTGCTCTTGAAAAGGCTTTCAAAGAAAACCACTTCTCGGAACATTCGCAACACCACGCCGGTCTGTGTCACAGGTGCCGGTGTAGTCGGAATCTTAAGTGGTGCAGGTGCCTTGGCATACTGGGCAATCTTTCTTGCCAAGCCCAATACCAGAACGATGGTCGCTAAGAAAAACAGCGCCGCGTAGACAGATGACATGTTCCTGCTTCCCTCAATTAATGAACAGAGTCCCGGTGGGTGGATTAGAAAAACCACCCACCGAGTACACGGCTGTTAGATACAACCTGTCGGTTTCGGCAGACCGGCAAAGCGGCAAGCCTGCTTACCTGGGCCATATGGGAACAGGGAATAGAGGTACTTGGAGTTACC
The DNA here is from genome assembly GCA_023838465.1 of Candidatus Thiodiazotropha sp. Classification (GTDB taxonomy): domain Bacteria; phylum Pseudomonadota; class Gammaproteobacteria; order Chromatiales; family Chromatiaceae; genus Thiodiazotropha. Next base: position 26,571 of record JAIVEQ010000004.1, read on the forward strand.
CTTTTCCTTACCCAGTCGCTTACCTACAGCCTTGGTGAGTACACGTACTGCAGGAGCAATCTGGTACTCTTCGTAGTACTCACGCAGGAAATTGATAATTTCCCAGTGCTCATCGGTCAGTTCCAGATCGTCTTCTTTAGCCATAACATCGGCAACAGCAGGTTCCCACTCGCCTAGGTTGGTCAGGTAGCCTTCTTCGTCAGTTTCGAAGGTTTTACCATTTGCTTCGATAGCCATATTTTCTCTCCAAATAGAGTTGAAAGTTGTTCAGTAAGCCAATCAGACCCAGGCCTGTACATTGTCATTCTCAGCAGCGAGCGCGACAAATTTGGCGTAGTCCACGATTTCGATGCCATCAGTGACCTTGTCTTCTGAGACACCGCGTGCCTTCAGGTCCGCACCTAGCACGAAAAAATTTACATTGCCTTTTGCCGCAACCTTATCGGCGTAGGCGGTGCCTTTGATTGCACCATAGATAGCGTCTTCATACATCAGGACAGAACTACCATCTTTGACATAGGCCAGACAGCTATCCAGTGAAGACTTTTCAAAAGGTGATTTATTGACTGTGTGTAGGGTAGCCATATTCTTTAACTCCGACTTAGAAACTGAAAAAGACATCCTGTTCATCCATGATGTCCGCCATCTCTGCACGGCTCACCAGGCGAATGGAATCCTTCTCTGCCCAATCATCATCTTCGTCTTCATAAGTCAGAGGCATCAGGTCTTCAAGTGTCAGACCACGCTCCTCAAGAGACTCTTTTTCAACGTAGAGATTGGTTACATCATAATCACCCAGTGCTTTATAAGTGGGTGAAAAGTTTTTCATCTCCACATCAACTGTATCCTGCCCCTTCACCAGCTGAAATACACCATCATCCATAAACGCTAAACTGACATCCTGGTCAAACGCTGCCCCAATCAACACGACCTCAAGCGACTCCCAGGCATAGATGGTGCCATAGGGAGCACGGCGGTTGATGTACATGAATTTTTTTATCTGCTCAGACATGATCAACCCCTGCGCTTAATCACCGAAAACCACAAGACGTTCAGACTGGATGCCCGCCTCGATCAATTGGCCAAGACCGGAGATACGAAAGCCATCTGCGATGTTTTGCGCATCTTTACCGTTACGCTGCATTTCGCCTTCATCGACGATACCCCGACGCTGTGCTGCTGCTACGCAGACCACCATATCGAGGTCATATTGCTTGCCGAGTTCTGACCAGCGGTTGACGATATTGCGATCGTCCTGTGGCGGTGTTGTCAAATTTGTACCGTTGTTTACCCCATCGTGGTAAAAGAAGATGCGCATGATTTCATGCCCTGCTTCCAGTACCGCTTTGGTGAACTGGTATGCTGAGTCCGCAGCTTGATGTTGGTACGGACCCTCATTAACCTGAATCGCGAATTTCATCAGTTAGACCTTCCTGTTAATTGCCTTTACGTTGTCCGGATTTTTAGAAGCGGATATGCGCAGAGGTATTCAGGTTGTTACGACTACCACGCCAGTTGTCGATGTGATACTTGGTAAATGGCAGACCGGTCTTTTCGAAAAACTTAGGCCAGCCAATTCGATCAGCCCATTCACCGATACGCTCCCAGTCCTTCGCATCATCCTTATAGGCAGCCAGAATCTGCTTCACGACTGCAGAGACTTCAGGCCAACGGGGTGGGTTGTTTGGCACACCGGCAGCTACCAATTTATGCAGGGTTGGTTTGGAACGGGCATTGGAGTTTTTGCCTCCCACCCAGATTGCAAACTTGGAGTGCTCGGGATCGTTGATCTGCATCGGTGGGCAAGGTGGAAAACATGCGCCACAACAGATACATTTTTTCTCATCCACTTCCAGGGAAGGCTTACCGTTGACCATTGCAGGGCGGATAGCCGCAACTGGGCAGCGCGCCACTACAGAAGGACGTTCGCAAACATTGGCGACCTGATCATGGTCGATCTTCGGCGGCATGGTGTGCTGGATATTGATGGCAATATCACCTTGACCACCGCAGTTGATCTGACAGCAGGAGGTGGTGATGCGCACGCGGTTAGGCATCTCCTCTTTGACGAACTCGTCATAGAGATCATCCATCAATGCTTTAACAGCACCAGATGCATCTGTAGCTGGGATATCGCAGTGTAACCAACCCTGGGTGTGTGAAATCATGGATACAGAGTTGCCGGTACCACCGATCGGGAAGCCTTCAGACTGCAGCTTGTCGATCAAGGGTTGTACTTTAGACTCTTCACTCACCATATACTCGATATTGGAACGAATGGTGAAGCGGACATAGCCCTCGGCAAATTCGTCAGCGATATCCATCAACTTACGGATGGTATAGAGATCCATTTGACGTTGAGTGCCTGCACGCACTGTCCAGATGCTATCACCATTTTTTGCAACATGGTGTAGAACACCGGGACGAGGACGTTCGTGCCAAGCCCATTGGCCATAGTTCTTCTTCAGGACGGGGTGTAAGTAGGCCTCCATCTCTGGGACACCACTCTCAATCGGCATACGAGGTTCCGACATACCTACCTCCAAAAAAATAGGGTAATTGATTCGTTTTTAAGGGGCAGCCGGGCTATCCCGACGCCCCCCTTACATCCTGCTGTTAATCAGCAGAAAACTGGATTATTGAGCTGTCTTCCGCTCAGCCCATTTGGCCGCTTCTTCATCCCAATCATCCATTCGGACATAAGGATTCATGCGCGGACGTTCGATCATATTGGGATCGATCTCAAGACCAACACCTTCCAGGAAGTTGACCAGACCGATTCGCTCTACCATCTCACCGGTACGCTCGTGCTCAAGGGCATTCTCTGCAAAGAAATCAAGGATCTCAGTCGCCAGCTCTTCCAGCGTCTCAAAATCCTCATCACTCTCTAATTTCATGAAGGGAACGATCACTGTGCCCAGCAGATCACCGATCTTCAATGTACGCTTACCACCACACAGTAGCGTGACACCTTTGTCATCACCGGGAGAAAGCGCCTTGTTCATCACGTTGATGCAATGCATGCAACGCACACAAGATGGGTTGTCCACTGACAGGGTATCGTCGTCATTCAGAGACAGGGCCTTAGTCGGGCAGCGGGTGATGACATTGTCGATGGTGTACTTGCGACCACGTGCTGCAACAAACTTCTTGACCTCTTCCTGGTCAACCTTCATGTCGTCGCGCCATGTACCGATGGTCGCCAGGTCGGCACGTTGCACAGAATTCATGCAATCGTTGGGGCAACCGGAAACTTTATATTTAAATTTATAAGGCAACGCAGGACGATGCATATCGTCAAGGGCATTATTAACCAGCATACGCATGGTACGACCTTCGTCAACGCATGAGTTCTCGCAACGGGCAGCGCCTACGCATGACATGCCGGTGCGTACAGCCGGGCCAGCACCACCAAGATCAAAGCCCATTTCATTCAGCTCATCAAATGCAGGTTGGACGTTATCTGTTGAACAGCCCTGGAACATGATGTCGCCGGATTGACCATGGAATGCAATCAGGCCTGAACCGTATTTTTCCCAGATATCACACATCTTGCGGATGGTGTTGGTATCGTAGTGCATGCCTGGAGGCGGCATGATGCGCAACGTATGAAATTCGGCGGCTGCTGGAAACAAGGCCTGGCCATCATCACCTTTGAGTTCGGTAAAACGGGGGATGATACCGCCGCCATAGCCGATAACACCGACAGTACCACCTTTCCAGTAGCCTTTACGGGTCTCGTAGGAAGTCTCCAGCTGACCCAGCAGGTCAACCATTATGTCGTTATCTTTGGCGAGGCGCTTGAGGCCGGTGACGAACGAGGGCCATGGGCCGCTCTCCAGCTGATCAAGCATGGGGGTATCATGCATCTGTTTTGCCATCACTCTTTCTCCCAGTGGTCGTTTTTCTAGGTCATCAAGCTGACGCATATCCTGATTTCTCTTGGCTGAAGACCAAGACTATTGAATATGGCCGTCCGACCCGCAATCTAAACCTTTACAGGCGAATATTCTGTTTCTACTGGAGCGAAAGTTTAGAGTTTCCTAATGCAGACCTACATCCTTCCGATGGGGTGTAGAGAGATAGAACAGACTATCCCAAATGGGATATATTGATAGGCAAATCCAGCAAAAAAGCAGTCATTATTACAGCTTAATACCCTTATAATACAAATAGATAAAATCTATTATTAACTACTAATGTTCGATATGATACCCCACTCGCCATAAGGGATGATTTAAATACTAAATATTGCACAACAGGACTTGATCATCGGCTGCACATGTTGTTCAATAGGAATAACCGAGTAATTTACTGCGGATTTTTTCCCTTAATAGACAACTAGCGAACCTACCAAATCATGCTGTACCTGAGCGAAGTAATGATGCAACATCCTGAGGTCGATAACTTCGACAAACTACTGGATGTCATCAAAGAGCGATCAAAGTCGGAGCTTTTTTTCCGCATCGACGTAAAACCTCCCTTTTCTGACACACCTGACAATTGGGAAGACCGCCTTGAAGCGGCCTTTACCTAAGCAAGACGAGTAACCCTGTGAAGTACCTGGAGTCTGAAACCTACATTGGCAACAACGAATGTTCAGAAGATGCCGTTAAATCGAGCAAGCTTCTTGAGATTCGTCTGGAGGAGAAGCGAGACGAAATCGCAGTCCTCCCCATGGATGCTCCCATCGATAAGCACCTTGAACTCAACCTTGCATGCGGCTATATCCTGCTTGATTTAAACCGATATTCAGAAGCGTGGCCGCTCGCCAAAACTGTTCTCGAACAAGCTTTGGAGGAAGATTTATGGCTCCGGGCGGTTGAGTCCTACGACATCCTCTATCAATCGGAGCAGGAAGATTCCATCAAAGCACTGGCACAAGGTATCTGGTTAGGGGTTACCTTCCCCATCGACCCTGAACTCAGTGTGGCGATGCTACAGCACTTGATTGATGAAACACCGGACAACTCCGATGGCGCAGCCGTAGCTGCTGTGACGGCTTGTTACATAGTCGATATCCGGACCGAGGATTCCGATCGAGAAGACCTCAAGTTTTTCACCAATCAACTCCTGGGTCAGGTAGCAAGGCGCCATAGTCAGGTGGAGGAACAGGAGATCTTTGACTTCTGGGTAGAGCGGATGGAACTGGATGATCCCGTTAAATTTCTACCTCGCCTGGCAAAGATCCTGGATCTGATTGTCGAAGATGAATGGTGGTTCGATCGAGATCTATTGCGAAGTAAAATTCCTGAAAGTGTGTAGGCGGAGTAAGCAATGTTCTGGCAGGAAGAGGTAGACGAAGGGCAATTTCTGGTACCGGATACCGTGGTTGACATGATCTTCAAGATCAAGTGTCCCACCCTCCCGGTTGATCATGCCTGGGCGCTTTCCGAAGCCATTCATCAACGACTGCCCTGGTTTCCTGAGGAGACCCAGACAGGCTTACATCTCATCTATGGCGCCGAATCCGGCAATGGCTGGGAGCGCCCTTCGCAGGGTACCGAACCCCTCTACCTATCACGTCGCACACCATTGATTTTGCGCTTGCCTAAAGAGCGAGTCGAAGACGCCCGCATACTCACCGGTAAAACACTCAACATTGTCGGCAGTGAATTGCAGGTTGGTGAGGCTCATACCCGTTTACTTGGCATGACCACGACCCTCTATTGTCGTCACATAGTGGCTGAAAAAGATCAGACTGAAGAGGAATTTCTACAAATCGCCATCGAACAACTGCAAGCGCTCGGTCTTGGTTTCAAGAAGGTACTATGCGGTAAGGGGACCTCCTTCTCAACGCCACAGGGTGCCGTATCAACCCAAAGTCTGATGGTTGCAGGCTTATCGCTGGATGATGCTGTCATATTGCAGGAACAGGGACTAGGTCAACTACGAAATAGAGGTTTCGGCTTGTTTATTCCACACAAGACTGTTTAAGATATCGCGCAATGTTTTTTGGCGAGGCCGCTTGCCTCGTATTTTTTGTAAGGAGAGATCAATGGCATATGAAGTAAATGGTAATGAAATCGAGGCAGATGTTAATGGCTATCTGGCCAATCAAGGTGATTGGAACGAAGATGTGGCCAAGGTCATTGCAGAAGCAGAAGGTATCAACCTATCGGAAAAAGCCTGGGAAATCATCAACTACCTGCGCGACGAATATTTGAATAATGGCGGAAATCAACCTAATGAACGCCACATGGTTAAGCATTTCAAAAGCGTATGGACTGATGAAGGCAAGGTGGATGCAAAAGCCCTCTATATCCACTTCCCGAAAGGCCCGGCCAAGCAGGCCAGTAAGGTCGCCGGATTGCCTGAGACAAAGCGTAAGGGCGGCTACTAAGCCAATATCCATACATAAGCTACAGGGATCGTCACTCCGTTGAATAGCCACCCCGGACTTGCTCCGTCCGGGGTGAATTTCAGTCAATTGTTAAACCCTCTGGTTCCACTCTTCACCAGATTGCAATGATTTCAAAAAGTATGCAGTTTCGGATTAGCACTAGTAACGCTACACATCCCCCCACATGCGCAACAAGTTGGCATAGGATTTATCCACCAGGCCGGTAGTCTCATCATCTGCTGCTGTAGCCAACAAATGCTCACGAGCCAGATCCAGTTCATACAGCAACTCACGCTGTGCAGGGTCTCGTACATAACTTTGAATCCATGCCAGTGCCACCAGACGTTCACCGCGACTCACCTCAGCGACCTGATGTAGGCTTGAAGAGGGGTAAATGACTGCACTACCTGCCTTCAATTTGACTCGCTTTTCACCAAAAGTTGTACGAACAATCAATTCACCCCCTTGATAAGTATCAGGGTCCCGGAGAAAAATCGTCATCGATACATCACTACGAAACCGCTGCCCGCTGAGTCCCATTAGTGGATCATCCACATGCTTCCCATAGGTCATTCCCGGTTGGTAGCGTGCAAAAAGGGGGTCAGCCATACGATAGGGCAGGACGGCTGAACGAAAAGTGGCGTTATGTGCCATAGCGCTGGTGAGTATTCGGATCAGCAACTCCATCTGCTTTGGCTCACCACTCAGTTCCTGGTTGTTCTTGACACGCTGTGCCGACTTGCCAGCGGTCAATTTGCCGTCGACGAAGTTCGCCTGTGACAATACCTCATCGATCTTGTTTAATTGTGCCTGTTGCAGTAAACCCTCAATTTCCACCAGCATCCGACCCTCCATCAACTGCTTCTAGTGCAACCTGTAAATGCTTCTCATCGATAGGAAAGGTCAACACCGCATGTACCGAATACCGTGTTTTTACCTTTTGTAGATTCTCCAGGTATTTGTTATCGATAAACACGATAACTTTTGCATCGGTATCATACCGCTGCAGGGTAGCTAACAAGGATTCAAGGTTACTGAGTCGATCTCGAAATTGTGGATCGGCATAAAATTCGGCAACCACTACCGACGGTCTATGCCTTTTAAGCCAAGTCTGGGCCTTGCGTACTGAGTTAACCATCTCCACCCGATAACCCAAACGCTGATAGAGCGGTACAAAATTGGGATAGCCACCTAATTCAACCAATGCAAGTAATTCCCGATCGTCCATAAGCTTGATTTTGCCTCGATTGGGCCTGATTATAAACAGCTGAATTCCTGAGCTGTTTTTATATCATCATTACTAACTCGAACAAAGGTTGGTAAACCCTCAGGTGAGTAGCTTCATTACTGAATAAGCTCATTTTTTTCAACTCGAATAACGCAGTATATAGAGATCAATTGAGGATTCTTGGATCATGCAACTAAATCTGATTATTGATGACTGGTCAATGGACCTGGAGGTTACTGAGGAATACATACAGGCCATGAGCGACTCATTTATTATAATGGATAAAGACATGGACGAGGGTTGGCAAATTGGCCAGAAGTGGGTCAGCAATCTCAATCGAATTCAACGATGTCAACTGGCAGCCAGTAAACTGTTAGCTGCCCTTGAAACCAACAATGAAAAGCTTGCCCTGATGATGGGGGGGTATATTCTTTCTCGTATGAACGGGGTCAAACAAGTGATTATCGATAACAATGGCGAGCCAGAAGAGACCCATTTTAATTAAAACTGAATCAGTGAATTCAGGTTAAATCCAGCTGCGACACGGCAGTCATGCAAGTTGCGCCTGCAACGGCTTGTCGGATCAGGTTCAAAGCGTATTAGCCTCTACCAGTGATTTAATCTCACCCAGTGCTTTATCTGGATGCTCCTTGTACATCACTACCAGCTGCTTAGCCAATTCTGACCAATGCTGCTCTCCCTGTTTAATAGACGTTTTTAAGGGCTCCCAATCACCCTCTTTGAACCATGCCTCATAAGCCGCAATAAGACTTGGAAATATGACCTTGCGCATACCACCAAGGCCACCAATGTAGAAATGCACCGATGCCTGATCTTCAATCTCCAGTAGGCGTGGCAGCGTGACTCGGCAATCGGCCCAATGATCACGAACTGCACGTGCCATCAACTCAGCTGGGGAATGGCCAAGGTCTAATATCATCCGGTTCCAAATCTCTCCCAATTGCTGTCCTGCCAAATACTCACCCTGTTCATGCAGCAACACAGCATCCAACTCCTTTTCAACCATCTGATCGAGGGCAACCTCCAGGTCATCTTCGAAATTGTAGTTGGCAAAGGCCCGACCCAAGGCATTGTCTGGACGTTGCCAACGCCAACTTTCCAGTTTTTCCCATAACAAACGTCTGAAGGATTCACGGCGAATAAAAATACGGTCACCCTGACACATCGCAGCGGGAGCCATCAGGTCACGGGCCAACTCGCGTCCCGCAACCCATACCGAGGCACCGCCAGGTTCTTCTCGTCGTTCCAGGTGGCCAAGAAAAAAGAGGGGTTTGTTCTTCGAACCATAGCCTGCGCTGTAGACCAAACCAAATGGTTCAAGTTGATCATTGATTGTATCTACGTCGAAGGGATCGAATACCTGATCACGCAGCGGCAAGGAAACGAAATCATCCTCACTCAAGGAATCCCAAAGCTCCTCTCTCTCAGTCAGCCACTCCCCTACCGACTCATTTGTCAGTGAAGCACCATAATCCAGTCCGTTCTCCCAACGATAATATTCGCGCATTTTCAATAGATAGGTGCAAAGGCCATAATCGGTGCCATGACGAGCGTCCGATATATGGCAATTTCGTTGAACCGCACAGCATAGATGGTGAAGTGAGCCTTTCATACTGACTGTCTCTACCGTTTGATACGCTTATTCAATGATACATTTCTACACACTGTCTACAGTCAATCCTATCCCTGTAGACACCTTTTACCACCCCCATTAAGCAGGGGAAATTAGTTCACGAAGCAGAACTGTAGCAAAACAGCCAGCGGGCAGGAAAAAATCCAACATCAGGTCACGCTCATCCGTAAAACACCATTCCAGACTATTTAGCCTTACCCGTAGTGATCTACGCTCCTGAGACAGTCCGACATGTTCCAGCCCGTTACGCCAATCAGCAAAAGGTTGCAGCACTCGGGTTTCCAAGGTAGCTGCCTCGTCACTGACTGGAGAGCGACCACGCCCCCATAGCGGTCCGGACGGGTGTATATCCTGCTGTTGGCATCGTGTTGCCAGATGCGGGTCCTCAGTATCATCCACAAACCCTGAACGGCTACCCTCGAGCATATAATAGTCTCCCTGCAAGGGCGTGTGCCACGACTCCATGCGTATCCTTTCCGCTAAAACCTGATTAAACAGTTGGGAACGCACTGCGGAGATCATCAGTCCACGCAACTGCCGGTCTATATGATGTCTCCTACCTGAAAATAGTTGATCCGACTGGGTAAGATTGCTGTAGTCACGACCAAAGCGCTGTTCACCAAAATAGTTAGGCATACCCCTATCGCGTAACTGTTGCAATCTCTGCTCGATCTGCTTGGGATCAGCATTCAGTTGCCTGAGCCGTAGGCAGAAACGATTACCCCGCAAGCTCCCTCGACGTAATTTTCGTCGATGTCTATGTACAGCCAATACCTGGATCAATTCAGGGTCCAGGGATCGCCAATCCGGCTCAGGTTTATCGACCAATCGTAGCGAAAACCACTGGGTGGTGACAGCATGCCGATCCTTCATACCCGCATAACTGACATCCCGGCTTGGAATCCCTGCAAGTTTGGCCAATTGACCGGCAAGCCAGTGGGTGTTGGTATCCCGTTTTCTGATATGCAGGAGTAGGTGCTCACCCTCGTCATCCGGATCAAATCCAAGCACCTCATCGACCTGAAAATCATCTGCTGTTGCACGAATTTCCGCCTCACCCACCGGATCACCCAAGACAAAGGGCATCTCCTGCAGCGGTGTCCAGGGATACTCATTCAACCTGATATTCCTCCAACAAGACGATGGCAAACGCGGCAATGCCTTCACCCCGGCCTGTGAACCCCATCCCTTCAGTGGTAGTGGCCTTAATGTTCACCCGTCCAGGCGTCACCCTCAAATCCTCTGCCAGATGTTGTCGCATAGCACCGATGTGGGGTGCCAGCTTTGGTCGTTGTGCAACTGCGGTAAGATCCGTATTGACCAACTGCCAACCTGTTGAAAAAAGAAGTTCAACCACCCGACGCAGTAACACCCTGCTATCGATATCGGCATAGGCTGAATCACTGTCAGGAAAATGTTGGCCGATATCACCTAGACCAGCAGCCCCTAGCAGGGCATCACACAAGGCATGAATCAATACATCCCCATCTGAGTGAGCTTTCAGTCCCTGATTGTGGGGTATTTCTACACCCCCTAATACCAAACGGGAGCCAGTCTCAAAACTATGGGCATCGAAGCCCTGTCCAATACGCATGCCATTCACCATTCAAAACCAAGATTGAACTTACTCACAGGATTGTCGGTTAGCTACTATTCCTGTTCGCCTGAATTTGTAGATTCAAGCCTTGTGTAACATCCTGCACAAGTAAAGAGTTTGCTCTTTGGGTCGCTAATATACTCGATGAGATTACAGCATATTGTACGTGAAGGTATCTTTGTAAATACCTCAGTTCAAAATCACCCTATTCACTACCTGAGCACCAATCAAGATGATTCAACGAGTAACCGCCATCGGCTCTAACAGAGTCAAGAAGTTTTCAATTCTACGCGGGTTACCGAAAAGGGTACTGAATTACATCCTGGCCGAAACCCATATTGAGCACAAAAATGCGGGTACAAAAATCGCAAACATAGGCGAGACCGATAATCAGATTTATTATCTGCTTGAAGGGGATGTAGTGAAATCAACCCAGAAAGGCAGACAAATACACTGTCTGGCCGAACAGGATTGCAGTCTGTTGCCATTGGTGGATCGCACGCCCAACGAGGTTGATATTACCGCTGCTACCGCAGTGGACCTGCTCTGTATACCTCGGGAGCTGTTTGAAGCCATCTCTCGTCTACCCCCGATAGTCAACAAACGTTCCAGTCAACCTATTGAACTGATGGACAGCAGTGGCCCTGAGGCTAAGCTCTATTGGGACTTCTATGAAGCAATACAAAACGACTCGTTAGAACTACCCAGCATGCCGGATATCACGATGCGTATCGCAAAAGTGATCAATGATACAAACACCGACAGCGAGGAGATTGCCCAGGTAGTACAGGCCGACCCTACCGTGGCGGCACGTATTATCAGCGTGGTTAACAGTGCTGCGTATCGTGGTAAACAACAGATCGACAACCTACCCGATGCTGTCACACGCTTGGGACGATCAGTTACCCACAACCTGGTCATCAGCTTCGCTTTGGGCAAACTTTTTCATAGCCGTTCAAAACCCTTGCAGAAACGTATGATCCATCTCTGGAAGCACCTCAGCTATGTGGCCCCCATCTGCCATGAGTTGGCTCAGGTCACACCTGGCCTAGCACCAGATCAAGCCATGTTGTGCGGACTTTTACATGATATCGGCGCACTTGCGATCCTTGGTGCAGCCCGCAGCAATCCCGATTTGTCGGAAAATCCCGAATTACTCGATCAGGTCATCAATAATTTAAAAGCTGAAGTGGGTGCCATGGTACTGCGTAAATGGGAATTTCCTGACTATTTTGTCCAGGCCGCCCTGCATGCAGATGATTGGATGGAAGATATAAACCACGATCCAGACTATGTCGACCTTGTGGTGATTGCACAGCTACATGCTTATATCGGCACACCCCAAATGTTCGATCTACCTCGCTTGGACCTGGTCCCTGCATTCCATAAACTGGCATTGGGCAAGCTGACGCCGCGACACTCCATTGGTATTCTTGAAAATGCGAAGGAGCGGATTCGGGAACTACGCGAACTGTTAGCGCTTTAACCTAGAAACGGCAGTTGAACGGCCTCCAGGGTGAGTGCCCTGGTGGTCGTAGCGGTGTTCACCCAATGGGTGATTGTCCATAACCCCTTTAAACCCATCACTTGCCAGTTACTCGAAGCACTCAACTGCTGTTTCTAGGTTTAACTTTGTTGGAATCAGAACGACTGAGATAGTCAGACGCCAGCTGTAAATCTTCCGGGCGGGTAATCTTCAAATTTCCCGCCTCGCCCTCGACCATTATTGGACGATAGCCTGCCAACTCCATGGCACTTGCATCATCAGTCACCCATGTAGCTTCGCCGATTGAATCTTCAAGGGCTTTAGTCAACATTCCGAGACGAAACATCTGTGGGGTTAATGCATGCCATAGTCTCTCACGTGAAACAGTGGCCTCAACCTCGGCATCAGCATTAACGGATTTCAAGGTATCGCGCACAGGCGTTCCTAGCAGGCCACCAATCGGATGATTTATGAGTGTCATGATCAAGTTATCAAGGTCTGCATAGGAGAGGCAGGGTCGTGCCGCATCGTGGACCAGGACCCACTCCTCCTGTGCTGCTTTGTGCTGCTGCAACTGGTGTAATGCATTGAGAACCGAGTGACAACGCTGTTCACCGCCATTCACCCTGAATACCCGTGGATCATCGGCATAATCACATGCCTGCCAATGTTTGTCCTGTGGCGAGAGTACAACATAGATACCCTCAATTTTTGGGTGACTTAGGAGTCGTGCCAAGGTGTGGTCAATGACCCGGCATCCGGATAATTGCATATACTGCTTGGGTATTTCACTGCCCATGCGCTGCCCCACACCAGCGGCAGGAACGACTGCCCAGCAGTTAACGCTCATCGGCGTCTCCATCAGCAGGGGCAATGACCTGATAGAAGATCTCTCCCTCTTTGATCATCCCCAGTTCACTTCGCGCCCGCTCTTCAATGGCAGTTTGCCCCGTTCGCAGATCTTCAACTTCTGCCTGTAAGGCACGATTTCGCTCGCGCAGTCCAATCATCTCCTGCTGCAGCTGACTGATCTCGTGTTTGAGATTATTAACCTCAGCTAGACTGCCCTCACCCACCCATAACCGGTACTGCAAGAACAACAGCAACCCAATCAATATAGCGATAATGAATCGCACAGGAGATGATCAGTCGATAGCCACTGGAAATGCATCCTTACCCGCATAAACTGCATCCTCGCCAAGTTGATCCTCAATGCGCATCAGTTGATTGTATTTAGCCACCCGATCAGAGCGTGAGAGTGAACCCGTCTTGATTTGACCTGTACCTGTCGCCACGACCAGATCGGCAATGGTGGTATCCTCGGTCTCGCCGGAACGGTGAGAGATAACAGCACTGTAGCCAGCTGCACGGGCCATCTCAATAGCGGCCAAGGTCTCGCTTAGTGTGCCGATCTGGTTGACCTTGATGAGGATTGAGTTACCAATCTTTTCGTCAATTCCCCGCTGCAGGATTTTGGTGTTAGTAACGAACAGATCATCACCCACCAACTGCACGCGCTGACTCAGCTTTTCAGTCAGCAACTTCCAGCCCTCCCAGTCACTCTCATCCATACCGTCTTCTATGGTAATAATTGGATATTGGTCTACCCATGCAGCGAGATAATCGGCAAACTCTGCTGCTGAGAACTTACGTCCTTCAGATGCGAGATCATAGACACCCTCCTTGTAGAACTCGGAACTGGCTACATCCAATCCAAGATAGATGTCTCGGCCTGCAGTAAACCCGGCCTTACCTATCGCTTCCAAGATAACCTCAATAGCTGCTTCATTGGAGGGCAGATTGGGTGCAAATCCCCCTTCATCTCCAACTGCAGTAGCCATCCCACAACCCTTCAGCACACTCTGCAGGGCATGAAAAACTTCAGCGCCATATCGTACTGCCTCACGAATTGAACCCGCCCCAACCGGCAGGATCATGAACTCTTGAAGATCAACACTATTATCTGCATGCGCGCCGCCATTGATGATATTCATCATGGGTACAGGAAGCCGGTATGGACCGGCAGAGAGGGAGCGGTAGAGTGGCAGTGCCCGTTCTTGTGCAGCACTATGGGCAGTCGCAAGAGAGACACCAAGTAGTGCATTCGCACCTAGTTTGGACTTATTCTCGGTACCATCTAGATCGAGCATACACTGATCAACGCCTCCCTGATCAGTCACCTCCATCCCCATCAATGCCTCTCTGATCGGACCATTGATATGGGATACAGCTTGCAACACTCCTTTGCCCAAATAACGACTTATGTCTCCATCACGCAGTTCCAGGGCTTCCCGAGAACCCGTCGAGGCACCGGAAGGAACCATAGCGCGACCGATGGCGCCATCAGCAGTAATTACATCGGCCTCGATGGTTGGGTTTCCCCGTGAATCGAGAATCTCTCGTCCACGAACATCAACAATTTCAGACATTTTGTCTCCGTGTTCTGTAAGCTTTTTAAATAATATTGAGTGTAGCCAAGGTCATGCTTGATAAAGAGGTCATAACAGGCTTATTGGTCCAGCTCGGCAAAGCCTTTCTGTTTCACCAGATGATCAATTTCCATCAGTATCTCAAGCAACTCGCGCATCCTCGATAAGGGCCATGCGTTAGGACCATCACTGAGTGCCTTTTCCGGTTGTGGATGAGTCTCCATGAAGAGGCCTGAAACACCCGCTGCCACCGCTGCCCTGGCTAGTACCGGAACAAATTCCCGCTGTCCCCCTGAACTTGTGCCTTGTCCACCCGGTAATTGCACCGAGTGAGTCGCGTCATAAACCACTGGGCAGCCAGTATTTCGCATCACCGCCAGGGAGCGCATGTCTGACACCAAATTATTGTAACCAAATGAGACGCCTCGCTCACAGACCATAATCTGCTCATTACCCAGCGCCACTGCCTTGTTGACCACATGCAACATATCCCACGGTGCTAGAAACTGCCCCTTCTTGATATTCACAGGAAGACCCTGACTGGCAACACGCTGAATGAAGTTCGTCTGTCGGCAGAGAAATGCGGGGGTTTGCAGAACATCCACCACCGATGCAACCTCATTCAGTGGTGTATCTTCATGCACATCGGTCAAAACCGGCACACCAATCTCTGATTTGACTTGCTGCAGTATCTTTAAACCCTGTTCAAGGCCCGGACCACGAAAGCTATCACCGGAAGAACGATTGGCCTTATCGAAGGATGATTTATAGATAAACGGGATGCCAAGCGATTGGGTCAGCTTCTTTAATTCACCTGCACTATCCAGGGCGAGCTGCTTACTTTCGATGACACAGGGTCCAGCGATAAGGAATAGAGGACTATCGAGTCCAACCTCGAAATTGCAAAGTTTCATACACTGGCATCCCGGTGTTTTCTTGCCGCCTCAATAAACCCTGAAAACAGCGGGTGTCCATAACGGGGTGTTGAGGTGAATTCAGGATGAAACTGACAAGCCACAAACCAAGGATGATCAGGGATCTCGACGATCTCCACCAAGCGTCCATCCACTGAGCGACCTGATACCTTCATGCCAGCAGTGACGATATTATCCAGATAGCTGTTGTTAAACTCATAGCGGTGACGGTGCCGTTCTATGATGACATCCTTGCTATATAACTCATGGGTCCGGCTGCCAGGTTCCAGACGACACTCCTGACCACCGAGTCGCATTGTCCCTCCCATATCGGAATCTACAGACCGCTTCTCCACCTTGCCATCCGCGTTGAGCCACTCAGTGATCAGGCCGATGACCGGGTTTGGTGTCGAGCGATCAAACTCGGTGCTATGCGCGCCTTCCAGTCCAGCAACATGACGGGCAAACTCAATAACTGCCACCTGCATTCCAAGACAAATACCCAGATAGGGGATGTTGTTCTCACGGGCATATCGAACAGCCGCAATCTTGCCTTCAACACCCCGATTTCCAAATCCACCAGGTACCAAAATGGCATCCATGCCTGCCAGACTATCGAGTCCGCTCCGCTCTATCTGCTCTGAATCGACGTAATGTATCACCACCCGATTACCGGTATGGACACCAGCATGCATCAATGCCTCTGAGAGTGACTTGTAGGCCTCAGTGAGATGCACATATTTACCCACCATGGCAATCTTGACCTCCTGTTCCAGGCTATCCAGCCCTTCCACAAAGGTCTCCCATTCAGAGAGGTCAGCAGGCGGCAGATCCAAATTGAACCGCTGATTGACCAATTCGTCCATCTCCTGGGCATGCAGCAGCACCGGTATGCGATAGATCGAGTCGGCATCAACAGCAGATATGACTGCTTTTTCTGGAACATTGGTGAATAGTGCAATCTTCTTACGTTCTGCTTCAGGGAGCGGTTGCTCAGAACGACACACAAGGATATCGGGCTGAATACCGATGGAACGTAACTCTTTCACGGAGTGTTGGGTGGGCTTTGTCTTGATCTCACCGGAGGCTTTAATATAGGGTACCAGTGTGAGATGCATGAACATCACACGTTGCGGCCCCATCTCCACACCCATTTGACGAATCGCTTCGAGAAACGGCAGTGACTCAATGTCACCCACTGTGCCGCCAATCTCAACCAGACAGATATCCTTATCGCCTGCGCCCAATAACACGCTCTCTTTAATCTGGTTGGTAATGTGAGGAATGACCTGCACCGTACCACCCAAATACTCGCCTCTACGCTCCTTGCGGATGACACTGTCATATATCTGGCCGGTAGTGAAATTGTTATTGCGACCCATGGTGCTGCGTATAAAGCGCTCATAGTGTCCCAAGTCGAGGTCAGTCTCGGCACCATCTTCGGTAACGAAGACCTCACCGTGCTGAAACGGACTCATGGTGCCTGGATCGACGTTGATATAAGGATCGAGCTTGATCATCGTGACATCAAGGCCTCGGGCTTCGAGCAGCGCGGCTAGGGAAGCAGAGGCAATTCCTTTACCAAGGGATGAGACAACACCGCCCGTAATAAATATAAATTTTGTCATGAAACTTCTTGTTTTAAAGTGCAGGATATGGGGGATCGGACGGGGGGAAACAGTAACAGATCAGCCCGCTCGCCTCAATCGTATAGAGTCCCTTTAAGCTCAACTTATGATGAACATCTGCATTCAAAGAACAGTTGATTATGCCTACTTAGGGTCTATAATCGACAAGCGTATATCGCAAAAAACAACTACAGAGACAAGTTGGCCGATACTCGGAAAGGCTGTACCAGATTGAAGACGGACGCTCGAGCTTAGTCTCGACCCATTTCGAATATAACAACGACCAACCGCTTGTTTTTCAAAGAAATATGTAGTTTGAAAAATCTATCTAGAGAGGAAGAAAGCATGACTAAATTTGCTAAAGTTCTGAGTGTCGCCGCTCTCGTAGCCGTGTCCACTAGCGCAGCTGCGTGGTGGGGTCCAGGTGGTGGTAACCGTGGATGGAACAACGACGGCTGGGGCGATGGCTGGGGTGATGGCTCTGGTGATTTCAGCTTTGGCATGAGCGGTAACGCCCGTGGTTCCGGTTATGGACGCGGTAACAACTACAACCGTGGCTACGATGGTTATGGCTATGGCTATGGTGGTCCTTATGGTGGCTATGGCGCTCCATATGGTTATGGCGCCCCTTATGGTGCCCCTTACGGAGCACCTTATGGCTATCCAGGTGCACCTGATGCACCAGCTGCACCACCTGCACCTGCTAAATAAGCAAGTCAGCTAAGTAGTACTAAAAAGCCGGCCAAAAGGCCGGCTTTTTTATTGCACAATGATCTCGGGTAATAAAAAGCCTAAAATGACTTGATCCTTATCAAGAAAGTCTGGAAGATTAGGCAGATGAGCTAGCCCCTGGCAACAAAGCCCTCGTCATGCTGGAGTGGATTTTTGACTAGCAGAAAAGTTGTCTCATTTGAAAACATCAAGGTTGCCTGCAAAAACTGCAGTCTCGCGACACTGTGTCTACCCATGGGGTTGACTCCGGATGATGTGGAGCGCCTTGATGGCATAATAAAACGTGGCCGCCCCTATCATCGGGGAGACCATCTCTATCGGGGTGGGGACAAGTTCAACAGTCTTCGCGTTATCACCAGTGGATCCGTCAAAACCTACTCACCGAATGAGGATGGTGGTGAGCAGGTCCTGGGATTTCATCTGCCGGGAGAGTTAATCGGTCTTGATGCCATTCAGGATGATAATCACACTTGTTCTGCAATCGCTCTGGAGACGACAGCGGTATGTGAGATCCCCTTCTCGCAGCTGGAATCCCTAAGCTGCATCATGCCCAGCCTACAGCATCAAATGTACCGTCTGCTCAGCCGTGAAATTGGTCAGGAGACAGAGATGTTAACCTTGTTGGGTAAAAAGAGTGCCGAAGAACGACTGGCTACCTTTCTGCTCAGCTTTTCTGAACGATTCAAACAGCGTGGTTTCTCTGCAAGCGATTTTTTCCTTAGTATGTCCCGCCATGAAATCGGCAACTACCTGGGGCTCGCTGTCGAGACCGTCAGCCGCCTCTTCACCCGCTTCCAAGATGAAAATCTGCTCCACGTAGAGAGAAAGCACGTCCAGTTGCTGAACATCCCAAGGCTTTACGACATTGTGCAAGGTACTGATAGCGCGAAATCAAGCCAGTCACGCATTTAGTTTTTTAACCAGACACACCCCTCACCCATACTCTCTAATTGCAGATTATGGGCTTTCAGTTCCAGTTTACCTGCACTGACCACCTTCAATTGCGGTCGGTTTGCAGGGAGGCGTCGTATACCATCGACGGAAAGTTCACCGCTCTCGTCCACCGATGAGCTATCGAGAACCAGTGCAGCCTGTCCTCCCGTCATCAAGAGATAGACATCTGCCAGTATCTCAGCATCCAGAAGTGCCCCATGCAGCTCCCGGTGGGAATTGTCGATGTCATAGCGTTTACAGAGTGCGTCGAGGCTGTTTCTCTGGCCCGGATGCATCTTTTTTGCCATAACAAGGGTGTCGGTTACCGCACAGAGGGTGTCCACCCGTGCTGGATTTTTGATCAGAAGTAGCTCGTGATCAAGAAACCCGACATCAAATGGTGCATTGTGGATAATCAATTCGGCGCCACTCACATAGTCAATGAAGTCGCTCGCCACATCCTTAAATTTCGGTTTATCCACCAGAAACTCATTGGTAATACCATGTACTTCAATCGCCGCTGCATCGATATCCCGCTCTGGCTGTAAGTATTGATGAAAATTATTACCCGTCAATCTGCGATCAACCATCTCGACACAGCCGATTTCAATAATCTTGTGGCCCTGCTTAGGTTCAAGGCCGGTGGTTTCAGTATCGAGTATTATCTGTCGCATCAGCTGCTCAAACCCTCAATACCTCTATTGGCCAACTCATCAGCAAGTTCATTCTCAGCATGGCCAGAGTGACCCTTTACCCATGCCCACTCTACTTGGTGATTGACTACCTCAGCATCAAGGACCTGCCAAAGATCGGCATTCTTAACCGGTTTCTTCGCAGCAGTCTTCCACCCATTACGCTTCCAGTTGTGGATCCACTGGGTAATGCCGTTCTTCACATATTGAGAGTCGGTAGTCACTTTTACCTGGCTCTCTCTTTTTAGACTCTGCAGACCGCGAATAACTGCCATCAGCTCCATCCGGTTGTTGGTAGTCTCATGTTCACCACCAAACAGATGTTTTTCATGTCGCCCAAAGCGTAACACCACACCCCAGCCTCCCGGCCCTGGATTACCCTTACAGGCACCATCACTAAATATTTCCACCCGTTGCGTCATCGAATACTGTTTCTCGTTGTAGGTTCTGCTGCGGTTGGCATGACCCGTTTTTTGACCCGCCACTTGGGGCGAATAGGTGTTAGAGTCACCTCCCGTTTGACTGCGAGTATGACATACACACCGCCAAATATTGGATAGATTCTTTTACCCAACTTCTCCATCAACGCCAGTTTCTGCATGACCGGATAGCTGGTCAATGGAGGTCTGTAGTTGAGATAAACCACCTCTTCCAACTCAAAGCCAAGCAGCGAAAACCAATCCTGAATTCGTTTACAACTAAAAAAGTGCCCGCACCACGGAATCGCAGCTGAACGGATACGCAGAAGGCGCCACAATCCCCACTGGCTCCAGGGATTGAAACCACTGAGTAAAACCTTACCCTCCGGGATAAGTACCCGCTCCACCTCCCGTAATACCTGATGGGGATCAGCTGAGAAATCGAGGGTATGAGGCAATACAATGCCATCCACACTGTCACTCGCAAGGGGCAGATGATGAGGATCAGCCTGCAGATCAAATCCAGTTCCTGTACCACCTACACCCATGATGACCCTATTCCGGGCGGGACTCATTCTCAACAGTTGCTGATTTCGGTAGGGGTTCCCCACCTGTACAACATGGTAACCAAACAGGGTGGCGATCCGTGACTGCAGGCAAACCGCTTCCTGCTCGGCCAAAACATTGCCCAAGTGACTCTCAAACCATGTCTGCAGGTGATTCTGCTGACAAGATCCCAATTTTAACAGCTTGTTTTCTTTCATATATCAAGGTATAGACTTTGCTACCGATACAACTGTCAGGTAATCTGTGCTGCCTGGATCCACTGAGTATTGCGAACTACCGCACACAGGGAGCACTGGCCATGGAAATGATACGCGGCTCTGATACTATTTTCCTCCGATTTACAGTATGCCTAAAACAACCTCCACTAATGCAATGCAGTATTCAAAGCTTTCTTTGCTGATAATGAATCTACTCTTCGCCTGTCTTTTCACCGCTTGTCAGACGCTTCCCAGCGGGGAGGAGCCATCTGCACTGCAGAGTGTACCCCTCTCTCCGCTTGTTGCCGAAGTCGTACAGACACAACCGAGCGCTGACACTGCACAGATCACAACAGAGAAAATGCTCCAGGTCGCCGACCAACTTCAGGTTGTCATCGCTACCCTGCCTGACCCGGAACAACCTGTGGATCTCTGGAGTCGGATGTTGAATGGTTATAAGCTTGCTGTTCCCCATGATCCACGAATGGGACGTGAGCTGAAATGGTATAGCCGCAACCCGGACTATATCGAACGTATCCAGGAGCGCGCAGAACCCTACCTCCATTTCATTCTGCAAGAGATAGAGAAACGTGATATCCCCGCTGAAATTGCACTATTGCCGGCTGTGGAGAGTGCCTTCCAACCTTTTGCCTACTCGCCAGGTCGTGCTGCCGGTATGTGGCAGTTCATTCCCTCTACCGGGAAACAGTTCGGACTTAAACAAAACTGGTGGTATGACGCTCGACGGGACATAGTGGCATCAACCCACGCTGCACTGGACTACCTGCAGGCTTTGAATAAACAATTCAATGGCGATTGGGAACTAGCGCTGGCTGCCTATAACTCTGGCGCGGGCACCGTACGCAGTGCTATTCGTCGCAATCAGAAACGTGGCAAGCCCACTGACTTCTGGTCACTCAAGCTACCTAACGAAACCAGTGCCTATGTACCTCGTTTATTGGCCCTGGCTGAGGTTTTCAAAAATGCTCAAACTCATGGAATCACCCTGCAGCATTTCCCTGATGAACCCTATTTCACCACTGTTGATATCAACTCTCAGCTCGATCTTGCCCTGGCCGCTGAGATGGCCGAGCTACCGATTCAGGATCTTTACCTTCTGAATGCCGGATTCAATCGCTGGGCAACAGACCCGGATGGCCCACACCAACTGACTCTTCCCCTTGATAAGGTGGAGTCATTTCTCGAAAAACTTGAAGCCTTGCCCAATGAAAAGCGCCTGACCTGGAAACGCTACAAGATCAAAAATGGTGATTCACTGAGTGTGATTGCCAGAAAACATGACACCACCAGCAAACTACTCAGGCAGGTCAATAAACTCAAAGGAAACAGAATCCGTGCTGGAAAACACCTATTGATCCCTGTCTCGAGCAAAAGTCTCGATCAATATGCCTACAGCGCCAAGCAGCGCAAATCCGCAATCCAGAACAAACCCCGTAGCGGCCAAAAACAACACTACAGGGTCAAGTCGGGGGATAGCCTGTGGAAGATTGCCAAAGCACATCATGTTAACCATAGAAAACTCGCTGCCTGGAACGGCATGGCACCGGGAGATCCGTTAAAGCCTGGTCAGAAACTGGTCATCTGGGTTAAAAAAGCATCCTCATCCGAACTGTCACTGCTTGATCTGCAACCCACAGGCACACAGAGCAAACTGCACTACAAAGTGAAGCGAGGCGACTCTTTAGCCCGCATCGCACAACGCTTTAAGGTTTCGATTTCAGACCTTAAGCGCTGGAACACACTGAACAGTAAATATCTACAGCCTGGTCAACGGCTTAAACTCTATGTTGATGTGACTGAACAGACCCTCTAAATACTTAGGGCCTGATATAAGGCTCTAGTTTGAAGGGTAACGTTTGACTTACATCAATAAAAAGCCGTAATTTTTTGACAGTTAGTGATCTCTGATCAAGTATCGGCATGCCGACAAGTAGTACCTATGAGGTATCTCTGATGAGTGATGAATGCAGTTTGAGAGATGGGGCGGAGCTGAATCTACCGGATGTTGAGAAGATTGCTATGGGTCTGAAATCCCTGGCAGCCTACTCCATGCTCGCTTATGAGCATGATGATGATCCCCAGGACCTGGATGAAATCGTACAGGAAGGGCTTGACGCAATTGACCGTCTGTTCAATTGCTGAAAAGGCCCATTTTCCTAGCCACCCTTAGTGCGCCAGTTACTGAATATTGCGGCACTCAACTTGGCTGGAAAAAATCTCAGAACATAATCCATGCCGCAACCGCGAGCCATAGCAATCCCTTTGCGAAAAAAAACGCGAAGCTGATTAGCGTCGCCTGTCGCAGCCAATTAGGTAAGTTTGCGCCCAGCTTATGATCTGACATGGCCAGTTGTGTTGGATGTTTCATCTATCTTCTCCCAATCACGATTGGCGGAGCACATGACATGCGCCCCGCCAAATCACTATCAAGCCGCTGATTTCACCTCATCCATACGAACTCCAAGTCCTTGAGCCACCCTTTCACCATAGCCAGAATCCGCCTTGTGGAAGTGGCCGATCTGTCGTACTTGGATCGCATGTGGCACATCCTTCATGGCCCCGACAAGGTTATCAATCAGACGTTGCTGGGCGTCTTCATCCATTAGACGAAACAGATCTCCAGCCTGACTATAGTAGTCCTCATTGTCCACCCAGTGATCATAACGATCGGCATCGCCATCAATCTGCAGAGGTGGCTCCTCATAGCGCGCATCATCTACAGGGCCGGAGAAACTGTTGGGCTGATAAACCACCTGGTCGCCACCATTGCCATCGAAACGGGTTTGCCCATCCTTGTGGTAGCTATGTACAGGACAACGCGGCTTGTTGATATCCAGTGCCGCGTAGTTAATCCCAATGCGGTAGCGATGTGCATCCGGGTAGGACAGCAGACGCGCCTGCAGCATCTTGTCAGGTGATGCTCCAAATCCCGGTGGCAGATTGCCGGGCTCAAATGCTGCTTGTTCTACTTCTGCAAAATTATTTTGCGGATTTCTGTTCATCTCCAGCACGCCGACATCTATTAATGGGTAGTCTGTTTGTGACCATACCTTGGTCAAATCAAACGGATTGACAGCATAGGTCTCAGCATCCTTCTCAGGCATGATCTGGACTTTAACTGTCCACTTCGGGTATTCACCTCGCTCAATGGCTTGATGAAGTTCTTGGCGATGAAAATCCGGGTTTTCACCAGCCACCTTTTCCGCTTCCTCAGCAGACAGACACTGGATACCCTGTTGTGACTTAAAGTGCCACTTGACCCAATAGCGTCCACCTTTTTCATTCCACACACTGAAGGTGTGACTACCGAATCCATCCATATGGCGCAGTGTTGCAGGGATACCGCGATCACCAAACAGCCAGGTCACCTGATGTAATGATTCCGGACTGAGTGACCAAAAATCCCACTGCATGGTGGCATCCCGAAGGCCTGTAACAGGATGGCGTTTCTGTGAGTGGATGAAGTCGGAAAACTTCAGTGGGTCACGGATAAAAAACACCGGCGTATTGTTCCCCACCAGATCCCAGTTACCCTCTTCGGTATAAAATTTTGTCGCAAATCCACGTGGATCACGCACTGTATCGGCCGACCCCAGCTCACCAGCCACTGTGGAGAAGCGAGTGAAGGTTTCACACTGGTTACCCACCTGGGAAAACAATTTGGCACAAGTGTAGTTTGATATATCACCGGTAACGGTGAAGGTCCCATAGGCACCTGCACCCTTGGCGTGCACAACCCGCTCAGGCACCCGTTCCCGATTGAAGTGGGCCATCTTCTCCATCAGGTAGACGTCCTGCATCAACACAGGACCGCGTACACCCGCGGTCATACTATTTTGATTGTCTGCTACCGGGCACCCGGCAGCTGTAGTGATTACTCTTTTATTGCTCATCGCTTGTCTCCTCAATCTTGTTGCGAGTGATGTTTCAATCAATGCCCGCGTACTACAGGCCACAACTTCAATTTAGAGACAAAAGAGTGATATGTATATTCGATTGTTACTATTCTTTTATTAGTTTTTGTCTATCGATAACATATGACCATGACATCTCAACACCACACGCCATTTGTAGCTTGCCGATTGCTCTATCTGTCATGTGAAAAAATGGGCGGTACGAGCATCTTGACACGAGCACAACAACAGACAAGCATGGTTGTGACAAACGGCAATATTTGAGGATCCATCATGGAACGGCAGAATCTCGCAACAGGGAATAAGGGCTTTTTCACCTTATGGATCAAAATCAGAAACTGTTTGTTCTCTCTAACCATACTGTTTTCTTGCCAATCCATGCTCATTGCCGCCCCACTCGATCCAGCAGATGTGCCGCTGCCACTGAAGGATTGGATAGCCTGGACTATCTGGGAGCATGACGATATCGACTGTCCCTTCCTCACTCAAGGGGAGGCAAAACAGTGTGTCTGGAGTAGTGATCTGTCCATCCACCTCACTGATACAACAGGCGAGTACAGTTATGGAGTCACAACCTTCAGGGAGGAGACAGTCATACTGCCCGGCAATGAAAGTTATTGGCCCACCCATGTCTTGGTGGACGGAAATCCGGCTATCGTCACCACATTCCCGGACAAGTCATCGGTTCAACAAAGCTCAAAATCAGAAGCGAAACCTAACATGCCAGGGATTCTGCTCACCCCTGGTATGCATACCATCAAAGGACGTTTCAGCTGGGATCAATTACCCGACACCCTGGCAATCCCAGCACAAGCTGGTCTTGTCAAACTGACCCTGAACGGCCAATCCATTCAGCATCCAGTGATAAAGCGGGGTTCCCTGTGGCTGAAAGAGCAGGGTGATATTAGTCAGCAACGGCAACCGGAAGAGCGACTCTCACTACGTGTATTTCGATTAATCAACGACGATCAACCATTCAAAACAGAAGCACACATCGATTTACAAGTCTCTGGCAGGCAACGGGAGATTGTACTTGGTAAACCTCTGTTAGAGGGTTTTATACCGACCAAGATTACCAGCGTTTTACCGGCCCGACTCGATGCCAATGGCGAACTGCGTGTCCAGGTCAGGCCGGGCAGCTGGCAACTAACGGTGTCCAGTCGACATCCAAAACCCGTCAATCAACTCATATTGAATAAGCAGGAAGCGCCCTGGCCAGACCAAGAGATCTGGTCTTTTCAGGCACAACACCATCTGAGGATGGTTGAAATAGCAGGTCCGAAGCAGATTGACCCGCGCCAGGTCAAGCTGCCTGAAAGATGGAACAAACTCCCCGCCTACGCAATGGGAGCGCTGGAAAACTTTACTATTAATGAAATTCGCCGGGGCAATACAGAACCCGAACCGGATCAGCTGCAACTCAAGCGCTCAATCTGGCTCGATTTCGATGGCCAGGGTTATACCCTGCAGGACCGGATCACCGGCAGCATGACCCATGACTGGCGACTCGATGTCGAATCATCCCTGCAACTTGGTCGAGCCATATTGAATGGTGTGCCACAGTTCATTACCCACCTGCCCGGTGGTGATTCAACTGGTGTCGAGGTCAGACGGGGTAAGATCTCCCTGGTGGCAGACCTGCGTCTGCAGCGGGAAGATCAGCTATTGCCTGCGAATGGCTGGAGACGAGATTTTAACCAGCTGTCAGGTGAGTTGAATCTACCGCCCGGCTGGAAATTACTGGCGGCCACAGGTGTAGACAATGTCCCTCAGTCATGGCTACAAAAGTGGACCCTCTATGATCTATTTCTTCTCCTCATCGCTACCATCGTCATTGCACGCTTGTGGTATTGGCAGTGGGGAATCGTTGCATTACTTACACTGCTCATTACCTGGCATGAACCCATGGCGCCTCAGATGATCTGGCTCTATCTGCTGGCGGTGATCGCCATTTCAAGGGTGGTACCTGCTGGAAAGGCTGAAAAATGGATTCGCGGATTGCGGATAGCCGGTTATCTTGCACTGATTGTCATCATCGCACCGTTTATCATCCACCAGGCACGTACCGGGTTGCACCCGCAGCTGGAGAGACACACTATTTCGCCGCAATCCTTCGTCGCAAGCCAGCCGTTAAGTCAACAACCGCAAGCCCCCGCAGTATTGGACGAAGTTGAACAGAAGAGAAAAACCATCTCACCGGAGGCGGATGCCTCCTATGAACTCTATTCGAAACTTCCTGGATCCAAGATCGCTCGACTCGGACAATCTCGTCGCACCCTTGAGCAGGTGGATCCTAGTGTCGTCGTGCAGACAGGCCCGGGGTTACCTGCCTGGACTTGGACTAAGATCAGCCTGCACTGGAATGGTCCTGTTTCAGACGATCAGACCATCGGGCTGTATATGCTCTCGCCGATACAGACATCACTGCTGAAATTCACCTCTATCGGACTGATTCTGCTGTTGGGATGGCGTCTACTGGATCGAGAAAAAGGCACCCGTCTTCGACTGCCCGCCATGGGTAACCTCATGGTGGTTATCATGCTATTGCCTTTATTATCCTCGGTATCAGACAGTGCCTATGCTGAACTCCCTGATCCTGAGATACTTGCCGAACTTGAACGGCGGCTCACCCAGCCTCCGGAATGCCTGCCAGATTGCGCCTCGATTCATGAAATGGCACTGACTGTCGATGAGAGCTCCTACAAGGCGCTATTGACCGTGCACGCCTTGGAATCGGTGGCTATACCACTGCCTGTCGATACCGGACATGTAACGCCGCTGAGTGTCACCTTGAGCAATCAAGCAATACCCCATTTATTCCGAAAAAATAACCAACTCTGGATAGTTGCGCAAAAGGGGACGTTTCGTATTCAAATGGAGGTACGTCTTCCCCGGCTGAATGAGGTACAGATTCCGTTGCCGATGAAACCCCATCGTGTCTTCATTAAAGCAGCTGGTTGGTCTGTTGAAGGTATTGGTCATAACGGTGTCCCGCAGGATCAGATTGCCTTGACCCGGATCCGTTCGGAATCCATAGCACCTGATAGCAAACAGCCTGTCATTGCCGGGACAGCACTACCAGCGTTTTTTAAGGTTGAGCGCACCCTCCAGCTGGGATTGGATTGGACAATCTCAACAGTCGTCCATCGAGTCACGCCGGTCGGGATACCGGTCACCTTACATCTACCACTATTGGTGGGCGAATCGGTGGTGAGTGATGCTGTCAGAGTAAAAAACAACCATGCAGTCGTCTCCCTATCAGCCAGCCAACGACAAGTGGCATGGCGTTCCAAATTGGACATAGGTGATCGGATTGAGCTCGAAGCCAGTGATACCGATCAATGGATAGAGCATTGGCGCATCGATATCGGACCTATGTGGCATTTGCGTCATAGCGGCATTCCACCGGTACATCATCAGGATGCGAAACGGAACTGGTTACCGACCTGGCAGCCTTGGCCGGGTGAACAAGTGATCCTTGAGATTCTTCGACCGGAAGGCGTCTCCGGCAATGTAATGACTATCAACCACAGCAGACTCTCCGTACAACCAGGTAAGCGAGTAACAAACAGTGAATTGTCTTTCAAACTCAGGGCAAGCCAGGGTGGACAACACGACCTAATGCTACCTGAAGGTGCCGAGTTCCAATGGCTGAAAATTGATGATCGGCAACTACCTGTCAGGCCGGAAAATGGTACCCTGTCACTCCCAGTGGTACCGGGTGAACAGCGCTATACCCTTGCCTGGCGTCAACGGGAAGGCATCAAATCCCTATGGGAAACACCTGGGTTGTCACTCGGTGTAGCGAGTGTCAATGCGAACCTCATTGTCAACCTGGCACAGAGTCGGTGGGTACTCTGGACCGAGGGTCCCCGGATGGGCCCTGCAGTGCTCTTCTGGAGCCTGCTAGTGGTGGTTTTAATCGCTGCCATACTATTGGGCAGAATAACTGCCAGCTTCCTGCCACTTTCAACCGGATCATGGTTCCTGCTGGGGATTGGTCTTACCCAGGTCTCCATCTTCTCGAGCCTGGCGGTGATTGCCTGGTTCTTCCTACTCCATTATCGAAGCAAGATAGATCCCTCTCACAAGGCGGATCGATTTAATATCACTCAAATCGGTGTCGTGCTACTGACCATTGTCTTTATCGGCATTCTGTTTTGGTCGGTGCAACAGGGCTTACTTGGCCTGCCCTCCATGCAGATCGAAGGCAATGCCTCATCCGCCTATCAGATGAACTGGTACCAGGACAGGGTAACTGACCACTTTCCCCAAGCCACAGTGATCTCTGTGCCTTTGCTTGTCTATCGTGGCCTGATGCTGTTGTGGGCCTTGTGGCTGGCCTTCTCATTGCTATCCTGGTTGAAGTGGGGGTGGGCCGCATTTTCCAAAGATGGTCACTATTGGAAGCCAGTCAATCTAGCTATAAAACAGAAGATGAAGAGATCACGCCAGGTTGATGGACCCACAAAAAATACAAACTAGATCTGAAATCTGAACGATTGGTGGATTCGATAGACAATTCCTGTTCATAGTCCACACGGATTGATTTTGTGTGGACATGAACACAGACCTACTGATGTTCATCTATATTTAATGACTGACTGGAAATGCCACCACATGATCGACATACAGGCGTACACCGATCTTTTCGCCAATCTCATGATCATGATGACTCTGTACCAGGCAGAGTAGTTCAATACCCTCTTCAAGCGACAAAGTATAGAGATATTCAGCGCCCTGAAAGACCTTATCGACGATCTCCAATTTAAAATCGCTCTCATCATCATGGACAACATCGTCAGGACGCAGTAGTAATTCAACACGGTCACCCATATGTGGTTGTTGAATGAAATTACCAGCCATAATCCCAAGTGCAGAATCTATACTCCCACCGCCTATAACACGTCCTGGAATCATTGCACCCTGACCGATAAATTCCGCAACAAAGCGATCTTTTGGCTGATGATAGATGGTGTAACCAGAATCCCACTGGCGCAATCGCCCTGCTCCCAGCACACCAATCGAATCAGCCAGAGCAAAGGCTTCCAACTGATCATGGGTAACCAAGATAGCGGTCACACCCTCTCTTTTCAGAATCGCACGAACTTCACGAGCAAGCTGCTCGCGTAACTCCACATCAAGACCAGAAAAGGGTTCATCAAGCAAAAGAATGTCGGGTCTCGGCGCCATTGCACGGATCAGTGCAACCCGTTGCTGCTGACCACCAGAGAGTTGATGGGGATACTTTTCTTCTAATCCAGCTAGACCGACCAATTCAAGCAACTCCTTAACCCGTTGCTTTTGCTGCTTGCGATTGAACCCCCGGAGACCAAATGCAACATTGCCCATAACCGTTAAATGCGGATAGAGGGCGAAGTCCTGAAAGACCATACCAACCCGTCTTTTTTCAGGCGCCATGGTCTGAGCCGGACGAGAAACGCTACGGCCATGCAGCAGAATCTCCCCTTCAGCCAAAGGTTCAAAACCAGCGATGGCCCGAAGCAGACTGGTTTTACCGCAGCCACTGGGGCCCAGCAGACAGCTGATGGCGCCACTCTCCAGGTCAAAACTGACATCATCAACCACTGTTTGGCTGCCATACTTTACACTGGCGTGTTTAACTTCAAGTTGATTTCGCATGACGTGACCGGGTGATGGTTCGACTCAATAATATAACCGGCAGAATACCGACAACAACGATCGTCAATGCCGCATAGGAGGCATCAGCAAGCCGCTCATCCGAGGCCAGTTCGTAGGCCCTCACTGCGAGGGTGTTGTAGTTAAAGGGACGCAATATCAATGTCGCGGGTAACTCTTTTAAGATATCGACGAATACCAGCAAAAGAGCCGTCATCAAACTACCCTTGAGCATCGGCATATGTACCCTACGTACTATCTCCCCTGAACCTGTACCCATAGACCTGGCCACTTCATCCATAGTCGGGCGAATCTTAGCCAAACCCGCTTCTACGGTCTGTAGAGAAACAGCGAGAAAACGTACCAGAAAAGCAAAAATCAGCGCAACCAGGGTACCACTCAACAGCAATCCGGTTGACCAGCCAAATTGCTGTCGCATCCACTCATCCAACGCATTGTCAAAGGCAGCAAAGGGTATCATTACACCGATAGCAATGACGGTACCCGGTATGGCATATCCCATCCCTGCCACCCTTACCGCAACTGTGGCGGGCCAACTACCCCGCCGTCGTTTTCCATAACTTAAAAACAACGCCAGCAGCAGAGCCAGCATTGAAGCCGCACCTGCCAACAGCAGGCTGTGGCTAATGAGACTCAGAAAACGACTATCGAGACTCTCTTCTGCAGTGGTCAGCGCCCACCAAAGCAATTGTCCGGCAGGTAGTATGAATCCGAACAAAAGTGCCCCTGAGCAGATCAGAAAGGCCATCAATGACTGCCTGGGGTTCAATTGAAATCGTGTCAGTGCCTGATGTCGCTGGGTAGT
Organism: Candidatus Thiodiazotropha sp.; assembly: GCA_023838465.1. Classification (GTDB taxonomy): domain Bacteria; phylum Pseudomonadota; class Gammaproteobacteria; order Chromatiales; family Chromatiaceae; genus Thiodiazotropha. The sequence continues at coordinate 57,791 of JAIVEQ010000004.1, forward strand.
ATGGTGATATCGAGCCTGTCTCCGAGAGCCCTTTTCGAGAATGACTAGAGCGAATACTACCAACAACAGCATGGCCGACAGCTGGGCAGCAGCTGCAGCATTATTCAGACCATACCAGGTACGAAAGATACCTGTGGTAAAGGTAGAGACGCCAAAATACTGTACTGTACCGTAGTCAGCCAAGGTCTCCATAAGGGCCAGAGAGAGACCCGCCACGATGGCAGGCCTGGCCAGTGGCAACGCAACCAAAAAGAATGTCCGCCATGGTCCGTTTCCGAGGGACCGGCTAACATCCAGTACACAAATTGACTGCCCCAGAAAGGCTGCCCTGGCAAGCAAGTAGACGTATGGGTAAAGGACCAATGAGAGCATCAATGCCGCTCCCTCGAGGGAGCGGATCTCAGGAAACCAATAATCACCGTAACCCCAACCGGTCCAATCTCGAAGCAATGTCTGAACAGGCCCTGCGAAATCGAATAGACCTGTATAAGTATAGGCAATGATATAGGCCGGTATGGCCATTGGCAGCAGCAACGCCCATTCGAACAACGATCTCCCGGGGAATTGACACATACTGGTCAACCAGGCGGTACTGACGCCGACAAGCAATACACCCATCGCAACACCAACCATCAATAACAGCGAGTTGATGACATAATCCTGTAGCACAGTGTCAACAAGATGCTGCCATACCTCCCCGGCGGGCACAAAAAGGTAGCTAAGCACAACCAGTACAGGCACTGACAATAGCAGTGCTATCAATGGAACGCCGATACGCCAGGCATTTATCCTGATTGATAAACGTGACCAGGCTGATTCATTCTCGACGGCTTGCATGATTACCTTAATGTAGGCACCCAAAGCTGATTGCACCAATAGGTCAATTTTGAATCAATGGTGAATCCATACATGATGTCTACAACTTATGATCAGAATAAACCCACGAGCAAACCGAGCTACTCAACTCAAAACTCAAAACCCAAAACCCAAAACCCAAAACCCAAAACCCAAAACTCATTATTTCCATCCCGCTCGATCCATCAACCGTACTGCCTCAGGATTGAGTTCACCCAGCTGCCCCAAATTGAGTCTATCCATCTTGAACTCACCCCATGACTTGAGGAGATCGCCTGGTTGCACATCACTTCTAGCCGGGTACTCTCCATTCGCTTCTGCATACCAGGCCTGAGATGATTCATTGACCAGAAACTCAAGTAACTTGATCGCATCCTCTTTGTGTCTCGCCGCTTTGGTTAGAGCGGCACCACTGATATTCACATGTGCTCCACGCCCCTGTTGATTTGGCCAGAAGACGGCTAACTGTCCAGCTGCCTCACGCTGCGCAGAATCATTCGATGTCAGCATGCCAGCCAGATAATAGGTATTGGCAATCGCGATATCACACATACCCGCGGCAGCCGCTTTGATTTGATCCCGGTCACCCCCCTTTGGTGGACGAGCAAACTGCTTGACGAATGCCTTGGCCCACTGCTCAGTTGCCATTGCCCCATTGGCGGCCATCAGGGATGCCATCAGGGATTGATTGTAGATATTCCCCGACGAGCGAATACAGATTTTTCCTTTCCACTTGGGATCTGTCAGTGCTTCGTAGGAAGAGAGTAGCGCTGGATCCACTTTCCCTTTGACATAGAGAATGGGACGGGCTCGCAATGAGAGACCGAACCAATGTCCTTCCGGGTCACGAAAACTGCTCGGTACGGTTGATGTCAGGATTTCTGAGTGAACGGGTTGGGTGACGCCTGCCTCCTTGGCGCGATGCAGTCGACCCGCATCCGTGGTAACCAGCAAATCTGCCGGTGAATTACGACCCTCACTCTGTAACCGTTGCAACAGTGCATCTGCCTTGCCTGTGACAAGATTGACTTGAATACCGGTCTGTTCGGTAAATCTGTCGAGTAACGGCTTGATCAGCTTTTCTTTGCGTGCGGAGTAGAGATTAACCTCGCCTGTCGCCATCGCAAAGGTGGGTCCTAACAGGCAGAGCAGCAAAGGCAGCCGTATGAATTTAAAGTAGAATGGCACAAATAGTCTCCGATAAGTTCTATAAGAAAATAGCTGAAATCGTAGTATATGTTAATGATAACGATTCTTATTGCTATTTACAACAGCGGTATGGATACCGCGTATGCTCCATCAGCAAAGGGATGCGTCTCGAAGGAAGTGCCCTTGGGCTTTGCTGTTGGGGCGACGGAGAACAATCTGATCAGTCATTCTATTTAAACTGTTTTGCGTGAAGGGTGGCATGCATCAGCACAGCACGCTTTCCAATCTCCACTTCAACCGCAAGGCGTGCCTTTCCCTGGTCAAGCAGCTTTGCAACAAAGTGTTGTCTGTCCTTCTCACTTACCCGGCAAAGACAGTGGATCGATTCTCGAATTGGGGTCCGATAGCGGATCGATGCCTCGGTGATGACCAGTTCAACATCCAGGCCGGCTTGATCAACAATATGAGAACCTAGCGCCCAGGCAGTCAGTGCACCCAGGGAATAAATACTGCCGGCAAATCCACTACCGTGGATATTCACATTGGGTTTCAAGGGTGCCTCAACAACGATATGTCTGCTATCGAGTTCCTGGATTTGATAGCCCATTGCCCTGCTCAATGGGATCGTCTGGTTGATCTTTACTTGCAGGGCAGCGGCCTTGCTCTCACTCATTTGAATAGACCTCTAAGGGGGACACCGTCTCAATCGATTTGTCGACCTGCATCATGACACGCTCCCTCTTCTTAACACCTAGCGTTTGTAACAGGCTGAGCATCCGATCTCTGCGTGTTGTCATCTCGCTGTAAAGCGTTGTTGACCATCAATTTCCTCAAGTAACAGGGCCTCGGGATTGCTCGAAATACGCTCACAGAACAGGCCATAGCGATTCACGTTCCTCATTGTTGTCGATTCCTTCAGAATATGTTGATGCACATGCGGCAGGCCATTGCGAAAAGAAAGATCGCGAACAGACGCCGTAGTAACTGATCTGGTAGTTTGTGGGCAAGCGTTGCACCCAGGGGGGCAAACAGCAGACTGGCCACGACCACGCCACCGAACACAGGAAGATTTACATAACCGAGACTGCCCGATGGGAGACCGGATTCATTCAGGCCACCCACGATATAACCGAAGGTTGCACTGACTGAGATCGGTAAACCGATCGCTGCCGCTGTGGCGATCGCCCGCTTGATCGGTACACCACAGAAGCTGAGAAAGGGCACATTCAAAGAACCGCCACCAATGCCCATCAAGGCTGACACAACACCGACAACCGTTGCCACCGTGGTAAGTCCGAACGTGCCGGGCAGATCATGGTGTGCAGAGACACGGCTCAGCGCCATCTGTACCGAAACTGCAAATAGAAAAAGGATAAACGCTATATACAGCAGATCACCGGGCAGCAGGTCCGCAAGCCAGGCACCGAGTAGTGAGCCGATCAGTATACCCGGCACCATGATCCTAAACAGGTGCCAGACAACCGCTCCTTTGCGGTGATGGGCATAGATGCTGGAAATAGCGGTTACAATGATCGTTGCGAGCGAGGTTCCTAGCGCCATCTTGATCGCCATCTCCTGGGGGATCTGATGGGACTCGAACAACAGTGTTACGATCGGTACGATAACAATTCCACCACCGATTCCCAGCAGCCCTGCCAGGATACCTGCAACTGCACCGGAGATAAGCAGCATGGTGAGATCCATTATGAGCGTACCTCGTCATGGATTCTGTACCATTCGGCGACTCCTGGAGTGATATTGAGACTCGACATCATATAGTTGAACGGACCGGCCATAGCGATGATCCTCACCAGGAGGTGATTGCCAATTTGCCTTTGGTCATTGCCAGCGCAATTGTAGTCGCTACAGCCATCAGGGTATTTCGTATTCGATTGATAGCATCCTCCCGTTTGTAAGTGTGTGATCAAGCGTCTTATTCTTGAGTAGAGGCTACCACTTTCAATATCGAATGGGTATTTCAGTTGAATCGGCCTTTCTCATTGAGAGAGGTGGACTTCGATTGTCCATCTTCCTGCGATTGATGCATGCCAAAATCATGTAAGCCATTGAGTTAAATTGATTCTTGCTGACAAAAGGATGACATGGCTATAAATAGAGTTTTATCTTTGGATAGACACAAATGAGTCAACGAATAAACATCGAGATTAAAGTATGAAACAGCGAGAAAAACGTAGCGGCATAACCCTGGTGCTGACAGGTGAGGGAAAGGGTAAATCCTCCAGCGCATTCGGTACTGCCTTCAGGGCGGCAGGCTGGAAGATGCAGGTGCTGGTCATTCAATTCATAAAAGGCAAATGGAAAACAGGAGAGCAGCAGGCTGCATCCCGATTCGATACGATTGAATGGCATGCATTGGGAGACGGCTTTACCTGGGATACCCACAATCCTGAGCAAGATATTCAGACAAGCCGTGAGATCTGGACATTTTGCCAACAAAAAATCCGTTCACATCAGTACGTCCTGGTGGTTTTGGATGAGATCAACTACTGCTGCAAATATGGCTGGATCAGCGGACAGGAGATTGCCGACTTCATTCAGCAGGAGAAGCCCAGCTGGATGCACCTGATCTTAACCGGCCAGGGCGCCCCCGCTGAACTGATCGACATCGCAGACACTGTGACGGAGATGAGAAAGATCAAACACGCCTTTGAGCAAGGTATCAACGCCGAACAGGGCATCGAATTCTGAATGATGAATTTTGAATTGAGAAGAGAACCTATCAATCAGACAACCTTGTGGTAAAACAGCCCACACCTATCATGGATAATGAAGAATATGCACACAGAAAGTGCCTAATAACTCAAAACTCAAAACTCAAAACTATTTTAGTCCCCATCCAACAGTCTGCCGATACCACCGAGTACGGAACCCTCCCCTTTATCACTACCACCGGCTGAAGGGGCACTGCCCAGTATCCGATCCGCCATACGTGAGAAGGGGAGACTTTGTAACCAGATAGTGCCATACCCACTGAGCGTCGCGAGAAACATGCCCTCCCCGCCAAACACCATCGACTTCAGGTTACCTGCACGTTGAATATCGTATGCTATGCCATCCGTAAACCCCACCAGACAGCCAGTATCGACCCGCAGTGTTTCACCTGAAAGCTCCTTTTTAACGATCGTTCCACCTGCCTGAATAAAGGCCATACCATCGCCTTCAAGTCTTTGCAGAATGAAACCTTCACCACCGAACAGGCCGGTGCCGAGTCGTCGGTTGAAAGCGATATCGACCTTGGTGCCCAAGGCTGCGCAGAGAAAAGCATCTTTTTGGCAGGTTACTTTTTCACCCAGTTTCGCCATATCCAAAGCAACAATATTGCCGGGATAGGGTGCTGAGAAAGAGACCCTTCGCTTACCTACGCCCCGATTGGTAAAGTGAGTGGTGAAGATAGACTCTCCGGTAAATACACGCTTTCCGGCAGAAAACAGCTTACCCATCAATCCCTCATCGGCATTGGAACCATCGCCCATCTTGGTTTCAAAATCGATCTCTTCCTCCATATAGGTCATGGCGCCAGCCTCGGCAATTACGGTCTCACCCGGATCGAGTTCCACTTCAACCAACTGCATCTCTGAACCGAGAATCTCGTAATCCACTTCATGGCAACGCATCGATAGCTCTCCTTGGTTGATCCAACCATTTTGTCTTGATCTCTAAAGGCCCATTTGACCGGACCGGAGAAAAATATCAAGCATTTTATTTAATAATATTATTGTTTTCTGATATAGTGGGCGGTTTTTTTGTATCAGCAACGCGAGGTAATCCATGTTCCAACTGACCTGCCCTGGGAAACAGTGCGTAAAAAACGATGTTCTCTCGGGTCTGACGGTTGCTTTGGCATTAGTGCCTGAGGCTGTTGCCTTTGCTTTTGTTGCCGGCGTGGCGCCTTTGGTCGGTCTCTATGCCGCTTTCATGATGGGGATAATCACTGCTGTCATTGGCGGCAGGCCCGGCATGATATCCGGAGCAACCGGCGCGATGGCTGTGGTCATGGTGGCTCTGGTTGCCGAACATGGCATCGAGTACCTGTTCGCGGCAGTGCTGATGGCGGGCCTGATTCAGATAAGCGCCGGCCTGCTACGTTTAGGTAAATTTATCCGACTGGTTCCCCATCCTGTGATGTTGGGATTCGTCAACGGGTTGGCTATCGTTATCTTCATCGCCCAGTTAAAACAGTTTCAGGTACCCGCTGATAATGGCACTATGGAATGGCTTGCCGATGCCCCGCTTTGGATTATGTTGGGACTCGTCGCTCTCACCATGGCAATCATCCATGTTCTTCCAAAACTCACCTCCGCAGTACCCGCTTCCCTGGTTGCGATTGTCAGTGTAACCCTGGCTGTCATCTTCCTTGACTTGGATACACGCTCTGTTCAAGACGTGCTTCGTGACCTGTCGGGAGACCCTGCAGCCACTATTGCAGGTGGATTACCGGCCTTCCACATTCCCATGGTTCCCCTGACGCTGGATACGCTACATATTATCCTGCCCTACGCTATTATCCTTGCCGGTGTCGGCCTGATCGAATCACTGCTGACAATGAGTCTGATAGATGAACTGACAGAGTCACGTGGACGGGGTAATAAAGAGTGTATAGGTCAGGGCGTGGGTAATACGGTCAACGGCCTGTTTGGCGGTATGGGAGGCTGTGCCATGATTGGCCAAAGCCTGATCAACATCAATTCAGGGGGGCGCGGTCGTCTATCGGGGATTTCAGCCGCACTGTTTCTGTTGGCCTTTATTCTGTTTGGCTCCAGTCTGATTGAGATGATACCGGTAGCTGCACTGGTCGGTGTGATGTTCATCGTGGTACTCGGTACCTTTGAATGGGCCAGCTTCCGTATGCTAGGTCGCATTCCCTTGGCAGATACCTTCGTTGGCATTCTGGTTGCTGTTGTGACGGTGCTGACCGACTTGGCGATTGCTGTCATTGTCGGCGTCATCGTCTCAGCCCTGGTGTTTGCCTGGGAACATGCCAAGCAGATGCGCGCCGATACACATATCGACAAATACGGCATCAAATACTACCAATTGCACGGCCCACTATTTTTTGGCTCAGTCCAGACCTTTGCCGATCTATTTAATCCTAAGAATGATCCCCATGAAGTCATCGTCGATTTTGCCGACGCCCGCGTTTATGATCACTCAGGCCTGGAGGCCATCGATGCCTTGGCTGATCGCTATATGCGGGCGCAAAAGACGCTGCATATCCGCCATCTGAATCAGGAGTGCCAGAACCTGCTCGTTAAAGCCGGTGACCTGGTTGAAGTCAATATGATGGAGGACCCGACCTACTATGTGGCGGATGACCGGGTGGCATAGCGAATAAGCATGATCAGCTGTAAACATCAGTTACAACTCATTCAAGGCAAAGGGGTGAATGCTGCAATTTGCTTGAATGAAGCTTAGAATCAGGTCATTGAAGTTCGGTGCAGACGATATACCCTGTACCAATAACATCTGGATATGAGTGGCCTGTAGAAGCTGCTGTCACATCGCGGTCTATCACCACCATTGGCAAAACCTGCAAGAGGGTCACAAGCAATGACAACACTGATCGTACTACTGGTCATTATATTAGGTGTCATCGGAATTGGCGTTGGCATGTACAACAAGCTTATCGCCGGGCGTAATCGCTACAAGAACGCCTTTGCCCAAATCGATGTTCAACTTACCCGTCGTCATGACCTGATCCCCAATCTGGTTGAGACCGCCAAGGGTTATATGAAACATGAAAAGGAGACGCTGGAGGCAGTCATTGACGCTCGCAATCGAGCCGTATCAGGACTGCAACAGGCCGCAAAAGATCCTTCTGATCCGGATGCCATGAAACGACTGGGCGAAGCAGAACAAGGACTCAGTGGTGCACTGGGACGTCTGTTCGCCCTGGCCGAAGCCTACCCCGATCTTAAAGCTAATGAGAACATGATGCAGCTCTCAGAAGAGCTTGTCAGCACCGAAAACAAGGTGGCGTTTTCCCGCCAGGCCTATAACGACTCGGTGATGCAGTACAATATCGACCGTGAATCGTTCCCCAGCAATCTGATCTCAGACTGGTTCCGCTTCCAAGCCGCAGCCCTGCTTGAGATAGAGGATGAAGTAAAACGTGAAGTACCTAAGGTCTCATTCAACTAATTCAAGCTAGTGAATTTTTTCGAGCATCAGGATGAAGCCAAACGCAACACCCGAAAACTGGTGCTGCTTTTCATTCTTGCGGTTATTGTCATCATTATTGCTATAGACGGCGTCTTGCTGATCTTATTCGGCAACCTTCTCAGTGACCCGCAGACTGTTACTCCCAACACACTTGGCGGTCTTCTTGTCGCCAATACAACCGTCCTACTATTCGGTACGGGCGGCACCGGGGCCGCGATTGGACTGGCAAGCCTATACCGAAGTGCCAGCCTGAAGGATGGTGGTGGGTCTGTAGCCCGACAGATGGGTGGAGTCCCGGTGGATACCGATCCGAAGGATCCACTGCGGCAACGTCTACGCAATGTCGTCGAAGAGATCGCCATCGCATCAGGTGTACCGGTTCCAGAGATCTACATCATGGAGCAGGAGCCGGGCATCAATGCCTTTGCTGCCGGTTATTCGCCCAGTGATGCGGCTGTAGCAGTGACTCGTGGTACATTGGAGAGCCTTAACCGTGAGGAGTTGCAGGGCGTCATTGCCCATGAATTCAGCCATATCTTCAACGGTGACATGCGCCTCAATATACGGCTCATGGGTGCCCTTTTCGGCATTCTGCTATTAGCCATTGCAGGCCGACGAATCCTTAGCGGCAGTCGCTATTCGTCACGATCAAGAAACAATGGTGGCAACGCGATTATCCTGTTTGCAGTCGCCCTTACGGCAATCGGTTATATCGGACTGTTTTTCGCGCGCTGGATCAAGGCTGCTGTTTCCAGGCAACGGGAATACCTTGCTGATGCCTCAGCGGTTCAGTTTACTCGCAATCCACAGGGTATTGCCGGGGCACTGAAAAAGATTGCAGTACACAGCAATGGCGCCTTGCTGGAAAAAGATAGCGAAGAGATTGGCCACATGCTGTTCGGTCAGGGTAGTAGCGCTGCCATGCTTGCCACTCACCCACCGATAGTCGAGCGCATACAGCGCATCGAACCTGACTTTAGGGAAGAGGCGTTGGTTGAAATCGCGAAACGGCTAAGCCGGCGTACCCGCAAGGAAGCCGAACAGGACGAAAGGGAATCAAAAAAGTCATCGAAACGCACCCCGTTTGACCCACGCAATATCATTGAAGGTATAGGTCAGCCCGACTGGGAGCGCATTGTCGCTGCCGCAGCGTTAGCTGCCACACTACCTGGTGGCCTGTTATCAGCAGCTCGCTCCACCGAGTGGGCACCGGAATTGTTACTCTGTGTTCTGCTTGACGATGATGAGAAAATCCGTGATCAGCAACTGTTCACTATCGCCAAAAAACTGGGTGCAGAAAGCGAGGCTCAAGTTCGCTATCTACTGACATCTACCTTACAGATAAGACCAGAGCAACGCCTTCCCCTGTTAGAAATCGCATTTCCCGCCCTCAAGCGACGACCAGAGGCATTTATCCATCGCATGCTCGAAACCGTCACTGATATCATTCACCAGGATGGCAAGATTGAGGTTTTTGAATTTTTATTGGCGAAAGTGATCAGCTTGCATCTGACAGATGCAATGAATCCCTCCCAAAGCCGCACTAGTGGCAACCAAACCCTGGTCGCTCAAGCACAACCAGTACGGGATGTGATTGCGATCCTGGCTGATCATGGCCATCGTGATATTGAAATGGTAAAACGCAGCTACCAAATGGGATTACAAAGCGTAGGTTTGGAGCTGAGCCCGCTGCAATTACCAAACGACTGGCCTAGCGCATTGGACAATGCATTGGCTAATCTCGACCTGCTCAAGATCACGGAGAAAGAGCGTCTCATTGGCGCTCTGGTAGAGACCATTCTCACCGACGCCCATATCGACACCCAGGAGCTTGAACTGTTACGTGCTATCGGGTCAGCACTCCATGTGCCACTGCCATTGCTGAGTAACAATGCTTAGTTTCTGCTATCAACCCAGCACCTTAATATAATGACACTTAACTTTAGCGATATAAGTTAGTTGCATCCTGGTTGACCTCCCTAGATTCCCGTGTTCACGGAAATGACTTCGTGAACTTAACCCTTTTCCGAATGCTTAAGAAAGTGCCATTGACCTTCCTATAGAGCATTCAGGGCCGGGTTAACAATACTATTTTTTTCCCTTAAGCATCGCTGCCAGATCGCCAAAGGGCTGATGTGTGCTGGTACTGCTCTGTTGCGTATCAACAGAGGCTTTTGTGGCATCTGATTCGATATATCGCGAATGCTCGTTATCATGACAATAGATACACAACAACTCCCAATTGCTACCATCCAGCGGATTATTATCATGATTATGATCACGATGGTGGACCGTCAACTCTCTCAGATTTTCGCGGGTAAATTCCCGTGTACAACGACCACAGACCCACGGGTACATCTTCAGCGCCCTTTCCCGGTAACCTTTATCCCTCTCCTCCCGATCCTGACGAGCCTGAGCCACGATCCTATCTAATTTTTCATTTGATTTATCTGACGACATGATAGCTATCTGTTTAGTAGAGATGCAACGAAACCTGCTGGGTGACTTCTTGCCTATTCACCGTTCAAAATATTGAAATTGCCACCCGCTCGATTATGTAAAATATAGTACTTATTACAATTCTTACCTATACCCCCAAGGTCGTCTGCTCATAAAAACAGACCCTCGAAAATGGCGTTAGTCTCCTCTAAATAGTGCGATATTCCAAACCAATCGTATTCAACCAGTGCCTTCATGACAATCTTGGCTTATAGTCATATCCAACCTATCACTAGGGTATCCTATACTCGCAACCAGAGAATCATGCATTGAAAAACTCACTGCTACTCCGATTCGGTACTGTGATAACCATTCTCTTCATCCTGGCTGTGTCGGGCATGGTCAGTTCGATGATTATTACCGAAACCGCTGAAGGCTATGCCGCAGCAATCAACCAGGCAGGGACACTGCGCATGCAATCCTACAGAATTGCCAGCAGTTTGGTACACAGGACCAAATTCCATCATGAACTAGCCACGACCCGAACCAATCAACTGGTGACTGAATATAATCAACGTCTGTTCAGTCCACGCATTCATGACGTACTGACCAAAGGGCCAAACAAACAGGTGACTGAGACTTATCACGAAGTCGAATCACAATGGCGTGCAACCATGCTTCCCAACCTGAATGACTACTTGAAGCTGAGTGCGACTAACTCACTCTCATCTCAGGAAAGGCGGCAGCTTGACACCAGTCTGCGTAACTACTTAGCGCTGGTTGACAGCTTCGTTGATGATATCCACCGTTTCGTGGAGGCACTTGAAATAGATGCAGAGGAGAAAAACCAGCAGCTGAGGATCATACAGATCGTGTTACTTAGCCTCACTTTCATGGTCACTCTGGTCAGTCTCTATCTCACCAAGAGTTATGTACTCAATCCTCTTCGCAATCTGCTTGCCTGTGCCAATGCAGCACGACACGGTGATTTTTCAATCAGGAGTCGATACCTCGGTGAAGATGAGCTTGGCCAGCTAGGCCAGGCCTTCAATGTAATGGCGGAAGATCTCTCAGTGACCTACGCGGATCTCGAGTCTAGAGTACGTGAGAAGACCCACGACCTTGAAAGAAGCAACCACACCCTGGAGTTACTCTATTCCGCCACCAAACGGCTGAGTGACTCTTCCTTGAGCGAGGATGTCCTGGTCGCAGTAATACACGATATAGAGGCCTTAATCGGAGTCAACAACGGCACTATCTGTCTTGGCCAACCTGGAGACGATCAAGCCTATCGTTACGCATCTACAAGAAAAACCGACATCCTATTACAAGACAAACTGGATAATCAGTGCTCTTTTTGCCTTGGGGAAGGCAAGTCTCATACGTTCAAGATCACTGCTTTTGATACTCAAAACTCGGTTAACATCTTCTCCACACCGGTACGAGACAAAACCCAGCAATATGGTGTTTTGTTGGTTGAATTCCCTGAATTGATGCAGTTGGAAGAATGGCAGGAGCGTCTTTTGGAAACGGTTGCAAGCAATATTGCACTGGCAATCAATGTTGCTCAGCAGGTAACCCAGAATCGTAAAGTATCCTTAATGGAGGAGCGCAGCGTCATCGCTAGAGAGCTTCATGATTCCATAGCCCAATCACTTTCATATCTGAAGATTCAGGTATCTCGACTGGAAAAAGCAATCAACGAAGACAGTGAGAAAAAAGAGATCCTTTCTGTTACTGCCGCCCTGCGGTCGGCACTCAATGGCGCCTATCGTCAACTACGTGAACTACTTACCACGTTCCGACTCAGGGTCACCGATGCCAATCTGGGCAAGGTGGTGGGGCAAACCGTTGAGGAGTTTGCCAATAGATCCGGAATACCCATTGAGTACACCAATCATATCGGTAACTGCCAATTCACGCCCAATGCAGAGATACATATTATCCAGATCATACGTGAAGCCCTCTCGAATGTTATTCGTCATGCCAATGCCACACAGGCCAGAGTAAGCCTTAAATGTAACCAACAAGGTTTGGTAAAAGTCTCTATTGAGGACGATGGCATCGGGATCAATGATGAAGGTGATATGATGCAACACTATGGACTACCTATTATGAAAGAGCGTGCTGAATGGCTTGGGGGAAGTCTGAGTATCAACGAGTCCCCCACCGGCGGCACTCAGATAAATCTCAGTTTTAGCATCACAGATGCATCTAACAGTGAATCCAAGAAGATGTTAGTCGAGCAATTAAAAAATGCCTGAGCCACAAAAACATACCATCCTTGCCATCGACGACCACCCACTCTTCAGAAAAGGGGTCTCTGACCTGATCGGCATGGATGATACGCTGGAATTGATTGGCGAAGCAGCCAACGGACCGGATGGCCTGGCAGTGGCGAAGCAGTTTAATCCAGACTTGATACTGCTCGATATCAATATGAAGGGCATGAACGGGCTGGAGACGCTAAAGGCCATCAAGGATCAGGATATTGACTCGCGAATTCTCATGTTGACCGTTTCCGATAACGAAGAGGATGTATTGACTGCTTTGAGAAGCGGCGCAGACGGCTACCTTCTGAAGGATATGGAACCTGAGGACATTTTAAAATCTATTCGTAAAGCAGTGCAGGGCACAGTGGTGATCAGTGACCACCTGACACAGCTACTTGCCAAGGCACTTAGGGAAGATGACAGGATTAACGAGCAAGATTCAATCACCGCCCTTACTGCCAGAGAGCGGGAGATTCTGCAGCAGATTTCTCACGGGATGAGCAACAAGCAGATTGCCAAGACTCTGGAGATCTCAGAGGGTACAGTCAAGGTACATGTCAAGCACCTGCTGAAAAAGCTCAACCTTCACTCCAGAACTGAGGCCGCCGTGTGGGCACTCAATACAGAAAAAAATGCGGCTCGATAAGATACTATTAACCTGGCAACCCACGTTCAAGCTAGTAAATAGCGGTAATCTTTTCGGATTATAGGCAATCATCCCATGAGGGTATCAATAGCTCAGCAACCTATAACTACATCGGATTCTGGCAAAATCATCAATTTATTACATAGGCAAGTTCTCAGATGCTTATAAATTAGGGTGAACCCTAATATTTCACCCCACGATTTCCGGCTGCCTTACCTCACCCTACCTCTAAGTTAATACCTATTACCCATTTTGGGGTATTTTGCTCTACCAATAATTTGGTGACTCTTTGAATTTATTTAATTTTTGCTTAATTTATCCCATAGAAATTTGATCCGTATCAAAGCAGTTGGCCAGACCAAGTGAAACACTTCACACCAGTCATTGATTGGCGCAAAGTCGACGCTAGATGACAACTTTTTTGTCACCCTCATTTGAGGCATAACTGTTGCGGACATCCATCGATAGATTTCAGTTACTTCGCGGTGACCTGAGTGGCCGCCGTCGCGGGATTCGCCCCCCCTGGTCTCAACCAGAGTCACTCTTCACCGACCTGTGTCAGCGTTGTGCTGAGTGTACCGATGCATGCCCAACCCATGTCATCGAGAACGGGGCAGAGGGTTTCCCGATAGTCAACTTTTCACACGGCCATTGCACCTTTTGTGGCGACTGCGTTAAGGCTTGCAAGCACCAGGCTTTAACCTTTCCTACCGAACTGACGACACCGCCATGGGCACTTGATGTCATGATCGATGGATCATGTCTGTCAATCAATGGTGTGGTCTGCAGAAGCTGTGGCGATATCTGCGAAGAATCCGCGATCCGTTTCAAACTGGAGACGGGAGGACGCTCAACACCACTACTTGACCAGCTCAGTTGTTCTGGTTGTGGCGAATGCGTATCGGTCTGTCCCAGTCATTCCATAACCATTACACCTACGCAGCAGGAAAATGCGGCATAACACATCAATGTGGGGAGATATTCATCCATGAATATATGCAGTCTGATCGTTCATACCAAGCCGACGACGGGACCTTTGGTCTCCGAGCGTCTGCAAACATTCCATGGGGTCGAGGTCCATGGAGGATCGGAGGAAGACAAACTGATTGTCACTGTGGAGGACGAGGGTGAAACGGTCTCTCCGGTGTCTGACAAGATGAATGCATTACGCGACGTTGAAGGCGTCGTTAATACAGTACTGATTTACCACTATGGCGGTGAAGAGTCGATGGAGGAAATGAACCGTGAAATTAACTAGAAGAGACTTTATTAAGAGCAATGCAGTGGCAGCAGCAGCCTCAGTGGCTGGCGTTACCCTGCCGATAACTAATGCCGCAGCTGCTGATGCAGATGATGGTATTCGCTGGGACAAAGCAGCCTGCCGTTATTGCGGTACCGGCTGTAGCGTCTTGATGGGCGTTAAAGATGGCAAAGTTGTGGCCAGTCAGGGTGACCCCGATGCACCGGTCAACAAGGGCCTGAACTGCATCAAGGGTTACTTTTTGCCGAAGATCCTTTATGGAGAGGATCGTCTGACCAAACCTCTGCTGCGCAAGACCAATGGCAAGTATGACAAGAACGGGAAGTTTGAAGCAGTTTCCTGGGACGAGGCCTTCAAGACAATGGCCGAGAAATGGGTCGCTGCCCGTAAAGCCAAAGGCCCGAAAGGTATCGGCATGTTTGGCTCCGGACAGTGGACAGTTTGGGAAGGCTATGCTGCTTCCAAATTGTTGAAGGCAGGTTTCCGCTCCAACAGCCTTGAACCCAATGCCCGTCACTGTATGGCTTCCGCTGTGGGCGCCTTCATGCGTGGTTTCGGTATCGATGAACCGATGGGTTGCTATGATGATCTGGAGCACGCCGACACATTTGTGCTCTGGGGCGCCAACATGGCTGAGATGCACCCGATCCTCTGGTCGCGTCTCACCGACACCCGTCTGACCAAGCCGGGTTGTGAAGTCCACGTTCTCTCCACCTATGAGCATCGTTGTTATGAACTGGCTGATAACGGTATGGTTTTCGAGCCTCAGACCGATCTGGCTATTCTTAACTATATCGCCAACTACATCATCCAGAACAAGGCGTATAATAAGGAGTTCATCGACAAGCATGTGAACTTCACCAAGACGCCAACCGACATCGGTTATGGCCTGCGCGCCACAGACCCTCGCGAGAAGGCTGCCAAGAACCGGAACAAGGGCAAGCTCTCTAAAATCAGTTTTGAAGAGTATGCCAAGTCGGTAGAGCCTTACACATTGGAGCACACCTCCAAGCTCTCCAAGGTGCCGAAAGACAAGCTGCTGAGACTGGCCAAGGCCTATGCCGATCCCAAAAAGAAGGTCTCATCCTACTGGACCATGGGTTTTAACCAGCATACCCGTGGCGTCTGGGTCAACGGTCTCTGCTACAACGTCCATCTGCTGATGGGCAAGATCGCTGAGCCGGGCAACAGCCCCTTCTCATTGACCGGTCAGCCCTCCGCCTGCGGTACCGCTCGTGAGGTTGGCACCTTCACTCATCGGTTGCCTGCCGACCTGGTGACCAAGAAGGATGCACACTGTAAATTTGCCGAGAAGACCTGGAAGCTGCCTGCAGGCACCATTCCCCGGGCTAACGGTAAATCTGATGATGCCGATCAATCGGACATCAGCGGCAAGCCCATGGGCAAGACCCTGATCCATGCAGTTGCCATGCACCGTGCACTTAAAGACGGCAAGATGAATACCTTCTGGGTCATGTGTAACAACAACATGCAGGCCGCTGCCAACATGAATGACGAGAGTCTTCCCGGTTGGCGTAATCCGGATAACTTCATCACGGTCTCCGACCCCTACCCAACGGTTTCGGCACAGGCCGCTGACCTTATTCTGCCGACCGCCATGTGGATCGAGAAAGAGGGTGCATACGGCAATGCCGAGCGACGCACCCAATTCTGGCGTGAGCAGGTATCGGCACCAGGGGAGTCCAAATCCGATGTATGGCAGCTCATGGAGTTCTCCAAGTACATCAAGGTCGAGGACGTCTGGCCGGCCGATCTGATTGCCAAAAAACCGGAATACGAGGGCAAAACCCTCTACGAAATACTCTACACCAACGGCCAGGTCGACAAGTTCCCTGCAGAACAGGTCACCGATAGCCGCGGCAACAAGTACAACAACCACGAGTCTGCCGACTTTGGTTATTACGTTCAAAAGGGCCTCTTCGAAGAGTACCGCCTGTTTAACTCGGCTGAAGGTATTCCGAAGAAGGGTCATGAGATGGCCGAGTTCGATGCCTACCACAAGGCGCGCGGTCTGCGCTGGCCTGTTATTAACGGTAAAGAGACCCTGTGGCGTTTCCGGGAAGGTTACGACCCGCATGTTGCCAAAGGTGAAGGTGTCAAGTTCTACGGTAAGCCGGATGGACGGGCCAACATCATCACAGCACCCTACGAGCCCGCTGCCGAGCCGCCTGATAAAGAGTTTGATCTGTGGCTCTGTACCGGTCGTGTGTTGGAGCATTGGCACTCCGGTTCCATGACCCGGCGTGTTCCTGAGCTCTACCGTGCCGTACCGGATGCGGTGATCTACATGAACCCGAAGGACGCCAAGAAGCGCAAACTTCGTAACGGCGCTCTGGCCAAGATCAGCTCTCGTCGGGGTGAGATCGTTTGTAAGATCGACACCAAGGGCCGTAATAAGTGTCCAGTGGGCCTGGTCTTCGTTCCCTGGTTCGATGCCGGTCGCCTGGTCAATAAGCTCACGCTTGACCAAACCGATCCGCTGTCGAAAGAGACGGACTACAAGAAGTGTGCAGTGAAGATCTCACGCGCCTAGCTTGTACAATGCCGGTCCGGGGCAACCGGACCGGCCTTTTAACTGGAAACGGATAAGCTGAATCGTAGTATCAAATCAGTCATGTCAGAATCTGAGAGAAAAAATGAGATGAACCGGCGGCAGTTCCTGGGCAACATGCTCAAGACAGCCTGTGGTGTGGGGTTGGTCGGATTGGGCCTGGGTGCCTATTCCAAACGAGCCTCATCAATGCCGGCAAATTACATACGTCCGCCCGGCGCCCTGCCGGAGGAGGATTTCCTCGGAGCCTGTATTCGTTGCGGTCTGTGTGTACGGGACTGCCCTTACGACATCCTATTCCTGGGTGAAGTCGGGGATGAAGTCGCCACGGGAACGCCTTATTTCATCGCCCGCTCCGGGCCTTGTGAAATGTGTGAGGACATCCCTTGTGTGGTGGCCTGCCCGACCAATGCGCTGGATCACGAGCTGAAAGATATCGAAGAGTCACGCATGGGTCTGGCGGTCGTCATCGACCAGGAGAACTGCATTGCGTTTCATGGCCTGCGCTGTGAAGTCTGCTTCAACGTCTGTCCCATTCGGGGCCGAGCTATCAGCCTGGATATGCAGCACAACACACGTTCTGGCAAGCATGCGCTGTTTATTCCGGTGGTGCACTCCGAGGCCTGTACGGCTGTGGATTGTGTGAACGTGCCTGCATTCTGGAAGAGGCTGCCATCAAGATCTTTCCGATGCATCTGGCAAAAGGCGAGCTGGGCAAGCATTACCGTTTGGGCTGGAAGGAGAAAGACAAAGCGGGCGAGGCACTGGTCACACCCGACACCGAGCATCGTTACAACCTACCCGAAGGGGTGCGTTACGACCTGCAAGGTGAAGGTTTGATCATTGAAGGTGAGGCAGAGGAGACACCCTTCTCAACCAATCCTCTGGATACACTCAATAGCGGATTTATGGACAAGTAGTTATGGTCGACTTAACCACATTGGGTGATGATGCGATTGCAGCAAAGGGCTGGTTCAAGTCCCATAAGTTCTTGATCCTGCGCCGGCTCAGTCAACTCGGGATTCTGGCACTGTTTCTGGCCGGACCCTGGTTCGGGTTATGGATCGTGAAGGGAAATCTGGCTTCCAGTCTGACCCTGGATTTTCTTCCACTGACCGATCCCTATGTCCTGCTGCAAGCCATGCTTTCCGGTGTTGTTCCCGAGACGGCCGCCATCATTGGTGTGGTCATTGTGCTGCTCTTCTACTTCCTGGTAGGGGGTCGTGTCTACTGTTCCTGGGTCTGTCCGGTCAACATGGTTACCGATTTAGCCGCCTGGCTAAGACGTAAGTTGGGTATCCGTACGACTTCACAGATCTCACGAACGACACGTTACTGGATGCTGGTACTCACATTAATTCTGCCATTGGTCGTAACCGGCGGGATTGTCTGGGAGTTGGTCAATCCGGTCTCAATGATGTTCCGCGGAATCGTGTTCAGCATGGGAGCCGCCTGGGTCATGATCGCTGGCATCTTTCTATTCGATCTGTTGGTGGCAAAGGATGGCTGGTGCGGACATATCTGTCCGGTAGGTGCCTTCTACAATCTGGTCGGAAGCAAGAGTCCGCTGAAGGTGAATGCCCTCCAACGACAAGCCTGTAACGACTGCATGGAATGCTACGTGGTATGTCCGGAGCCGCAAGTCATCAAACCGGCACTAAAGGGAGAGAAAAAGGGCTTGAGTCCCGTGATTCTCTCTTCTGACTGCACCAATTGCGGACGCTGTATCGATATTTGTGCGAAAGATGTTTTCAGTTATGGCGGTCGTCACGCCATTAAAATCGACGAGTACAAGCGCGAGGATGAAATCAATCGGGGTGTCCGGGTCTGACCGGTCATCAAACAATTTCTGTTTATGAGAGTGATGATGGAGAAAGGTATGAAAAAGATCGCATTACTAACCATTGCGGCAATAGCAGCCATGTTCCTGTCGAGTGCGTTGCTGGCTGATGTTCAATCACTGCGTGGCGATGAATTGAATACGTCGGCAAAAAAACCGGCCAATTTAAAGCTCGTCAATGTCACAAGTGAGTCTTCGATCTCGTGATGTCTTTTAGGCGTCCCAGGCCTAAAAGACACTCGATCTTTGACAACCTATTAGTGCCCCGGACGGTCCTGGTCACTGACACTACGTGATCACATCGCAAGCTCGTGACCACTCCGCCGTCAGTTCCCAAATGACTGGACGCCGTGTTCGGATGCTCGCTTTGCATCCCCTCTGGCGCAAGGCACGACGGGTCTACAGTCTCGCCTCACGCCTACCGGGGACTAACCGCCTCGGCTTTCAGCCTTCCTTGGCGCTCAGCGAAGGAGGCATCGAACGCAGTTACAAGTTACAACCACCTATGGTTCCTCATGAAGTGGACAAGTATGAAATCAACCTGAAAAACAATGGCTGCATGAAATGTCATAGCGAAGCTACCTATGAGAAAGAGAAGGCGCCCAAAGTGGGTGACAGCCACTATGAGGATCGTGACGGCAAGGTATTGAAAACTGTCTCAAGCCGCCGCTATTTCTGTAATCAGTGCCATGCCCCCCAGATGGGTGCTGATCCGCTGGTACAGAACAACTTTCAGGGTGCGAAATAGCCATACTTTGGGCCTCCTGACCTGGAGGCCCAAACAGGCTAGGCAGTAGTACTAAACAAATTTGGTGTAACAATGAGCGAAACTAAAAAAAGAGGTGGTCTGTTCCTGATCGTTGTCGGCATTATCGCCGGTATCGTACTCTGGGGTGGATTCAACACCGCGATGGAAATGACCAATACAGAGACCTTCTGCATTTCATGCCATGAAATGGAGCAGACCGTATATCAGGAACTACAGGAGACGGTTCACTTTACCAACAGGACCGGCGTCCGGGCCACCTGCCCTGATTGTCATGTACCCAAGGAGTGGATACATAAGTTCGTGCGCAAGATTCAGGCGACCAATGAGCTATACCACAAGATGCTGGGTACCATCGACACACCTGAAAAATTTGAGGAAAAACGACTTGAGTTGGCAGAGAACGTATGGCGTTCCATGAAAAAAACCGACTCCCGTGAATGCCGCAACTGCCACAAATTTGTCTCCATGGACCTGGACAAACAGGCACCACGCAGCTCGGAACAGCATGACCCTCACTATTGGGATGCCGTTGACGGCAATGCGCCGAAAAAGACCTGTATCGACTGCCATAAAGGCATTGCTCACTCCTTACCCGAAGGATTTGATCCAAATACAGATTATTGATACTGATCTTCGGTATCTTTTATAACTTTTCATCAGGCTGGGGAGAAAACAGTTGACCTGCTCCCCAGTCTCGTTGAATCATAGGCACATAAATAAATTCGATTGGGTGAGAGGCGACCATGCTAAGTGACCCGTTCGGCAGACATATTGAATATCTGCGCTTATCTGTCACAGACCGTTGTGATTTTCGCTGTTTCTATTGTCTTCCCAGAAGTCATAGAGACTTCGAAACACCCAGCGATTGGCTGACACCCGATGAAATTGAGCGGCTGGTCAGTCAATTTGCAGTATTGGGAGTAAAACATGTCAGGCTCACTGGCGGGGAACCCCTTGTACGTAAGGAGCTGAATGATATCGCTCGTCGGATATCCGGGGTGCCTGGTATCGAAGAATTATCGCTCAGCACCAACGCATCCCGACTCAGTCAATTTGCCGAATCATTAAGTGCCGCCGGTGTACGGCGCCTCAATATCAGTCTCGATTCTCTCGATGAGAAGAAATTCCAGGAAATCACCGGTAGTCAGCTGAAACCGGTCCTGGAGGGCATTGAAACTGCCAAAACCTGCGGTTTATCCCCGATTAAGCTCAATATGGTCGTCATGCGCGGCATCAATGATGATGAAGTCGAAAGTATGGTGGCATATTGCATAGAGCATGAATTGACGCTGCGCTTCATCGAGACCATGCCGGTAGGAAAAGGTGGGCAGTCAGCTTCTGAACACTATATGCCTCTTTCAGAGATCGAAACACGTCTTAAAAAGCGATACAGCCTAAAACCGGCAGCAATGCGTGGCAGCGGTCCGGCGCGCTATTTCCAAATTGATGAATCCAACCTGGTTGTTGGCTTCATTACACCCCAGTCACAGCACTTCTGTGACACCTGTAATCGTGTACGGATGTCAGTGACAGGCGACCTGCATCTCTGCCTGGGTCAAGAGGATAGTCTCGCGTTACGTCCGATGATGCGTGCTGGCGCATCAGACCAAGAGATACGTGAAGCTATCAAATCAGCCATTGCACGCAAACCTGAGAGGCATCACTTCGACGAAGCGCCAACCGCCATCATCCGACCCATGTCGGCCCTTGGCGGTTGAGGACCTTAACGAACCGGCTTATACAGGGTCTTCTTTTTATTCGCTAGATTCAGCACATTCACACTGATGTGATGTGGCGTATAGAGTGTAGTGCGTATCAACCACCCTCCCCCAGGCACTCGAGCCTGCTCAGTCATGCTTCTGATGTGTGTGGTATCGTCATACTGATCTTCGATGACATCGTATTCCAGTTTCATCATATCTCCCCAATTTTTTATATAAGGGCTAGTTAGTGTCTATCCTAAAACTGGTACTTTTTGAAGCTACGTCATTGCAAATATTCGATAAAAAAATAATCACCATCATTTCTGTACGTCGAAAAAATACAAATAGCGCTAGATTGATTGAACGATATAACCTTTTCTCTGCGTACGAATGCTTTTAGCGATCTTTACCTTATCTATTTCATTGTTTCCGGATCGACGCTAATTACAAGAATAGATCATATTCAGGGAAGCTTATTGAGAGCGCCACTCACTGTCATCTGAGGAAAGGGAATCTCCCAACCGTTTTCAGTACAGGCATCTACACTCCAACGTTGAATGGCACGACGCAGACGGTTGTAAAGGTCTCCTAGTTCACCTTTAAAATCAGCAATCACTACAATATCGAGGGAAGAGCTGTTGGCTAAGGAGAGCTCAACACGCAGACTGAGCAATTGCTCTGCGTAACCCTCCTGTTCGGCTCGTTGTTGGATATAGCTGTGCAGTACATCCGGTATCGACTCGGTGCTCTCTTTCTGCAGTGAATAACTAACGCCAATTACCTCCTTTATGCGGAAGTTGGTCGACAGGTTACGTGGCGATGCAGCGAGGAAGTCACCGGTTTGATAAGTCAACTGCGCCCCGCCTCGTTCGACCAGTTGTACTAGCTCGGGCGATATCCCGGTCACTTTGCCTCTTACTCCGTCATTGAGTATCACCCAATCACTCTTTTTACAGGGAAACCAGGGTTCATCCTGGTCGCATGGCCTCGATTTAAGATCGACCAGATCATCAATCGGCACCCGCTGCTTAATGCCAGCATCCGGATTGTCCAGTATTGAGAAGACATTGATCTGCTCAACACGCCAAGGCAATCCATCCATTAGAATTCGCTCACCCTCACGCACAGAACCGATATTCAGAAAGAGTTGGATTTGGTGCCAATAGCGAGGTAATGCTTGTCGAAGAGCCCAAGCCATACCTAACAGTAATAAAATGCTCAAGCTAAACAATACCCAGTCCTCAACCACATAGAAGACAACCATAGGACCCAGGATGACCAGCAATGTAGTCACTATTCTGTGTATTAGCTCCAAAAGTCTGATACGAAAGCTACGATGTTTCTTTTTAAAGCCAGGCATCAAGCGCCGCATTACCTTATGACTTAACCGAGACAGAACAATGATAATTGCAACTACCAATAGTGCTTCTATCAGATAGAGTCCACGCCGTTGAAAAAAGTTTTTCAGGTAACTCTGAGAGGCGTCTGTGATTGAGACTTCAGCAGCCAACAGCTCATCAAGTTGTAACCTTGCCGCCTGGTGTTCGCTACTCATGAAAGCCTTATCTTTTCGCCAGCCGTTTGCGAGTGAGTCAAGAGAGGACTGCAACTTTTCCGAATCACTTTTCTGTCGCAGTTGATCAATATTGCTTAAGGCGCCTTCCAATACACCCAGTCTTTCACCGTAGTAGGCAATTTTCTCCTTTAATTCAGATTTTTGACGCACTTTCGATGTCATATCTTTCATCTCATCGAGTGCAGGTTTCAATAGTGAAAACAACTCCTTCTTGAGGTCGATCTGAGTTTCATCCTTACTACGCAGACTAGTGAGATCGACACCCGCAGAGATATTTTCAAAGTTATGTTTAGTTAACGTAAGGTCTGCATCAAGCTTTGCCAATTGCTGCTTTAATGACGCCTTCTGGGTTTCAGAATCCGCACTAGCAATTTGTTTGCTCAGCGCCTTAATATCATTCTCGATATTTCCTTTAATCGTAACCAGATTAAGAAGGGTGGAAAGCGTATTGTTCTCTTTGCCACTGACCTCCACCACTTCATCTTCTGCAATCAATTGAGTGGAAATGAATAAAAAAATAGCGCAAAAGAAAAAAGAAGTCAGGCGAAATGTAAATCCAGAGATTGTAATAGTCATAATATCTGATCAGTTTTTTTTATCTTTGCTGGGAATATAGAAATCATGATAACAGACCATATTTCCCAATAATCGTCACCACAGTGACTAGAAGTCCAAGCACCAGATTGACGAGAATTAACTGTCGAATCAGGTTTACCGTTGCCACACTCTTCGGTTTGTCACTGTTTTTCAGGGCCACACAAAGCTGACGATAGGGGAAGAAATAAATGAACATGAAAATGGCTGACATTACGACCCCAACCAACGACATAATAACCAGCCACAATCCAATATCAGCTTTATAATTTGTAAAAAGCATCCAAAATCCGCTGATAAGAATAGTGATAACCACAGCCCATACCCAGGGGAAAAAACCACTGAAAATATCCACCAATAGAGGCAAACGATCATGTGGCTCCAACCGCTTATTGAGGACTGGCCGTAAGATCATATGAGCGAAAAACATCCCGCCCACCCAAATAATGACACCCAACAGATGTAGAGTCATTGCGATAGACATAGCTCCCCTCCTCCGTAGTACCGTCTGTTCAAGGCATAGATGTCTCATTGTGCCTAAGCGGCAACCATTCTCCAACCACTTGCTGTTGGAGTTATTTAACCCTTTCTTCAGGCTGCGCATCGTAGAAGTTTGAAAAAAGTCATCCAGCTGGGTAAACTAATCGATTGCCTGCCATTTTGGCGTTAATTATTGAGTAAACTGGCGTCCTTCCCAGGAGGCCTTTTTTGTTTTTATGGGTTTGTAAATGGCCGACTCTTTGATGACAACATATAAACGGTTACCTGTGACATTCGAACGGGGCGAAGGCGCTCGCTTGTGGGATGATCAGGGACGCTCCTATCTTGATGCCATTTCCGGTATTGCCGTTTGTGGACTCGGCCACGCACATCCTGAGATCCGTGATGCGCTGTGCGATCAGGCGGGAAGCCTGCTCCACACCTCCAATATCTACGGCATTGCCAACCAAAACAGACTGGGTGACAGGCTTTGCACCTTGGCGGCTATGGACAGGGTCTTTTTTGCCAACTCAGGTGCCGAGGCGAATGAAGCGGCTATTAAGATTGCTCGCCTTTATGGCAACAAAAAAGGGATCAAAAACCCAGCCATAATCGTTATGGATCAAAGTTTCCACGGACGCACCCTGGCCACCCTATCGGCAACGGGTAATCGCAAAGTTCAGGCTGGATTTGAACCCCTGGTACAGGGATTTGTTCGTGTCCCCTACAATGACATTGAAGCGATTAACGAGATCACGCACAATAACAACAGCGTGGTTGCAGTCCTGGTCGAACCGATCCAGGGTGAGGGTGGTGTCAATATTCCCGATGTGGATTATCTCAATAAAATCCGTGAGGTTTGCGATAAAAACGAATGGCTGATGATGTTGGATGAAATTCAGACCGGTATGGGGCGTACAGGTCAGCTGTTTTCATATCAGCATAATAATATCCTTCCTGATGTCATGACCTTGGCTAAGGGATTGGGTAACGGTATGCCTATCGGCGCATGCCTGGCCCGCGGTGCTGCCGCTGAGGTTTTTGCCCCGGGAAACCATGGTTCGACCTTTGGTGGCAACCCACTCGCCTGCCGGGTCGCACTAACCGTACTGGATGTCATTGAATCCCAACAACTGACAGAACGGGCTGCCCAGCTTGGTGAACGCATGAGAGCCGGTTTTCAGTCGAAACTTGGTGAGCAACAAGGCGTGCTATCGATTCGTATCTCAGGCCTGATGATCGGTATCGAACTTGATCGTCCATGTGGTGAATTGGTCACCCGCGCACTGGATCAGGGGATGCTGATCAATGTCACTGCCGACAAGGTAATACGCCTGCTGCCCCCATTGATTATCAGCGATGCTGAGTGCGACCAAATCATCGACGGCGTCTGCACCCTAATCGATAGTTTTCTCTGATTGCCTACTGAGGCAGCAATTTATGACCAAGCACTTTCTTTCACTACTCGACCTCAGCAGCGACGAACTAAATGGTATCGTGCGCAGGGCCACTGAGCTCAAACGGATGCAGCATCGCGGCGACAACCATACACCGCTGAAGGGCAAAAATTTAGGGATGATATTTGAAAAGTCATCCACCCGAACCCGAGTCTCGTTTGAGGCGGGCATGTCTCAACTTGGTGGACATGCACTCTTTCTCTCACCGAAAGACACGCAGTTGGGACGGGGAGAACCGATCGAGGACAGCGCGCGGGTGCTTTCACGGATGCTCGATATTATCATGATCCGTACCTTCGATCAGGATCTGCTTGAAAGGTTTGCCGCCCACTCCCGTGTACCCGTGATTAATGCCCTCACTGATCTCCTGCACCCCTGCCAGCTACTAGCAGACATGCAGACCTATTTCGAACATCGCGGCGATATTCACGGTAAACATGTCACCTGGATCGGAGACGGCAACAATATGTGCCACTCCTATATCAACGCGGCCAGACAATTCGGGTTTCACTTGAATATAGCCTGCCCCGAAGGGTACGATCCTGACCAGACGATTCTGACAGCCGCAGCTGAGCAAGCCTCAATTATTCGAGATCCGCTCACCGCAGCCCGTGGCGCTGATCTGATAGTCACTGATGTCTGGGCCAGTATGGGCCAGGAAGAAGAACAGGCGTTGCGTGAGAAGGCCTTCGCCCTATACCAGGTCAATGACGAACTGATGGCACAGGCAGATAATGATGCACTGTTTTTTCACTGCTTACCTGCTCATCGAGGTGAAGAGGTAACCACATCGGTGATCGATACTGAAGAGAGCGTAGTCTGGGATGAGGCTGAAAACCGCCTCCATTCACAAAAAGCGCTTTTGGAATTCCTCCTTCTGGGCAGATAGCGCAGCTGATTAAAATGTGGCCTGTTTCGAAACAAGGATAACTTTGAGTTGTACAATGCCCCTTTCCCGTCGGACCGAGATATTGCCATGAAGAAATTCATTTTTCCGATCTTCTGCCTGTTACTACTGCCTCTGCTGGCACAGGCAAAAACCCTCTACGTCACCGACACTTTCAAGATTGCCATGCGTACAGGTGAGAGTACCAAACATCGCATAGTGCGCTATCTCAACACCGGCACAGCCTTGGACGTCATATCGACCAATTCGGAATCCGGTTACAGCAAGATTCGAATCGGCGCCAAAGAGGGATACGTACTCACCCGCCAGCTTCTAAACGAGCCCATTGCACGTACCCAACTGGATACCATGCGCAAAGAGATCGAAGCTCTTAAGGCGGCACCCGGGGAACTACGCAGCAACCTGGCCAACCTGCAAAAGAATCACCGGGAACTTCTGGCAGAACACAAGAGCCTGCAGCAGATTAAGAATAAGCAGGAACAGGAGCTACAGAGTATCCAAAGAACTGCCTCCAACGCGATACGCATCTCAAATGAACGAAATGAACTGCGCAAGCAGGTAGCCGACCTGACCAGAGAAGCAGAAGACCTCAAACAGGAAAACCGTGATCTTAGTAATCAAGCCACCCGTGATTGGTTTCTGATTGGCGCAGGTGTCATCATTGCCGGCATTCTCATCGGATTGATTCTGCCGCATTTACGTTTTCAACGCCGACGTAACAGTTGGGGATCACTATAAATAGCTAGCTTAGTGGTAGATAGTCCTATCAAAGGTAAATTTGACAGGCTCAATCAGATACCATAAATGAAACCAGTAAAAACTACAGAAATACCCATTCAAGTCGCTAAAGAGCAAAGATCGGTACTAGCCAGTGTAAGCTAGTGAACTTTATCTTTGGGTAATCGACCAATGAATGATATCGCTTTTCAGTTTATACAAGACCTCAGCAATGAACTCTCTTCAGGGGAGCTGAAACTTCCCGCTTTTCCCGATATCGCAGTACGTGTCAAGAAAGCCTTGGAAGAGGAAAGTGTTTCGGCTGAAAAGGTTGCGAAAGTCATAGGCTCTGATCCGGTACTTTCCGCCCGACTTTTGAAAGTGGCAAACTCTAACTTTTCCAATCGAAGCGGCGCAAACATCAAGGATCTGCGTACTGCCATTGCCCGTCTTGGCTATGACTTGGCATACAATACGGCAGTCTCCATTGCAATCGAACAGATATTCCACTCCAGCTCGGTCAGTGACAGAATAAAAGATCACCTGGAAGAGCTCTGGCATCACTCTCTACATGTCTCAGCAATCGCTTACACGATTGCAAAAAAGCTCACATCTATCAAACCTGATGAGGCCATGTTAGCCGGTCTGTTACACGATATCGGAAAGTTCTATATCCTCACACGATCCGAGCAACACCCCGAGCTCTTTAACGATAGGATAGCTATGGAGGAGTTACTCAAGAACTGGCATACAGGCATCGGACAGGCAATTCTCGAGACATGGACATTCAGTGAAGAGATGGCAACAGCCGCCAATGAGCACGATGATCTGGAACGCCCACATGCAGGACCTCCTGACATCACAGATGTAGTTACTACAGCCAACCTGTGTGCCCACTGGGAGCAACTTGGTGACGATTTCGATTGGTCTCAGGTCACAGCAGCAAAACGGCTGAAACTGACTGAAGCAACCACAAAAGAGATACTTGAAGAGTCAGCAGATGAAATCCAATCCATTCTGCATGCCTTGGGCAAGTGAAACAGGGGTTCTCTATCGCCCTGCACGCATCAGACCACCCAGCCCCATATCCTCCAGGGCATTACTCAACAGCGCCTTTACCTCAGATGCCCGCTCATAGCGCAATGCCGCCTGCAATAACTCTTTCGCACGGCCGCATGAGACTGAACGAATCACCCACTTGACACGTAACAGGCTACCTCCATTCATGCTCAGGCTGTCGACCCCCATACCAAGCAATAATAAAGCCGCGGCAGGATTACCAGCCATCTCACCACAAACGCTGACCTCTCTTTGAAGGGCTTTGGCAGACGTTACGATTTGGATCAAGGCTCTCAGTACAGCGGGATGCAGGTCATTATAGATCTCCGCGACATGCGCATTATTGCGATCAACCGCTAATAAATACTGTGTAAGATCGTTTGTACCGATAGACAGAAAGTCGATACGCCTGGCCAGCGCTTCTACCTGGTAGACAGCAGCAGGCACCTCGATCATTACACCGATCTTGGGCATGGTGACCTCAAAACCCTCTTCAATCAGCTCATCATGAGCGCGCTGTATCAGCATCAGTGCATCATCCACTTCTTGCACATGACTGATCATTGGCAGTAACAGACGCAGATTGTTCAAACCGATAGCGGCACGCAGTATGGCGCGTACCTGAGTGAGAAAAATTTCAGGGTGGTCGAGAGAGATGCGAATTCCCCGCCAACCTAAAAACGGGTTGGATTCGTTGACAGGAAAATAGGGGAGTGGCTTGTCACCACCAATATCCAGGGTACGTATGGTTACCGGACGAGGGTGAAATGTCTTAAGCACTTTTCGATAGTTTGTCACCTGTACCGACTCACCGGGAAAACTGTCTCTTACCATGAATGGCAACTCAGTCCGATAGAGGCCTACACCTTCCGATTCCTCTATTCCAAGGGTGTTCAGCTCAGAAATCAGACCTGTATTGAGATAGAGGGGGACTCTTGTACCATCGGTAGTCTCACAGGGAAGATCCCTATCCGCCTCCAACTCCTGATGGAGTTCACGATCCTCATCAGCAAGCCTACGATACTCCTGAACGACAGAGGGAGCCGGAGAGACATAGACACGGCCCAAATAGCCATCCAGGATTAACGAACGCCCTTCCATGCGGCTGACAGGCATATTGCTCAACCCCATCACGGCCGGCACCTCCATTGCTCTGGCAAGTATCGCTACATGGGAGAAGCTGGCTCCATGGGCTGAAACCACGCCCGTCAGATACCCATGGGGCACCTCTGCGAGTTGCAACGCGCTGACTTCATCTCCCACCAGAATTGTAGTTTTAGGATAGTCACTGGGCGTAGAAACCTTCTGTTGCAGATGCATCAGGATACGTCGTCCTAAATCACGTACATCCGAGGCACGCTCACGAAGATAGATATCTTCCATGGCATCAAATACCTTGGCATGTTCCTCGATGGTTTCACGCAGGGCCCCGGATGCCCAGTTGCCTTCGTGGATTCGTCTGACCGTGTTACCGATAAGGGAGTCACTGCCCAACATCATCAACCAGGCATCGAATAACGCCCTGTCCTCAGCAGGCAGGCTCTCTTCAAAGCGATCCTCTATCGCCATCAGATCCTCTACCACCGCGGCTACGGCAGTTCTGAAATCCTCTTCCTCTTGCTCTGGGTACTGTGCAGGCTTATCAGGAACAGCCTCCAAATCAGCGGGGGGATAGACCACAACTGCCGTCCCCAATGCAACACCCGGTGCTCCAGGCTGTCCGCGTAAAAAGCGCTTAGGAGGCGATAGATCGTTTGGGGTAGTCAGATTACCGCTTGCTTGGGCATGAGTGATGGCGCCTGCCAGCTGTGCCGCCAAGGTAAACAGAAAAGTCACCTCACCATCGGCAAAGGTGCGCTTGTCTATCTGACGCACCACCAACACACCCAGCACCTTTCGATTCTGGATGATGGGCACGCCCAGAAAGCCCTTATACTGAGTCTCCCCCGTCTCATGGGTGAAGAGATAGCGACTATGGCTAGGTGCATCCGCCAGATTGACAGGCTCGGCCCGCTCGCAAACCAGACCGATGAGACCCCGATGATAGGGTAGTCTCACTTTATCCACAGCATCCTGAAACAACCCCTCGGTTGCCTTAAGAACATGATCACGTCGTTCGAAGTCAGTCAGATAGACAGAGCAGACATCCGCATCAACAGCCTTTTTAACCTGGGTAACAATGATCGCCAAAGCATGCTCGAGATCGGGAGCTGCATTAACCGCTTTAACGATACGATGCAGGGTATCAAGCATGGAACGGCATACCGTTCCGGGGGTTAGAAGCAAACTCCCCTTGCAGCATCAACGACGATTCTGCCGCAAATAACTTGAGTGTGACCGCACGGGAGCCCCTTCCGGATAGAGCAGTGGCGCAAGCTCCTCCAAGGCCTTGGTATAGACATTTCGTTTGAAATAGATCACATCACGCACAGGTTGCCAGTATTTAACCCACCGCCATTCCTCGAATTCCGGGATGTCGCAGTGATCCAAACAGAAGGCGTCTTCCCCACATTCGGCGCGCAGAAGAAACCAAATCTGTTTCTGACCGATACACAACGGCTCACGGTGGCGACGGATGTAACGCTCTGGGAGTCGGTAACGCAGCCAGCTACGGGTGGCCCCCATGATGGCGACTTGATCGGACCTTAGCCCCACCTCCTCCTGTAGCTCCCGGTACATTGCCTGTTCCGGGGTTTCGTCTTGTTTAATACCACCTTGGGGAAACTGCCAAGCATCCTGTCCGACCCGACGCCCCCAAAACAGCTGGCGATTGTCATTACACAGAATAATTCCTACATTGGGTCGAAAACCGTCAGAGTCAATCAAGGTCAAGGCCAAATCATTTCAAAATCGATAACATGGATTCTTCCATATTCGCCTTGGAGCAGCAAGGTGACAAAACATAAGCCTTTGCTAATTATGGAAATTCCGTTACTGTTTGCAGGGTAACCCTTTAGCAGGCGTACAGATTCATTTAAAAACCGGGATAATTCATGGCGTTGGCAATTTTTGACCTCGACAATACGCTGCTTGCAGGAGACTCTGACTACCTTTGGGGTGTATTCCTGGTAGAGAAAGGCATCGTTGATGGCGATGAATATCGACGAGAAAATGACCGATTTTATACGGAATATAAGGCGGGTCGTCTGGATATCATTGAATTCCAGCGTTTCTCCCTGAAACCATTACGGGACAATAGGCCGGAACAACTGCTCGATTGGCGCCAGGAGTTTCTGGACAGCAAGATCTCACCCATTATCAGTCAGCAAGCCCGCCAACTGGTTGAAAACCACAAGATTGCTGGTGATCAGTTATTGATCATCACTGCTACCAATTCATTCATCACCACGCCCATTGCTCAAAAGTTTGGTATTGATAACATCATCGCTACCGAACCTGAGGTCCTGGATGGCCACTATACCGGGGAAGTAGCGGGAGAGCCTAGTTTCAGGGATGGCAAGGTCAACCGCTTGTACAGCTGGCTGAAAGAGCAGCAGCAAGATCTTCGGGGAAGTTTTTTTTATAGCGATTCACACAATGATCTACCGCTATTGGAAAGCGTGGAAAATCCAGTTGCGGTTGACCCCGATGATACCCTGACAAAGATCGCCACTGAGCGTAACTGGCCGATTTTACAACTACATGGCTAAGGAGATTTTTTATGGGTAATACCGCCTTTTTTGCCGTCCTCATTGTCCTCATCTTCGGCATCCTGTATGTCATGAAGAGTAGTGATAATCCACCTGAAACCAGCATCAACCAAACCCCAAAAGAGTATATCGAAATGGTGGAGCAGAAAAAGGCTGCCCGACTTTCGGTTGAACAATCACTCCAACAGGGAGAGGAAAAGACCCGCCAGTCGGTGCAGGATGGAGAGGCTCAACGCTGACAGAAGGGACGCTGATCCGGATTCTCAACGGCATCGGCGATGGCATTCACAAATTTTCCCAGCTCTACCGGTGAGACAGCCTCCAATAGCCGTTGCATCAGCTCTGGCTCGATTTCGGCCTGCACTACCCGCCCATCCGCAAGCGTGACATTCACACCGGCTCTATGCAGATGGTCCAAACCCTCCTGCTCTGCGATCAAAGCTTCATTCATCGTCAGCATCTGATCGTAATACGTCTCTATCTTTTCATCCAATGCATCATCGAGATCCTCTGGCAAAGAGACCAACCAACCCTCTTCATCCGAAGTGGCTACCGGTTTTAGACCCAGTTGTATCAAATAGTCGATGAAACCCTGCCACGGGCGTTCATCAAAAAAAATATATTCCAACATAAAGTTATCACCCTCTATGGCAGACTCATGGATTGAGCCACTGCCAATGCTAATCTTTAACCCGAACCCATGAGCCCTGCTAGAAACCATTCAACTCACAGGAGAAGCACAGCATGAAACGTAAATCAGCCCTTATCAGCTTGTTACATGCCATTGGCTTGGGTATTGCGGAGCGAGTTTACGCTAAAACTGCCACATTCCAAGCTCGGCGAAAGGTCATTTTGCAGGAATCACCATTGGCCGGCTTTCAATACCATCGAGCACCGGCAATCTGGCCATTCTTACGTGTTGGTGAGCAACTCAGTCTCAGACGAGAACCTAGCAACCCTCATGATCACTATGCCATAGCAGTCTGGTTTAAGAATGAGCACCTTGGATACATACCACGTCGTGAAAATCGCACCATCGCAAAATTACTCGACCGAGGTGAAATGTTGGAGACAAGGATCGTGCGCCTGCTGGAAGAGGAAAACCCGTGGCGAAAAATCCGCTTTCGTGTGGAAATGGTCCACTGAGCAAGCTCAGTTTAAAGTGGCCCTATAATCACCTCTCGCCGGACCGACTAGCGAATACGCAGCCTGCCTGGCTTTCCAGGGGAATACCTGGACTTTTTTCGTACCCCCTCTACACCTAATGATAACTCCATCTCTTTGGCAGATGCCCCCAGGTATTTGGTTATACCAAAATCAGCCAACACCAGTTGAGTCTTACCCGTAAATCCTCGCCTGTAACCCCCCCAGGGATCACTGCCGGCACCAACATGCTCAACATCGATAGTGATAGGGCGGGAAATGCCTCGTAAGGTTAAAATACCCTTGAGTAATCCCTTGCCATCTCCAAGTGCTAAGAAGGAAGTACTTACAAATCGTGCTTGCGGGTAGCTGCCCACATCTAGAAAATCCTCATCCCTAAGATGCTTATCCCGTTGTGCATGGTTCGAGTCGATACTGGCTGTATCGATCACAACCTCAACATGTGCCGCTGATGGCTTATTTTCATCGTAACTGAAATCGCCTGAGAAATGATTAAACCGCCCGACCAGCCAGCTGTATCCAAGATGACTGATTTAAATTGAATATAGGCATGACTTCCCTCTGTATCGATGACATAGTCAGATGCCCACCCTATCTGATAGCAGCAAGCGGATAAGCAGAAGATGAACACAGACAAAGTGTTAAATCTCATCATGCTCTCCTCAGGAATTTAATGTCCATTGTTTACAAATTGTAGTTAAAAACAGGACAGAGGCTGAACCTGAACGCGGATCCTCACCACAAAGGCATACGCATAATTCAAACCATAACAAGCCTTGCAAACACCTCAATACTGTACTTTTACGGTTGGTATTTAACATACGTCTTCCTTGAAACCCAATTCAAACCAGATATAAAAAATTAGGAATTTTTTCCCGTAAATTGGCTTTTCAGAGGCTCGATGAGAGTGAATACCATTTAATCATTCGACCAGTTCACAGTTTCCATACCCTCAACCCATACAACTTAAAAATACAATAGGCTACACCACCATTTCAGTTGAAATGTGACACTTTTTTGTTTGGTATTTCGAGCACTATCACACTGTTGAGGACGACACCAAATAGTGTGAATTCCGTCCTTCAAAACTGTGATCTTGTGTATGAATAAAAAAGCACTTTGACCGCCATAGTGAACAACATAAAAGCATACTGCTATTCGAGGTCAAGGTTATGAAGTTATTACACACGCTTTTTCCACTCATTCTGTTACCAGCACTATTCACTGCTGAAATAAATCTTGCGCAGGCATACAGCACCCTATCGATTGATCGGGCTGTCTGGAGAAACAGCAAAGACCTCCTGGTATTCAAAGGCAAAGGCAATCCAGGTAGTAACGTCGAGATCTATCTCCACGATACAACCATCTCTTTGGGAAGACTAACAGTGAACAAGCGGGGGGTGTGGAAATACAAAACCCGTAATCCCACATTCGTCCCCTGCGCAATTCGTGCAGAAAGTGGTCCCACCTGGGCAGAAAGAAATGTTGTCCGCGCACCATCTGATTGTGTAAGCAGGCATAATCCCTATACTGGTGACGATGATGGCGATGATGGCGATGATGTCAGTGTACCGGTTGAAAATAATCCACCTGCCATCAGTGGATCACCTTCCACACAGGTAGCCGAAGGACAATCATACAATTTCAGACCCAATGCCAACGATGCAGATAATGACAACCTGACCTTCTCCATCGTCAATAGTCCTTCCTGGGCAAGCTTCAATCGATCTACCGGACTACTCAGTGGCACACCGGGTTCGAACGATGCTGGCACTATCAGTAACATCCGTATCAGTGTCTCCGATGGCAATGCCACTGCATCACTAAGTGCCTTTAGTATTACTGTCACCGACACTGCCGATCCTAATCAGGCACCCACTATCAATGGCACACCCCCAACATCAGTTGCCGAAGGTGAAAATTACAGATTCACTCCAAGTGCCAGTGACACAGATAGCACTAACCTCTTGTTTTCCATCATCAACAGACCCTCCTGGGCAAATTTCAATAGTTCCACCGGCGTACTCAGCGGCACACCGAGTCTTAATGATGCCGGTACAACAAGCAACATTCGTATCAGTGTCTCCGATGGCGATGCAAGCGCATCACTGAACGCATTCAGTATTACCGTTAACAATACCAATCAGGCACCTATCATTACGGGCACACCTGAGCAAAATGTCATTGCAGGTGATGCCTACATTTTTTCACCGAATGCATCTGACCCCGATGATGACAGCCTCAACTTCACAGTTACCAATCTTCCCAATTGGGCCCGCTTTAATAGTACCAGCGGTATTCTGAGTGGCACTCCAAGTGAGGAAGACACCGGGCTCTATGAAGGCATAGTAATTTCTGTGACAGACAATAACGAAACCTCATCCTTGGCTCCGCTAAACCTTCTGGTTGAAGCTTCAGAACCCACTAATACCACAGGCAGTGTCTCTCTGGCCTGGGTACCCCCTTCAACACGAACCGATGGCAGTTCGTTGGATATGAGCGAGATAGCTGGATACAAGGTCTATATGGGTGCTACACAAGATACGCTTGAGCAAGTCATGGATTTTGCTGATAGCACAACCCAGAACTGTGTATTAGATGACATTGAAAATGGTGACTACTATTTTGCAGTAACCACATATGATAGTGATGGTAACGAGAGTGGCTTCTCAAACATCGCAATGAAGAGCACACAGTAATTGAAAACAACAACCGATAAGGGATACCTCTAACAGCATTACCCATCGGTTTGCAATCAAGCACCAGATTAAAGGAGCGCAATCTCCATTAATCTGGTGCTTTTTTATTCCGATTATGAATTTGGTTCTTTTGGAAATTTGTGGACAGAATTCCCTGATCCCGCCATTCCGGAATGGCGAGGTCACACGATATCTGCAGATGTGCTACTCAGACAACATCCTGTATTCAGAACTGACCCTCAAAAAAGATGCAGCCAATAAATCCAGTATTACACAGGTTTTTCTATAGGTTGATGGTATCCATCATTCAAGGTTGCCCATGAATTTTTCTAACGAGGCAGGAATATCAAGCCACGTGTTACCACTCATTGAGAACATAATAACTTATGGACCGGTAGCAATCAGGGCTTAACTGCCAACACAATTTGATTTCTAAGTGATTTGAGCAGGTTGAGCCTTTTTTTGTCGATCACTAACCCGTGAGGACTGGAGTGATCAGCATAGATCAATCCAACTGGGCGTTTATTGACTACGAGGGGAAACAGTATAAAGGACCCTGCCTTGGAGATATCCTTATACCAACTTGGAATATCTGCCTGAATCTTCTTTTCCGTCATATCGCCAATGTAGACATCAACTGCATTCTTCAATGCACCATGAAAAACATCTACGCTGTAGGCAGTAGGAAAGCGAAACAACGTTGCAAACTCATCCGCACCATCACCAAAACCAAGCCTTCCAGCCATTTCACCACTCTTCCGATCAAGCAGTGCTAATATCACT
The DNA here is from genome assembly GCA_023838465.1 of Candidatus Thiodiazotropha sp. Taxonomy (GTDB): domain Bacteria; phylum Pseudomonadota; class Gammaproteobacteria; order Chromatiales; family Chromatiaceae; genus Thiodiazotropha. Next base: position 94,564 of record JAIVEQ010000004.1, read on the forward strand.
CGCTGAAAACCAATCGCCCGATACATAGTTTCAAGTACAACATTACAGATTTCAGAGACACTATGATTACCCACCAGCATACCGGTCACTTCCTGCAATCCATCCATCAACAGGGTTTCGGCATCCACCGGCGTAGACGAACTATCTGATTCAATCGACTCTTGATCGATTTTCTCGGTACCTCCCTCGTTAAGAATCTGTGTCTCTCCCAATCCATCCTGCTCCCTCATTTCAGATTTTATTTTTCCTGCATCGGCTCTTTGTTGCAGATTATCGTTGTTACTGGTTAGTCTGCGTACAAATTGATCTGAAATATCTGTAGAGATCGCTTTCGCAACTTCCTGAAACTCTTCTATGGAATTTTCAGCAAGTTGAGTAACCCTTTTACCCGAGAGATTGAGTCCTTTTGAGTACTTTTTAGTCAAGGCATCCATAGCGCTCTTATTATCGAGTCCTGATTCGACAATAATTTCCATTGCCTCGTCAGCAAATGCGGTGACTAATCGTCGCCGTTCCACTCGATTGACAGGTTTATGATCACCTTGCCAATGCTTCATACTATCGACTAGCGAATTAGGAAAGTTCCACTGCCCGGCTATCTCAGTGCCGATCTTTTCATAACTCACACCTAACACACTATGTTGTGCAGCTACCGGGTCCTTACCATCACCGGTTATTAGGCGGTCAATCTCATTCGACTCTTCAGGTAGATAGAAAGCGACCAGAAGCTTGCCTAGATCATTCAGTAATCCGGTGAGAAAATAGGCTTCCGCTTCACTCTGATCGATTTCACCTGCAACATGATGCGCTAAAGTAGCGCGAAACATCGCAGAAGATACCATCTCCCTTAGTTGTTCAGCCTGCTGCTTGTTCTCTATGTGCTCAAAAAAGATCAGTGAAGCGGCCAAAGAGCGGATCGACTGGGTGCCCAAAACCACCACTGCTCGTGACACCGTACCGATCCTACCTGAGAAACGACCATAGTAAGCTGAATTGACAACTTTCAAAATCTTGTTGGTCAGTGCGAAATCGTTAACAATAACACCCGCCATCTGATTGACATCTTTATCGCTGGCATCGGTCATTGCATTGATACTGCGCACTGACTGCGACAGCGCAGGAAAGTCACTCTTTCGCTTCATACGGCGTAGCAGGAATTCAATGGTACCGCTTGTATCATCATCGATGCTCACTTTCTCGCTGACCGGATTACGCATTTCGTTGAATGCTTGTAACATCTCCACTGCGTCGCTGTAGCGTAACGCAGGATCCTTCTCCAGGGATTTAAGAATAAATCGATCGAGTTTTTCATCCACTGAGGGATTAAACTGCGATGGGGGTTTAGGATCGAGTTTGAGAATAGCCTCGATGACAATCTGTTGCTTATGTCCGCTGAAGACCGGCATGCCGGTCAGCATTTCATCCAGGATTAGCCCTAGCGCAAAGACATCGGCCTGGGACCCCACTTCACCCTTCTGAATATACTCTGGCGCTAAATACCGCGGTGTGCCAATCAGTTGCTGATCGGGACCCTTGGCTTCAGAGAGCATTCGGGCAATACCAAAGTCCATGATCTTTGGTACCTGATCGCTATTGATAATGATATTTGCAGGTTTCAGATCCCGGTGAACAATGCCCACCTTGTGTGCCTGTCCCACACCTTCCAGCAAACCATGAAAGATCTGCAGGGCTTTAGGCAGTTCAAAAGGTTCACCACTAATCAGGTCGGAAAGCAGTTGTCCTTCCGCATACTCAAAGACCAGATAGGGTATCTCCTGGTGCTTACCCGCTTCATAGATGGAGACAATATTAGGATGTTGCAGTTTGCTCATGGCGCGGGCTTCATCCCAGAATGAGGCCGCCTGCAACGACTTATCGAGTAGCTTGATGGCGACTTTTCGTTCCAGCTGACTGTCATGGCAAAGATAGACGGTGCCTTGATTACCAGCTCCCAGCTGTTTGCCTACCTGAAACCGCCCGATTTTTTTTGGCTGCATGACCATTTCCCGAAATATCCTCCGAGAATCTTATCGGCAAACAACTGGAAATCTGGTGTGCATTTCCGTGCAGATACTAAAGTAGCTCACGAATCAGGCTCTCAAGTGCAGGGGCATCAAGTGCTGGAACCTGTGAGATATCCGCCCCCGTCTGGATGCCGATCAGATAGAACTGGGGTGGAAGCTCACCCAGTTGGCTGGCCAGCGCCACCGCCTCGGCAACACCAAACCCATGGCTGGATGTAAGGCACCTCATCTGATCCAACTGTTCAATTTGAACCAACCCGACACAACCAGGTAGCGTGTTTTGACCCACTGCATCAATCAAGACGACGCATTTCACCCCACGAAAATAGTCCAATAATGAACAGCCAGGACGGTCGAGTTTGATCAGTTCACAACCGGGCAGATGACAGGTTAATAGCATATCGATAGCGATCCAACCCAATTGATCTGCACCAAAAGGCGAGCCAATCCCTAGGATGCTGTTCATTGACGATTGATCTTGAGTTTTAGAAAGTGGGTTGCACAGGAAATACAGGGATCGTAATTTCGAATCACCTGCTCGGCCCGTTGACGTATCTGATCATTGTCTCTATCCAACCCCATCCGCTCCAGCGAAAGACGAATATTCTCTTCGATACGACCCTGATTCTGACTGGTAGGCGGGACTATACGCGCAGAGCGAACAATCCCCCTGTCATCCACATCGTAGCGGTGCCATAGGGTACCACGTGGTGCCTCGGTACAACCAAAGGCATTGCCTTCCGTCTGGCCGACCTCTTCCCGGGACTGCTCAGGAACACGGTAATCTTCAAGCAACCGAATAGACTCGAACAAGGCAAAGTAAAGCTCTATCGCCCGCGCCACGATACTGTGGAACATATTGTGACTGGGAAAGCTGATTCCACAGCCATCCATCACTGCACGTACCGCCTTTGGCAGTTGGTGAAAATTGAGGTTCAGGCGTGCCAGGGGGCCGGTGAGGTAGGGCCTCCCTTCCAGCTCGGAATAGAGGGCTGTGGAGTGTGGCGACTGACGCTCTTTGAAATGGCTTTCAAAATAGCAGATATCGGTTTCAAGACCTTGCCCAGAAATAAGATTCCCCTGACCAATGGCATACTCCTTTGGATCACTCATGGCGACGCTGATGAATGACTGTTCATCATCGGGAAAGGTCAATCCTGAAGACCACATGACCAGCTCTTCAGCCTGTCGCAGGACTGCATGTAAACGCTCGAGTATGGCATCCACAGCTTCAACAGTTGGTGCCCGATAAAAGCCACCGACACAGACACCCACTGGATGCACTGAGCGACCACCAAACAGGGTAATCAGATCATTACCAAGGGTCTGAAGCTTAAGACCACGGCGCACCGTTTCAGGATAATCAGCCGACATCGCGATGACCGAATCAAAGCCAAGAAAATCGGGTGCCGCCAGAAGATGTACATGCAATGCATGGCTTTGTAGCCACTCGCCACAATACATGACTCGTCGCATCTCCTTCACCCAGCTTGAGGGAGTGAAACCTGCTAACCGCTCAAAAGCTTGAACGGCGCTCATCTGATAAGCCACAGGACAGATACCGCAAATCCTTGCAACCATATCGATCACTTGATTGCGTTCGTAGCCCTCGATAAATTTTTCAAACAGCCTGGGGGGTTCAAAGATACGTAAATTGATACGCTCAATAGCCCCATCGACCAAGTCCAGTTCCAGGGCTCCTTCCCCCTCCACCCGGGTGAGAACCGGTACCCTGATATGTATTTCACGACTATCGGCCATCTGGGTCGTCCTTCAGTCGTTCCCCTGCCGCCTTGAAGGCATCCGCACTGTTGGCAATAAAATGAAAGCGCCTCACCATAGCCTCCCGGTCTATTCCCACAGCTTTAAAACGATCAGCCAGGGAGGCATCGTTGACTATTTCAGATGGACCGTAGCATCCATAGCATCCTCTCCCATTGGTAGGACAAAGGGCACCACAACCAGATAGCGTTACCGGCCCCATACAGGGCTCATCCTTACTCACCATGACACAGACTATGCCGTTGCGTTTACACGTCATACATACCGGCTGGACCTCCTCGATGGGTTGCACACCCGATAACAAATCGCTTAATGCAGTCGTCACCTGTGCAGAATTAACGGGGCAACCCTGCAGTTGTAAATCGACCTTGACGTATTCGGAAATCCTGTTCGATGTCTGTAACACATCAATCTGTTTGGGATCGGGGTAGACTGCAGCCATCCATGTATCACGATCATTAAAGTTGACTAATGCCTGAATCCCCCCCGAAGTAGCACAGGTACCCATTGCAACCAGGAATTGACTGTTTTCTCTCACCCGCTGAATACGATGCACATCCTCGGGTGTCGAGATACTCCCTTCCACCAGAGCAATAGCCACCTGACTGTCAGGTGCATTTGGACCTGCCTCGGCAAAGTGAACAATCTCAAACAACTCAGGCAGTTGCAGAAGGGTATCGCCCAGATTCAGCAACGCAAGTTGACAGCCATCACATGAACTGAATTTATGTACAGCCAATTTAGGTTTTTGCCTGCTCATTATTTAGTCCCAGTCATTTCAAACTTATGCCACAGCCTGACGCATGGATTCACTCAAAACTCAAAACTCAAAACTCAAAACTCAAAACTCAAAACTCAAAACTCAAAACTCAAAACTCAAAACTCAAAACTCAAAACTCAAAACTCAAA
>JAIVEQ010000004.1:99378-149176 GCA_023838465.1 Candidatus Thiodiazotropha sp.
ACTCAGCATGTCAGAACCCCTTTGACCCCAAAAAGTCAGCCAGTTCCGAATAGCAGAAGACAGGACCGTCCCTGCAAACCAGCTTCGGCCCTATCTGACAGTGCCCGCACTGACCCATGCCACACTGCATATTGCGCTCCATACTGAACCAAATCTGGCTGTCAGGCAGTCCGAGTGACCGCAGATTGGCAATGGCGGCCATCATCATCAATTCCGGCCCGCACAACAGGGCGATGATTCGGCCGATTCGTAGGCTGAGTTGGTCGATCAACTCGGTCACCATACCTTGTTGACCTTGCCATCCCTGGGTCGCCACATCTGCAGCAAGCAGAACTTTGACATCCTTTTCCTGTATCCATTTTTCATACTGTTCACGCCATATCAGGTCGTTGGCATGCTTAACACCCTGCAGGATATTGATGTGTCCAAATTGGTCCCTTCGATTCATCAAATATCGAATCACCGAAACCAACGGAGCACAACCCAATCCACCAGTAACCAACAATACATCCCGACCCTGTGCCTCTTGCAGCGGCCATCCCCGTCCAAATGGGCCACGAATACCTACATGATCACCCGACTTAAGTTTCGACAGCCCTTCAGATACCCGGCCCACGATGCGGATGGTGTGATCGAAAAAATGGCTATCCAGCGGATCACTGACAATGGAGATAGCAATCTCACCGACACCAAACAGCGTAACCATATTGAACTGGCCGGGTGAGAAGCTAAAAGTCTCCTGAGCATCGCTATCTTCAAACTGCATACGCAGCGTAAAAATATTTGATGACTCCTGCGTCTGTTGGTCAATCACCGCAACCCGCGGCAGGAACAGATCAGACATCGAGACTACCCTCCCATAGAATCGTTTCAGCTTCCTCGGTCAAATCGATACCAACCGGGCACCAGGTGATACAACGACCACAACCAGTGCAACCGATGCGTCCCTGCTGCTCCTGCCACCCCGCCAGTTTATGAGTCAACCACTGTCGATAGCGTTGCATGGAGTTTGTACGCACCTGAAATCCGGTCATGCTGCTATGACCGGCACTGAAACAGGAGCTCCACTGGCGCACCTTTTGTGCACTCTTGCCATCCAATGCCAGCGCGTGCTGCGTGTCATAACAGAAACAGGTTGGGCAGACCGCTGTACAGTTGCCACAGGAGAGGCATCGTTCAGCCACTTCCCACCAATGGCCATGCTCTAGCCGCTGATAAAGCCCCATCAACAGATCTGCCTCTGGCAGCTGACGCTGTTGTGCTTCGGTGGCCTGTGTGGTCATCTGAAGCATCTGCTCCAGTTGCCTGTCTTCGGCTGGTTGCAGTGACAATTTGTGAACAATCTGCTTGCCTTTTGTACTCCCGGACCAGATCAGAAACCCCTCATTCAATTCACTCAGGCCTATGTCGTATCCCTTGTCCAATGCTGGACCATCGCCTGTGGAGACACAAAAGCAGGTCTCCGCCGAGTGGCTACAATCCACGCCAATCAGCAACAGCTGTTCGCGCCGCTTCTGGTAGTGCGGATCAGCTGCTTCACCCTCTAAAAAGTGTCTATCCTGAATGGCCAGGGCCGCTAGATCACAGGCCCTGACACCTATCACAGCAGTCAGTTTCTGTTGTGGCAACTCTAACTGAAAACCCAATCCTTGATGCTGTTCGGACCAGAGGTGTTCTTTCGGTGCAAAACAGAGAGGCTTGAGACCCTGTGGACCGTGATTCCATGCAAACACACTTGATCCAGCACCCGTCTGTAGACGATAACGGCCTGGCTGCTGCTGATTACCAACCCCGTGGGGAAGCCTCTCCACAGCGGTTATTTCCGAAAACTGAATGACGCCATCCCTGACCACCGGGCCTAAAATGCTGTAACCGCTTTGTAATATGAGATCGAACAGTTCCTGCAATCGATCACGCGCAAGAAATCCCGGTCGACGCTCAACATCAGTGACATGTGGGTTCACGGCTTCTCCACTGCGGGGCTTGGTCATCATCCTGATTGAGCGTAGAGTAAAATCCAAAGCTACGGCATGGATGGGGTGGAAATCATTCCCACCCACGTATAAGTCTAGACAATGAACTGCGACTTTTTTGTCTTACTGATAGCATGGAAACTCACACTAAAATAACAATGGACTCATCACTCAATCACCCGATCAATAGCGGCTAACTGTTGTGACAATATTGATAGTGAATGCCTGCCTGAAAACGTCTTGCAGACGTGTAGATAGCGGGCAGGATGCCGCATTTCCAGGAATCAATAGTCAGGATGAGTGCTAAACCGGTAAAAACCATACTTTCACGAATACCTGGGTCAACAAATTCAGGTAGTAATAAACGAATCAGGAACAGAGGATATGTCCGATAAAATGGTCACTATCGACGGCAATGAAGCCGCTGCCCATATCGCCCACCTTACCAATGAGGTGATCGCCATCTACCCCATCACCCCCGCTTCACCGATGGGAGAGTGGTCCGATGAGTGGTCTGCCAAAGGAATAAAGAACATCTGGGGTACTGTACCGGATGTGATCGAGATGCAGAGTGAGGCAGGTGCAGCAGGAACGGTGCATGGCGCCTTGCAGGCCGGTTCACTCTCAACCTCGTTTACCGCCTCCCAGGGCCTGTTACTGATGATCCCCAACATGTACAAGATCGCTGGTGAGCTGACACCGACGGTACTGCATGTCTCTGCACGTTCCCTGGCAGCTCAGGCCCTCTCCATTTTCGGTGACCACAGTGATGTGATGGCCTGTCGTGCCACCGGCTATGCCATGCTCTGCTCCGCCAGTGTGCAGGAGGTGGCAGACTTTGCCCTGATCGCGCAAGCGGCCACCCTCGAGAGCCGCATTCCTTATCTTCACTTCTTTGATGGGTTTCGCACCTCCCATGAAGTGAACAAGATCACCCTGCCCGAACATGACATGATTAAGGCGATGATCGACGAAGAGCTGGTGACTGCCCACCGTGAGCGGGCGCTATCACCGGATCATCCAGTGATCCGTGGCACCTCGCAGAATCCGGATGTCTATTTTCAGGGACGCGAAACGGTCAATCCCTTCTATGCCGAAGCACCGGATATATTGCAGGCATCGATGGATCGGTTTGCCCGACTCACCGACCGACACTACAGCTTGTTCGAATATATCGGTACGGAGCAGCCGGAGCGCCTGATCGTACTGATGGGCTCAGGTATCGGTGCAGCACAGGAGACAGTGGAACACCTGGTCGCGGAAGGCGAAAAGCTCGGCATGCTCAAGGTGCGTCTGTTCCGCCCCTTCTCTGCCGATCGACTGCTGAACGCAATACCCGATTCCGTGCAGAAGATCGCCGTACTCGATCGCACCAAGGAGCCAGGAGCTGACGGGGAACCGCTCTATAAGGATGTCCTGGGGGCCTTCGCTCAGGCCTACAGTGACGGACGACGCAGCCAACTACCCCGTATCACCGGCGGTCGCTACGGACTTTCGTCCAAGGAGTTCACCCCGGCGATGGTTAGAGGCATCTTCGATGAGTTGAGCAAGGAGAAACCCAGAAACCCCTTCACTGTCGGCATTATCGACGATCTCAGCAAGACCAGTCTGCCTTGGGACAGCCGCTTTCGACCCGCTGCCAGCCGGGGGGTTACCGCCTGTATCTTCTATGGCCTGGGCGCAGACGGCACGGTTTCGGCCAATAAGAACTCCATCAAGATCATTGGCGAGGAGACTGAAAACCATGCCCAGGGCTATTTTCAATATGACTCCAAAAAGTCCGGTGCTGTCACAGTCTCTCACCTGCGATTCGGCCCCGACCCAATCAACAGTACCTACTTGATAGACGCCGATGAAGCGAGCTTCGTTGGCTGTCACCAACCCATCTTTCTCGATCGTTATCAGATGCTCGACAAGGCAAAACCCGGCGGCGTGTTTCTGCTCAATACCAGTATCGAGCCGGAACAGGTATGGGACAGCCTACCGGGAGAGATGCAACAGCAGATGATCGCGAAGGCACTCAGTTTTTATATCATCGACGCCTATAAAATAGCGGCGGATACCGGCATGGGCCGGCGCATCAACACCATCATGCAGACCTGCTTCTTTGTCATATCCGGTCTTCTCGATCAGCGCAGAGCCATCGCATTGATCAAAGAGGCGGTGAAAAAGAGCTACGGCAGAAAAGGCGCCCGCCTGCTGGATCGCAACTACGCCGCCATCGATGCCACATTGGCCGGTCTGCATCAGGTCCCTCTCTCCCAGACAGTCACTCAGCAAACTCCACACAAACCAGCTGTGCCGACCAGTGCCCCAGCCTTTGTACAGCAGGTCACCTCTCTCATCATTGCCGGTAAGGGGGATTACATTCCGGTCAGCCTGATGCCGGCGGACGGCACCTGGCCCCTGGGCACCACTGCCTATGAAAAACGCAATATTGCCCTGCAGCTGCCGAAGTGGGAGATGGACCTTTGTACCCACTGCGGCAAGTGCCCATTGGTCTGCCCCCATGCCGCCATCCGCTCCAAGGTATTTCCGGAAGCCATCACCGAGAACGCGCCGGAGAGCTTCCTGCACGTTCAGGTCAAGGGTGGCAAGGATTTCGAACCCGGTACCCACATCAGTTACCAGGTAGCCCCCGATGACTGCACCGGTTGCGGCCTCTGTGTCGAGATCTGTCCCATTCGGGATAAGAAGAATCCACAGCGTAAGGCCCTGAATATGGTTGAGGATCAGGCCTATCATGAGCAGGAACGTACCAATTGGGACTTCTTTCTCGGCCTACCGGAATATGATCGCAGCCGTCTGAAGGAGACCACCCTCAAAGGAGCGATGATCATGCAGCCCCTGTTCGAGTTCTCCGGCGCCTGCGTCGGTTGTGGCGAGACCCCTTACATCAAACTGGCCACTCAGCTGTTCGGTGATCGGATGTTGATCGCCAACGCCACCGGCTGCTCATCGATCTATGGTGGCAACCTACCCACCACCCCCTACACCACCAATCCCGCAGGGCGAGGACCAGCCTGGTCCAACTCCCTGTTCGAGGACAATGCTGAGTTTGGCCTGGGTATGCGAATCGCCATCGACAAGCAGAGAGAGCATGCCAAAGAGTTGGTTGCCGTGATGGCTGATCAGCTGGGTGATGAACTCACAGTGGCACTGCTCAGCGCCGATCAACATAGCGAGGCTGCCATCTTTGAGCAGCGTGAGCGAATCGAAATCCTGATGGAGAAATTGGGTCAGATCGGCACACCCCAAGCCAGAAGTCTACTGGCGGTTGCTGACAACCTGGCGAAGAAGAGTGTCTGGTTGGTAGGCGGCGATGGCTGGGCTTATGACATCGGCTATGGTGGTGTCGATCATGTGCTCTCCACCGGACGCAACGTCAACATCCTGTTACTCGATACCGAGACCTACTCCAACACCGGCGGGCAGACTTCCAAGGCCACCCCATTGGGGGCAGTGGCCAAATTCTCGGCCGGCGGCAAACCGACCAACAAAAAAGATATCGCATTGATGGCCATGGCCTATGGCAATGTCTATGTGGCCCAGGTCACTTTTGGCGCAAAGGATGTACACACCCTGCGTATCTTTCTGGAGGCCGAGTCTTATGATGGCCCGTCATTGATTATCTGCTATTCGCCCTGTATCGCCCATGGTGTCGACCTGTCAAACAACATCCGGCAACAGGAATTGGCGGTCGACTCGGGTCACTGGCCCCTGTTCCGCTACGACCCACGTCGCAGCGAAAAGGGAGAAAACCCCTTGAAGATGGATTCCAAGGAGCCCTCCATACCCTATCGGGATTTTGCTAGCACAGAAACTCGATTCAGTGTGCTACAGCGAACCCACCCGGAGGCTTCTGAACGTTTTCTGCGACAGGCACAGCAGCAGATCAAAACCCGCTATCAGCTTTATGAGCAACTGGCGCAGTTGGCGACGGGAGAAGCCAAAGGTTAATTTTGAATTATAAGTTTTGAGTTGAACAAGCGAACAATATAAACAGTTTGTTATGAAGTGCCAGATGTTGATGAAACCAATTTTAATCCCACGATCCCTGATACAATGAGAAGCAAGCAAACTATTCTCAGGATGTCTCGTGATTCACCTAACAATAGCATACCTAATATCGCGACTCCTACCGCACCAATTCCCGTCCAGACAGCGTACGCAGTGCCTACAGGAATGGTTTTCATGGCTATCGAAAGAAGCAAAAAACTAATGGCCATAGCAGAGATAGTAAGAAGCGAAGGAAAAAGTTTAGTGAAACCATCAGTGTATTTAAGTCCGATCGCCCATCCACATTCGAACAAGCCAGCGACTACCAGATAAATCCATGCCATAGTTATACCTTTTATAAAATACCCGTTGACTCATAAAGCACTAGCACTACTTTACAGTGTCCCAAACTTGAGTGATTGGTTAGGCCAAATACTGTACTAATCAGCGTGCAACGAAACGGAGCTTCCGTGTGAATGACAGTTAACTGTTTTTAGTAATTGGTTAGAGCATTCCAAGTAGTTCACCTAAGCTCATCACTAGCTGGCCCTGACCTTTGTTAAGGTAGATTCCAAACTGGGCAATCAAAGAATAAGCAAATGCAAACTGAGCCAAAGCATAACCAGCAATAGTGAACTGACTAATGCTCACAACCCCTACACCAAATTGGGACAGGGTAAAGATGCCATAGGCAAACTGACCGATAGCAAATACACCTCTTGCTGGTACTGGGACACGATTTGGACGAAATTTAAAAGAAACATGAAGCAATGGTAACCCAAAAAATGTGGTTTCAGATTTGTATTCAAAACCCCATCCGTCCCATTTTTCCTTTGCCGGATAAGGAGCGCCGCAGCTAGGGCAGGCCGTTGCCTGTTCGGATACTTTATGCTGGCATTCTCGACATAGTTTCATTTTTTATTGCTCAACTTTAAAGTTCACCCACGGCAATGAAATACAGCGGAATTGTTGTTCGAGTGTAGCACCTTGTCAGCCCGTCACATGACATTTACAGAAATAAAGTACTGCTCAAGCCAATAACAGCACATGCACCAACCATCCGATATATGTGGTCAATTGTTGCGCATCAGGACCAGGCAGAACCATTGTGTAATTAAGGGCATGTAAAATGCGACGTTCAGAAATCCATCTCCGTTTTTCAACCAATTCCTGATGCATCATACTTATTTGGCCAGCAGGCCCACTGAAACAGATAAATCCCAATTTCAACCAATAGACAAATGCCAGCATAAAAAGTATTTCATTAGGTTGTTTTTCTAATTCTTCTGTAGTTATTGACGTTCAATATTACACTCAAGTTATTGCGTTCTTGTTTTTATGGGATACCATTGCAAATCAGATGCAGGTTTTCGGGCCAGCTGCATTACCATGATTAGACCTCTATTACGCCCAATAGCTTTAAACCATCAATAAAAAGCACGAGTGCTAAAACAACCAATATCAACCCAAGGAAACGCATTGTGTATAGGTACGTATTACCACTCAAAAAAGATTTTGATTTTCCAACCAATACTGCCAACACAATTTTCGATCCTACTAGAAAAATATAAAAACCACTAATAAACAACAAAGGCGAAATAATATTGATACTCAGTGCCTTCGTCATCATTGGAGCACCTACACTAAGCCAAAACAAATAAGGGTGTGGGCTTAGCGCATTAGTTAATATCCCTTTTATCAATGACTTAGACTTTGGCTGTTGAAGATTGAGCTCATTTCCTTTTAAACGCAGACTTTCATACCCCATATACAAAACAAAGCAGCTGCCAACCAATGAAACCACCCCTAGTATGTTATGAAAATTTGATAGCTGTGCAAAAACAAATAAAGTTAAAATAATTATTGGCAAATCAGTGATAATTGGAGCGAGTGAAACTTTAACTCCTGATTTAATATCATGCTCTAGAGTTTCAGAAATCACCAGGGCTAAAAGTGGGCCCGGGGCAAAACCGGCAGATAAACCTAAAATAATTCCAATAGTCAAATAATAAACCATTTCTCGTTATCTGCCACTGATGGTATATAGCCCGCTGAAATTGTAGTGTGGTCTAACGAACCCGTCGAAAATCCTGTTTTTGGATAACAGATTTGTAGCCGGTTGATTCTCGACTTTGCTCATTCATTGTTTTACGTATTTATCTGTAATTTACTAGCTAAACGAATTCAATCCATCCTATTCCTCGTTTCTATACCCATTCCCATCCATATCGGTGGATCTTCAGGATATTGTTCAACATCATCGACAATTTCCATTACCCGTCAACCTTGCGTTTCCCCCTGAGACTGAATCACTTTATCCCTATGGCATCAGTGATGAGACCAAACACCGGTTATACTGTACCCAATTGCTGACTGTAAATGTGCCGCCCTTCAGGACTGTCGATGTTGCGCTTCAATCATTCGATGATCCCTGCCTTCTGCTCTTTAGTCATGTCCAGCGCTACATTGATCTGTCTTGGCATACGTTGCTTCTCACTCCTCAAACAACGCTTTCTGAGTCCACACTCGTTGCAGTCTTCCCATAAGCCTGAAACTGCACGAACAGATGATGATCGATTTTGGCACGTATTGCATTTAACCATATCGACTTACCTGCCGGACAACTTCTTGCTTGAACTCATCAGCGAGTTTTCCGTTTCCCATCATCTGTGCCTCCCATGGTTTAAATTAAACTATAGGAGTGTCTGCAGGTTTGGAGGAAGTCCAACAGTTGGTACTCGCGAATACAGAGAAACTGAATAACACCATCATTTGTTGACTGCGTGGGCAATAGCCGAGGGTGTATCGCAACCAACTATCGCAGGAGCCTCTTGAATAAGTCCATCATTCTCAAGAGCCTCAACCATAAATAGGGCAAAGTCCACTCTGCGAGTAATGTTGCTTTTTAGTATAGGGTCACCCACATGATGGCTCCATACCGGTAGCCCCTGACTTTCTCCCTCTTCGAGGTCACTGCCACGCACAACCGTCCAACGGGTATCACTGGCAAATACCCTCCGGCATGCTTCTACCTGATCGTCAATGTCTACTAAACGAACTAATCTCGCAATCCAACCAAAGACCTTCACGAGCGTTTTAAAGGTTATTGAGTAAACATCCTTTCCATCACGTGTTATATGCCAGCCACAGGAAAAGATAAGGCGTGCATCAGGTCGTGCGTGATCCAGTACGGCCTGAGCTGTTCCAGTCGAGTAGTGCAGAATACCCCAAGGGACCAGAACAGTTAGCACACCATCACAGCCTGCCACCGCTTCTTTGATAATCTCATCATCATTTGTCGCACCCGGTATAATGGTGATTCGTCCCTTGAATGCATCGAGTTTATCCACACTACCTTCCCGACAAACGCCAACTACCTGGTAGCCTCGATCCAGAGCATGCTGAACCATGTACCGGCCAAGCTTCCCTGATGCACCCACAATACAGACTTTAGACATAGTCATCCTTTCACTCCTTGGGATACCAGCTTATTTATGCAGTAAACTGCTCTCCTTTGAAGTGGTGCCAACTAACGCCAATTAGACATAACCCAACTAACACCTTCAATCACTCTCTCTGGCTCCTCCTTATGGACATAATGACCTGCACGCTTTGCAATCAGGTGCTGACTCCGTTCGCTTAGCTCGGACAGCCCAACCTGCATTTCTTGCCACAATGTCTGCCAGGCATCTGATTCCTGACCCTGGTGCGGTGTCCTGCTGACAACTACAAGCAGTGTATCACCCATCGTTACAGGCATCTTGGCTTGTTGTGCGTCATCATATTCATGTTTGACGTGGGATGGCAGTAGTGCATACATGACCGAAGGCAGCTTACACTTGGATAGTCCTTGTTCAAGGCAGGCTTGAGTTAATAGTGGATGACGGGTTTCTACCAGCACCACACCAGCCACTTCCTCGGGAAAGCGCTCAATATAATTGAGCATATAGATACCTCCCAGTGAGTGCCCGACTAAAATATAGGGCGGAGAATTCCCCGAACGCTTCAATAGCTGACGAAGATCGTCGACGATCTGTTCAGCAGTGCGTGGTCTGGATGTTGCGCTGCTGGGTGCATAACCTGGTCGACTATAGGCAAACACTTTTGTGATTGATGACAGCTCTTCAAAGATCCCATCCCAACTCCCCATTCCGTCACCCAAACCCGCTTCGAGAACAATCGTCAATGGTCCCTCACCAAGGGTGGCATAGGTAACTCTCTCATTGTCAATCTTCACGGTTTTGCTATGACGTAACGTCGTGCATGAAGTCACCAGGAAGCAGCAAACCAATAGTGAAAACATATTTTTCAATTTTTGCATTTTTTCAGCCTTAAAAAATGAATCGTTAACTCTATAACCACTCACCAAAAAGCAAGTGAACAAATAAGCCGTGCGCAAAGCGCACACATTCAATTCAAAATTCACCACTCAAAATTTACTATTCACGTCTCAAAGCCTCCACCGGCAGAAACGCAGCAGCCCGACGTGCCGGATAGTAACCGGACGCCAACCCCACCAGTACGGAAACCGTTAACCCAGTTAGGATGCCGCTTGGGGTAGGTATGAGTGGAAATCCGGTCACCAGATCCAATAAGCCACCCAGCAACAGACCAACAAACAGACCGGCGATACCACCTATCACACTGATCAGCACTGCTTCTGCCAAAAATTGAAATAGAATATGACGACGGTTTGCACCTATTGCCATTCTCACCCCGATCTCCCGGATACGTTCTACAACCGCTGTACTCATTATTCCCGCCACACCGATCCCACCCACCAATAGGGAGGTGGATGCAGCCACCACTCCCATGGCGGTGATACCACCCAATATGCGATCCACTGTCTTCAAATAGGAAGCAAGTGTTACTTGTGTATATTGATAGGCGCCACGATAGCGTCGTTCCAGCACCTGTTTGAGTTGTGCGGCTGCTCGCTCTGCCTGATTCAGTGATACGGCTTCTGCCTGTAGATAACTGATCTCCTGGTTACCGTTGATCTGTTGCACCAAGGTATAGGGCAACAGGATGCGATTGTTGGCATCCTCGCCACCCTCCGAACCAATACTGGCAAGCAGATCCCTGCTTTTATATTGCAACACACCGATGACCCTGTACTTACGACCTGCGATACGAAAATGACGGCCTAGTGGGTTTCCCGTTTGTGGAAACAGATCTTTACTGACGGTTTCCCCGACCAGGACCACCGGACGACGACTGTAGATATCCTCTTGCCTGAAACCGCGCCCAAGTTTCAAACGATCGTTATTGATGGCTAGATAGCTTGCGTTTACCCCTTTGATTTCTGCATTGCTGTAGCGATTACCCCATTGAATAATGGGATCGTTTTCCACCAACGATACCGGGCTGAATCGATGTACCGCCGGACAGCATTCGCCACTCAGTATGGCCAGATCCTGTTCCACCAGCCCCGATCCCTGACGTACCCGCCGATTGGGATCTTTGTCGGCATAGTCTCGAAACACCCATACCGAGCGTAGCCCGAAGGTCTCCAGCTCTTTAATCACAAACGCCTTGCCGCCGCTACTGACGGCACTCACTGTCATCACCGCTGCAATCCCGATGGCGATACCGACCACACTCAACAGGGATCTCAACCGGTTATCCCTGAGCGCCAAAAAAGCCTCACCCAGTAACTCGATATAGATATGTAAACTGTTCACGACACTACCGCGCCATCACTTAATATCACTACCCGATCCGCCCTCTCGCCAATGGCGGGATCATGGGTCACCATCACTAAAGTGTGTCCCTCGTCATGCAACTCTCTGAACAGGGTCATGACCTGGGAACTGTTATGGCTGTCCAGTGCACCTGTCGGCTCATCTGCGATCAGCAATCGGGGTTGATTGACCAGGGCACGGGCGATTGCCACCCGTTGCTGCTGACCGCCGGAGAGTTGACTGGGCAGGTGTGCCGACCGATCTGTCACACCGACACGTTGCAAGGCGCTTCTTGCACGGCTGTTGCGTGCCGACCGGGTCATCCCCTGATAGAGCAGAGGCAGTGCCACATTGTCCAGAGCGCTCCGGGTAGGGATAAGATTGAAGGATTGGAAAACAAATCCGATATATCGAGCCCGTAACCGGGCCAGATGATGGGGAATACCAGGGTCCACAGTCTGCCCATCCAGCTGGTAGTGACCACGATCCGCGATATCAAGACAGCCAATAATATTCAGCAGTGTACTTTTGCCCGAACCGGAAGGTCCCATAATGGCAATGAACTCACCTTCAGAAACAGCCAGATCGATATCGTGAATGACCACTAACTCAATACCTGATCGCCAATACGACTTGTAGAGTCCCTCGATCTGGATCATGGCGTTTCTCCTTCCGTCACCAGCGCACCGGCTTCAAGGATATCGCCGTCCAGGCGAACCACTTTGACACCCTCAGAGAAACTGCTGATCAGTTCCACATGGGTGTCTCCCTCCAATCCGATTTCAATCGGTCGGTAGTGCAGCTGGCCCGACTCGATGAGTGCTACTTCAAAGCCCTCATCGCTTTCACGTAGTGCAGCAAAAGGTAGTTTCAATATGTTGTGACGATGATCCACAAGGATCTCTAAATCCAGTTGCTGTCCTAACAGCAGGGGTGGAGGTGTTTCACCCAGACCGAGGCGCACGCGAAAGGTGTTGAGTCGTTTATCCTTCTCACGTTCCACACTGGGACCTATCCAGCTGAGGGTCGATTGCCAGACCAGACCGGGAAAGGCATCACAACGGATCGTCACCAGTTGACCCAGTTTCACCCGACCGCTGTCCACCGCATCCACATGGGCCTCGATCTCCCACTGGTCCAGGGCCACCAGGGAAAACAGTTTGGTCCCGGCTTCGACCCACTGCCCTACTTCAGTCGACTTCCCCACCACAACTGCCGCAAAAGGGGCACGTACCTGTTGCCACTCCTGAGCCACTTCAGCAAGATGCAGATCGGCCTTTGCCACTTGCCAGGCAGCTGTCGCCGCCTCCCAATTGAGTTTCGCCTCCTCCAGCTTCTCTTGTGAGACAGCACCCTTATCCGCCAGCTTCTTCAGTCGCTGATAGCGCAGCTGCTCTTCGCGACGCCGTACCGCCTCCTGCTGCATATAGGCTTCCGCCCGTTGCAGACGCGCAGCGGCCGCCCGATTATCCATGGAGGCAAGTACCTGAGTGGCCTCAACCCGCTCACCCATAGCTGTAGCGACACGATTCACTTGACCGTCCACCAGCGCAGTCAGGGTTACACTGCGATCATTGATCACTTCACCGGTTACCCTGATCAACAGTTCCAGATCACCTCGTTCAACAGTGACTGTCTCAACCTGCTGAGCCTGATCCATATAGCGGACAAAGCCACCAACCAGGATCAGCAGGCCTACGGTCAGAATCGTCATACTAAAAAGCAGATTCATCCAGGCCAGCCTCAGAAACGATACATCAGACCGAGATACCCCCCACCGACATTACGCTCATCGACAATGGGACTATCGCTGATGCCATCTCCGAGGCGTCCAATACCGACACCGCCAATCAGATGAGTCTGCTGAGTAAACGCATATTCAACCTGCACACCGGCAAAGGGAGTAACTGTAGACTTACCCTCGTAGGCCGATCTGCTCGCAGTCACTTCGTCGCTTTGCACACCGAAGTAGTAATCGGTTAAATCACTGCTCTGCCAGCTAATGCCCACTTCAGGCCGCAGTGTCCAGTTGCCCTGGGTCATCGGATAGGCATAGCTGAATATCGCTTCCTGACCCTTGGAACGATTACTGACATCGGTCAACAATTGTGCATTCAACTCACCATAACCGGTATCCCATCTTGCATTGACCCCGGCATCGAAACCGGCTTTACGTTCATGTAATCCACGCAATTTGGAATTGTCATCGGGATCTAGCCCCATTGCACGGATCTTGCCAACCAGATCGATATTGTAGTGATCGCCCTTGAAGACGCTGTAACCCAGCCCACCGAAATCGGCGTTGCCGTTAAAGAATGAGAGTCCGGGATTTCCCAGGTTGGCGTAAAACCTCTCTCCTTTGTAGGCCACAACCGGGAACAGAGCCGCAACCCCATCCTCACCCACGATGGGGCTGCGTCCACCCAGGACGTTAGCACCCACACTCCATTCGCCTGCCGATGCGTTATCAGACACAGCGATCAGAACCGTGGCAAAAACCAGTACCGGCACAACAGCAGTGAAGGTTTGTTTATTAAGTCTAAAAGACATGATGTCGTCTCCATTGTTTTAAGTGACAACATCAGGTTATAAAAGAATGTAACGACGGTCTGTGGCAGTCTTGTATGGGATTGTATCAGGCTGTAACAGGCCCTAATTTTGTGTAACAGGCCAGCAAATAACAAAGCGAGCGCCACCAAGTCTGGAGGTCTCCACCCATACCTTTCCATCATGCCAACGGGTGATCTGATTGACGATAGCAAGCCCCAGGCCGACTCCCCCCGACTCCCGGTCACGGGCAGCATCCAGCCGGGCAAAGGGAGCAAAGATACGCTCCCGCTCCTCTTCTGGCACACCTGAACCATCATCCTCGACTACAATTCTGGCCTGCCCATCCTGGCAATCACCACTCAACAGCATCCGCTGTGAGGCATGGCGACGACCGTTGCGGATTAGATTTTTAACAGCACGCCCCATCAATCTGGAATCAAGGGTCACCTGTTTCGAAGCGTTTGCTGGCATGGGTTCAAACTCAACATTCACCGTCGATAACTCTTCCTCCAGCTCAATAAGCAGGGCACTCAACCAGTCACCCAGCGACACCGACTCCATCACCAGGTCAGGCCGTTCACGGTCAAGACGGGAGTAGCTGAGTGACTCGTTGACCAGCTCTTCCAGCTCCACGATATCCTTGCGCATGCCAGTGATATGCCGCTGCCTATCAGTATTGCTGAGTGGCTCCTCCAACATATCCACTCTGAAACGCAACCGGGCAATGGGCGTACGCAGCTCATGAGAGACGGCACCCGTCAGCTCCCGATGAGAATGGATCAAACGCTGCATGCGCTCTGCCATGGCATTGAAGGTATCGGCCAGAGAGCCTAATGCCGAACCTTTGCTGACGAGTAAGCGGGTATCCAGATCGCCGGTACCGAAATGACGGACCCCATGATCGAATCGATTAAGATCACGCCAAACCGGGCGGACCCAGACATAGACAGCCAGGGCAATCAGCAATGCCAGTAATAGCAGAATGACTAGATTAAAGTAACGTAGGATCGGAGGAACCTCAAAAGGTCCTGCACGAAACACCTGATCAGAATCCCCCAGTCGCTTGAAATAGGTCTCCTTTCCCTCTTCCAGACCCAGCACGATAATTTTACCCGCTTTAATTTCAACCAGTCGATCAGCTGGCAGTGCCGAATCATCAACAGAGAGCATTGCCAAAGGCATGTCAAACATCTGGCCCAAATCAGTCAGTGTCTCAGGCCAGGTCAATCTATCGCTCTGCAGAAAACGGGACTCGATCAGATAGACGATACCCTCAACCTGGTCGATCTCCTCCTGTTGTGGATCGGGACCCAGCACCATCATCAGATAACGGTCGGAATCGGGTACCCGTTTGAAAAACTGGGTCTGCTCCCCCTCCTCCTGAAATATCAGCAACCCATCTCTAAGCCGTTGTTGTTCCGGATCTTCGATTTCCAGCCTATCCAGGTCATCTACGCCATACAGTGCAAGCCCATAGCGAAAATGGGGTTCCAATTCATCGATCACCTCATTCCACTGGGACTGGGGACGTGCTGCCAGTTGATCTTCTACCAGGTGGTAAGCACCGATCAAGGCCCGTTCATAGTAGCGCTGGATAGTGCCATGCAATGCCAATTCCGGCAGCCAGGTCAGACCTGCGATAAACAGTGCGCAGGTAAGAAATAATACGCCATACAGGGTGAGGTAGAGACGGGCCAACAATGATTACTCCCAGGCATCAGGCACAAAAAGATAACCACGCCCACGCACGGTTTTAATTCGATAGGGGTGATTGGCATCATCACTGAGCTTACGTCGTAACCTTGAGATACCAATATCCACGGAACGATCCAGACCATCGTAGCCAAAACCACGCAGGCTTTTCAGCGCACTGTCACGCTCAACCACTTTTCCCGCCATACTGGCCAACAGCCAGAGCAGATCGAATTCACCGGTTGAGAGTTCAATCGCCTGATCGTTAAGAGACGCCGCTCGCGCACTGGCATCGATATGCAACTGTCCGAAACTCAATTTATCTTCAGCGGCTTCCGACTGATTCGCATCCGTTGGGCGGTAACGGCGTAGCAGCGAACGGAGCCTGGCCAGCAGTACTCTCGGTTCAACCGGTTTAGTCAGATAGTCATCGGCACCCAATTCAAGGCCTACGATTTCATCCACATCCTCATCCCTGGCAGTAAACATCACGATCGGCCCCTGAAACTCCATGCGTAACTCTCTACATATCTCCAGTCCATCCCGTCCAGGCAGATTCAGATCAAGTACCAGAATATCGGGGTTTTGCTGACGCACACGATCGGGGGCCGTATCGCCACGATGCTCGAGACTCACCACAAACTCATAGCGCTGCAAATATTCCTGTACCAGCTCCGCGAGCTGCACATCATCTTCCACCAGCAGGACCTGTGACGGTCCGGGATCGCTATTGACCTGCATTGGATTTGCGACTCCTGTTAACTCCATCTTTACATTAGCACTGTACAAGGTGTATGGCTGTGACGGTGCGTATTCGACTGTAACAGAGTGTAACCATCTGCGTTGATCAAATAGATTTGGTGGGGCAGGCCCCCACCAATCCCAACCGAATAAAGCCGCTGACAGTCAAACTTCAGCTACTAAGCAATTGCCATTCGTATCTGACCTATACAGTCGTTTCATGCTATATACCCTCTAATTAATATCTAAATCCCCCTCGCACAAAGAGAAGCGATATGGACCTCACAACCGAATACCTGGGCATGCAACTGAAGAACCCACTGGTGCCTTCTGCATCACCCTTATCCCGCAGCATCGATGATGCCCGCCGCATGGAAGATGCCGGGGCGTCGGCCATTATCATGTACTCACTGTTCGAAGAGGCGGTTACTGCCGAAGAGGAGACCATGGTCCGGTTTCTACACCATCAGGACACCGGGTTTGCTGAAGCAGATAGTTTTCTGCCCAATCACTACGACTTCTCCAATGGTCAGGAACGTTACCTGGAAAACCTGCAGGCGCTGAAACAAGCACTGGAGATTCCGGTCATCGCCAGTCTCAACGGCACCACACCGGGAGGCTGGATCACCCATGCCGAAGAGATGGAGCAGGCCGGTGCCGATGCCCTGGAGTTGAATATCTACCAGGTTGCCGCCGATATCGAGATCAGCGGCAGCGAAATCGAACAGCGTTACATTGAACTGCTGACCCAGCTGAAACAGCAGGTATCGATACCGATCAACATGAAACTATCGCCCGCTTTCAGCTCAATGGCCAACATGGTGAAACTGCTGGAGATGGCCGGCGCCAGCGGGGTCTCTCTGTTCAACCGATTCTATCAACCCGATATCAATATCGATAACCTACGTCTGACCACCAACTTGCAGACTTCCACATCTGCCGAGGCGCTGCTGGCGATGCGCTGGATCGCAATTCTGCATGGCCGCACGAAGCTCTCCCTCGGTGCTACAGGCGGTGTACACAACCAGGATGATGCCATTAAATTACTGTTGGCTGGAGCCGATGTGGTCCACCTATGCAGCCTTTTGCTTGAGCAGGGTCCCCAGGCAATCGCATCCATCATCACAGGCATCGAAGCGTGGATGGAGGAGAAGGGATTCGAGACGGTCGAGGAGTTTCGTGGCCGGGTCAGCCAGATCAGTGTCACCGACCCGACAGAGTTCGAGCGGGTCAACTATGTCAATATTCTCGATAGTTTCAGCATCGGTCCTGGTGTACGTGGTTGAAGGCTTATATTCCTAGATTCCGCAGTTGACCGCTGATACCTGACGTAAGGGAATGATATGCCGGATCATGTATTGAATTTTTCCCGCACCCACTGGGTGAGTTGTGGAGCATTACATGAATAGGTAAAAAATCCATGTTCAACTACGGATTCTAGGATGATGGTTGTTGCAAACTCGATAACAAAAACGTGAGTAATGACCGATTCAGGTTAGCAGTAATGTCTCAGCCCTGACATAATCAGCGCTGATCCTGATAACCACCCCACTCATTCAACAGCTAATGGAAAGACTGATCTCTCGTGACCGATCTGATTCACTTTGAGCATCCGTTGAACGAAAGGA
The DNA here is from genome assembly GCA_023838465.1 of Candidatus Thiodiazotropha sp. GTDB lineage: Bacteria > Pseudomonadota > Gammaproteobacteria > Chromatiales > Chromatiaceae > Thiodiazotropha. The sequence continues at coordinate 117,646 of JAIVEQ010000004.1, forward strand.
TTCGTACCTTTCTTCGACTTGAGCACCTTTTTCTGCAGGTGGATCATTTTCGTCCGCTGGCTGACAGCTGGAGTAACAGGGCAGCCATTCAGGGTCTCCTCAGCATGGTTACCATTTTTGGACGCTCTGATCTAAAGACAGAGATCCTTAAAGAACTGGAGCGTCATACCAGTAATCTGGAGCGGGTTCGCCAACAACCCGGTGTCAACATGGAGGCCCTGGGACAGGTGCTGGATGATCTGGAACAGGCCATCCATCAGGTCTACCGCATGGACGGGCAGATTGCCCGAAGATTGCGTAGCAACGAGTTTTTGACCGCTATCCTGCAACGTAGCAGCATCCCAGGCGGTGGCTGTAATTTCGATCTACCCCAGTACCACTACTGGCTCAATCAACCCTATGAGGTCCGCCAGGGTCAAATGAGTGAGTGGATGCATGATCTGCATCCGGTACGTGAAGCGGTAGTATTGTTACTCAACCTGGTCCGCGGCAGCCACTTGCCTACCCAGGAAAAGGCCCACCAGGGCTTTTTCCAAAAAACCCTTGAGAGCTCCTCGCCCGCTCAGTTGATCCGGGTGGGACTGCCCAGAAGTTCCTCGATGTTTACTGAGATCAGCGGCAACAAACACCGCTTCAGCATACGCTTCCTTGAAGCAGTCGATAGCAGTAAAGCTGTCCAGACCTCACACGAGGTGGATTTTCAGCTCACTGCCTGTATTTTTTAAAAGTCATGAATCCCGGCGATAAAAAAACAGCGGTCCCATGCCCGACATGTGGCAAACCGGTCATCCTGTCCGAGGCCTCCAAATGGCGACCCTTCTGCAGCGAGCGCTGCCGCCTCATCGATCTGGGGGACTGGCTGGATGAAAGCCACCGTATCTCCGAACCCCTGGATGACCATTCCGAAAAAGAGTATCCCGATTAACCGCCGGCCAGCCTTTTACTGATCTGTTTATTGAGCTTCTCCACCTCTAGATACCAGGCATTGATCTGCTGATTCTCCGGCTGATAACTCCTTAATACCTTTTTCAGGTGTTCACAATGCCATAGTGCCTGATGAATCTGGTCACTGTTCGCCAGTCGATTCGCTTCAGGAAGATGGTGGTTATAAAGTGATTCAGCCCGTCGCATCCTCATCAGCTCCAATAACTGGGCGCCCTCTTCAGGGGAAACAGGGATTAGTAATCTTTTCTCTTGAACCAGCCACTCGATTTCACCCGTCAGTCGAGTCAACCGCACCAGCTGCTGCTCGTTAAGATGGGTGGATGCCGGCTTTGCCGATACCTGCTCAAGGGTTTGCTGTGCCTCCCGGATCATGCGATCGATGCCATCGTATCGGGCATGAATCCCCTTCAATGCCTGTAGGCGGGCAATAATATCCCGCCGCAGGATCTGCTCTGCCTCAATCGGCACCGGCAGGCCGGTCATACGCTGGATGATTCCATCTATCTCACCCACCCGCTTCAGGATACGCTGTACATGTTGACGCCGTTCTTCGACAAAGGCGTGATAACGCTGGGCTATGCTTGCCAATACCAGGGTGAGGATTAATAATCCTCCCACCACCATGAAGAGCGTCATCTGATCCATTTATCAACCCTGTTTTTTTGTACGAATAGCTGCATTGTATAACCGATACCCTTAATTTGGTCTGTCACCGATCTGCAATCTGCCACCCAGCTTAAACCTGAATCCATGGGTTGGGATACAAGCGGTCTATTCACTGCACCCCTCCATCAGCAATGCGCCTGGTATCCTTTCAAAGTGATATTGTATCTGGCACTCTTCAAAAAACCATCAGGGAGTCTTACCACATGTCCTGGTTAATGATTGTCTTATTGTTGATTGCAAGTTATCTCATTTTACTGCCGTTACTCAGCTATCTCTCTGCAAAACGCCTGGTTGGTAGAATGATAGAGAGCGATTTGACCAGTGAGACGAGCGGTAATCGAATGATCTATTTCTATAGTCAGAACTGCCCCCCCTGTCGTAGCATGACCCCTATCATCGATCATCTTTCTGAAAATCATGACACAGTCGTGAAGGTCGATGTACAGAGTGACCCTGAAACAGCGAGGGTATTCAATATCCGAGCCACCCCGACAACCCTACTGATGAAAGACAATAAAGTGACCGAAGTTTGTTTGGGTGCAAAGAGTCAAAAACAGCTGGAAACCCTATTACAGAAGATCACCTGATGCACTACCGAATTATCCCCGTCACCCCCTTTCAGCAAAACTGCACCCTGTTCTGGTGCGAGAAAACCCGCCATACGGCGATCATCGATCCGGGGGGGGACAGCCAAAAAGTAATCGACCAAATTAACGCCATAGAGCTGATCCCGGAGTGCATTCTCCTCACCCATGGACATCTGGATCATGCCGGTGGCGCCAACGAACTGGCTCAGAGACTGCAACTACCCATCATTGGCCCTCATCGGGAGGATGCGTTTCTGCTGGACAATATGGACCAGCAAACGACGATGTTTGGTTTTGGTGATGCGATCGCCTGCAAACCCGATCGATGGCTGAACCAGGGTGACGAAGTACCCGTGGGGGAGGAACGTCTAGAGGTCTATCACTGCCCGGGCCATACACCGGGGCATATCATCTTTTTCCATCGCAACGATCAACTCGCACAAGTGGGCGATGTGCTTTTCAGCGGATCTATCGGGCGTACCGATTTCCCCCGCGGCGACCACAGTACCCTCATTCACTCCATTCGGGATCAACTATGGCCATTGGGTGATGATGTCAGGTTTGTCCCTGGCCACGGTCCTGAATCCACCTTTGGCGAGGAGCGTCGAACCAATCCCTTTGTGGGTGACGGCCGCTAACCCGTTCGACTCAATCGCTTATTCAATATTTGCAAGCCCACCTAATGGGTGCGGCGGGTCGCACCCAAAAATAGGGGATATCTAGGGCGCAGCCATGCCGCACCGTAATGAATCCCCTTCACGCTTCAACGAAGTGGTGTGCACATCTGTTAGCACACAAAATCAACACACACTGCCAGAAATCCAGCCTGCAACAACGCAGCAGGTTTGATTATGACTTGACATTGATCAAATGAAATCGCTCACAACACAATATATAGTGCTTTAATAAATATAAGACCACCATATATGGTATACTTAATATTATAATATAGGAGGATTACCGGCTATGTCAGCGATTGCCGTTCAACAGACACTCTGCACACCCACAAAAGTTCTCAAGCGTGACGGTTGCGAAGTTGATTTCGACACCAGCAAGATCCAACTCGCCATCTTCAAGGCCGGTCAGGCGAGCCAGGAGTTCGATAGCAGCGAGGCAAGACTGCTTTGCGCACAAGTGATCAAGGTTTTGACCCACACCGGTTATCGGGAGCAGACCCCCGGTATCGAGCGTATCCAGGATATCGTTGAGCAGGTATTGATCAGCGCCAACCATCTGAAGACGGCCCGCGCCTATATCGTCTACCGTGAACAGCATAAGAAGCTGCGTGAGGATCGCCGCACCCTGCTGGATGTCTCTGCCTCAGTGAGTGAATATCTGCAGCGCTCCGACTGGCGGGTCTCTGCGAATGCCAACCAAGGTTACTCCCTGGGTGGTCTGATCCTTAACGCTTCAGGCAAGATGATAGCCAATTACTGGCTCAATCATGTCTACCCCCCCGAGATCGGCGAAGCTCACCGACAGGGTGACATCCATATTCATGACCTCGACATGTTGGCCGGTTATTGCGCCGGCTGGTCCCTCCGCACGTTGCTCCACGAAGGGCTGAACGGGGTGCCGGGAAAGGTCGAGTCGGGACCGCCAAAACATCTATCCAGCGCTGTCGGTCAGATAGTCAATTTCCTCGGCACCCTGCAGAACGAGTGGGCGGGTGCCCAGGCGTTCAGCTCATTCGATCGCTGAGCGCCAAGGAAGGCTGAAAGCCGAGGCGGTTAGTCCCCGGTAGGCGTGAGGCGAGACTGTAGACCCGTCGTGCCTTGCGCCAGAGGGGATGCAAAGCGAGCATCCGAACACGGCGTCCAGTCATTTGGGAACTGACGGCGGAGTGGTCACGAGCTTGCGATGTGATCACGTAGTGTCAGTGACCAGGACCGTCCGGGGCACTAATAGGTTGTCAAAGATCGAGTGTCTTTTAGGCCTGGGACGCCTAAAAGACATCACGAGATCGAAGACTCACTTGACCTATATGGCCCCTTTTGTACGCATAGACAATCTCAGCTACTCACAGGTCTACCAGTATATTCAGGAGTTGATCTACAACCTCAATGTGCCCTCCCGCTGGGGTACCCAGACCCCTTTCACCAATCTGACCTTCGACTGGGTATGCCCACAGGATCTGCGCGAACAGATCCCCATCATCGCGGGTGAAGAGATGTCCTTCAGCTACGGTGATCTACAGACAGAGATGGACCTTATCAATCGCGCCTACATCGAGGTGATGACCGCAGGTGACGCTAAAGGCCGGGTCTTTACCTTTCCCATTCCGACCTACAACATCACCCCAGATTTTCCCTGGGAGAGCGAGAATGCTCAACGGCTGTTCAAGATGACTGCCAAGTATAGTCTGCCCTATTTCCAGAACTTTCTCAATTCAGAACTGAGCCCGAATATGGTGCGTTCCATGTGCTGTCGACTGCAACTTGACCTGCGTGAGTTGCTGAAACGGGGCAATGGTCTGTTCGGTTCAGCGGAGCAGACCGGTTCACTGGGTGTGGTCACCATCAACTGCGCCCGCCTGGGTTACCTCCACAATGGGAACGAAACCAACCTGATGGCACGCGTCGATGAACTGTTGCGACTGGCGTGTAACAGTCTGGAGATCAAAAGGAAGGTCATTCAACGCCACATGGATGCAGGACTTTTCCCCTATACCAAACGCTATCTTGGCACCTTGAGAAACCACTTCTCGACCATTGGCGTCAACGGCATCAATGAGATGATCCGCAATTTCAGTAACGATAAATTCGATATCAGCCATACTGAAGGGCAGGCGCTCGCGACCCGTTTTCTCGACCATATTCGTCAACGTATGGTGGCCTTCCAGGAGGAAACCGGCAACCTCTACAATCTGGAGGCTACACCCGCAGAAGGGACCACCTACCGCTTCGCCAAAGAGGACCTCAAACGCTACCCCACGATCTTTCAGGCCGGCACTCCGGACAAACCCTACTACACCAACTCCTCTCAGCTCCCGGTAGGCTTTACCGACGATCCCTTTGCCGCCCTGCAGCATCAGGAGCCACTACAGCGAAAATATACCGGCGGCACAGTACTTCACCTCTATATGAACGAGCGGATCAGCAGCACCGAAGCGTGTAAAAAACTGGTCAAACGCTCTCTGGAGAACTTCCGCATCCCCTATTTGACCATTACGCCGACGTTTTCCATCTGCCCGGTACACGGTTACCTCAGCGGAGAGCAGACATTCTGCCCCAAATGCGACCAAGCACTCATCCAACAGAAACAACAGGAGATCAACCATGCACACACCCATTGAACTGAGAGACGAAGAGCGCACCCGATGCGAGGTCTGGACCCGGGTAATGGGCTATCACCGCCCTATCTCTGCATTCAATCCCGGCAAGCAATCCGAGCAGGCGGAACGGCTCTATTTCAAAGAGCTGAAGATCGACCAAGGCACCCGTGAGATCCACCCTGCCAACTCATACGATTACAACGGGATAGCTGGCTGAGCCATGCCCTATCCCCCTCTACAGGTGGGGGGGCTGACCCCCATAACCACCATTGACTACCCGGACCACCTATCTGCGGTGATCTTTTGCCAGGGTTGTCCGCTACGCTGCCACTACTGCCAGAATAGTGAGTTGTTACCCCGCCATGGGGGTCTGAATATACCTTGGGAAGCGGTTCTCGATTTTCTCGAAAGCCGTCGAGGTTTACTGGAAGCGGTTGTGTTCAGCGGTGGGGAACCGACCCTCCAGGCCGCTTTGCAGGATGCTGTGAAGGCGGTCAAGGCAATGGGGTTTTTAGTGGGGCTGCACACGGCCGGCATCTACCCGGACCGTTTTGCCCGACTGTTACCTTATCTCGACTGGGTCGGCCTGGATATCAAAGCCCCAGTGGAAGACTACGAGGCACTCACCGGCGTTCCGGGAGTGGGAGAATCGGCCTGGCAATGTGCCCGTTTGCTGGCACTCAGCGGTCTGCCTCATGAAATTCGCACCACCCTCTATCCCACAATCGATACACAAGAAAAAAAAGAACACCTGAGCAGAGCACTCAGTTCCCTGGGCGATATCAACCATGTCTGGCAAGCGTGCAGAGATCAAAATTTTCAGTCACAGGACTCGATCTCCGGTAGCCTAAATTAGTTTAGGCTAATAATATCATATGCATTTGTTTACAGTGTCTTTTTGCATTGATATACGACTTGACGTAACATCCCTCAGTCAAGAAAAATCACCCGACCTAAAGGAAATAGACGGGCATAGTTAAAAAAGACACTTGAAAAGCAGTTTGCTTTTCCTGACAGAATTTCGAGGGTGGAGTATGTTCAGACGACGTGCTGGCAGTAAGTCCGCGGGTAAAATTTCTATAATCCTCGCGGGTATCATTTTTGTTGCCGGTATTATTTTTACCGGTCTATTCAATATGGGTCTTGCCTTTACCAATGAGATGGATTTTTGTACTTCCTGCCACACCATGAAGGTCAATTTGGAGGAGTACAAAGAGACCCTTCATTATAAAAATGCATCCGGCGTACGAGCCACCTGTTCGGACTGCCACGTTCCCAAACCCTTTATTCCCAAGATGATCGCCAAAGTCATGGCCGCCAAGGATGTCTATCACGAGATCATGGGCACCATCGATACCAAGGAGAAATACGAGGCCCTTCGCTGGGATATGGCCAACCGGGTATGGGAAAAAATGCGTGCTTCAGATTCTCGTGAGTGCCGCTCCTGCCATGAATTCACCAGCATGGACCTGAGCGAACAGGATCGCAGTGCCCGTAAACGTCATCCCAAAGCGATGGATGAGGGTGCAGCCTGTATCGATTGCCACAAGGGCATAGCTCATGAGGAACCGGATGAGCCCGATGAGCCTGACCCATCATAAAATCAGGTCTGATATAATCTGTTGGCTTCGCTAATGAAACTTGTTGTTTAGCCTCGTGACAGGAATTCAATGAATAAAACCAGACTGTTCCTATCGGTTCTTGCACTACTCTTGACGGCACCACTGTATGCCGGCGATACGCAGGATGATAAAGATCTTCGACTATACGCCAATGTCGGTGATGTAGAGACGATGACTGTCCTTCTGGACAAGGGTGTGCCTGTCGATAGTGAAAATAAATTCGGCAAGAATGCACTGATGATGGCGGTCGAGAATGACAATTTCGAGGCTGTTGTGCTCCTGTTGAGTCGGGGAGCCGACGTCAATGCACGAACAAAAGATGGTTGTACAGCGCTGACCTTTGCCGCTGAAAACGGTCATCCAGCACTTACCGCCATGCTGTTGGAACGGGGTGCAAACCTGCATGACCGCACCAGAGCAGGATGGGATTCTCTGATGATCGCCTCCCGCTATGGCATCACCGATATGGTAGAACAGCTATTATACAAGGGCGCCGACCCGAAGGCATCGGACAAATATGGCCGAAATGCACTGATGATGGCTGCAGAAAAAGGGTATGTCGCTACCAGCGTCATGCTGTTGAAACATGGTGCGGACAGTGCAAGCCGGGATAAGAACGGTTCCACCGCCTTGATATTGGCGGCAGACAGTGGGCATAACGACGTCGTCAAGGCCCTGTCGGATCACTACGCCGACGTCAACGCTCAGGACAATGATGGCGCAACTGCCTTAATATGGGCGGTTGGTCAAGATAGAGCTGATACAGCACAGATTTTGATAGCAGCGGGCGCGGATGTAAACCTGGCGGATGTGGATGGTATCACCCCGCTGATGGAGGCTGCCCGCAAAGGATCAGAACAAACGGTGAAGCTGCTGCTTCAACATGGTGCTGATAAAACACATAAAGATAAGGAAGGCCACACAGCCGCGGACATTGCCAAAAAGAAAAAGCATGCCAAGGTTTTGAGTCTTCTGTAATACAGAGCATTGCCCAGATGGTGGACAGCATAGCTGCCTGGATTGATGCCACGCTTGTGGCATACAGGATCACCATCTGAGCTTACTGCAACAGGAGCAGTCCTAAAATTAAGCTGCTCCGCTCAAGTGACAGGGTGCACTTTGTACCCTGTACTTACAATGTAAGCCTGTTTTAATTCCAAAGGAGGTAACATGGCGTACAACAATCTAAAGAAAGCCCTGATAGGCGCACTGGTTCTCAGTGCATCGTCCGCGGCCTTCGCGGCTGACAAAAAGCCCCTGATGACCGGCGCCAGCGCCGGCATGCTGGCAAATACCTGCGCTGGCTGCCATGGTACTAACGGCGCAAGTGCAGGTCCGGCAACACCCAGTATCGGCGGTATTTCCGCTGTATATTTCGAAGAGGTGATGGCGGGCTTCAAAGACGGTTCAATCAAATCAACCATCATGCAACGAATCGCTAAAGGTTATTCCGAAGACGAGATCAAAGCGATGGCCGAGCTGTTCAGCAAACAGCCGTTTGTCATGGCCAAGCAATCTTTCGATGCTGACAAGGCAAAGAAAGGCGCTAAACTGCATGACAAATATTGCGAAAAATGTCATGCCGAAAACGGCACTTCTGCCGAAGACGATTCTGGCATTCTGATGGGACAGCTGACACCTTATCTTCATTACACAATGACCGACTACAAGGCAGGTGATCGAGAGATGACCAAAAAGATGAAGAAAAAAGTTAATCAGATGATCAAGAAAGAGGGCGATGCCGGGTTTGACGCACTGCTCAACTTCTACGCCCAAGGCAAGCAATAAGAGGGGAATGAGAAACATGAAAATTACCCGAAGAGGTTTTGTTAAAGGCGCAGGTGCGGCAACAGCCATCGGCATGATGGGCACACCTTATATCGCCCTCGGCGCATCCAAAAAGGTTGTTGTCGTCGGTGGTGGTACCGGTGGCGCCACTGCAGCGAAATATCTGCGTATGGCCGATCCGACCATTGAGGTCACACTGATCGAAGCCAACAAGCACTACTACACCTGCTACATGTCCAACGAAGTGTTGGGTGGCGGTCGTAGTATCGATTCCATCAAGTTCGGTTATAGCGGACTCGGTTCACATGGCGTCAAGGTAGTCCATGACGTAGTCACCGCAATTGATGCCAAAGGTAAGATGGTGAAGACGGCAGGTGGCGAAAGCTTCCCTTACGACCGTTGTATTGTTGCACCCGGTATCGACTTCAAGTGGGACAGCATCGATGGTTATGACGCCAAGGTTGCCGAGGATATTCCTCACGCCTGGAAAGCCGGCTCTCAAACCGTCACCCTGCGCAAGCAGCTTGAAGCGATGAAGGATGGTGGCACAGTGGTTATCGCACCACCCGGCAATCCTTTCCGCTGTCCTCCAGGACCCTATGAGCGTGCCTCTCAGATTGCTCACTATCTGAAACAGCACAAGCCTAAATCGAAGATCCTGATCCTCGATCCGAAGCCTAAATTCTCAAAGATGGGTCTCTTCACCCAAGGTTGGAAAGCGCTGTATGGCTACGAGACCGACAATTCCATGATCGAATGGCGTGGCAGTGCTCAGGGTTCCAACGATAATGCCGTGGTTAAGGTTGATGCTGGCTCTAGAAGTGTCACCACAGGTTTTGATGACACGGTGAAGGCTGATGTGTTGAATGTCATTCCGAATCAGATGGCGGGTAAGATCGCCTTTGCTGCCGGCCTGACCAATGACAGCGGCTGGTGCCCCATTAACCTGCACACTTTCGAATCCACCATGCACAAGAACATTCATGTGATTGGTGACGCTTCGATAGCCAAAGGTATGCCGAAGTCCGGTTATGCGGCCAACTCTGAAGCAAAGGTCTGCGCAGCAAGCGTAGCTGCCCTGTTGAACGGTCAGGAGCCTGGTACGCCAGCCTACGTCAATACATGCTACTCAATTGTCGGTAAGGATTGGGGTATCTCGGTGGCAGCTGTCTATCAGCTGGCTCAGGATGGATCCAAGATCACCAAGATATCTGGCGGTCTGACACCCACTGACGCAACAGCGGAGATGCGTGCTCGCGAAGTCAAGTACGCCCACAGCTGGTTTACCAATATCACCAACGATATTTTCATGTAAATCAACTGCCGGCCAGGGATTGGCCTTTTTTATGTTGTCTATTTTTTATCTTGGACGGCTGGGTCTGGTTGGCCGTTGATCGATCATATACCCAGCACCGGAATGCATTGTTGATGGCCGTGCAAAATTGGGGAAATCCGGATTGTGCCAACCCTCAGTTGCCAGTTTCTCCTTAGGTGGCTTGATCCGTGACACATAGTCGAGCACCGCACGAATATCGCGATGGGTAAAGCGGTGGATCTGTTTGACCATTTTCTTATCTGCATTTCTGCGCCTCTCCATCTTGATCCACTCGAACTGGCGCAACAGATAGCGATAATGCTGACCATAAATTGCGGGAATATGGTCATCCAGAATACCCTCACCCGTCTCGCCGTGGCACTCGGTACAGTTATCCTTGTAGAGTTGTTCACCTAATGCCAGATCGATGCCTGGCCCCACCCCATTATGGGGACTCATTGGTAACTGAGCGATATAGGCTGCCACATCGGCGATCTCCTGGGCGCCACCGAGCAGTTGCGGCGATGTAAAGGGCACCATGGTGGGATTATCTCTGTTCCTCGCACGGATATCAGCCAGTTGCTTAATCAATACCGTGGCCAGTTGTCCGGCAACCTGAGGATAGGCGCCGCTGTCTAGTCCCCATCCCTCGGGTGTATGGCAGACAGCACAGATTCGATAGACCTTTCTGCCGTTTTCCAGATCAGGCGTCATCTCCATCGCCTGCTCATATTCACGCATTGCTGCTCCCGATGGCTCAGCAATGCATTGACCTGCCACCATCAAGCTAAAAAAGGACATTGCCCAGATAGACTTTCTCATTGAGACTCCCATGGTGTTAATCGTCATATACAACACCTTCGCAAACTGAAAGGATTGGCGGATATAAATATCTAAGTTGATATGCTCAATCGTCGTCGTTGTATCCTGAAATCATGATCCAGGCTTTTTTTAAGTTCCGTAACATTTAATATAGCGAGGCAAGTGCTCAGGCACAATAAAAAAACAGCTTTATTTCACTCATTACACAGGATTGCCATAAAACCATCTTGACTATAAACCACATAACCATGGGTGAGTTTCTTGCTGTTTGATCATAATCAATTTAAACATCTCCACTCCATGTCGGCTCTTTAATTACCCCACTTCTGGTAGCGTAATGATCATTGAAAGATCAGGTCTGTTTTGTGAAAATGCCTGCGGATAAAAAAAGCAACAAACCACAGGGGAATCATGCGCAAACAACCAATTAAAACAATGGAGCATGCGCCTCTCAACCGGAGGAGAACTTTAATTCTTTAATTCCCAAATCGCTCAATTCAACAGACCGGTTTTATTTGGAATCCAACCGCTTGTCACATGTGGTGGTGTCGATTGCCAATACATGCTGAAGACTTTCATAACGACCTTAAAGAAACCTGGAGCCACAATAATATGAAAAGGCTATTGATAACCCTTTTACTCACCTTCCCGATAGTCACACAGGCAGTTGACTTGGAAAATGGTAAGAAGCAGGCAAGAAGCTGTGCACTTTGCCATGGTCATTACGGTCAGGGCACTCCGGGGCCCGCGTCACCGCGACTCGCCGGCACACCGGCCGGTTATATGGTTAAACAGATCGAAGCATACATCAATGAGGAACGGATCAACCCGCGCATGGTGATCACCTCTTCTCTCCATTCCATCAGCGAAGAGGAGATCGATGATATCGCCGCCTATTACGAAAGCGTCAATCTTGAGAAGATTAACCCGATATTGAACAGGATCCCTGCCTGGCCAGGTAACATTGAACTGGGATCAGAACTCTATAACGGCGACTGCAAGAGCTGCCATCGTAAAAACGGTATGGGAAAATCACGCAAGAGTATACCGGCACTGGCACTGCAATACCCACGCTACCTGTTCCGCCAGATCAAGATGTTCCAATGGGATAAACGGGTCCACGATGACGACCCTGAAGATGAAACATTCGATGAGCTGAAGGACCAGGATATTGAAGCACTGCTTGCCTATATATCGTCACTGGCGCCCAGCAATAAAAAGTAAACGGACTCACTGATAATAATTTCACGAACCGAACAATACTCGGGAGAAGATAATGAAATCGATTAAAGCACTGGCACTCGTTTTTGTGCTATGTCTTACCATGACTGCCACAACCCTGGCGTCAGATCAGCCAGAAATCAATATTACCGATATCAATCAGACCGTGGTGCAAATGAGCGTCAAAGACGGGGTCACAAAAGATGATGCCGTACAGGCCTTGATGTCCCGCGCTGCTGAAATCAATTTGAAGTATGTCGCCAGACAGCAGGTTTCAAAGGAGCTGGAGGCACGCGGACTCAAGACACCCTACCTTGACATCTTTCAGTTCTGTAATCCGGAAGATGCGCGAAAGATGATCATGCACGATCCGATCTATGCCGCTTATATGCCTTGTCGCATTGCAATGGTGGAGGACAAGGAGGGCAAACTCTGGCTGATGATGCTGAACCTGGATATGCTGATCAACAGTGAGCTGCTGCCACCAGAACTCACCGAGATTGCCATTCGGGTAAACCAGGCCATGCTTGATGTGATGGTCGCTGGAGCCACTGGCGAATTCTGAACTGTAACCGATAATAAAAACCCCGACGCCCTGCGGGCTCGGGGTTTTTTTATGCTGACTCGATCAAACCGGTTTCCGGCCGGTAGGATGAGGCGAGATCTCTAATCCTTCAAGGCTTACACAAATTGTCAGCAAGATTGGCCTGAAAGATAGCCTTGTGAATATCACCCAGACTAAGCATGCCCACCAAGCGGCCGGCATCGGTAACCGGAATGCGACGGAATTTATGCCGCACCATAATAGTAGCTGCACGCAACACATGCATATCGGGGTTAACTGAGATCACATTGGCAGTCATCACATCGGACACCTTGAGATTCACTACATCTTTATACTGCGACATCATACTGTCGTAGTCGGGTGCAGACATACCATCCATGATATCTTCCAGGGAGGGAAACATCCGGTGCAATACATCCTTCTCCGCGATAATCCCTGCCAACTTGCCGTCTTCCTCAACCGGAAGGCCGCTGTAACGAAACAGGCACATCAGAGAGACTACCTCCAGAAGCTTGGCATCCGGGGTCACCGTTTTAGGTGATCTTGACATTATTTCGCTTACCAGCATCGAAACAACTCCTCATCAGTTCAATTGTAAAAAGTGACCACTCAACAGTCCCAGCTTGTAGAACAGGTGAAGAGTGACTTCCTTGGGATTCGGGGTTTTCACCAGTGCCACACAATACCCATTATGGGTGTGGTTGCCAACCCTTTTCCCAATCCCAAGCAGCTGAACTAGCAGGACAATTCAACGCTGATATCGTTACCCCATGCTGGTTGGTCAGGATCATTGACAAGCTTCATAATAATCTTTGTCTCATTCATCAAAAGATAGGTGGGGCAGAGCCCCACCCTGCACCTCGAAATGGATCGTAGATACCATCTCTCCCAGCCCCACCGTAAGCTGCTGAAAGTTTAAGTCGTATCCGTGATTTGTCGTGACCAAACAAAGACGCTGCCTTAGCGTCAGGCAAAAGGAGGAGCGGTTATCAAATTCAGGGCCGAAAAAGAATTAGATTCCCGGAATGGAGGAAGATCTCAAACAGCCTATTTTGTTTACAAAAAACCAACCTCCAATCACCCCCCCTGAAGGAAATAATTACCCAGTGATGTAAGCCAATGATTTGCCGGTAAAAGCACACAATAATCCATAACTTATCCACAATTGACACACAGACAAGCCCCCCTTTTCCACAGCTTCATACACAATATCTTGTGGTTGACATCGGCGAAATTGGATATATATTGTGTTTACTGGTTTTGAAAATCGGATTTGACTCCTCATCTCAACAACCAGCCCGAAAGGCCGGAAAAATAATCGGCCAACGGATGAAAAAACGGTTTCAAGGATGGCAATTCCCGCACCATGAGACCGCTTTAAGACAGGGCAGGCAACGACACGCAACAGCCGGCGGTCCTGTCACTATAAATAGACAACAACCTAGAGACCACCTTAGACATTCGAAAGCCTGGGCAGCCTATTCACAGTCCCGGAGCAGCGATGGCTACTAAGCGAACATATTCAGGAGAAGAGATGGCCACACAAGCAGCCAACGGCGACGCATCCATTGCAGTTACCCAGCCACCTGTGATGCAGGAATCCGCACACCCGGCCCAGCCCGCCAGCACGAGCGGCATCCAGGTCATCCGCCGCAATGGCAAAGTCACCCATTTCGACCCTGGCAAGATCGCAGTCGCAGTGACCAAGGCCTTTCTTGCCGTCGAAGGGGGCAATGCTGCAGCATCCGGGCGTATCCACGACACCGTCAAGGCACTCACTGACCAAGTGGTCAGCGCCCTGACTCGACGCATGCCCGATAACGGCACCGTCCATATCGAAGATATACAGGACCAGGTGGAACTGTCGCTGATGCGCTCCGGTGAGCACAAAGCCGCCCGCGCCTATGTACTCTATCGTGAAAGTCAGACCCAGAAACGGGCCGAAGAGGCCGCCAAGCGCGCCGAGATCGAAGGTATTCCCGAGGAGCATCGGGTCAACGTCACCCTGGCTGACGGCACCACCCGCCCCCTCGACATCGAACGCCTGCAGGCGCTGGTCAACGAGGCGTGTAACGGTCTGGCTGAAGTCGATCCTGCACACATCCTGCAGGATGCCTGTCGAAATCTGTTCGATGGTGTGAAAGAGAGCGATGTCTCCCAGACCCTGGTGATGAGCGCCCGCACCCTGATCGATCAGGAGCCCAACTACTCCCAGGTCGCCGCCCGGCTGCTGCTCGACATCCTGCGTCGTGAAGCCCTCGATTTTCTCAATATCGGCACCCGGGTCAATACCCAGGCGGAGATGGCCGAATGCTATTGCAGCTACTTCAAACGCTACATCCAGCAGGCCGAAGAGCTGGAACTGCTCGACGGCCGTCTCGGTCAGTACGACCTGGATCGACTGATTGCTGCGATGAAACCGGAACGGGATCTGCAGTTTACCTATCTGGGTTTGCAGACCCTCTATGACCGCTACTTCATCCACAGTGAGAGCGGTATTCGTTTCGAGATGCCCCAGGCCTTCTTCATGCGAGTCGCGATGGGACTGGCGATCAACGAGATCGACCGGGAGGCCCGGGCCATCGAGTTCTACAACCTGCTCTCCTCCTTCGATTTCATGAGTTCGACACCGACCCTGTTCAACGCCGGCACCCTGCGGCCGCAGCTCTCCAGCTGCTACCTGACCACCGTCGCCGACGATCTGGACGGTATCTACAGCAGCATCAAGGATAACGCCCTGCTCTCCAAGTTTGCCGGTGGTCTGGGCAACGACTGGACCCAGGTACGCGGCCTCGGCGCCCACATCAAGGGCACCAACGGCAAGTCCCAGGGCGTGGTGCCCTTCCTCAAGGTGGCCAATGACACTGCGGTGGCCGTCAACCAGGGCGGCAAGCGCAAGGGCGCGGTCTGCGCCTACCTGGAGACCTGGCACGTCGACATCGAGGAGTTCCTCGAGCTGCGCAAGAATACCGGTGACGAGCGCCGCCGCACCCACGACATGAACACCGCCAACTGGATCCCCGACCTGTTCATGCAGCGGGTCGCCGAAGATAAAGAGTGGACCCTGTTTTCCCCCAACGAGACCCCGGACCTGCACGACCTGACCGGCAAGGCCTTCGAAAAGGCCTATGTCGCCTACGAAGAGAAGGCGGCCCGTGGTGAGATGGATGTGGTGAAGAAGGTCAAGGCGAACGATCTGTGGCGTAAGATGCTCGGTCTGCTGTTCGAGACCGGCCATCCCTGGATCACCTTCAAGGATCCCTGCAACCTACGCTACACCAACCAGCACATGGGTGTGGTACACAGCTCCAATCTCTGTACCGAAATCACTCTGCACACCAATGATCAGGAGATCGCAGTCTGCAACCTGGGCTCGGTCAACCTGACCGCCCATGTCAGCGAACAGGGTCTCGATATGGAGAAGCTGCAGAAGACCGTGACCACGGCGATGCGCATGCTCGACAATGTCATCGACTACAACTTCTACAGCGTCCCCCAGGCACGCCACTCCAATCTGCGTCACCGCCCGGTGGGACTCGGCATCATGGGTTTCCAGGACGCCCTCTACAAACAGCGTATGCCCTATACCTCCGATGAAGCCCTGAGCTTCGCCGACCGTTCCATGGAGGCAGTCAGCTACTTCGCCATCCAGGCCTCTTCCGACCTCGCTGCAGAGCGTGGCCGCTACTCCACCTATGAAGGCTCCCTGTGGAGCCAGGGCATCCTGCCCATCGACTCCCTCAAGCTGCTCAAGGCGGAGCGTGGCGACTACCTGCAGGTGGATGAGAGCCAGACCCTCGACTGGGACGCCCTGCGTGACAAGATCAAGACCCAGGGTATGCGCAACTCCAACACCATGGCGATCGCCCCCACCGCGACCATCTCCAACATCTGCGGTGTCAGCCAGTCGATTGAGCCCACCTACCAGAACCTGTTCGTCAAATCGAACCTCTCCGGTGAGTTCACCGTGGTCAATCCCTACATGGTCCACGACCTGAAGCAGCTCGACCTGTGGGACGACGTGATGATCAACGACCTCAAATACTATGACGGTTCCCTGCAGCCCATCGACCGTATCCCTGAAGAGATCAAGGCGGTCTACGCCACCGCCTTCGAGATTGACGCCCGCTGGCTGGTGGAGGCCGGTTCCCGTCGCCAGAAATGGATCGACCAGGGCCAGTCCCTCAACCTCTACATGGCAGAGCCCTCCGGCAAGATGCTCGACAACCTCTACAAACTGGCCTGGGTGCGTGGATTGAAGACCACCTACTACCTGCGCTCAATCGGCGCCACCGGTGCGGAGAAGACCTCGGTCCAACAGGGTGGCAGCAGCGGCAGTGTCGACCTGATCGGCGCCAGCGGCAGCGAAGCACCCAAGGCCTGCTCGATCCTCGACCCGGACTGCGATGCGTGCCAATAGGCAGAACCGTGATGAACAACACCCAAGTGAAAAGAATCAGAGAGGGGAATAGACAATGTTGAACTGGGACGACCCACTCGCCAAACCGGCGCCGATAGAGACCACCCCTGCGCCAACGGTAGCCGACAAACAACCCACCCATCCCCATGTGGTGGAAGAGGCCGCCAAGGCCCTGCAGGCTGAACCGGTCGTCGAGACACCAGCGGTGGATATGAAGCCGGTCAACCCGGATGACAAACGGGTCGTCAACGGTATGACCGACATCAACCAGTTGGCGCCCTTCAAGTACCCCTGGGCCTGGGAGTACTTCCTCAACGGCAACAAGAACCACTGGACGCCGCTGGACATCAACATGGCCCAGGACGTCCACGACTACCAGCGTAAACTGACCCTCGAAGAGCGTCATGTGTATGAGAACGTGCTCTCCTATCTCACCACCTCCGACATCCTGGCGATGCGCAACATCGGCCTGGCGGTGATGGAGAAGATGAGCGCCCCCGAGTTGCAGATCTACCAGGCCCGTCAGGTCTATGAAGAGTCCCTGCACACCTGGACCTACCAGCATTGCATCGAGACCATCGGCCTTGACCAGGGTGAGATCTACAATCGCTACCGGGTGGTGCCGGAGATCAACAAAAAGATCCAGATCACCAACCGCCGCCTCTCCTCCATCCTGCGCGCCGACATCAACCTGCGCGACCCGGACGAGCTGCAGAACTTCGTCATGGCCTACATCTTCTTTGCCGCCATCTTCGAAGGTTGCTGGTTCTACAACGGCTTCAGCCCGATCTTCGCCCTGCAGCGTCGCGGCCTGATGAAGGGTACCGCCGAGCAGTTGCAATACATCATGCGCGATGAAGTGCTGCACGCCTCATTCGGTATCCGGGTCGTCAAGCAGATTATCCTGGAAGAGAATATCACCCTGGATAAAAAAGCGTTGCGCGTCATGTGGGACGAGGCAGAGGCCGCCGAGGTCGGCTATGCCGGTTACATCCTGCGCGATCCGATACTGGGTTACTCCAAAGAGGATCACATCGGCCAGTTCCGGTTCACCGCCAACCGTCGTGCACGGCAGTTGGGAATCGATGAACCTTTTCCTGGCGCCGAGGCAACTCTGCCTTGGTTGGATGAGCAAGCCAATCTTCGCAAGGAGAAGAATTTCTTTGAGACACGTGTTACCGAATATCAGACCGGTGGCGCGTTGAAGTGGGATTGATCGGCAATAGCCGATTGTTTTTTTTAATTATGAATTTTGAATGCTGAATGTTGAATTAACGTGCTCGCTTTGCTCGCGCTTATTTAGAAATGAAGACGTGAGTACAGCGAACACCCACAATTCAAAACTCAAAATTCATCATTCAAAATTACCCGGAGGGTACACATGCATTGTTCACACTGTTCTTCGTTGATGGCCGAAGTTGAGACCCAGAAAGAAGGGCGGACGGAACAGTCACGGTTCGAGTGTCCGGTTTGTGGGCGGACACAGTTGATTACCAGGACGTTGGATCAATGGAAAGAGAATTTAACTTTACAGATGGGACGCCTTGCGAGACAGGCGCTTCGACAGACTTAAAACAGTTTCACCTCCTCTCCTCTGAACCTGCTGTTGCGGGTGGGCTTTGGCGCTTTGCGCCATTGCCTGGTTTTTCTTTTCTTTTGTTTGATTCTGTTTATCTTTTATTGGCTGGCTTATCAACCAGCTGTGTTGCTATTGGTATTTTTGATTGGACAGAAATGGCCTTACGCAGCAGGACAGTTTAGGGGTTGAGTTGTAGTTATATTTAAAAGGAGTATGCGAGTAATGACAAAAAGATGCGTCAATGAAGAGACTTTTTGTTTCTCTCGACATGATGATATCGGTGCTGCTGCAGCTGAAGATGACAGTGAGTATCTAGGGCCTTGCCATGTGGATACAGGCGACCTTGAAGTCATATTAAATCCCGACAATCCAAAGCGTGTTGTTGTAGGCAGGACTGGGGCAGGGAAAAGCGCCCTCTTGAATCATATTAACACACGGAAGAAAACGTAATCTCTCTTTCACCTCACTCGCTATCATTGAATTACATTGCCAATAACAATGTTATAGGGTTCTTTGAAGAAGCCGGGGTTAGTCTTTATGTTTTTTATGCATTGCTCTGGCGTCATATTTTGGTAGTCGAACTCCTCAAGAAAAAGTTTAACATTACAAATGAAAACGCACAAAAAGACTACACAAGACACATCAGAAAACTGCTTTATAAGAAAGATAAGTTCAAAGAGATGGCAGTTGACTATCTCGAACAATGGGGCAACAAATTTTGGCTAACAACTGAAGAGCGGCTCCATGAACTAACCAAGAGAATAGAAAGCAACCTATCCGCATCAATTGGTGGCGCACTACCAGGAGTGGATTTGAGTGCAAAAGGTGCTCAGTGCTTATCTGAAGAACAGAAAATACAAGTTGTTAATGTTGGAAAGAAAGTCGTCTCAGAGATACAAATCAGAGAGCTAGAGAATATCATTGCCGTCCTTGGGGAAGACATCTTTGCCGACAGGCAGCAACGTTATTTCTTAATTATTGACGGACTTGACGAGGAATGGGTTGACGAAAGAATAAAATATAGTCTAATCAAATCATTGATTGATACAGTGCGGAGGTTAAAGAAAATTCCCGCTGTAAAGATATTAATCGCAATGCGCCAAGATTTATTAGACAAGGTGGTTCACTCAAGTAGTGATCTTGGATTCCAAGAAGAAAAATATGAATCCCTTTATCTTCGACTGGGGTGGTCTAAATCTCATTTACAGAAATTAGTAGAAAAAAGAATATCCTTCTTAGTCAGGCGCAAATATACGAGCAAGCCTGTAACTTGGGAGGATATCTTTCCTGTTCATGTGGATAAATTAAATACCATTGAATATATATCTGAAAGGACACTATACCGACCAAGAGATATGATAGCATTCATGAATGAGTGCGTAAGAGAGGCAGCTGGAGAAAATAAAATAACTGCCCATACCATTAAAATAGCAGAAGAAAAATACTCTTATGATCGCCTTCAATCTTTAGCTACTGAATGGCAAATAATCTACCCTGAACTATTCGACGTTGCTCAAATGTTTTACGGTATGAAATCAAGTTTTCATCTGAGCGAAATTTCCACCTCTTGGTTGGAGGAGAGATATATTGACATTGTTGACAACCTATCCAACAAGAAAGGCCCATTATCCCGATTGCTTGATAGCCTTTATAGTGCTTCAGGAAACTTTAGCTCCGTTCGAAGCTCACTTGTCAGAGAGTTGCACAGCACTGGGCTTTTTGGGATTAAACCTGGACCTAGTTCAACCATAAACTGGATGCATAAGGGAGGCCGGTCAATATCTCACGGCCAGCTAAAACCCAGTTCCCAGATATTAATTCACCCTATGTTTTACCGAGCACTTGGAATAACCATAAAAAACCGACAATAAATGAAAAACACTAAGGGAGAAAAAGGGTCAAGTCTGTACTTATAGCAATTAATCCATGGATAACACAGTGACACCCAACATTTTCTTTTCTTCTAATTACCTTAATATCTAGAACTTAAACAAGTTTAACTATTTAAACCAACCAGTTGCTATTCATCTGTTTCCTGGTGTTTTAAACGATAGCTGCCTCTATTTTCCCATGGCTACCCTGGTGATCAAATGTACGATTTGACATGTACACCGATTGTGCATACAGTTTACTTATGGAATATGAGTGGGACCCAAGGAAGGCCAAGAGTAATCTACTTAAACACGGTATAGATTTTGCCGATGCCGTAATCGCTTTGGAAGATAAAAATGCACTAACAATCGAAGACAAAGATCATCATGAGGTTAGATTTAAGACGCTTGCTATGGGGCCATATATTAATGTTCTATATATCATCCATGCCGAAGCATCTAAACATTGCATTCGAATCATTTCTGCTAGAAAGGCCAATAAGATTGAAATTAGATATTACTTCCAAGGGTTAGACGATGAGTGAAGATTTTTCCAAAGGTAAACGAGGAGCCATTGTTAAACCTGACCCAACCAAGCAACGAATTACTATTCGACTTGATGCTGATGTCATTGAGCATTTTAAGGGAAAAGTACACGAAGCCGGTGGCGGAAATTATCAGACCCTAATTAATGAAGCGTTACGCGATTATATAGCGGCGCATGACCACGCACTTGAAGAAACATTACGTAAAATAATTCGTGAGGAACTATTAAAGGCGGGGTAATTCCCTGCAGTTACTGGGTCTAAGGGTAAAGGATAGTAAAGGGGTATGGATCACTCCATCCCCCTTTTCATCATGCCGTGTTCTGCTCAGTATTAAATCGGGTAAAACGGGGTTTGTCTTTCCGTAAATTAATGGTTGTCCGCCGTTGGCTGTTTCACCTTATTTCAACGATAAGTTACTGTCATAACTAAATGACCTTGGATGTTGAGTCACTGGGTCAATGAACTGAAGTTCCTTTGCCAGTAACTGCAATGGTGCTGAATAATTGTCTGCTGATAGCGGCTGTAACTGCGGGTAGTATTTGTCATTCAGTATGGGCCAGCCCAGTGCCTGCATGTGAACTCGTAATTGATGGGTTTTACCAGTAACTGGGTTTAATTCAAATAACGCCTCCTGAGCAGATTGTTGTATGCATCGAATCACAGAGTGGCTATTGGCTTCTCCCTCGGTCACACGCATGCGAAAGCGTTGTTCGGATTGCACGATACGATTTTTAATATCCCACTCCTGGCCTATAAGGTTCGCACCGTCACTAATTTTTGCAATTGCCTGGTATGTTTTGTGTATTTGTCGTGTTTTAAATAATTGATGGTATTGATGACGGGTGTCAGGGTTAACCGAGAATATGACCAAGCCTGCTGTAACTCTATCCAAGCGGTGTAGCGCTTGTAAGGCCTCAATGCCTGTGCTGCGTCGTAAGCGATTTTGCAAGCATTCATTCACATAAATACCGCCGGGGATTACTGCAAGAAAATGGGGTTTATAGGCCACTAAAATATGCTGATCCTGAAATATAATCGTTTCCTTAAAGGGGATGCTAGGCTCGCTTTCGACTTCCCTGTAATAGTAAACCCGTTGCTGCGGTTGAAAGAGCGATTGTGTCGTTATCAGTGAGCCGTCGTGGCAGTGTACCTTGCCATCGGCGATGCGCTGCCGCCAAATCTGAGCATCAATATATGGAAATTTAATAATCAGGTATTCCAGCACTGTGGCAACGCCGGGATTAGTCTGCGGTAAACTCAGCTTTGAAGGGTGCTCGGAAATTGCCATTTAGAGGCCCAAATTTTTGACTATAGCATGATCTTAATAGTGCTAGGCTGTGGAGGTATCTATTAAGAAAAGGGGTCAGTACCCTTTAACCGATTTTTTCAGTACAGTCATACTTTATTAACTATCTGAACAAGGACGTTCAAATACCAAGAAAACCCGTTTTTATTTGCAGGGCATCCCGGTTCATGTGATCAAATGTGGCAATAGCCGCCAACCGGTATTCTTTGAATCCGATGACTATCAGACCTATTTAGCTTGGTTAAAAGAGGGTGCGGACAAACACGGTTGTGCCATCCACGCCTATTGCTTAATGACCAACCATGTCCATTTGCTTCTGACGCCGGAATCCCCGGAGGCTATCAGCAAAACTATACAGTTCGTAGGCCGTCAATACGTTCCCTATATCAATCATACCTACGGAAAATCCGGTACCTTGTGGGAAGGACACCACAAGGGCTGTGTGATCGATAGTGATGCATATCTGTTGACTTGTATGCGTTACATTGAACTCAATCCGGTTCGGGCGGGCATGGTACAAAAACCCATTGATTATCGTTGGTCCAGTTATCGGGGTAATGCGGCCCAATACACTGATAAACTGACTATTCCTCATGCCTTGTATCGACAACTAGCCCAAGATCTCCTGTGCAGGCAGTTTGCCTATCGTGAATTGTTTCGTAATGCGCTAGAGGCAGATCAGGTCCACGCTATCCGTGTGGCAGTTCAAACTGGTACTCCCCTAGGTAATACTCGCTTTTGTGTGCAGATTGAAAAGCGGCTAAAGTGTAAAGTTGGCAAGGCCAGAAGAGGACGCCCGAAGGGAAGGAAAACGGTAAGAGAAAAAGGGTACTGACCCCTTTTTGAGCACAACGATTAGGTGACAAAGGTGCCTGCTGAATCGATCTACTTACTAGCAGCAGATGCGATTATTGTGGCCCATGTACTTTTTGTAGCATTTGTGGTGCTCGGAGTATTGGCCATTTACGCTGGCTATTTGTTGTCATGGACGTGGGTAAGGAACTATTGGTTTCGCTTGTTTCATTTAGTTGGAATCGTCTTTGTTGTACTTGAATCGTGGGTTGGCATTATTTGCCCGCTTACTACATGGGAAATGCATCTAAGGGAGAAAGCGGGTGGAGAAACATACAGCGGCTCCTTCATTCAGCACTGGTTGCAATCCATTCTCTACTATGAGGCTCCTGAATGGGTTTTTGTGATCGTCTACACGCTTTTTGGCGCCTTGGTACTTGCGAGTTGGTTTATTGTCCCGCCTAGGCGCCATGAATGACTTATGTCACCTAACAAACAATTCCAGTCGCCCGCGTTGCGGGCTGGGACGTCCCACCGCTGCGCGGTGGGCCGACCCTGAATAAAGACATTAGCGCTAGTAATACCGTGCCATAGATAATGAAAGACGCGATGGAAAGTACATTCAGAACCAAGGCGCTAGAACATGCCTTAATTTACGAACACGTGGTTAAAAAGACACCCACTCAAATGCACGACATGCCCCGTTGCGTACGCCGCGCCTTTCTGCGTGGTGAGAATAAGTAATAAACACAAGTGAGTCTTCGATCTCGTGATGTCTTTTAGGCGTCCCAGGCCTAAAAGACACTCGATCTTTGACAACCTATTAGTGCCCCGGACGGTCCTGGTCACTGACACTACGTGATCACATCGCAAGCTCGTGACCACTCCGCCGTCAGTTCCCAAATGACTGGACGCCGTGTTCGGATGCTCGCTTTGCATCCCCTCTGGCGCAAGGCACGACGGGTCTACAGTCTCGCCTCACGCCTACCGGGGACTAACCGCCTCGGCTTTCAGCCTTCCTTGGCGCTCAGCGGAAGAATAAACAGGGACATTAATGTTTGATCTGCCCTCATAATTCGTATGCGCGCAGAGAGGCGTGCCGGAATCATAGTCGGCTGAGTAAACAGGAGGCACACCACGGTTTCAAATGAAAAGGGGGATGGATCACTCCATTCCCCTTTTCCATCATACCGTGTTCTGCACAGAGCGTGTGGTACACGCTGAATCGCTGCTCTTTACGCAGCAATCTCTTCCTCAGGCTCTTCCTGCGTTGCCTGCAGTTCCTTCAAGCTCTGCTCAAGTTTCTGCTTTTCCTTGCGCAAGGTGGCGAGGGCTTCTTCCGCCTTTTTGCGGGCCTCAGACTCATCCATTTTCTGCTTTTTCAGTCCCTTTAGCTTCTTCAGAACGTTTTCTGGTGTGTCAGACAGGGTTGTGCTGATGGCCTTGATTGCGCGCTCCTTCTCCGCCAGTTGCTCCTTGAGTTTTTTCAGTTGCTGCCCATGGTTGGTGCGGTCGGTGATGAGCTGCTGCTGAAGTTGCTGCACATTCGCTTGCGCCTCGGCGAGGGCGGCTTCAACGGTTTTCAGGGATTTTTGGCTATCTGCCAAATGCTGTTCCACCTCGGCGACAGCAAGCTTGGCCTGCTCCTGGGCATTACTCAGCTCGAGTTCGGCTTTGGTGGAGTGCTTGATAGTTGCTTCGAGTGCGAGTTTGAGCTCTTCCGGGGTGCAATCTTTGTCGAGCTTCAGGGCATCAGTCGCTGCCATCATTAACATCTGCTTGCTTATCGCGAGTTCTTTCCAGACTCTGAGTTGTAGCTCTGCTTCGGTTTCAGTCACATGTTCTCCTGGGATATTTGAAGAGGATATAGGCACTAAACGGGATTCAACCCCGTATTATTCCATGACACACACATATTGTCACGTTAAATCAACGTGACAGGCAGTCTTACCTTTGTGCGATTTAGGGAAAGTTAACTGGACGGGGTCAATAAGACACCCTTTCAGATAATGAAGAAGCTGGGTGGTGTAAAAAGTGACATCCGCTACATCCAATAGCACTCAACTTATTCACTTTTCAGAAGTCTTAAGTGGGCAGTGACAAGTGATAATCCTTTTAATCTTCAGTTATCACCACCCCCTTTAGTGCTCCTCCGTGGCTCACTTAATCACTCGACAACTCACTGGATGTGACTTTTTTCAGGGTGAGGCACAACCGTCGCGAGAAGTGTCTGAATTGCCTGCTCCAAGGCCCAGTTGAACTCGAGCGGACGGTTCATCATCAGAAAATGGTCCGCACCTTTCAAAATGATGGCATCGTAAGAAGGCATGTGCCTCCGGTTGGCCTCATAGTCGATGGGCCACAAATCTGCATTCACGGATATGACGGGAACATGGATATCTTCAAATATCTTGGCTGCATCTCCGGTGATGTACTGGGACATCATCTCTTCGATAGCGCTCAGAGCGACAGAACTCGGAGCGGAAGCCATGTCTGAGAGAATCCACTCTGCAAGTGTTGGATCGGTACCCGGTAAAATCATCGGTTTTACGAACTGACGACTGCCGTTTTTGAAGTCCGCTTTCACAAGTGAGTCTTCGATCTCGTGATGTCTTTTAGGCGTCCCAGGCCTAAAAGACACTCGATCTTTGACAACCTATTAGTGCCCCGGACGGTCCTGGTCACTGACACTACGTGATCACATCGCAAGCTCGTGACCACTCCGCCGTCAGTTCCCAAATGACTGGACGCCGTGTTCGGATGCTCGCTTTGCATCCCCTCTGGCGCAAGGCACGACGGGTCTACAGTCTCGCCTCACGCCTACCGGGGACTAACCGCCTCGGCTTTCAGCCTTCCTTGGCGCTCAGCGAGGGTGCCGCCATTTGCTCGTACTCCTCGGCGGTCATTGGGTATTCGACATTTCCAAGTGTATCGACGCCTATCAGCCCTTTGACGCGCTTCGGCATAAGATGGGCTGCCTCAGCGATGACCGCCCCGCCCATGGAGTGCCCGATGAGAATGACCTGTTCACTCTCTGTCGCCTCTACCACCGCCCGTACATCTTCCCCAAACGCTCTCATCGTATAACGTGATCAGCTCAAACCCGAATGGCCATGGCCAGCAAGATCCAGGGTGACAACCCGATATTTATTGGAGAACACAGGCCGTTGCATGCGCCAGTATCTGGCATCGCAACTCCACCCATGGACGAACACGAGCGTTGTCTGGCCACTGCCGTAAATCTCGTACGAGATCGGCGTGCCATCTTTGGAAAGGGCTACCCCGGGCCATACTGTGTCCGCGTGAACTGCACCACTGAACAACATTAAAGCCAAGACAGAGATGACTAATCCCGACAGCTTTTTCACAACCGCTGCGCAGTATTGTCCTTTCACTCTACCTGTGCTGCTTTTTATTTCTTTCATTACCTGTATTCCTTTATCCATGTAAAAGGAATCCGTGACAAATGTCAGTCTGTTGTAGACCAAGGGGCGAAATACTTGAAAGGCACGTAATTAAGATTACTTCTGAACTGTTACTCTATTCAACCTTCTTTCACACCCATCTTTTTAAAAAAACGGATCTGCGAATAATACCAAATTGATGGTGGGGCATGGCCCCACCCTACACGCTAAACCACAGATCATGCGAAAGGCCAAGGGGAGTGTGTAACTGCCTTGCTTGGCTGCTTAAAACCTGCCGGTGTACCCGGCATAGAGATAGCGCCCGCCTGGGTCGTCTGGATAGCCGAAGGTCGACATGTTATAGGGGATCTCCTTGTCGCTCAGGTTGTCGACGCCGAAAAAGAGTTCGTGCTCACGGCTCAGACGGTGGGAGAACTTGAAGTCGAGCACCGAGTAGTCTGAAGAAACCGGTACGCGATTCTCGTCATTTGCGTAGTAGTCGTCGAACGCCCGGTAGTTGAGGTAGAGGGTATTGTCGCCGAAGTCTGTGCTGAAGCCGATTTTGGCGGACAATCGCGCATAGTCGGTCAATCGTTCGTCAGTTTCGGTATCGGTCTTGTCCAGATATTCCAGCGATCCATTGAGAGAGATCCTCTCTGTGATCTCCGTCGACAGGGTGAACTCCGCGCCTTCGATCATGGCCTTGTCAACGTTGTCATACTCGATCTCGACCGGAGGTGGGAATCCGCCCACTGTCACGCTTGTGATCATGTCCTCAATCCTCGACTTGTGCAGCACAAGCTCCATCTCAACCGCCTGCATGCGATAGCCCACGGCGAATTCCAGGGTCTTGGAGGTCTCTGGCTGCAGGTCCGGGTTACCGGAAATCTCGTAGGGGCCCCTAAAGAAGTGGCCGTAGAGATGGGTGAAATTGGGCGCCTTGAAAGCGGAGCCATAGCCAAACCGGGTGCGCCAGCCGCCGCTTTTCCAGCTGAGGGTCGCCCGTGGGTTGGTAGTGTTGCCGAAATCGCTGTAGTCGTCATGGCGCACGCCCAGGATCAGGGAGAGCTGTGGCGTTAACTCCCATTGATTCTGCAACAGCAGATAGTAGACGTCCCGATCGGGCTTGGCGGTCAATGCGGTCAGGTCGATGGACTGGTGGTTGCCGCCGAGACCGATGGTGGTGATGTGGCTGTCTCCCGGAAACAGGGTCAGATAGCTGTTGAGTTCGGTCTGCGAATAGTCGGTGGTCTCGGTTTCGCCTGTGCCGCGATCCACGTCGGCGTCACTGTGACCGTAGGAGAGGTTGACGCTGAGAGAGGAACGTTCCATCTCCTGACGGTATTCTGCGAAATAGTTTTGACGTTTCTCCTCCTCAAAAATCTCCCGGTTGGTATCGTCGACCCCCGCATCGTCCTGTCTGGCATATTCAACACCGAAGTTGAGACTGGCGGTGCCTGAGAACGCATAGTTACCCTTGTAGGAGAGAAACACCCTGTTCTCATCGCGCAGATTGTCCGTCATGGCATCCGCTTCCTTTTCGTATTCATTTCTGTCCTTGATCTCATAGGTGATACGGTTACTCAGCTTGCCCTGGGTGGCAAAATTGACGCTACCCTTGAGGATGGCAGTCTCCCTGCCTCCCCCATCCACCGCGCCACCGATGAAGGTGGCGTTCACCGATCTGCCTTGAGTGGGCTTTTTGGTAACGATATTGATCACACCCGCCATCGACTCCGAGCCGTAGAGGGCTGACATGGGTCCCCGGACGATTTCGATGCGTTCGATGTCCTCCAACTGAATGCCGTTGAGTTCGCTGGAACCGTACTTGCCGGTGCGACGCATGCCGTCCACCAGTAACAGCACATGATCGTCGGAGAAACCCCGCATGACCACACTGGAATTGCTGCCGCTGTTTTTCACATAGACGCCCGCGGCCTGTTGCAGCACCTGTGCGAGGTTTCTGCCCGAGAACGCTTTGATCTTCGCTTCATCGATGACTTCAATCGTGGCCTGAACATCGTCGATATGTTGCTCAATACCTGGCGCGGTAACACTGATGACCGGTATATCCTCAGTGCTCAAGACCGGATGGGCAAAAGTGACAAGGCTAAGCCTGAAAATGGCAAACTTCTTATGAAAAAAACCATGCAGGCGCATGGAAGACAAAGGGTACACACAAACCTCCGTTACTCGTTAGCAAAGACCGCACAAAAAACCGTATTTCGTAACCGTTGCAGTTAAGCAGGTTACGTGCCGTTTGCTAGGCTGTTGATTTAAAGAAGAAAATACAGCCTGGTTATTATGTAACTGTGGGATACTCCCGGTTACATACGGCATATGACACAACAATGAGATTGGATGTGTAGTTTGAGACCGGGGATCAGGGGGCAGCGTACTTGAAATAGGGTAACGTATAAAAAAGTCTGATATGGACACCCACCCATAATAAATCGAAATTTGAAAGGGTGCCCGGTTTAAGGTTTGGTATATAGTTATACTGAATTACTGGTCCGCCTGACTAAGATCGATGCCCTGGTCCTGAATGATTGGAGCCTGGCCAACTCATTGACGAACAGCAGCTTGACCTGTTGGAAAATCCCGATGACAGGCATGATAACCGTAGGATTAATAGCATCACATAAGCGATTATCCAACACTGGCTGATGCCATTATGGGTCACCATGCACACAACGCTTATAAAATTAATTTGAGGGGAGACCCCATGCGAAATAATAAAACACAGTTGACAACACCAACCCAATCGGAATAACAATACAGTACTCCGCATCGCTGTCGCTCCGTTGGGTGGCAACCTTCACTGGATTACGCAAATATGCTCAGACACTAAATATGCTAGGAATATGGTCTATGTTTGAATGTATCTGGAGAAATGTCATGAAGCATCTGATTTACAAATTTTGGGTGCTTCTACCAACTATCCTTATGATGCCATCTGAGAGCTTTGCGAATTCATGGACTTGTCACTATGCGGATCTAACAAGGAACGTCGTTATCTTCTACCCAAATGAACCCGCCAGATTACCCTGCAAAGTCTACTATACCAAGCCAAAAGAAAACGTAATGCCGCGTACATTATGGAAAGCTGAAAATGAAGAAAATTATTGCGCACGAAAAGCTGTTGAGTTCATTAATGCATTAGAATCATGGGCCTGGCAATGTTCCAGTGACAATGATCAATAACCCACTCGATTACATTCAATTGATATTCAAGATATAAACAAATAAACAAATAAACAAATAAACAAATAAACAAATAAACAAAATAAATAAGACACCCTATTCTTAATAACACCAAGGTAATTGAATATGGGAATTCGAGAACTTAATGGGAAATTTGAATAAGTATCTTGTTTTTTTGTTTCAGTAAAGAGTAAACGGATCATTTTTTGGGGCACAGAACCTGAATCAATACTAAGTCATGTCACCAAAAGACACCCTCATACCGCGAGATGGTTCAAGCCAGCGCCCAGGTTGAGCATTCGCTGATAACCTAATCGCTGCACGACACTATTAATTTACGGCTTGTACCCGACAAACGTAGACACCCATCCATAATTCATGAAGTACCACCTGTTAAAGATCACTTTTCCCGCTATCCGAAGAAACTATTTTACCATTCTGAACGTATATAAAGTTAAACGTTGCGGCTGGAATCAAAAAGCCAACTCACTCCCTAGGCTTAGTTTCATACAAAGCCGCAGCCCATAGTGTACTGCTGACTCTTACAAGAGATAATCCATAGAAGCAGTACCTCCTACATATTCACCCTGCTTTTCTTTGCGGTGAAAAAGATAACTTAACCCCATTAAGTTAATGATGGAGAGTGAATCATGACTATGACAAATTGTTTTCGATGTACTATAACGGGTGCAGTAATCAGCCTAACTTTTTTTGCACCATTACCTGCAATGGCGGACGGTGGTATCGAGCTTGGCGTACTTACGTGCAAATCCATACCGGGTACGCATAGCTACTACGTCATACACCATTCTGTTGGTGTCGATTGTATTTTTAATCATACCTATGGCCAGGAAAGCTATAAAGGTAGAGCCGGTATAGGCTTTGGACTCGATCTGAACTGGCGACAGACAGAAAACATGGCTTTTTTAGTGATTGGGGGAACCAGTGATGTGGATCCCAGCGCACACAGCCTTGCAGGTCGATATGTAGGCGCACAAGCTTCAGCAACGCTTGCTGTCGGTGCTAATGTCGCAGTACTAGTCGGTGGCGGTCACAAGAACGTCAGTCTGCAACCGATCGCTTTGGGTGTAAATACCGGGCTTGGCGCAGCGCTTGGAATCGGCTATATCTCTCTCGATCCATCAATCGATTCGTGAGTTAAGGTTCTGCAGGACAAGGTTGCAAATAGCTACATAAGGTAGGGTGGTTATAATCACCCTAATTACCAGGATATTCAATCCAAATATGTTGCTAATGAAACCGACCATATGCGGGCTTAAATGTGGTATGGACACCCACACCAATCTTTTGTTGATGCAATATTTGGGTGGGTGTCTTGATTACGCTTTTTCCGCCCCACTGGGCCACTGATGTGCGTGTTATGGTCGCGCATTTATTCATGTTATGAATGAATTTCGATAAGCCAGTAGCAGAAAAACCATAAGGAAATACATGCTGGTGCGCGTAACCTATTTTGATATTAATTATGAGCTTCATTTACAGCAACAAGTAAAAGGCTATATCCGGATTTCGCAACGACATAATATTCAATTATGTGCAGCATAGTATAGCCTTGTAGGCATTTACAGTGTACGAAATTTA
>JAIVEQ010000005.1 GCA_023838465.1 Candidatus Thiodiazotropha sp.
TTTTTTGATGCCTTTTCAACATCAAAAATAGAGAAGAATCTGTGGCCGATCAATACCTTAATTTCTTTGCGAAACCCGGATAGACCCTTTTCTTTCTCATTCTGTCTTTCCTGGCATGGGTTGTACATTTCGTTCAATCCCTTCTCTCTTAGGCGTAGTACTCGAGGGAATAGAGATTCTCAATCTGTTCAATTGATGGCTATATTGTCGGGTATACAGTAGAACCTATACCGACTAATCATAATATGCTTATGGTGAGTGATTGATGCATGTCAAGGAGTGATAGGTTTCAGCTAAGAGAATAGAGCAAACACTAGGGAGCCACACCATGGAAAATATTTCAAAACCAATGAGTCTGGATCATCGTCATTGTGATGAGATATTCATGGAGTTGGAACAAGCTGTAGTTCGGGGTGAATGGCATAAAACGGAAATGATGGCAGGAAATTTTATTACTGCTATGACACGTCATTTTCAGATTGAAGAGCAGAAATTGTTTCCTGCATTGGAAGAGAAAACAAGTCAAGCGAATGGACCTGTTAGGGTAATGGTGATGGAGCACGATCAGATGAGGCACTTGTTCAATAAGCTCAATGACGCTATCGGTCAGCAGTCAAAAGAGACAGCTCTTGGTATCACAGAGACACTGCTTGTCACCATGCAGCAACACAATATGAAAGAGGAGAATATTCTCTATCCACTGGCTGACAGGTTTGTTTCCAACCTTGCAGAGGAGATTGCCCAAAGCTTCACGGAGTCGGCTTAGTGGAACAGCGACTCGATGTGCGGGCATTGGAGCCGCCGGTTCCGTTAGAACGTATCCTCGATGCTTTGGGTGATCTTGCCAAAGATGATTGGTTAAGAGTTCAACATAGCCGTGAGCCATACCCGCTCTATAGCCTGTTAAAGGAAATGGATTATTCCTGGGATACGCATTGGCAAAATGGTGAATGTATTATCTGTATTTGGCATGCCAGTTCTTCACAGCCAATGAAAGCAGGTTGATGCTGTGCTGCAGACAGCCGGGTTATCATTGGAGCAGGCTCCACCTATTTCCATACCCTTCAAGTACTTTTTTACGGCATCGTTGCTATTTATCGTGGCAAGCCTATTACTCGTTATGCAGGGTAGTGACTTAGTGACATCAAGGTGGAGTCCGACAGCAATAGGCTTGACACACTTGATTACTACCGGTTTTCTTGCTCAGGTAATGACTGGTGCAATGATGCAATTACTACCTGTACTTGCCGGTACGCCAGTTTCCGGTGTGGTTATCGTAAATTGGATTATACATATTACACTGTTGGCTGGGACAGTTATGTTGGTTGTTGGTTTTTTGCTGCCGCAACATCTGATGCTTATCCTAGGCGCTGGCGCACTTACCACTGCCTTTATAATTCTATTTACCAGTACGGGTATTGCATTACTGAAATCGGCACGGCAACAAAGTCGAGCACGTTCTTTAGGTATTGGGTGGGTATCGATAATCCCAACAGCATTGCTCGGTTGCTATCTGGTTGCCAGTTTGTCTGGTTTTGTTCATATCGATAATTTACAGCCAATCATTACACTACACCTGTCATGGGGATTATTGGGCTGGGTAGGTATAGTTCTTTTCGCAACAATTCTTGAATTGGTGCCGATGTTCTATGTTACACCGACTTTTTCAAAAGTTCTAAAACAGTGGTTGTTACCCGTAATTTTTCTCTGTCTGATTATCTTTACCATTTCGAGGTATTTTTCAAATGAATTTCTGAAGAATAGCCTGCTGCTGATTGTGCTGGCATTCTTTGTTATTGGGCTTTCTGTGTTAATAAATATCTATAACCGTAAACGCCTGATCGTTGATACAACACTACTCTATATTTGGACAGGCATAGCCAGTCTGCTTATAGCAGCTGTCGTTTGGCTGAGTGCTGGAAGTGATCTGATAGTCGGCGGTCTACTACTTGGTGGCGTCTGCATGACAATTCCGATTGGTATTATCTATAAGGTTATTCCCTTTCTCTGTTGGTTCCATTTGCAAGCGTTACAGATTAAAAAAAGAAAACTGGACTATTCAGCGCCATCGATGAAGCATTTCATTCAAGAGAAACATGCCAAGTACCAGTACTTTTTTCATCTTTCGGCACTCTGTCTGTTTTTTGTAGCATTATTGATATCCAGTAAGCTAATGATATTAGTAGGTGTGCTTTTTACCTGCTCATCTCTCTATCTATTCAAAAATATTCTATACGCCTATATTGCATATCATGAGGAGCAAAATATTCTTTGTTCATAGTATGCCTGCCTGTGTAGAGCACTACACTGAGGTCATTAATAAACAGATCTATAGCGTAACTATAGGCATATAGGTAAAAACATAACCAACTATGGGGATGATGCAATGAGATATCTGCTGTCAATTACATTGGCGATATTCAGTCATGCCAATGTGCAGTCGATGGAGTTGCTGCCTAAAGGGGAGTGTGCTGCCCCTGAAGCTTTTCATGACTACAGGCATTGTAATTTTAATGGCAGAGACCTGACTGGCGTCGATCTTCAGGGGAGTCACCTTCAGGGTGTCAATTTTCAGAATACCAAGCTCTTGGATTGTAAGTTGACGGGGGCAAACCTGACTGGCTCAGATTTTAAATGGGCAATTCTCGTAGGTTGCGAAGCGGATACAGCAGATTTTTCTGATGCGGATCTGTTTCACGCCAATTTTGATGAGACGAGCCTAAATGGAACAAACTTCCATAAAGCCTACATGTTTGGTGCCAGCGTCAATGAAGCTAAGGCAGACAGTGCTAATTTTACCCATGCAAATTTAAAGGATATATCGATGGAGGAGAGTCAACTAACCAACTGCCATTTTGATCAGGCATTCATGATGCGTGCGGTACTTATCGGCAGTAATCTGGCAGGTTCCTCACTTCGTCAGGTGACCTTAACCGGTGCAGCCCTGGAACAGGCCAATTTTTCTGGAGCGGATTTGTCCGGTTCACTGCTGAATGGTACAACCCTGACAGATACCAGTTTTCGCGGGGCAAAACTTAGCGGTACCCGTTTTGTCAATTCTCGGTTACAAACCGTCGATTTTACGGATGCAGAGGATATCCCCGCCGATTTACCCCCTGATACAGGGGGCTGAATAGAGGGAAATATTTTCGCATTCGAGAATATCAGCAGGTTAGATTTGATATCGATCAAGCACATCAAATTGTAGTTGCGTTCTAATTGTATGACTGTTTTATTTACCGCTATGGGTTTTGATGCTACCGCTTTTTGCAGTAGGCTGTAGTGATGAAGTTTGCGTAAAAACAGGAATATCGATGATCCCATTTCCCGTGGTAGGTGTTGCAAGGCCTAGCTTTCTGATATTGACACCTGTCTGCATCTCACTTGGCCTGGCCAGTGTTCTATTGGCTGGTCACGATGTCGAATGGAATCTACTCACAGTTGTATTCCTGGGAGCTCTGATGGCACATATCTGTGTCAATACCCTCAATGAGTATGCCGATTTTCAATCAGGGCTTGATTTCAAGACAGATCGTACACCTTTCAGTGGCGGTAGCGGGACACTGATTATTCAACCGCGCCTGGCACCCTATGCGTTGGTTATAGGGTTTGCGTCATTGGTCGTTACATTGGTATGTGGTCTCTATCTTTTACAACGGACAGGCTGGGGTCTGATACCTATTGGGATTGTCGGGATACTTATCATCATCTCCTATACCAACTGGATCAATCGTCATCGGCTGTTAGTGCTAATTACACCTGGTCTTAGTTTTGGTCCCTTGATGGTGGTGGGTACACACTACGCCTTAACTGGCGTTTATAGTCCTATCGCTTTTCTGCTGTCGCTAATACCCTTTTTTTTAGTTAATAATTTACTGCTGTTGAATCAGATACCAGATGTGGATGCGGATCGCAGTGTTGGTAGAGATAACTTTGTAATCGCATGGAGTCCAGCAAAGAGCGCTTGGATTTTTCTGGGTTTTGGAGTATTGACCTATTTGGTGATTATTATTGGCGTGTTGGTGGGTAGCTTACCCTTGACTGCATTGCTCGGACTTTTGACAGCAGGGTTTACTATCCAGATTTTCAACGGTGTCAGTGACTATCAGGGAAATATAGAGGAGCTGGTGCCCCAATTGGGAAAAAATGTTCTTGTTACATTGGTAACGCCATTCTTGGTATTTATAGGTATTATGGTTGATATTGCCCTATGAGCCTTTCTTACCAAGCGCTACGACTTACTGGATCACATCCTATATTACGTAAACGGTGCAACCATGCACCATTCTCCTGTTTTTTGCTGGAATAACGAGTGATGTTATTTGTAAACAGGTACTAATTAGATGATTGATCCTGCGAGGATACTCAACAATATGTTTCTAAGGTTTAAATTAATTTCACTGTTCTCTCTGTTGCTCTGGCAGATTCAGGCATATGGGGCAAACGACACTCAACTGACAATCATCAAAGTGTTGGGCGAACTGAATGGTATAGCATTACAATGCAACGCTATACAGGATACACAGCGTATCAAGCGTACCTTGGTATTAGTGCTTCCCAAACGGCGTCAGCTGGGTGAACTTTTTGATTATCACACCAATAAGTCGTTCATGGCGTTCATCAGTGAGAAGGGTACTTGTCCTAGTCCACAGTCATTCTCTCAACAGGTGGATGAGGCATTGAAAAGACTGGAGGCGGCATACGCAACAAAATGAGCAATAACAGCATGCGTTGGTCTGAAACCTTATTATTTCTCTTGACGATTATAACATCCTCTGTTGTCTATTCGGCGGAGAAACTCGACTCATTCCGTGTGGTTGTGAGTATCAAACCGATCCATTCAATCGTGGCCGGTCTAATGGAGGGTACGGATGGCCCTGAGCTGCTGATCGGAACAGAGAGTACACCCTATGGATATGTTCCCACGAAGGCACAACAACAACTGTTAAAAGAAGCGGATGTATTATTCTGGGTTGGAGCGGAACTTGAAAAGGGGCTTGTAGGTACGATTGAAGAACTACCTCCCAAGGTCCAGGTTATTGAACTTCTCTCCCATCAAGGACTAAAGATTCTACCTTCACGCATGTCCTCTGATCAGCGAGATCCCTACTTTTGGCTTGATAGCCGTAATGTCATGATCGTTATTGATGATATGACCCGTCTGCTACAGCAGGCAGACCCCAAGCGCTCACATCTTTATGAACGTAACAGAAGAAAAGTGTTGACGCGGCTGGCGCGTATCGACAGGGAGTATGAGTACGGTTATCGAGGGATGAAAGCTGGACTGGGCGTCCAATATTTCGACACCTTGCAATATTTTGAACAGGCCTATGCCCTGAAGATACTTGAGCGTGTATCAGGCTCTCCACGACAGTCAATCAATGCCGCCTCTCTGCTGAAGGTGAGAGAGAGGATTATATCCGGAGAAGCAACCTGCCTGCTGTCGGAAAAGGGATTTCCGACTGATAATCTCGCGCTATTAATAGAGGGAAGCCAGATCAATCACGGTATTCTCAATAGTTTCGGGGTCGGTTTGACAGTGGGTCCTGATCTCTATTTCAACCTGATGGATCACAACACCGATGAGATAAAACGCTGTCTGAATGCAGACATGCAGGCTGCAGGAACTGCTCGGGAGCTGGCCAAACAGGATGCGACAAAGGTGGTTGATGGTATTGGAAGTGGACAATTTCTATTGACCGATCATCTGGGTCGTCTGGTTTCCAAGCAGACAATGTTGGGCAAATATCAGATCGTCTATTTTGGTTACACGTTTTGTCCGGATATCTGCCCGACCTCGCTGCAGATTCTATTCCAGGCATTCGATCTGTTAGGGGAGAGCGCCGATCTGTTTCAACCCTATTTTATCACCATCGATCCTCAACGGGATTCGATTGAGGTAATGAGAAACTATGTCACCTATTATGATGAGCGGTTGATCGGTGTTACAGGCTCACAGAAGATGATCGATCGTGTGGCGAGTCAATTCAAGGCGAAATATGAGAAGGTTGTGGAGGATGCGATGGAACCGGATATCTATCTCATGGATCACACGGCGAGTCTCTATCTGCTCGATACAGAAGGCCGGTTTATTACCAAGTTTGCCCATGGCATCTCTCCTGAGGAACTTGCTCGACGTTTGATGGATTTTGTAGATAAAAAATGACTCCACCTGGAAAGCACCGTGTGATGAGGTTCAATCGGGTGTGTTAAGCTGATCGACTCTGTTCGTCTGGAGATCCTGATTGTTACTACCCATAAATAGGTAACTACTTTATTTGCCTATCTCATTGTGAATATCCACTCTGTTTCCTCATAAAAAATCTAAGCCCAATAAGTGAGTGTTTTGACCTACATCAATGTGGCATATCACGCAATATTGCGACCATTATCGCTGTAATGCCGATAGGCATCTCACATCTCTTCCAACCACGGGGACGGGGAATAATGAAAAACAGCTTTAAACGCATAACCGCGCTGGCTATAGGGTTGGGGATCGGCATGGGCGCCGCTTCCAATGCTTTTGCCAAATCGTCGCTTGAGGAGGTCATGAAGGAGCGTGGCCTGACACAAAAGGATCTGTTGGCTGCCGCAAAAACTTACACACCAACGGGTGGACGCGATGAGTACCTGGCCTTCAGCTCTGGTGGTCAGAGTGGGCATGTGATTGTCTATGGTGTGCCATCGATGAGGATACTGAAGTACATCGCTGTTTTTACACCGGAACCCTGGCAGGGTTATGGTTTCGATGACGAATCAAAAGCGGTGCTGGCACAGGGTAAAATCAACGGAAATGATATCACCTACGGTGATACCCACCATCCGGCATTCTCTGAGACAAAAGGTGAATACAACGGACGCTATCTGTTCATCAACGACAAAGCTAACCCTCGTATTGCGGTTATCGATCTGCATGATTTCGAAACCAAACAGATCGTTGTCAATCCTTTTATGAAATCGGAACATGGCGGTGCTTTTGTAACACCAAATACTGAATACGTCATGGAAGCGTCGCAATATGCAGCACCTTTCAGTGACGATTTTGTACCGCTCGAAGAGTTCAATGAGAAGTACCGTGGTGCGGTGACTTACTGGAAGTTCGATGATAAGAAGGGTCGCATCGATTCTGAAATGTCATTTACTTTCGAATTACCACCTTACAGTCAGGATCTCTCCGACGCAGGTAAAGGACCCTCCATGGGTTGGGGTTTCACCAACTCCTTCTGTTCAGAGCGCTATGTGGGTGGCATCGAGCGCGGACGTCCTCCGTTTGAGGCGGGTTGTTCCCAGAAGGATACCGACTTCCTGCATGTCACCAACTGGAAGAAGGCTGCTGAACTGGTTGCTGCTGGTAAGGTTAAGAAATCAAAAGGTGCTTACATGATCCCTATGGATCAGGCCATCAAAGAGGGCCTGCTCTATCTGATACCTGAACCTAAGAGTCCACATGGTGTCGATGTCAGCCCAGACGGAACACACATCATCGTTTCCGGTAAACTTGACAGCCATGCTTGGGTCTATAGCTGGGATAAGATTCAAAAAGCTATCAAAAACAAGAAGTTCGAAGGTAAAGACCCCTATGGCATTCCAATCATTGCTATGAAGGATGCGTTGCACACCCAGGTACAGGTAGGG
This sequence comes from Candidatus Thiodiazotropha sp., assembly GCA_023838465.1. GTDB lineage: Bacteria > Pseudomonadota > Gammaproteobacteria > Chromatiales > Chromatiaceae > Thiodiazotropha. The sequence continues at coordinate 7,636 of JAIVEQ010000005.1, forward strand.
CTGGGTCCTCTGCATACCCAGTATGATGCCAAGAAGTGTGTGGTCTATACCTCGATCTACGTAGACTCGATGGTGACCAAGTGGGACTACTGTGAAGGTAAGGTGCTGGATCAACTGCACATCCATTACAACATCGGTCATCTGGTCGCGATGGAGGGTGATTCTGTCTCACCTGATGGTAAATATCTGATCTCGCTGAACAAGCTGGCCATTGATCGTTTTAATCCGGTCGGTCCGCTGCATCCACAGAACCATCAGCTGATTGATATCAGTGGCGATAAGATGCAGCTGCTCTACGATATGCCATTACCGCTGGGCGAACCCCACTATGTGGTAGCGATTAAGGCCGATAAGCTGAAACCTGCGGTACGCTACAAATCTGGTTGGAACAGCCGTGCAGATGCCAAATCTCCCTACGCGACCCGTGCCGGTCGTGAAAAGGTGGTGCGTGGTGAGGATGGTGTGGTCCATGTCTACGGTACTGTCATACGTTCGCATATCACGCCTGAGATCATCGAAGTGGAAGAGGGCGATACCGTCTCCATCCATCTGACCAATCTGGAGCGTGCAGAGGATGAGACCCACGGTTTCGCACTCTACAACGAGAATGTGAATCTTTCGATTGAACCGGGTAAGACGGTTTCTGCAACCTTCGAAGCTGAGAAGGCTGGTGTCTTCCCCTACTACTGCACAGAGTTCTGTTCAGCATTGCATCTGGAAATGCAGGGTTATCTGCTGGTCAAGCCAAAAGGTTATGTTGCCAAAGCGGGTGCAATCAAAGAGGGTACTAAGTACACTCAGGCTGACTACGACAAGCAGGTTAAGACCAACGTAGATACTCAAGCGGTAATCGACTCTGTGGTTGGCTTCATCACCAGTCACAACTATAAGGACTTCCCTGAAGTTGTAGCCTTGGTGGAAGATGCCACTGATCAGCTCGGATTTGCTGAAGAGGCGAAGAAGAAATCTGAGTCGTATGCTAGCAAGGGTGACTATCAGAATGGCACTCTATGGGCCGGTCAATGGTGGCAGTACCAGGTGAAGACGGCTGATTTGGGACTACGTGCCAAGACCTTCCTGGAAGAGCATGGAGCTAAAAAGGTCAAATAAACTCTAATACTTCTAGTACAAGAGGAAGAAAGGGGCCTGTTGGCCCCTTTCTACGTTTAACCCTACCATTCACTTGAAAAAGCCAAGGTTTTTACAAATTGTGAATTAACATAGCTCAAGTCGACTAAACGTGTAATATCCTAGAGTTGACCCATTGGATAGTCATGGCCGATGTGGCCCTCTCACAATTATGAGGTAATCAGTATGAAAAAATTTGCAAAACTCACTTTGTCAGCCGCAGCACTCCTGTTTGCTACCGGGATTGTTACGAATGCACAAGCTGCTGATGGCGCGGAGCTCTATAAGGTGAAGACTTGTTGGGCCTGTCATGGCAAAGATGCTAATACAACTATTATGCCCATCTATCCACGGCTGGCGGGACAGAATGCTGACTACGCCTTCAACCAGATGAAGGACATCAAGGAGGGTACCCGCAGCAATGGCCAGGCAGCCGCTATGAAGGGAGTGATGGGTCTGGTTAGTGAGGATGAGATGCGCGTCATAGCCGACTGGCTGAGTACCCTGTAAGTCAGATTTTAAATCACCTGGAGATGCTGTTTTCCGGTGAAACTGATTTTAGGTAGTTGATGTATATCAAAGTGTCCTAATATACCTTATGACACACTGCAGCATTACTGATGTGAGACTATATCGGTATGACTAAAGCGTCCGAAAATAGAACATCTGTTGGCAGTTCCAAAATACCCCCCTCCGATGAGCGAAGGGACTGGAGAAGCAATATGAATTTAAAACCAATGTTGAAAACCCTGACCGTCACTTTCAGTGCAATGATTTGTAGCACGGCTTTAGCCGGATGGAACGAGGCCGGTGGCGAACAGGATGAAGCGATGTTGCTGACCCCTGATCGTGAACGGGGTATAGCCGTTTATGAGGTCTGTTCGGCCTGCCACTTGTTGGAGGGCTGGGGTCTTGATGACGGCACATTCCCACAGTTGGCAGGACAGCATCGTAACGTATTGATTAAACAGCTTGCTGATATCCGGGCCCAGAATCGTGACAATCCAACCATGTATCCGTTTGCATTGGATGATCAGATTTTGGCTGCTTCCGGTTTTCACGAAGGGGAGATTAAACCTGCGCAATTGGTTGCAGACGTTACGGCTTATATTGCCAAGCTACCGATGAATCCTGAAAACGGCAAAGGCCCCTGGAACGCATTGTTCCCGGAATTTGTCCAAGGCAAGAAGCTGTATGACGACAACTGCGTACAGTGTCATGGCGATAACGGTGAGGGGATGGATGATAAATTCTATCCCAAGATTCACGGCCAGCACTATGCCTACATGCTGCGCCAATTCGAATGGATTCGTGACGGTAAGCGGCGTAATGCCAACCCAGACATGGTCAAGCAGATCGAAGGGTTCTCGGACAAGGATATGCAGATGGTAATTAACTACGTATCCCGTATTAAGGTACCAAAAGAGCTTCTTGCTCCATCTAAGGACTACCAGAATCCCGACTACGATTGATTTGACGACGATACAACTGTAGGTCTGGCAACCCGGCACGACACTCACTTAAATCTTCAAAACTCATCTGATTGAAGTGTAGGTTGGGTTGAGGAATGAAGCCCAACACGGGTTGCCAGATTAAACACCCAGCGTTGGACTTCGTTCCTCAGCCCAACCGACATAAATTTTCTCTCTCATCCTTTCCTGCTGTTGGATAAAGAGTCGTATTCAAGAGAACCGTTATGCAGTCTAAGCAAACCCTTCAAGTTGCAGTGCTCACCCTGGTGGCGCTGGGACTACTTGCTGTCATATTCTATACACCGATCTGGTGGGTATCGTTGACAGCACCCAACTATCCGGAAGAGTCGTTTCCGGATGGTGTACGCATCCATTTTCACATGAATGGTGTGTTTAACGGTTGTCAGAAACAGGTAAAGACTGAAATCGTTGAGGATGAGGCGCTGGACTGTGTGCATGAGATGGATACCATCAACCATTATGTCGGTATGTATCCGATAGCGGCTGGCGGTCCTGTAGAAAGAGGATTTGGTCAATTTCTTATGGCCTTTATGGGGGTGATGCTGATCAGCTTTATCTGCACGAAACCAAAGTTACGTATGACTCTGCTAGGGGTGGGGTTTGCAGGTATTGCAGTTTGGATGGCGGCCACACTCTACGGAAAAGATGGGTTCAGTCTTCAAAATGCGGGTTATGTCAGCGCTTTGGTAACATCCCTGGATCAGGAAGCATCCGGTGAGACAAGTGAACCTGAGATAGTCATCGGTGGTGTGGCCGGGGTTCTCAAAGATTCATTGGAAGAGTCAGGGGTTGAAGTCATTCTCCCTTCCCAAGTGGCGGCGGCGAATAAGTCCAAGAGCAAGTCGACCGGTGCAGAAAAAGCGCATCTGATTAAACAGCTAAAACTCACCTACGATATCGATCAGGTAAAATCAGATACTTTGTCACAATGGGATGGCAGTGCTTTTCAGATTATGTCATGGCACTATGCCAAGAGCCTGGGTCGCTACTTCAATAACCAGGAAGAGATCGTGCCGATGGTGAAAAACCTTGAGCTGGCGATTCATGTTGTGTTCGTTGGCATACTGGGTGCGATGGCACTGGTTGTGTTTGGCTCGCGTAAGAACAGTGGTCTGCTCTATTGGTTGCTGATATTGGTACCTATCGCCTTGCCGTTATTTTTTCTCATCGACTATTCGGCCTGGCTCTGGTGGTATGGGCATACGTTGAATGATATGGGCGCCTTCTCTGTCAAGCCCTTTATGCCAACTGTATTCGGTGATGGCAAAGTGGCGCAGTTTACGACCCACTCCTATCCCTACAAGGGATTTGGGCTGATGGGGCTGACTTCTTTGATTCTCGCAGTGGCTGCACTGATTCGATTCAAGCAACTAAAACAACACGACTAGCGTGTTGAATTTTGAATGTTGAATTATGAATTATGAATTGAAGAGCTCACTTCGTTCGGGATTATTTATAAAGTTGTGTGCTTACGCACACCCATCAATTCAAAATTATCGCATTCGTTCGGCAGTTGTGTTGCTGCTATCTATTACTTTATTTCAATCATTTGCTCAATCGGCAGAGTATCCTTCATTTCAGGACCTTGTAGATGGCACCGAGTCGGGAGGGGTTCTGATTCCGCCAGCGGGTACTTATGCCGGTCCGGTAACGATTAGTGAACCCATTACAATTGATGGGCAGGGAGAGGTGACGATCGATGCAGGTGGCAAAGGTTCAGTCATCTATCTTGAAACCGATGGTGCCACCTTAAAAAACCTACGTTTGACCAACTCCGGTGAATCGCACAACGATATCGATTCCGGTGTGCAGGTACGGGGTAATTTCAATGTCATCAGGGATAATGTGATTGACAACAGCCTGTTCGGCATCGATCTGCAACAGTCAGAAAATAATATCGTGCGTGGTAATCACATCTCTTCCAAGCCTTTTGAATTGGGTGTGCGTGGTGACGCAATACGACTCTGGTACAGCTTTGGAAACAAGATAACAGACAATATCATCAGAGATTCAAGGGATACCGTGGTCTGGTATTCGAGAGATAATCTGATTGCACGCAACGATGCCAGAGGAGGGCGATACTCACTTCATTTCATGTATGCACAGTACAATGAAGTGGTGGACAACCACTATGAGAACAACTCCGTGGGTATCTTTGTCATGTACAGCGACGGAGTACACTTGAAGAATAACTACATCGCCCATGCAACCGGTGCCACCGGGATGGGGATAGGCTTCAAGGAGACCTCGGATGTGGAGGTGATCGGAAATCAGATACTCTACTGCGCAACCGGGCTCTATCTCGATGTATCACCATTTCAACCAGACACCATCAATCGTATCGAAAATAATTTGATTGCCTACAGTGGTATCGGGGTACTGTTTCTGAATGACTGGACCGGCAATAATCTGATCGGAAACAGTTTCAAGGGGAATATCACACAGGTGGCTGTCTCCGGTGGCGGCAAGACCGCAAACCGCAATCTCTGGCAGGCGAACTACTGGGATGATTATGAAGGTTTCGACCTGAACCAGGATCAGGTTGGGGACAAACCTTATGAGCTTTTTAGCTACGCGGATAGAATCTGGATGGATGTGCCATCAGCACGATTTTTCAAAGGTTCACCGGTGCTGGAAGTAATGGACTTTCTTGAGCGTCTGGCACCGTTCACACAGCCCAACATGCTGGTGCGTGATGAAAAACCCTATATGACGGCAGAACTTGGGAGCAGGTCAACCATCCTGTCTGATTCGGAGTCGTCGGGAGAAGCCTTTAAATCTACCCAATCTGAAAAAACATTGGATAGTGAGATGAAACAGACCGAGGAGATCTTCGATGCCTATAAGGCTCTCCGCGAGTCGCTGGGACGTTGAGAGGATAGCGTCAAAATGAGTGATAGAAAGTCTGTCGGCAAACGCCAAAAACAACCACTGACACCGAAACGCAAAGCGCAGAGCCGCCGGGAGTTCCTGCGAGCATCGGCACTGACTGTTGGTGTAGTAGGTGTCTCTTTGATGGGGTTCATCCCTGTCATGCAGGGAAAAACCCTGCACTTGCGCCCCCCCGGTGCCTTGAAGACACCTGATGACGAGCAGGAGTTCTTTGCCTCCTGCATCAAATGCGGCCAGTGTGTACAGGTCTGCCCTGTGGAAGCAATCAAGCTGGCGGACCTGCACGAAGGCTTCGGAATCGGCATACCCTATATCGATGCACGGGAGCAGGCTTGTGATTTCTCATGTGATGGTTTGCAGTGTGTGCTGGCTTGTCCAACGGGTGCCTTGACACATGAGCTCGACTATCCTGCGGATACACGCATGGGGTTTGCACGTCTGGCACGTCCAAAAGCCTGTCTGGCGATGCAAGGGAAAGGTTTTAAAGGGCAGGCGAGGGGGGCGGATTATAAGGGACTGCTGCGTTACGAGGAGGTCGATCGTTGGACACCCATTCCAGTATCAGAACATCCTTATGACGTAGAGATATGCGATCTATGTGTACGTCAATGTCCAATAGAGATCCGTATTACCCAGTGTGAGACCGCTGCTGCATCGGATGATCGTCAGCAGCAGGTAGCACGGGTTGCGCAGCAAGTCGGTAATGAATGTCCACCCAAGCATGCCATAACCCTTGAACCGGTGGATCTTGGTGATGGCATTGAGCGCATGAAACCGATCGTACAAGATGGCTGTGTCGGCTGCGGTGTGTGTGAAATGATCTGTCCAGTTGAAAGTGCTGCCATTGTGGTCGATCTGGATAAGAACGCGGATACATTGGGAGGCTAGCATGCGATATATCAAGCGTTCTCTGGTGCAGCTGTTTGGCTACAAGGTTCCCAGACCCACTAAGGATCAACTGAGCCCGGCAGTACGGGAGATCTATGAAGGTAAAGTGGGCAAGCTCTCCAAGGCGGATGTCGAAGCGGTTCGACATGAGCACAGGGGCACCTTTTTCAATAAATGGCAGAAGCGTCGTTGGGCGACTCTGATTATTGTCAATTTGCTGTTTGTCGCCTCTTTCTATTTTGACGTGCAACTGGTGGAGGGGTCACTCACCGGGGCGCGTGTTATCGGTTTCCATTTTGCGGATCTCAATTCCGCCCTGCAGGTTGCACTGGCCTATAAGCATATTGTGCTCAATCTGGTCATCGGTATGGTGACTGTGTTCCTGATGTGGATGCTGCTCGGTGGGCGTACATTCTGTTCATGGGTCTGCCCCTATCATCTGCTATCAGAGTGGGCTGAGTATCTCCACCTTTGGTTGGCGAAAAAGAAGATCGTCAAAAACCATACCTTCAGTCGTAAGGTACGCAGTGTTTTTTATATCATTTTTGCTTTGCTCGCACTGTTGACGGGTTACACAGTGTTCGAAACCATCTCGCCAACAGGTATTCTCAGTCGTGCATTGATCTATGGTCCCGGTATCGCGCTGGTCTGGGTCGGGCTGCTGTTGCTGATTGAAGTCTTCTACTCACGCCGGGCCTGGTGCCGTTATGTCTGTCCCATTGGTGTCACTTATGGCATGGTCGGTCTTTTTTCTCCGGTACGGGTAAAATACAATGCTGAAGCCTGCCACCATGAGGGTGATTGCCGCAAGGTCTGCCTGGTGCCCCATGTGTTGGATTTGACCATCCGTGGCGGCGCTGAAGACGTCAATCAGGATGTGGCCGCTGATTGCACCCGTTGTGGTATGTGCGTGGATGTCTGTCCCACAGATTCATTGACCTATGAGGTCAAAGGTCTGAGCAAGATGCTCAAGTAGATGATGAGAGTTCGATACACCCAATGATTCAATTTGAAAATATCGTCAAGCGCTTTCGACGGCATCAGGTATTGAAGGGTGTCAATCTGACCATTGAACGTGGCCACCGGGTTGCACTGGTCGGTTCGAATGGTGCAGGCAAGACTACCCTTATCCGTTGCCTCCTGGGTGAATACAACTGCGAAGGCAGTGTTTCGGTGGATGGCCAGGATCCCAGGCAGTATCGCCGTGAAGTACTGTCAAAGGTTGGCTTTGTACCTCAGTTACCACCCCCCTTGCGGATGCCGGTCGGGCAGCTGATACGCTTTGCCGCCAGCCTTTGTGACACCGACCCAGGAAGGATGGTGGAGGTGGCGGGAAAACTCGGATTCGATGCAGATCACTTCCACAGCCAGCCGTTTGTAAAGCTCTCCGGCGGTCAAAAGCAGAAACTGCTGATCGCAATTGCCCTTGGTCGGGAGAGTGAGCTGCTGGTGATGGATGAACCTGCCGCCAATCTCGATCCTGAAGCGAGGCATATCTTCTTTACTCTGCTGGCAGAAAAAAAAGAGCGCGCAGCGATGTTGATTTCCAGTCATCGCCTCGATGAGGTAGCAAGCTTGGTGAATCGAGTTGTTGAGATGGACCAGGGGGAGATCGTGCTCGACGACAAAGTGGCTGATCTCGTGGATCTCTCTTCGCGTCTCTATTGCCGTATCCGTCTGATACAACCTGAAGCGGCCTTTGCCAAGGCGATTGGTGAATGGGGATTCAACGGATCGGATGGCGGGCTTGTGTGGGATGGTTTTATCGCCGGACCGGACCGTTTGCGTTTTCTTGGCTTACTTTCCCGCTATGCCGCTTTGTTGTCTGGTATGGAGATTATCGAGGCCGAGGATAAGGAGCCCTCTGTCAATGTGGTCTAAAGCGCTATTACCGTTTTACGCTATGATTTGGCTGCTGTTGCTGGTCGCCTGTTCCGGGGATAGTGGCACTGGCCCCAAAGAAGTGAAGTGGGATAGGGATGCCTGTGAACGCTGTCGTATGGTATTGAGTGATCGATTTCATGCGGCACAGATACGCTACTTTCCAGCCGAGAAAAAACGATCAGTTGTCGCATTTTTTGATGATATCGGTTGTGCGGTCCTATGGTTGGCGGACAAATCTTGGGAGAGCGATCAGCAGACTGAGATCTGGGTTACCGATCATCGTACAGGTGAATGGATTGACGCACGTAGTGCCACTTATGTGAAAGGTAATCTCACACCCATGGAGTATGGTTTGGGTGCTCAGTCCGAAACAACACCAAGCGGGCTCACATTCGGTCAGGCCAAGCAACATATCGTCGATGTGGAAAAGCGCTTCAATGTACATGGTGTACATCTCATGGAACGACTGAAAGAGCAGGCAGAGAGCAGGAAAGCTGAGAAGCAGGCTGAACCTCTTCACACCCAGCACTGATCCAAAAGATATTTGTTTAAGGTGAAAAGACCTAATCTAACATCTTAATCGTCAATCCGGTCTGCACCGGGATGACGGTGTTTTAAACAAAACAAACTGCTATACGAAACTGACCGGGAATCGATAGATCATGAAATACCTCTGGCTGGCAGCCTATACCGATATCATCGAATCCCTACGTGCCCGTTGGTTCATGGTCTATGCCATGGTGTTTGGCGGTCTGATTGTGATTCTGTTTGCGTTTGGTCTTGCTGAGTCTCGTATCATGGGCTTTACTGGCCTGTCACGCTTGCTGATTACCTATATCCAACTTTCTATGGCTATGTTGCCCATCTTTGTGTTGATCACAACCGTAAGGTCGGTGGCAGGCGATCGTGAGGCGGGTGTGTTTGAATACCTTCTCTCCCTGCCTATTACTCTCAGTGCCTGGTTTTGGGGACGTGTCTTTGGCCGTTTCTTCGTGGTCTTTCTGCCGGTGTTTCTCGCCATGATAGGTGCAACGGTCTGGGGTATGGCGAAGGGTGCTGATGTACCCTGGCAACTGTTGATCTACTACACGGGTTTGTTGATGGCCCTGGCTTGGTGCTTTTTGGGAATCGGCATGTTGATCTCCACTCTGGCACGAAGTGCCGATGTGGCGCAGGGTGCTGCTTTTGTAGTATGGCTGACCCTGTTGTTGTTCCTCGATCTTATACTGCTGGGTGTATTGATTCAGGAACATCTACCACCGGAAACAGCCGTTGCCATTGCGCTGGCGAATCCGATGCAGGTATTTCGCACCGCCACGATGATGTTATTTGATCCGCAACTGGTGCTGTTGGGTCCTACCGCATATGTAATACTGGATAATTTCGGGCAGCTAGGGTACATCGCCTATGCCATTCTTTACCCTATTGCTCTGGGTACAGCCTGTGCCGGTTTGGGGTTTGTTCTGTTTAAGCGGAGTGATCTGCCATAGGATCGATTGATGGAAGTCTCAAACAAAAGCAACACAATCCTATGGGTGGTTCTGGGTTTGCTGATAGCCGCTATCTGCGCGGTGGCCGTCTACAAGGCCAGGCCGATGCTTTTTCCCGAGATCAGCATAAAAGCTGCGGTAGATCCTGCATGCGATCTACGCGCCGGACCCTGTGTAACACAATTGGAGGATGGCGGTCTTGTCAGCTTCTCTATCGAACCCAGAGAACTCCCGGTTGTGAAACCGCTTCAGTTACAAGTGAGTCTGCGGGGTATGCAGGCGGAAAAAATCGAAGTCGACTTCAGTGGCGTGGATATGAACATGGGATTCAATCGGGTAAAGCTGAATAGTGGCTCAACAGGTGAATTTACCGGTAGCGGCATGCTGCCTGTTTGTGTCTGGGATGCCATGGAGTGGGAAGCCCAGGTTTTGATCGACACTCAACAAGGTTTGGTTTCGGTCCCGTATCGATTTATTACCGTTCGTCCCGGTGTGCCGTTACCTGGTGCGGAGTGAGTATCTGAGCCATAATCCGAGTTAATCATCCACAGTGGACAGATAGGCAAAAATATCGGTCAGCTCCTGATCACTGAACTCCAATAATAACTCATCATCCGGTTCATCCTCGTCGTGGATTCTGATCTTCTCGCGATACTTCTTCACTTGCCGCCATAGATAGTTGGTGTATTGTCCAGCCAGCATAGGCACGGCCTTTTTTATATCTCCCAGGCCTTCACGGCCATGGCAGGAGGCGCACTCTTTCTTGTAACGTTTCTTGCCACTTTTAATATCGCCCGGAGCAAGGGGTATCTGCATCAGGCGTTTCGATTCGAGTAGACGTTGGTAGGCGTTGAAATCAGGTGAGGTTTCATCAGCAGGTGGCAGTTTTGTCTTGAGTACAATCTGTTCGAGATAGTGAGCGATGTCCTGGATGTCCTCATCGGGCATCTGACGATCGTCTACATACTCAACCATGGCAAGATTTGGGCGCAGGCGGTCACGAAACAGGTGAAGTTGTTTTGCTATAAAGGCACTAGGCATCCCCGCCAATCTGGGATATTCACCCTTTTTACCTCCCTGCCCATACTCGCCGTGACAACCCGCACACACTTCATTGATCTCTTCACCGTTTTCCATGTCGATGGCAAATGCGAGTGTGGGAATGAGTAATATGCTGAAGCACAACTGCTTGAGTCGTTGCATGGTCTGCTTGGATTCAGGTTTGTAGTAAGAGGAATGTGTTCAACCGCCAGAGACTGCAAGCGATTGTGTGATTTCATCATTCTCAAAGAATTAGGCTTTGATTTCAATCAATTCTGTCTACCTGCATCGATCAAACAGTCATTTACATGGGCAGATAAACAACCTTGTCTGTAAATCGTCGGGTTCCTGTGGTAAATAACATGCCTTCATTATGGGATTTATCAATTCTCATAATAGGGCAGGTAAATACTTAGTAACCGATAATAACTACGGAGATATGACATATGGCCTATAAGAATCGCCTACATAGGAGCGAGCTGGCTGTACCGGGCAGTAATACAAGAATGCTGGAAAAGGCCCCTGATGCGGGTGCTGATCTGGTTTTTCTCGATCTGGAAGATGCAGTGGCCGTCCAAGATAAGGAACAGGCGAGGAAAAATATTATCCATGCACTTAATCACTATGATTGGTCAAGTTGTTCTGTTTCCATTCGAATCAATGGCTTAGATACTCACTTTTGCTATCGGGACGTCATCGATGTGGTCGAGCAGGCTGGAGATAAACTCGATACCATCCTGGTGCCGAAGGTCAATCAACCCTCCGATCTACAGTTTGTGGCGCTTTTACTGGAACAGATCGAGGCGGCAAAAGGGTTTAAGCCGATCAATTTACACGCCTTGATCGAGACTGCGATGGGTATGGCAAACGTGGAAGCCATTGCACAGAGTTGTCCCGACAGACTAGAGGCACTGGTATTCGGTGTTGCCGACTATGCGGCCTCTACTCAGGCGCGTACCGTCAGTATGGGAGGGATCAATCCGGACTATCTGGTGCTTGGAGACCCCGATGGAGAGGGTCATCGCCAGGCTTTTCTGGGTAATCAGTGGCACTTTGCCATGTCACGCATGATCGTGGCCTGCCGTGCCTATGGACTCAGGCCGATTGATGGTCCATTTGGTGATTTTAATGATCCGGAGGGTTATCTGGCGGTTGCCAGGGCGTTCGCCGCCCTCGGTGGCGAAGGAAAGTGGGCCATTCATCCGTCACAGATAGCACTGGCCAACCAGGTCTTTACACCCGGTAAGGTTGAAACAGAACGAGCCAGACGCATCATTGCTGCGATGCAGGAAGCCACTGCAGCGGGTATGGGAGCTGTCAGTCTCGATGGTCGTATGATTGATGCCGCTTCGATCCGGCAAGCGGAGGTGGTGATTGAAAAGATGGCGCAGATTGAACGCATCACCGGCCGAGAGGCAGTTGCATGAACATCCACGAGTACCAGACAAAGGAGTTATTCCGCAGCTATAAGATCCCAGTCCCGGATGGGCGTATGGCTCACTCTGCAAACCAGGCCCTCTCTATGGCGGAGCAATTGGGGGGTGATGGTTGGGTTGTCAAGGCACAGATCCATGCCGGTGGTCGGGGAAAGGCGGGTGGTGTGCAGTTAGCAATGACTCCCGATGAGGTCCAGCAGCACGCAGAGAATCTAATTGGTAAAAGGCTGGTAACCAAACAGACTGGGGAATTTGGTCGTATGGTCAACCGGGTACTGGTTGAACAGATTCATCAGATCGAGACAGAATATTACCTTGGGTTGGTGATCGATCGTGCCAGTCAGCGCATCACCCTTATTGCCTCAGCCGCAGGTGGCATGGAGATTGAGGAGGTTGCTGCTGAAACACCCGAACAGGTGATTAACGAAATTGTCGATCCTGCCGTAGGGTTACAGGATTTCCAGTGCCGTAAAGTTGCTGCTGGCATCGGTCTCAGTGGTAAACAAATTGTCAAGGCGGCACGTATCATGAAGAGTCTCTACCGCTGTTTTCGTGATAAAGACGCGTTGATGGTCGAGATTAATCCTTTAGTGGCAACCAAGGATGGTCAGTTTCTAGCGCTCGATGCGAAGATGTCTTTTGATGGCAATGCGCTGTTTCGCCAGCCGGAGATAGCCGATCAGCGGGATTTCGAGGAGGAGGACCCGAAAGAGGTTGAGGCATCGGGCCATGATCTCAACTATATCGCCCTGGATGGCAGTGTTGGATGCATTGTTAATGGTGCTGGGTTGGCCATGGCTACGATGGATGCCATCAGCCTTTATGGTGGCAGACCTGCCAACTTTCTCGATGTCGGTGGTGGCGCCTCACCCGAAAAGATCAGCAATGCTTTCCGCATCGTGCTGCAGGATCCGCATGTCAAAGTCGTACTGTTGAATATCTACGCCGGCATAAATCGCTGTGACTGGATTGCGGAAGGCCTTGTCAAGGCAATGACGGATCTGGCCGTCAGCACTCCCGTTGTAGTGAGATTGGCAGGCACCAATCTGGAGGCGGGCAGAGAGATCCTGAAGCGGTCGGGACTTAGCTATATTCATGCCGATCGGCTCAGTGATGCAGCAGAGAAATCGGTGAAGGCAGTGAACGGGGGAGCAGTATGAGTATCCTGGTTGATAAAGATTCTCGGGTCATCTTTCAGGGCTTTACCGGTCAACATGCCACCTTCCATGCCGAGGATGCAATCCGTATCGGTACTCAGGTTGTAGGCGGCGTCACTCCAGGCAAGGGCGGGCAGACCCATATCGATCAGCCCGTGTTCGATACTGTGAAGGATGCGGTGGTGCAGACCGGCGCGAATGTCAGTGTCGTTTTCGTGCCACCACCGTTCTGTGCTGATGCGATCATGGAGGCCATAGAGGCAGGTATCAAGGTCATTGTGGTGATTACCGACGGTGTGCCGGTACAGGATATGGTACGTGTGAAACGCTATCTGATCGGTCATGATGCTATTATTATCGGTCCCAATACTGCGGGAGTCATTACCCCGGAGGAGTGCAAGGTCGGGATCATGCCGGCGCATATCTACCCCAAGGGGCGTATTGGCGTGGTTTCCCGTTCCGGTACCCTGAACTATGAGGCAGTGGAGCAGATGAGTGAACTGGGACTGGGGATATCCACCAGTATCAGTATCGGGGGGGACCCGGTGAACGGTTGTGATTTCCTCACACTGTTGAAAAAATTTGCCGAGGATTCCGATACCGATGCGGTGTTGATGATTGGTGAGATTGGCGGTTCCCAGGAGGTTGAGGCAGCTGCCTGGGCAAGGGATTATCTGAAGAAACCGTTAATCGGTTTTATTGCCGGTGCGACAGCCCCTCCAGGGCGTACCATGGGCCATGCCGGTGCTATTATTTCCGGTGAGGCGGATACGGCTCAGGCGAAAATGCAACGCTTGGCGGAACTGGGTGTCAGTGTGGTGCAGAATGCAGCAGAGATAGGTAAGACAGTGCAGAGAAGCCTTAAATGAACCCAACAATCCGAATAGGCATAGTTTTGCTGTCAATGCTATTGACGAGTAGCACTGTATCGGCTCAGTCAAAGACCGTCGATCCGACGACCGGGGCTGTTTCATGGGAAACTCAGATGCACGGTGTAACCTTGTCACTGACACAAATCCTGCCTGATCAAGCGAGGGCCTTTTATCTCAATCGAGGTCTTCCGGCTGTTGCCACTGAACCCTACGCCAAAGCCTGTGTCTATATGACGATATTGAGAAATGATTCAGCACCGGGTGTGGTCCATTTTCAGCTAGAGGACTGGTCAGTGGTCAGTACTGATCAGTCACGTCCGCCGGTGAGTGTAGAAGCGTGGCTCAAACGCTTAGAGGAATATGATCTGACCCAGGCCGCAACGATTGCATTCCGGTGGGCCCAATTCCCCCCTGAGCAAGCGTACCAGCCAGGTGGTGATTGGAATCAAGGCATGCTTACGACTGGACTCGAGGCAGACACTGTTTTTGACTTGGTTGCCCGCTGGGATGTAGCAGGTGAGTCTTATCAAGGCATCTTACGGAATGTTCGTTGTGCATCCTGACCCATTGAAGTGGATTTGGTTACTGCTTGGCGTATGGCTGCTGCCTGTTTATGCCGATCTACCCCCACTGACACACGGATTGACGTTAGTACCTCAGCCCCATACAGCCCCCGCTCTGCGACTACCTACAATGGATGATGAGACAATCGATATCGAGGCGCTCAAGGGAAAGGTGGTTGTGGTAAATTTCTGGGCTACCTGGTGTCCACCCTGTCGACGGGAGATGCCATCTCTCGAACGGCTTTATCAGACTAGTAAAGAGAAGGGGCTTGTCGTGCTGGCGGTTAATATTGGTGAAGATATTGACACCATCTTCCCCTTTCTCGGTACGGTCGACCCGTCACCCAGTTTTCCTATCCTGCTCGATAATGACTCTCATAGCCTGTCTGAATGGAAGGTGAGAGGGCTTCCGACAACCTTTGTGGTGGGTCCGGATGGTAATCTGGTCTACCAAGCTGTAGGTGGTCGTGAATTTAATCATCCTGCACTGTTACAGCAGTTGTTGGATTTACTTAAAGAGTGATGCTGACAAATAGGTTATAGAGACCCCTTCGTAAAGTTACTAACTAGAACCTGAACCCAAGGATTAGGTTGTATTTAGTCTCCAATAGGAGGAATATGCCAGCAACTCACCACTGGAACAGGTTCCGTGTGATGAAAAGGCTATTGATCCTTAACAGCAAGGGAGGCTGTGGGAAGACAACGATTGCGACAAATCTGGCGGGGCATTATGCCTCCTCAGGTACTTCGACTGCTTTGCTCGATTACGATCCTCAAGGCTCAAGTCAGCGCTGGCTGGAGCTTCGTCCTGAAAAGTGCTCAAATATTCATGGTGTTTTTGCCGGCAAGCCTACCCAGGGTGGGGTAACACGTTCGTTTGCACTCCGCGTCCCTGGAGATACCCGACGTATCGTTGTCGATACACCCGCATCAATGAAACGTCTGGAAATGATGGAGATGCTGAGGACAGCCTCGGCCGTTATCGTACCCGTTCTACCATCAGCCATCGATCGTCATGTGACACTGGATTTTCTCAATGAGCTGACAACACTATGTCGCCAGATGGCGATCAACTTACCGATTGGTATTGTGGCCAATCGTGTTCGTATCAATACCCGCTCATTCAAAATGCTAAAAGAGACATTGGAGAGTTTTAATATCCCCCTTGTCGCCTTTCTGAGAGATTCTCAAAACTATGTTCATGCAGCTGAGACCGGCTGTGCAATTGCCGAATTGAAGCAGCCCACACTCAAAAAAGATCAACAACAATGGTCGATGTTGATTAATTGGCTTGAGACAGGTCAGCTTCCATCCCCTATCCCTCCGACATCCAAACAGATGCAGCATAGTATAGATTTAAGGCAGTCTTAATAAATCTGAAGTGTGTTGAACCACATTTAAAAAAATATGATTAAAAATGAGTAAAAAAAATCGCTTACGATATTTACTATGCATTCAGTTATTTTTCTACTACACCTGAACCCCCAAGGGAGGGTTCAGGTTAAAAAAATACCGTTTCAAGGTAGATCGTAATAGCCCATTGCATCGACTACGCTATTGATACGTTTCTTCTGCAACTTGATGTCATAAGGCAGTCCCTGGTGATAGCGCCAACCATCCTTATCATTAGCGCCAATGGCGCCATCATTATTTAGATCCAGGTCGAAGGCGACGAATCCCTTGGCTGATGATCCATCATTGAGGATCAGATCGGTCAAAATCTGGTCATCCCCGACAACATAGCGATTCCCCCCCGTGCTGACGATGCCGGCCATAGGTTGCCCAACAAAGCCTTGCCAGATATTGGAGACATTTTCATATCCCCGTCCCTGATAGGTTGTGATGCACTGATCATACTCTGCACCGGTGTATGCCTTCAGATCACAGAGCGTGGTTGGCTTGGAAAGGATGTTTGCTGCGAGGACGCTGCGAAAGCCGGTGCGGCACAAGGTTGCAATAGGTGTGGCCTTATCTTCGATTTTTTCTTCAATCTGCAAAAACAGCGATTCAGGATCTTGCCTGACTTGATAGACTGTTCCAGCCCAGCAGAGCATGCGCCATCCTCGGTACGCAGGTTATCGACACACTCCCGATATATTCGGGGATAGGGCATGTGAATCGCTTTTTTGGGGTGTCCCATACGGTATTCGGTGGCATCACTGACATCGATGATGGTTAGTTTGTCAAAATCATGCTTCTTCTCTTCATGCTTTTCTCGGTCTTTGTCCTGATGCTTGCCGAGCATACCTAAATAGGCCTTGGCTGCACTGATATCCTCCAGATAGTAGCGTTGTAGATAATAACGGTTGCCGTCTGAATCACCCTCTGCAGAGAGGGCCTCGTAGTTAACACTGATGCTGATTGTAAAGACCAGTGTTGCGAGTATTGATGTACCTATGCGCGTGTGTGTCATACCCATCCTCTTCTCCAAATTATATTGATTATGGTGCGTTGAATCCCCACGATCAGTACGCTTTGTCTCTATCTGTTATTGATGGATTTCCATATAAACACAGATCGTCAGATGACTGTTTATTGTAGCGCTGTGCTTGAGTACAAGCAGGGTATCAACTCATAGAAAATAGCCACTGAACCTTAAGGAATAGTTAAGAATACGAGTGGTGATACACATAGAGTAAGTGGTGTTTTTCTTGTTCAAGATAATAATTAATCTGTACACACACTCTAAATATAAAGTGCTAGGGGAGGATTGATAAAGCCATTCACCAGAGAACTTTCTATCAACCATGAACTAGTAAGCGCATCCGGTACAGAAGTAGAGATTGAGGCGTAGATCACAAAATGGCCAGCTATACGAAATATGGATTAGGATATAGCGTCTTTTCCCATTTGTTGGATGAGATTTATCATTTCTGAATTGTAAGCGTTTAGATAGTGTTTTCCTAAGTAGGCAATGTCGCCGAATCAATGACACAGTTACTGTTTGGGAGAATATCAATGTACATTAAAGTGGTGACAACCACCCTGATGTTAGTTCTAGCCGTTTCCTCGTTACAGGCAGGTTGGGGACAGGGTGGAAAGAGAAACGGAGATGGCAATGACAGGCAGCTCGAGAGTCTTACAGCTATCGATGCGGAACAGTTGACCTTTCTGCGCGAGGAGGAGAAGTTGGCGCGAGATGTCTATGATGCCATGTCTGATATTTGGGGATTGTTTGTGTTTGACAACATATCCTCATCTGAGCAACGTCACATGGATGCCGTGCTGAAACAGTTGGACCAATATGGTCTGATCGATCCGGCGCTACAACCAGGCGTCTTTGTGAATGCTGATCTACAACACCACTATGATTCTCTGGTGATGCAAGGTAGTCAGTCGCAACTCGAGGCACTGCAAGCAGGCGCCTATATTGAAGAGATGGACATGCATGATATCAATGACATGATTGCCTCGACACAACATCAGGGGCTTATCGACATGTATGAAACGCTACTCTGTGGCTCAAGAAATCATTTGCGCGCTTTTGTTCGTCAAATCGAAAACCGTGGGGTTGTCTATGAAGCACAGGTGATGGAACAGCGTGAGGTGGATTTAATTGTGGATAGTTCGATGGAGCGTCGATGCGGACGCCGTTAGATAATTATTAACCCGGCAACCTGTTATGTTGCCGGGTTAACAGTATCCTAAAACCATCTCCGGATGTGTAAGCAATTGGCAATCATTTCAGGACGGAAAATTCTAACCACTCAGACGCTTGTATTTGATGCGATGGGGTTGATCAGCCTCAGCCCCAAGACGGCGTTTGCGGTCTGCCTCGTAGTCGGCATAGTTGCCTTCAAACCAGACCACCCCTGAATCACCCTCGAACGCAAGAATATGGGTGGCGATACGGTCGAGAAACCAGCGGTCATGGCTGATGATTACCGCGCAACCGGGGAAAGAGAGCAGGGCCTCCTCCAGAGCACGCAGGGTCTCTACATCGAGGTCGTTGGTCGGTTCATCTAGCAGCAGCAAGTTGCCGCCACTCTTTAGCAACTTCGCAAGATGTACCCGGTTGCGCTCGCCACCGGAGAGATCGCCGATACGTTTCTGTTGATCGGATCCCTTGAAATTGAAGTGGCCAACATAGGCCCGGGACGGCATCTGAAACCGATCTACGATGATGATGTCCTGGCTATCCGAAATCTCCTCCCAAACCGTCTTGTTTGCATCCAGGGCATCACGGCTCTGGTCCACATAGGCAATCTCCACGCTCTCGCCTATGTGCATCTCTCCACCGTCAGGCTTCTCCTGTCCGGTAATGATGCGAAACAGGGTGGTCTTACCCGCGCCATTGGGGCCAATGATGCCGACTATGCCACCCTTGGGAAGGTTGAAGGTAATGTCATCGTACAATACCCGGTCACCGAAGGCCTTTTTCAGTCCCTCTGCCTCGATGACTAGATCACCTAGCCTCGGACCTGGCGGTATATAGAGTTCATTGGTCTCATTGCGTTTCTGGAACTCTTGAGATTGCAGTTCTTCAAAGCGTTGCAGGCGGGCCTTACTCTTTGCATGGCGACCTTTGGGATTGGAGCGTACCCACTCCAACTCTGCCTTCATGCTCTTAACATGGGCTGCCTCCTCACGGGACTCTTGTTCCAGACGCTGCTCTTTCTGCTCCAGCCATGAAGAGTAGTTGCCCTCCCAGGGGATGCCATATCCTCGGTCTAGTTCAAGTATCCATCCAGCGACATTGTCGAGGAAATAGCGATCATGAGTGACGGCAACCACTGTGCCGGTGTATTCATGTAGAAAGCGTTCCAGCCATGCTACCGACTCTGCGTCGAGGTGATTAGTGGGCTCGTCGAGGAGCAACATGTCTGGGTTTTCAAGCAACAGGCGACAGAGTGCGACACGACGT
Source organism: Candidatus Thiodiazotropha sp. (assembly GCA_023838465.1). Classification (GTDB taxonomy): domain Bacteria; phylum Pseudomonadota; class Gammaproteobacteria; order Chromatiales; family Chromatiaceae; genus Thiodiazotropha. The sequence goes on from JAIVEQ010000005.1 coordinate 27,344, forward strand.
CGCTCACCACCGGATAGGGTCTTTACATCCGCATCCCAGGGGGGGAGGCGTAAGGCATCAGCGGCGATCTCCAATTGACGTTGAATATTATGTCCGTCGGTGGCTTGGATGATATTCTCAAGTTCCGCCTGTTCCTTGGCCAAGGCATCGAAGTCAGCGTCCGCTTCAGCATAGGCCGCGTAGACCTCATCGAGACGGGATAAGGCCTGTTTGACCTCTGCCAGTGCAGCTTCAACGTTTCCACGTACATCGGTGGTTTCATCCAACTGTGGTTCTTGTGACAGGTAGCCAACGCGGATGCCGGCCTGAGGTCGTGCCTCACCCTCGATATCGGTGTCAACGCCGGCCATGATTCGCAGTAATGTTGATTTGCCTGCACCATTCAGACCAAGTACACCGATCTTGGCGCCAGGAAAAAAGGAAAGGGAGATATCACGCAGGATATGTTTTTTCGGTGGGACGATCTTACCCACCCGGTTCATTGTATATATGTACTGGGCCATTGGATTTCGTAAAAAAATAAATGTTTAGAGTTAGGCTGGCGCAAAAGGCGCAACTAGTACGTATATCCTAACATGGGAGAAGGGAAGTCAGATAGATATTCCCAGCTGATAGGGATGTGCTTTGAAAACATTAGAAACGTACAAAACCTACACAGGTAGGAACTAAATAACTGAGGTACCTTGATATACATGTAAGTTAGATTACACTTACTATTGTCTCTTGTGATTAATTGGCTTGAGTAACCTTTGTATAACGCGTTTTGGCGCAGTGTAAAGGTTGCAAACACGATAGAGACACTACTGGCCATTGTGGTTGTTACCCAATACGGAGTAGAGCCATTGAGTCTATGGCGGTAGCTGAGTATCTTTGTAAACTTGTTGAAGAGGAGACTAGGGTATTCACCTCGAAAGAAGAGCTTGATACGGGATTTTACCAACTGGGTTCAAGCATATGCTTAAGAAGAGTGTGATAAGGTAGATACCATCATCACAGTTGAATTGATTAACAGCGTATCAGACCCAGGTCGGTGCATCCAAAGGATTGAGCTTGTATCTTCTACATAAAGCCAACAGAACCCCGCTTCGGCGGGGTTTTTTTATATAGAATGATTGATATGGAGAAAGGTGACAGGGTCCTCCTTCTCATAGGGAGTTTGCCAGCTGTCGCCCGCTATAGTTTTCTTATTGAACAGGTGAACTCTCGTCACTGAACTGGCCGTTGTGAGTGGGCTCCTCACTCGAATTGTGAGCCGTTGATCTTATGAGTTCCAGTAATTCATTTTCTGGTATGGGATGGCTGTAGAAAAAGCCCTGAGCTAAACCACAGCCAGCCTTGCTGAGGTGATTGATTTGGGCCTGGTTTTCTACGCCTTCAGCAATCAGATCCAGGTTGAGTCCTTTACCCATTGCGATGATTGCATCGATAATTGAGTTACCATCAGACAATTTAATGCTGTGTACGAATGAGCGGTCAATTTTTAGTGTATTGATAGGCAGTGTTTGCAGATATCCCAGGGATGAGTAGCCTGTGCCAAAGTCATCGATGGCGATGCGTATCCCTTTGTCAGATAGTCTTGTTAGGGCGTCTACAGCCTTTTCCATATCCTGCATGATGGCGTGTTCTGTGATTTCCAACTCCAGTGTGTTTTTTGGTAATTCATGGCGTTTGATGATCTTTAATGTTTTAGCGACAAACTGATCCATCTCAAGTTGTTGCATAGATATGTTTACAGAGAGACTTAACGAAATGCCCTCCATATCCATCCAACGTTTGATATCTATACACGCTTTTCGCAATACCCATTCACCCAGTGGAATGATAAGCCCTGACTCCTCCGCGACACTGATGAATTCGTTGGGTTGAATGGTACCCTTTTCAGGATGTTGCCAACGGACAAGGGCCTCCACTCCAACCATTTCCCCATTCTTAATATTATATTGTGGCTGATAATAGAGGCAGAGCTCGTTGGTGGAGATGGCCTTACGCAGGCCATTCTCAATATCCAATGATTGAGAGAAATGGGTCTTCATCTTCTGTGAAAAGAATGCATAACCGTTTTTGCCGGTATTCTTAATTTTATACATCGCAATATCGGCATTCTTGATCAACGTATCCTTTGTGTCGCCATCACTTGGATAGATCGAGATACCAATGCTGAAGCTGATAAATATCTCTTCATTTTTTATTATGAATGGTTTGGTGGTAAGGCGAAGGATCTTTTCAGCGAGGTTTCTTGCGTCTTGAATATCGTTGATTTCTGGTATCAATAGATTGAATTCATCACCACCGACACGCGCCAGGGTGTCCGCTTCACGTAACTCACTTCTCAGACGTTGACCAACCAATTTCAGTAGCTCGTCTCCAACATAGTGACCGAGGGAGTCATTGATGATCTTGAAGCGATCCATGTCCAGGTACATGATGGCCAGCTTTTTTCCACTGCGCTTGGACTGGGCCATTGCCATGTTCAGGCGATCACGAAATAGACTGCGGTTAGGCAGGTTGGTCAATAGATCATGATACAACTGGTATTTGATCAGCTCCTCAGCCTGCTTTCGTTCAGTGATATCGCGCGCCACGCCATAGGTACCAATGAATGCTTTTTTATTGTCATGATTCATGGTGTAGATGCCGATTGAGCTGAGTTCAATCGGTACAGCGCGGGATTCAAAATAACGGGGTCCGCTACTGTTTTTGCTGGATAAGCGCAATTCTGTACTGCGAGTGGCCCGGTCGCCGGTACGCCTTTCGTTAAAGGTGAAATTGGCTCTTTCGATATCTTCAGTATGGATCAGTTTGCTGAAGTGCTGACCGATAATCTCGTTTCGATTGTACCCAAGTAATGTCTCTATGCGATCATTAATGAAAGCGAAATTACCATCCTGATCCAGTAGATAGATCATATCAGGAGAATTGTTGACTATAAATTTATGTAGGGCTTCAGATTCACTCAGGCGCAGGTTTATAGCTAGATTTTCTGCTTTCAGCTGCCGACGTTCAAGGACATTAGAGACAGAGCGCAATAATTCATCGGGTGCATAGGGTTTACGTAAAAAATCCTGTGCACCCTTGCGCAACGCTTGTGTGGCATGGTCAAAAGTCGTTTCGCCACTGACCACGATGATGTCACAATCAATACTGTAATGATCAATGTGCTCCATCACTTTGTGACCATGCAAGTCTGGCATATTGAGATCAAGTAGTATCAGATCGAAACTACTGCTGGTGAGTAACTCGATTGCTTCACTGCCACTTTCAGCAAGTGTTGTTTCATAGCCGGAGAAACGCAGAATCTCCTTTAGGCTGGCCCTTGCCCTTGGCTCGTCATCTGCAATTAGGATGCGGGCATTAAAGTTGTGTTTTGTAAAGTTAATCTCGGCTTTTTTTGGCATGGACTCGAAGTTTCCCTCGATGCCGCGCCATGGTGCCGGATAGTATGAATGCATTGTCTACTCCCTACTAACCGACACGCGGCAGGAACAGCTGGAAACGGGTGCCCGACTCTGTATTTGATGTACAGTTTATGGAACCGGACAGTTCATCAATGAGATTCTTGACAATGGCGAGCCCCAAACCGGAGTGAGAGCTGTCTTTTGTAGTTTTGCCAGGGAAAAAAAGTTGGTCCATGATCTCTCTATCAATACCGGGGCCATTGTCAGTTATTTGTATCTCAATATGTGCCTTGCCATTTAGATACGCATTATCGCGGGAAGCAATACTCAGTTTCCCCCCTTCTGGCATGGCTTCAACAGCATTTTTTATCAAGTTTGTAAGTATTTGTTTTAAATGACCTCGTCTTGTACCCAGCTGAGGGATATTCGAGTCGAGGTCGAGTTCGGTTACTATATTATGCGTAGTAAACAGGGATGATTGAAAAAGTTTATTAAGATCCTGGATCAGTTGGTTTATATCAACACTATTGACTTGCTGTTCCAGTTCATCAGGAATATCTCGAACACGCAGAATAATCTTGCCGACCCTGGATATCTCCTCTTTGATAATATCCAGCTCTTCCCGTACCTGATGGTCTTCCCCAAGCTTCATGCCAAGAATATGCAGATAGTTATTAATGATTCCCAGAGGGTTATTGACCTCGTGAACAACTTTGCGTGCTTCCAGATGAAAGGCCGCCCGCTCGTCATCGATTATTTGTTGCTGGGAGGTAAGCATATTGTGTTGACGTTGAAGCATTTCAGCAGCTTCACGTGCAAACAGGGTCAACAAGGGGTGTTGACTGCTTAGGCTCTGCCATTGATGTTGACTCATCCCAACAACAATCAAGCCCTGTGTCGATTGCTGTGAAGAAAGTGGCAGATAGAGTATGCCATCACTCTTTAGAAAACGAGCTAACTGATGGTCTACAACAGTAACTAATGCCTGATTCTCCTCATCCTGTGAAAATAGTACCTTTTTTTGGTTGAAGGCACTGGCGGCTAAGCTGCGGTCAGACGCTGTGGATAGGGTAATCCCATCCAACAGGTTGCTTTTTGTCGTTGTGGGACTGACCGGATGCAGTGCTGTTCCATCCTGCTCCTGCAATAGAAAACAGATCTGTTTGATACCAAATAACAGATCGAGATCACGTTGGATCTGTTGCATTGTGGCGATCATATCGGGCTTTTCCGGCATAGGCTCCAAGCCGCCACCAAATAGGGCCGCCTGTTTGACACGTTCTGCCAATGCGTCCTGGTGACGCTGGGTATGCTGGTCGCTCTTCTGTGAGGGTAGGGCAATACCTAGACTCTGAGCTGCTTTGGCTGCCTTCTCTTGGGCCTCTTGCAGCCGTTCCTCAATGATGGCCTGATTTAATCCAAACAGTAAATCAGCCCGCTCCAATGCCTCATTACCCGGCTTGACGTCGCTTGCGGAAAGCTGACTTGCGAGATTGATCAGCTTCACCAGATGGGAGCTGTCGAGGATGGTGTCAGCAGGCTCATATTGATAGAGCACCGCATCGGATAAAAATGATTGCAACTCCCAGCTGTCGATCATCTGTGATCCGACTTGTGGTGATGTAAAGTCGAGCATTTCTTTTTCTGCTGCAACCAGCGCCTCACCCTCCAGCCCCTTGTCCAGGATGGCTTTATAGTCATCCGGAAACGCCTGAAGCAGCGCAAGTTGACCCAGGCGATGAAGAAGTCCTGCAAGGTAGGCCTCCTCCGGGTTCGGGTAAGTGGACAATTCAGCCAAAGATCTGGCGGTTTCAGCACACATCAGTGATTGATACCAGATCTTGTCCAGGACACGGCCGGTCTGCTTGCTCAGTTTTGCAAAGAATTGTTGAACGGCACTGTTGATCGCAATCGTCCTGACACTTCTGATGCCGAGTACAACCAGAAGGCGTTGAAGATCACTGATCTCTTTCCATTGGCGATAAAAGGGGGAGTTGGCAGCGGTGATAACCTGAGAGGAGACGCCGGCATCTTTCCTTATGGTCTCAGCCAGTTGTGCGAAGCTCACATCAGGATTGTTACAGCTGTCTATTAATTCGATGAGAATAGCTGGCGGGCTAGGGAGATTGCTGAATCTTCCTATAAAAGGTTTTTGCTCCGAATGGTTAGGCACGCAGATCCTAAAAATATTATGTATTAACAGCTGTTTATGGATGTAATTAATAGCACTTAATGAGTAACTGATAAAGCGATTTTTAGGGTTCATACCTAATCAATATAGGGTTAAGAACCTTTTTACTGATATCACTCCCGCTGCGCTTGGCGCTGAGCAACTCGTATTGCACTCAATACACAATGTCGGGAATTTGCCTAATGCAGCCTGTCTGGCGAGTCAATATTTTGTCTTATTTTGCGATGACTAAAATAACTATCTGTTTTTATTGATATTAGTTGGGCTACCATGCGTGGCATTCAAATTGCATAGCTGTTGAGTACAAACTTTGAGGAACGGCATCATGGCAAATGAACAAGCAGATGAAGAGCTTGATCTGGGTGAAGAGAAGTCGGGTAAATCGAAACTCATCATCATCATTTCAATCGTCGCAGTTTTACTGATTGGTGGCGGGGTAGCAGCCTATTTTCTGTTTATGGGGGACGATGAAGAGGCTGTTGAGGAAGATGCAGCGACCACCGAGGAAGCGGCGGCTGTCGAACAGGGTCCAGCCCAGTACATCGACCTTAAACCGCCATTTGTCGTTAATTTACCCGGCCGCCCGAGTCTTCTACAGATCGGCGTGAGCGTGCGTGTTACTTCGGAGCCGCTGGCTGAATTCATTAAACACAATGATCCAATGATTCGTCATAATTTATTGAATCTTATCTCTGCCACGGATGCCAAGTCCTTGAAGACGCGTGAAACCAAGGAGGCGCTGCAAGCGAAAATGCTTCAGGAACTCAATCGGGTGGTTAAAGAGTTGGAAGGTCCGGGAGAGGTGGATGCGATCTACTTCACCAGTTTTGTGATGCAGTAAAACTATGAGCGCCAACGACTTACTTTCACAAGAAGAGATCGATGCCCTGTTGCATGGGGTCGATAATGGTGATGTTGCCACTGAATCGGAAGCGGTTAGTGCAGGTGGCATCAATTCATATGACTTTACCAGTCAAGACCGGATAGTTCGCGGTCGCCTGCCAACCCTGGAGATGATTAACGAGCGCTTTGCTCGTCTGTTTCGCACCAGTCTTTTCAATATGCTGCGGCGTACTGCTGATTTGTCTGTGTCAGGGATACAGATGCAAAAATTTTCAGAGTTTGTACATAGTCTGTTTGTTCCTACCAGTCTGAATATGATCCGGGTACCCCCTCTGCGGGGAAAAGGGTTATTCGTCATTGATCCTAAGTTGGTGTTCAGCGTCGTTGATAATTACTTTGGCGGTTCGGGCCGTTTCCATACGAAGATCGAAGGTAGGGACTTTACACCGACTGAAAACCGGGTGGTTCAAATATTACTGGCCCGTGCATTTGATGATCTCGCTGTTGCCTGGAAACCGGTTTTTCAAGTCCACTTCGAATACACAGGTTCGGAGGTCAATCCCCAGTTTGCCAATATCGTCAGCCCATCGGAGGTTGTTGTCGTGACATCATTTCATGTGGATTTAGAGAGTGGAGGCGGAGATTTTCATATCTGTATGCCTTATTCAATGCTTGAGCCTATTCGTGAGTTGCTGGATGCAGGTGTACAGAGTGATCGCGGAGAACGGGATGAACGTTGGGAGCGTTCGCTGAAAGAGGAGATCATGGGAGCAAGGGTTGAACTCTGTAGCAATCTGACGGAAGTGCAGATGAGTGTCAAGCAACTGGCTGGTCTGCAAAAGGGCGACATCATTCCCATTGAAATGCCGGAGGAGGTTGAAGTGGAGGCCTCTGAAGTACCGGTCTTCACGGCTAAGCTGGGCGTCTCAGATGGGAACTATGCCCTGAAGATAAACAAGTGGATTCACCACAACCGAGACAAAGGTCTGCATGACTATCTTGAAATGGAAAGAATGGCCGAACAGGCCTCAAGTGAATAGTGAGGGCGTGCCGGCAACAGTATTGCTGCTGTGGTTAGCCTTGTAAAGATTCCCCAAGAGGGCGTAAAGATGAGCGAAGAAAAAGTTACAGATCCTAATGAAGCATTAGCCGATGAGTGGGCCTCTGCGTTAGGTGAGCAAGCCGATACCGAGAGTGGGGACGAGGCTCCTGCTGCAACATTTGATGAGTTGCGGGACGAGTCCGGCAACGATGCAGTCAATATGGATTCGATTCTTGATGTACCAGTCACTATCTCAATGGAGATCGGTCGCACCAAGATCAATATCCGTAATCTGCTGCAATTGAACCAGGGATCTGTTGTCGAGTTGGACAGATTGGCAGGTGAACCCATGGATGTATTGGTTAATGGCACCCTGATTGCCCAGGGAGAGGTTGTGGTCGTCAATGAGAAATTCGGCTTGCGTCTTACCGATATCATCAGTCCATCAGAGCGGGTAAAGAGGCTCAGCTGATGTCCCGTTGGCCCCTCATCATGTTGTTATTCAGCCAAACATTGCTGTCAGCCGAAACGGTTGAGAAGCAGGTCGGAGTCAAGATAACGCCGTTGGGTACAGAGAGTCTTCTAAGTACGGCAGGGGGTTTGCTGCTGGTGTTGGGGCTGATCATCGGTGGTGCCTGGTTGTTCAAACGTTATGGCACACTACCGATGGGTGGAAAAGGGCTGGTGCGGGTAGTGGGAGGCACTTCAATCGGCACCAGAGAAAAGGTCGTTGTGGTTGAAGTGGAAAATACGCGACTGCTTTTGGGTGTGGCTCCTGGTCAGATTCGCACACTACACGTTCTGCAACAGCCCCATCAGAGCTTTCGCACTCAGTTGGATAGGGAGCAAGATAATCATGAACTCCCTCATGATGAGCAGGAGAGTCGGTAATGAGGGGATGGTTACTTATTATCGGTTTGCTTTGCACTAGCCTGCTACAGGCTGCACCGGGAGTAGATGCCTTCAGCGTTGCTCCCGATGGCGAAGGTGGCCAGACTTATACACTGACAATCCAGATCCTACTCTTCATGACGGCATTGTCACTGCTTCCCGGAGCATTGATGATGATGACCTCATTCGCCCGCATCATTATTGTGTTGGCGATACTCAGACAGGCGCTAGGTACTCAGAATACACCCTCAAATCAGATTTTAGTCGGGCTGGCGCTATTTCTTACCCTGTTTATCATGATGCCTGTCTTTACAGAAGTGAATCAGGTGGCACTGCAACCCTATTTTGCGGAAGAGATGGATACCGTGCAGGCACTGCAGGCTGCCGCAGAACCGATTAAAGCATTCATGATGGCGCAGACCCGTGAAGATGATCTTGCTTTGTTTGCTCGGATCGGTAATTTTGCTGAATTGGAGCAACCGGACGATGTTCCCTTTACACTGTTGTTGCCCTCTTTTGCGACCAGTGAATTGAAGACCGGTTTTCAAATTGGTTTTCTATTATTTATTCCGTTTCTGATTATCGACATAGTCGTGGCCAGCATCCTGATGTCGATGGGCATGATGATGCTTTCGCCGATGATTATTTCCTTGCCGTTCAAGATTATGTTGTTTGTATTGATCGATGGTTGGGCGTTGGTGTTCGGCACCCTGGCATCGAGTTTTCAACTATAGCCGGGAGGAGGGAGCATGAGTCCGGATACCGTGATGTCTATCGGCCAGAATACCCTTGAAGTGATTGGCATATTAGCCGGTCTGGTGTTACTGCCTGCCCTGGCGGTGGGTCTGATCATCGCCATGTTTCAGGCTGCTACCCAAATCAATGAAATGACCCTGACATTCATCCCCAAGCTAGTGGTAGTGGGATTGGTGTTGATGTTCGCTGGCAACTGGATGTTGCAACTGCTGATGAACTTCTCGATGAATTTGATCGAGAGTATTCCAGAGTTGATTTTTTAGCACCTTACCGTTGCATCGAGATAATGAGGCCGATACAGAAACGCCATGATCTTCAACGAAGCGCAGCTCAACATCTGGCTAGCGGCCTATCTTTGGCCGATGGTGCGCATCAGTGCCATGTTGCTGTCCGCGCCGTTGTTCAGTTCTCGCCAGGTGCCGGTGCGGTTACGACTCTTTATGATGCTGCTGATTACCTTACTGATAGCACCAACCCTACCCCAGCTGCCACCAGCCGATGTGTTGAGCCACACCGGTTTTATCATCATGTTGCAGCAGATACTGATTGGCGTGATGATGGGATTCATTCTGCAAATGGTATTCGCTGCACTTGTTTTTGGTGGTCAAGTGATCGCTTATAGCATGGGGCTGGGTTTTGCATCGATGGTTGATCCAACCAACGGTGTCCAGGTACCGGTGGTGGCTCAGTTCTATCTGATTCTCGCGACTTTGCTTTTCCTGGTTTTTAATGGCCATCTGCTGTCGATTGAACTGGTGGTGGATAGTTTTGTTACCATGCCAGTGGCAACAGATGGATTGTCACGAAACGGGTTACTTGAACTGGTTGCCTGGGGTAGCCGTTTATTTGCCGGAGGTTTACTGATCGCACTACCGATTGTTGGCGCCATGTTAATGGTCAACATGGGGATGGGGGTGGTGATGCGTGCTGCACCTCAGTTGAATATCTTCTCGGTTGGATTTCCTATTACCATGCTGCTTGGATTTGTATTGATCTGGATAACCCTGCCAAACGTCTTCACTGTCTTTAATGAGCTATTGGATGAGGCCTTCCAACATCTGATGCAGAGCCTGCGAGTGACGAGGTGAGTCATGGCTGAGAACGACAACGGTCAGGAAAAAACAGAACAACCCTCGTCAAAACGACTCCTTGATGCGAAGCGCAAAGGACAAGTGCCTCGCTCCAAAGAGTTGAATAGTATGGCGGTGACCATGATGGGTGTGGTTGCATTGGTAATGATGAGTCATACCATCGGCAGTAGCTTGTCAGATATGATGAGCCAGAGCTTTGTTCTGACCCGGGAACAGATCTTCAATACCCATACCATGGGGATGCAACTGGGAGTAGGGCTAGGCCAGGTTTTGCTGGCTCTTATACCTTTCTTTCTAATCGTAATCTTTGCAGCAATCATCAGCTCGGTGGCCTTGGGTGGCTTCTCTATCAGTGCTGAGGCAATGACACCAAAACTAAGCAAGCTGAGTCCATTGAAGGGTATGAAGCGTATCTTCTCCCCGCGTGGTTTGGTTGAAATGCTGAAGGCGATGGCAAAGTTTATTTTTATTGGTGGAATCACAGCCCTTTTGTTATGGACTTCTATGGGGAAGTTTCTCGCACTACACGGGATGGAGATCGCCCAGGCACTTGAGCATTTGAATGGCATGATCGGTGGGTCGGTGATCTTGATGACCGCGACACTGATTCTGATAGCGGCCATCGATGTGCCGTTCCAGCTTTGGGATCACAAGCGTCAGCTGAAGATGACTCGCCAGGAAGTACGAGACGAGATGAAGGAGACCGATGGCAAACCGGAAGTAAAGAGCCGTATTCGCCAACTGCAGCGTGAGATGGCGCAGAAACGCATGATGCAAGAAGTGCCCAAGGCCGATGTTATTGTCACAAATCCGACCCACTTCGCTGTTGCACTGAAATATGACCCGCAAAAAATGCATGCGCCAAAACTATTGGCTAAGGGTGCTGACCTGGTTGCCATGAATATCCGAAAAGTAGGTAGCGAGGCCAAAGTACCGGTTGTTGAGTCTCCAATGCTTGCAAGGGCGATCTACTTCCATACTGAACTGAACACGTTTATTCCCGCTGGACTTTACCTCGCAGTAGCCCGTCTGTTGGCTTATGTCTTTCAACTCCGCGCTTACCGGACTGAGGGTGGAGAGTATCCTGAGCTGCCGGATGATTTGGCGGTTCCGGAGGAGTATCAGCATGTTTAATTTTGAGTTTTGAATTATGAATTTTGAATTGATGAATTCGCTTTGCTCATGCATTTTTCCAGTAACTAATAGATTGTGCGCGAAGTGCACTCCTTTAATTCAACATTCAACATTCAACATTCAAAATTACAACAAGGTGTAACAATGAATGCCACAGCAATTCTCAACAATGTAAAGCAAGTAGGAGCACGTGGCCTAGGTGCGCCGCTGGTGTTGATGATGCTGTTGACGATGGTGGTGATTCCGCTACCGCCGATCGCATTGGATATGTTTTTCACCTTCAACATCACACTCTCTCTGGTTGTAATGTTGGTTGTTGTCTATACTCGTCAGCCCCTCGAATTTTCTGTTTTCCCCAGTTTGTTGCTAATCGCAACCCTATTGCGTCTTGCACTCAATGTGGCCTCTACCCGTGTGGTGTTACTGGAAGGTCATACCGGTGGGGATGCGGCCGGTAAGGTGATTGAAGCATTTGGCGCCTTTGTTATCGGGGGTAACTATGCTGTGGGCCTGGTGGTTTTTCTCATCCTGGTGATCATTAATTTCGTGGTGGTAACCAAGGGTGCGGGACGGGTTTCTGAAGTCAGTGCCCGCTTTACATTGGATGCGATGCCGGGTAAGCAGATGGCTATCGATGCCGATCTCAACTCGGGTCTCATCGATCAGGATGAGGCACGGACCCGGCGTGAAGAGGTCTCCCGTGAAGCGGATTTCTATGGTGCTATGGATGGTGCAAGCAAATTTGTCCGTGGCGATGCCATCGCAGGTATTCTGATTCTCTTCATCAATATCATCGGTGGTCTCTCGATTGGCATGGCTCAGCACAATCTCGATTTTTCGACCGCATTGCAGAACTATGTGCTGTTAACCATCGGCGACGGTTTGGTCGCACAGATTCCATCTTTACTCCTCTCCACATCCGCAGCGATCATCGTCACCCGGGTAGCCAGTACACAGGATGTAGGTGGGCAGATAATCAGCCAACTATTCACCAGTCCCAGAGCGTTGGCAGTCGCTGCAGCGGTACTGTTTCTGATGGGTATTGTTCCCGGTATGCCCAACTTCGCCTTTCTCACACTGGCAGCGGCAGCGGCAGCAGGGGCCTGGATGATCTGGCAACGGCAAATGAAACCGGCTGAAGCACCGGTCATCGAAGAACTGACGGAACAGCCGGAACAGCGCGATCTGAGTTGGGAAGATGTTCAGCCGGTTGATCTTATCGGGCTTGAGGTGGGGTATCGTTTGATTCCACTGGTGGATCGAAATCAGGGTGGGCAGCTGATGAACCGTATTAAAGGTGTCAGACGTAAGCTTTCACAAGAGTTAGGGTTTCTTATTCCTTCGGTTCATATTCGTGACAATCTGGATCTGAGTCCAAACAGCTATAGGATTTCAGTCAACGGTGTTGCCATGGCGCAAGCGGATATTTTTCCTGACCGAGAATTGGCAATCAACCCGGGGCAGGTGTTTGGTGAGCTACAGGGAGCGGCTACGAAGGATCCGACCTTCGGCCTTGATGCTGTGTGGATCGATCCTGAGCAGAAGGATCATGCACAGACATTGGGCTACACAGTGGTGGATGCCAGTACCGTTGTGGCGACCCACCTGAGTGAGATGTTGCAAACCCAATCCAACGAACTTTTAGGGCATGAGGAGACACAGCAGCTGTTCGATATGCTGGCCAAAAGTGCACCGAAACTGGTTGAAGATCTGGTACCCAAGGCTCTCTCATTAAGCGTAGTGACAAAGATACTGCAGAACCTGTTGGCTGAACATGTACCGGTCCGTGATTTTCGTACCATCGCCGAAACCCTGGCGGAGCAGGCTCACAGGACCCAAGATCCTGGAGCACTGACAGCATCAGTCAGGGTTGCTCTCTCCCGGGGGATTGTGCAGCAACTGATCGGAACCACTGAAGAGATTCCTGTGGCGGTGCTTGATCCGACACTGGAGCAGTTATTACAAAGAACCTTACAGGCTTCGGAAGAGGGTCAGGCGGGTTTTGAACCGGGACTGGCAGAGCGACTACAGAATGCGCTGGCTGAGACCAGTACTGCGATGGAAGCCCAGGGACAAGAGAGTGTACTCCTGGTAGCGGCGCCCATCAGACCCTGGATGGCCAGATTCGCAAAACATGCAGCACCGGGTATGCACATCCTCTCCTATAACGAAATACCGGATAATCGTCAGATCAAAGTGATTTCTACGATTGGTAACAATGCTGGCGACTAGAAAGTGACTGTTCAGAAACAAATATCTTTTTCTGATTATCCACCCTACTCAGCCACCGGATCTCTGAGCTGAAAATAGGGGATCAAACCTATCAGCCCCATTACCTATAGGCCACTGATGCCAATGCCGCTTAACTTAACCGCTGAAGACGAAAATACGCGACCTTATTCAGCCGTGATTGGTGGGGCAGAGGGCCACACCCTACACCTCGAAATAGACCCTAGGGTGGGGTCCTGCTCCTCCATCATTTGATGAACAAGATAAAGATTATTCGGGCTTGGTGGTTAAGTTGTAGATAGTCTTACCAGACGATAGGTATAAAACCTGGGCGCAGGTCAATGACATTTATTCCGGGCAGTAGTGGGCATGCACCGGAATGACGGGCACTGCTGACGCAGAACTCAAGTTCTGAAACTTGAGTAAAGATTTCGTGGCAATCTCTCTATCCTCAATGTGTCTCTTACGCCGGAACCTTGGCGGAGTAGATGTCGGGAGTCAAGAGACCGGCGTTTTGACAACCACTGTCAGGATTGTGCCATCTCTTTGTGTTTGTCTGCAACTTATTGTAAATGCAGAATAAAATACATTCTCAATACGAATTTCAAGATTGGAACGGTTATTGCAAAGTATGTTTCAGACCTCTGAAGGGGGCGACAGGCTTAGGCGTAGAGCTGGTTGAGACCAGCAAAGTAACACCAAAGCCGGAGAGTGGACATGAAGGCTGATAGGCGCTAGCTCAATCCTGAGTGATCGCCGGGGATCGTGGACTATGAAGATACGACGTTTTTTTGCCTCTGATATGCGACAGGCGCTACGCCATGTGCGTGAGGCCCTGGGTGCGGACGCCGTGATACTCTCCAATAAGAGTGTACAGGGTGGGGTCGAATTGGTGGCGGCAGTGGACTACGATGAGTCTGCCTTTAACAGCACACAGCCCACCTCCATTGAAAATCAATTTCAGTCTCCGTCAGATAATAGGTCAACCCGTTCACCTGCAACCAAAGCACCCTATGCAACGATGCAGGATGCTGTCGATGAGTTACCTAAACCAACCCCTGGTCATACCCAACCCAAGCCAGATCAGAGACCGGATCAACCTCGAGTAGAGTGGAGTCAAGACCCGGTTCTGAGAGAGATGCGCTGGGAGATGCAGGCACTGCGTCGCATGATGGAGAATGAACTTTCCGAGCTTACTTGGCGAGACCTTGGCCATCGTCGTCCACAGACTCAAGATCTCATGCGTCGCCTGATGGGATTGGGATTGGATGCGAGTCACTGCAAAGAGCTGGCCTACCGGGTAGAAGATGCAGAAACCCCGGAGCAGGCCTGGCGTCAGGCAGTGGCTCAGCTAGTCAATGAAATCCCTACTGTAAAAAAGGATCTTCTCGATCAAGGTGGAATTCTGGCTTTAGTCGGACCGACCGGTGTCGGCAAGACCACAACAATTGCCAAATTAGCCGCCAGATTTTGCCTGCGTCATGGCAACCGTCATCTGGCGCTAATTTCTGCAGACAGTTATCGCATCGGTGCTCAAGAACAACTTCAAAATTATGGACGCATCCTGGATGTACCGGTTCGCAGCGTCACAAACCCGGAAGAGCTCAGTAACGCGCTGCATGCCTTTGCCGAAAAGCGGCTGGTACTTATCGATACAGCTGGGATGGGTCAGAGAGATCTCAAACTGACCGAACGCTTGGCGCTGTTAAACAACGGCAACCACCCGGTGAAATCACTACTGACACTCTCTGCTACCACCCAACGCTCTGCATTGAGTCATGCGATCCGTTCTTTCGGCATCGTACAACCGATTGGTGTCATCTTGACCAAGATGGATGAAACCGCTTCTCTTGGTGGCGTCATTTCTTCTCTTTTAGATGCGAGACTTCCCCTGGCATTCGTTACCGATGGTCAACGGGTTCCGGAGGATATCCAGATAGCCAATGCCGATACGCTGGTCAGGCAGGCTGTGGACATGACAGAGTCAATGGAGGGAGGGCACGATGAGGAGTACCTGGCAATGGCCTTCGGAGGAATGAGTGAACATGCACATGTCTGAACAGATCGAAGATCAGGCGACAGGACTGCGAAGAATGGTCAATCCCGAACCGGTTAGAGTGATCGCAGTAACGGGTGGAAAAGGGGGTGTCGGCAAAACCAATATCTCGGCAAATTTGGGGGTCTCTTTGGCAGAGCTTGGACGTCGGGTGATATTGCTGGATGCCGATTTGGGTCTGGCTAATCTGGATGTGGTTCTCGGCATGCATGCTGAACGTAACTTGTCCCATGTCATGCGGGGTGAGTGCTCATTGGAAGAGGTCATGGTAACCGGGCCAAAAGGGTTGAAAGTAATACCCGGCGCCTCGGGCATCCAACACATGGCTGAGATGAGCCCGGCTGAAAATGCAGGTTTGATCCATGCTTTCAGCGAAGTGGCCAACGACGTGGATGTGTTGTTGATCGATACGGCTGCCGGTATCTCTGACCTGGTGATCAGTTTCAGTCGAGCAGCACAGGAACAGATTGTAGTCGTATGTGACGAACCGGCTTCAATCACCGATGCCTACGCCATTATTAAGCTACTCAACCGCGAGCATGGGGTCAGCCGATTCCGTATACTCGCCAACATGGTCAAGAGCGTGCAAGAGGGGCGCGATCTGTACAACAAGATGTGCCGGGTAACCGATCAGTACCTGGATGTAATGCTGAACTACATGGGCAGCATTCCATACGACGAACAACTCCGCAAAGCAGTCAGAAGTCAGAAACCGGTTGTCGAGGCCTATCCGCGTTCTCGCGTGTCACAGGCATTCAAGAATTTGGCCAAGAAGGCCGATAACTGGCCTATACCCTCTGGCGTGAGTGGCGATTTGCAGTTTTTCGTTGAACGTTTGATCCAATATTCAAGCCATTACGGGGAGGTGTGACGGTGAGCGGCTTAGCAACATACACCGCCATGCAGCAACAGCAGAACTTTGATGATCTGGTGGATCAGCATGCCGGACTGGTAAAAAGGATTGCCTATCACTTAATGAACCGGTTGCCACCTAATGTGCAAGCGGATGATCTGATTCAGGCAGGGATGTTGGGTCTGCTGGAAGCGAGTAGAAATTACGATCCAACCCAGGGTGCCAGTTTTGAGACTTATGCAGGTATCCGCATTAGAGGCGCCATGCTGGATGAGATACGACGCAGCGATTGGACGCCGCGTTCGGTTCATCGCAAGGCACGGATGGTTGCAGAAGCGATGCGGACCATTGAAAACAACGCGGGCCGGGATGCCCGGGATGTTGAAGTGGCCGATGCATTGGATATGAGTCTGGAGGATTATCATCAGATCCTGCGTGATTCGACTGGCTGTCGTATCTTCAGTCTTGACGAATTGACTGCAGTGAGTGAGGGCTTTCCGGCTGCCCGGGAAGGTCCGATGGACAGCCCTTTTGAAGGGTTACAAAAGGATGCTTTCAAGAAAGCATTAGCAGCGGCAATTGCTGGTCTACCCGAACGGGAGCGACTGGTTATTGCCATGTATTACGACGATGAGATGAATCTGAGGGAGATCGGACATGTACTGGGTGTCAGTGAATCCCGAGTCTGTCAGATTCACAGCCAGGCAACACTACGTTTGCGTTCGCGTCTTACGGATTGGCTCTCATTGATACATGACGAAGAGTAACGGTTGGCCTGTGATCGGTTGGTTGAAATCAGCTAACAGAAATCAGGAGGGAGGTAGCATTGGATAAGAACATGAAGATCCTTATTGTGGATGATTTTTCCACCATGCGGCGCATTATCAAGAATCTGTTGCGTGATCTTGGGTTCAACAATACCCAGGAAGCAGATGATGGGCTCACAGCACTCCCCATGTTGCAGGGTGGGAGCTTCGATTTTCTGGTCTCGGACTGGAACATGCCAGGAATGACCGGTATCGATCTGCTGAAGGCGGTCAGAGCCGATGAGAAATTGGCTTCACTGCCGGTGTTACTGGTTACTGCGGAGTCCAAACGTGAGCAGATTATCGAGGCAGCGCAGGCCGGTGTGAACGGTTATGTAGTCAAGCCTTTTACTGCCACTACCCTGGAAGAGAAGATCAGTAAGATTTTCGAACGTGTGGGTTAATACTATACAGTGCCAGGAGTAGAAGATGGGGCAACAACAAGATAACCAACAACAACTCGAGATTGCCAAGGCCCTTGTTTCCAGCCTGGAAGCCGGTGACGATGCAGAATCAGAACGATTGATCTCATCATTGGTGCCGAAGCAGAAGAGCGATGACCTGTTTATTGAGGTCGGCCGTCTTACCCGTGAATTACACGATGCGATAAACGGTTTTCTGCTCGATGCCAAGATCTCCGATATGACAAACGTAGAGATACCGGATGCCAAGGAGAGGCTCACCTATGTCATCACCATGACAGAGCAGTCGGCAGACCGAACACTCACGGCAGTTGAACAAAGCCTGCCACTGGTGGAACAGATCGAAAAGCAGTCCGCCGAGCTTGCCGAACAGTGGGACAACCTGCGTTCACGACTGCTCAACAAAGAAGATTTCAAGGGTTTGAGCGATGCCCTCTCCAGCTTTCTGAAAAAGAGTGAGACAGATGCTGCTGCACTGCATAAAAATCTATCCGAAGTGCTCATGGCTCAAGACTTTCAAGATCTCACCGGCCAGATAATACGCAAGGTCATCACCCTGGTGCATGACGTGGAAGAGAAACTGGTTATGCTGGTACGCATTACTGGTAGCAAAATGGACGATACCAACCAGAAAAAAGACGATCCTCATGAATTGTCCGGACCGGCAATTCCAGGTCTGGATCAGGGGGATCAAGTGACCAATCAGGATGATGTGGATGATCTGCTTTCCAGCCTTGGATTTTAGTTATTCGAGTAAAGACCGATATAGTTTTCAGTAACAATCGGCAAAGTTCGGTGAACTACCGGGAGCAATAGATGAGCATCGATGTCAACGACGAGATCCTGCAGGATTTTCTGGTTGAGGCTGGAGAAATTCTGGAGCTGCTCAGTGAGCAGCTTGTGGATCTGGAACAACAACCGGATGATTTCGATCTGCTGAATGCAGTATTTCGGGGCTTTCATACCATCAAGGGTGGTGCCGGTTTCCTGACCATCGACCCTTTGGTAGAGGTTTGTCACCGAGCAGAAGATGTATTCAATATTCTTCGTCAGGGACAACGTAGTGTCGGGCCTGACCTGATGGATTCAGTGCTCGAAGTGTTGGATGTTGTGAATGTCATGTTCGAGGAGGTGCGGGAAGGCGTCATGCCTGATCATGCCAATCCAAAATTAATCGAACGCCTTAACCAGTACGCTGTACCGGAGGCTGAGGATTCTGAGGAACCAGCAGCCGAAGAAAGCGATGAAACTGAGTCTGATGAAGCAGTTGATGAAGAGGTTGAGGTCGCGGCAGATATCTCTGTGGAAACAGTTGAGTCTGCCGGTTCGGCGCAAACACCGGTCCAGGGAGATCTGAGCGACAACGATTTTGAAACCCTGCTGGATGCCATTCAAGAACCTGCATCAGCTTCCAAGGATGAGAATATCTCTGAGGATGAATTTGAATCCCTGTTGGATGAGTTGCATGGTAAGGGCCAGATTACCGGCACTCCAGTAGCACCCGATAAAGCATCGAAAGCCAATTCAGATGACATCAGCGAAGATGAGTTCGAAACGTTACTCGATGAGATCCATGGCAAGGGTAAGTTCGAACCCCAAAAGGTAACCGCAAAGAAATCAGCTGCAAAAAAGGCAGCGTCAGCAAAATCACAAACTTCCCCCAAAGCGAATGATGACGAGATAAGTGAGGATGAGTTTGAAGACCTGCTGAATCAAATTCATGGTGAAGGCAAATTTGACCCGGGTAAGGTTAAAACAGCTGCTCCCGCCAGTGGAAATAAAAAAGCAGCAAAACAATCCCCTAAACAACCGCCAGAAAAGGCGAAAGCAAAGCCTGTAGCCAAAGCTAATGCAAAGCCGAAACCGGCAGCTAAGCCAGCTGCAAAAGCAAAAGCAAAAGCTAAAGCCAAACCAGCAGCGCAGCCAACATCAAAGCAGCCCAAAGCTGCGCCAAACAAGCCGACGGCGGAGACCTCGGTACGGGTGGATACACAACGGCTTGACGATATCATGAACATGGTCGGAGAGCTGGTGCTGGTGCGTAACCGACTGGCAACACTGAAGGCCACCTTGAATGATGAAGATGTGGCCAATGCGGTAGGTAATCTGGATGTGGTTACATCAGATCTGCAACTGGCGGTAATGAAGACCAGGATGCAGCCTATCAAGAAGGTATTCGGCCGATTCCCCCGTGTTGTGCGTGACTTGGCCAGGAGTTTGAAAAAAGAGATCGACCTTGAGATGGAGGGCGAGGATACCGACCTGGATAAGAATCTGGTCGAGGCGTTGGCAGATCCCCTTGTCCATCTGGTGCGTAACTCGGTTGATCACGGTATTGAACAACCTGAGGAACGTGAAGCACTCGGTAAGCCGAGGCGTGGAACTGTGGTACTTTCCGCCGCTCAGGAGGGTGATCATATCCTGCTCTCAATCGCCGATGACGGCAAAGGGATGGACCCTGAAGTGCTGCGAAAGAAGGCTGTAGAGAAAGGCATGATGGATAGTGAAGCGGCCGCCCGTCTGGATGATAAAGAGTGTTTCAATCTGATTTTTGCTCCCGGCTTTTCCACCAAGGCTGAAATCTCGGATGTCTCAGGACGCGGTGTTGGGATGGATGTGGTCAAGACGCGCATAGCCCAAATGAATGGTTCTGTAGAGATCGATTCCGAATGGGAACGAGGCAGTATCATCATCATCAAACTGCCACTGACCCTTGCTATTCTACCGACGTTGATGGTGGTACTTGGAGATCAACCCTTTGCATTACCTCTGGCCAGCGTAGTAGAGATTTTCAATCTCAATCTAAAACGGACAAATGTGGTAGATGGTCAACTGACTATCATGGTACGCGACCGAGCGCTGCCACTCTTCTATCTGCGTAATTGGTTGATACCTAACAAACCGATGTCGGATGAAGATAGGTCAAAGGGACATGTTGTTATTGTCAATGTGGGGAATATCCAGGTCGGTTTAGTGGTTGATCACCTGATAGGACAGGAGGAAGTGGTCATTAAACCATTGGGTGCCCTCCTGCAAGGACTGGATGGTATGGCCGGGGCCACGATTACCGGTGACGGAAAAATTGCCTTGATCATGGATGTGCCAGGTCTGATGCGAAAATATACTAAGAAATATTGAGTAAAGCACAGTTATTAACAGCAACAGGATAGGGAGAGAGCAACATGGTAGGTGGTCCCATTCACGGACAAAGCCACTAGGTTAAAAGAGGATAATGAGCGCCAAATTGAGAGTATTGATTGTCGATGATTCGGCGTTTTTCCGAAACCGTATTTCTGCGGCACTGTCCTTGGCTGATGACATTGAAATAGTCGGGATCGCTGCAAATGGTGAAGAGGCAATCGAGCGAACCCGTACACTAAGACCCGATGTGATTACCATGGATGTGGAGATGCCGGTCGTGGATGGTATCTCAGCGGTACGCAAAATCATGGCGGAAACGCCGACACGCATCCTCATGTTTTCAGCACTGACGAAGGAGGGAGCCAGGGAGACGCTGGATGCCCTGGATGCGGGTGCAATGGATTTTCTGCCCAAGGATATGAGCAACCTGGGTAAAGGTTTTGAGGAGTCCAATAGGTATCTGGTTGAACGTGTGCTGGCTGTGGGACATTCTCGGCTAAGTATTTCGAGGGCCGCTTCTGGCAGCTATCGCAGCCAAGTCAGCCGTCCATCACTTTCCCAGCAGGCGACTATCAAGTCAGGTAAGAGACCGGAGTTAGTGGCTATTGGTGCTTCAACAGGTGGTCCGGTTGCACTACGTCAGGTTTTAAGTGCTTTGCCACGAAATTTCCCTTTACCGGTGATGGTGGCAGTGCACATGCCGGGTAGTTTTACCGGGGCCTATGCTGAGAGATTGAACTCAGTGTGTGCGATTAAGGTTAAGGAGGCTACGGATCGTACTCCACTTGTTGCTGGCGAGTGTTTAATCGCCCCTGGTGGTAAACAGATGCAGGCAGAGCGTGGTCCATCCAACTACCAAGTTCGTATCTCAGAACCGTTACCGGGACAAATCTATCACCCCAGTGTGGACCTGATGCTGACCTCAGTTGCCAATAGCTATAAGGATCGGGCATTGGGTCTGATCCTGACAGGTATGGGAGCGGATGGTTTACAAGGTGCGAAACAATTGAAACAGATGGGCTCCAATTTATGGAGTCAGGATGAGAAGAGCTGTGTAGTCTACGGCATGCCCCAGGCAGTGGAAAAGGCAGGACTGACTGATCGGGTGCTGACTCTGGACGAGATAGGACCTCTATTAGCCAGGATCTAAGTGTTAACAGACCCTAGACTAGCTGACAGGATTGAATGTAAACATGACCAAACTACAAGATGATATTTTTGTGCCGATGAGATTGATATGAGACTCGATTTTCTAAGCTTTATCGGTATTCTGGTCGCTTTTTTAGCGATTCTGGGTGGCAATTGGCTGGAGGGGGGGCACATCGATTCCCTGGTCAATGGACCGGCAATGGTGATTGTGACCGGTGGTACCATCGGTGCCATCCTGCTACAGACACCCGTACCCGTGTTTTTACATGCGCTACGTCTCTCCGGGCGGGTATTTCTACCTGCAAAACTCGATATGCGCAACACCATCGACAAATTGGTGAAATGGAGCAACATTGCCCGAAAGGAGGGGTTACTGGGATTAGAGACCATTGCAGATGAAGAGCCTGATCCATTTATTCGTAAGGGGATGCAACTGTTGGTTGATGGTAGCGAACCTGAAGCCTTACGGGACATTCTTGAAATGGAGGTTGATGCCAGTGAACAGCATGATATTCAGGCATCCAAAGTCTATGAAGGGATGGGAGGATACTCACCCACTATTGGGATAATCGGTGCTGTTATGGGACTGATTCACGTGATGCAGAATTTAGCAGACCCGAGCAAACTGGGAAGTGGTATCGCCACTGCGTTCGTGGCCACTATCTATGGTGTAGGTCTGGCAAATCTATTCCTGTTGCCAATCGCAGCAAAATTAAAGACACAGTCAGAGAACATTGCGAAATTCCGTGAGATGGTCATCGAAGGTGTGATCGGTATAGCTGAAGGTGATAATCCACGCAGTATCGAGACCAAGCTTAAGGGCTTTCTCCAATGAGTATCAAGTACAGTGCCCGATGTTGCTTGACATCCTCTGCACGGCAACGGGAAGTCATTGGATACAAGATGTGTCGTGCTGAGAATGGCTTATCCTTCTCAAAGAAAGGATGCGCTGATGAGTAAAAGACGTAAACGCAAACAGGAACATGTCAACCATGAGCGTTGGATAGTCTCCTATGCAGATTTTATTACCCTGTTGTTTGCCTTTTTCGTGGTTATGTACTCCATCTCATCCGTCAATGAGGGCAAATATCGGGTACTCTCACGAACACTCACCGATGCTTTTCAGGAGAGTAGTCGCAGTCTCGATCCCATTCAGGTAGGCGAGATAAACCGCAACCCAGGGCAAACACCAGGGGTGGAGCAGGAGAGCGCCCTGATTCAAAGTGAACTTCGTCACGGTGCAGGACGATACCAGGAACGGGGGACGGAGGCAGAGTCGATTCCCTCCGTGCCGACTGATGAAGGGCAAAGACTCAGCTTTCTTGCCGCCACCATTGAGGACATGCTGAGTGAATATATCGATCAGGAACTGGTTGATGTCGATTTCACTCAGGACAGGGTTATTGTCAATATGAAGGACAAGATGCTGTTCGCCAGTGCCAGCGCTCACCTTTCTGGGGCGGCTGTAAAAGCACTCAGGAGCATTAGCCGAGTGTTGGGAACAGTACCCAATCAGGTTCAAGTGGAAGGGAATACCGACAACCGTCCGATCAGTACCGAGGAGTTTCCGTCAAACTGGGAGCTTTCTGCAGCTCGTGCTGCAAGCGTTGTACACTTAATGACCCGCATGGGCGTAGAGCCGGGCCGAATGTCAGCGGTTGGATATGCTGAGTACAGGCCTGTTGCTGAAAATACGAGCGAGGTGGGTAGGGCAAAAAATCGTCGTGTCTCTCTGGTGATTTTGGGTATGAACGGCAGAGAGGATCGAGTCATCGATCTTCCGGCGGGTGACTGATGAAAGTCTGGACGGTCGCCAACCAGAAAGGGGGAGTGGGGAAGACAACCACCACTGTCTCATTAGGCGGACAGCTATCCCAGTGGGGAATGCGGACGTTATTGGTTGATATTGATCCCCATGGGTCATTGACCAGCTACTTTCGATACGATCCTGATGCCCTCGAGGAGAGTGTCTACAGCCTGTTTCGAGGTGTGGCGCAACATCGGCAAGTGGATCCACTCAGTCTGATCTACCCTACCGGTACAGAAGGTCTGGATCTGATGCCTGCTGAGATGGCCCTGGCCACCCTTGATCGACAAGCAGGTAAGCTGGACGGGATGGGATTGGTGATAAAACAGGCACTCAACCAGCTTCAGAACCGCTATGACCATGTAATACTCGACTGCCCACCGATTCTTGGAATACTGATGATCAATGCATTGGCAGCCTGTGAGCAGCTGATCATCCCCGTGCAGACAGAATTTCTTGCCCTTAAAGGATTGGAGCGTATGCTGCATACCCTGGAGATGGTGACGAAATCACGACAGATTCCGCTACCTTATCTCATTGTACCCACTATGTTCGATCGTCGTACTCGAGCCTCCATTGATAGCGTAAGAGTGATGCGTGAGAGTTATCCTGGGCATATTTGGCATAGCCTGATACCTATCGATACCTTGTTCAGGGAAGCCAGTAAGGCAGGTATACCTCCTGCACTGTTTGCTTCGCAAAGTCGAGGTGTGATGGCCTATGAGAAGCTGTTACAGGATCTGCTCAGTGAAGATGAACAGCTGCCATCACAAGCAGGTGTAGGAAGGTGAAGCAGGTAGACAAATTACAAGCTTCACAGGAGGCTGCCAGTAAGATAGCTGAACCCGACAGTGCTTTGAAAAGCTATCTAGATACCTTATTGTTGGAGATCGATGATCCCCTGACAACAGTGCCGAAGGTCGAGGTTAAAGAGCCTCCCACAGATGCCGATATCAAAGTAGAAGAGATCGAACAATCCGCTGTTGCTGTGCATCAGCCGGCTATGCATGACGAGCAGCTCTGTCAGCAAAAAAGTGCGCCAAGCTGGGCGGAAAGTGCATTTCAAGTATTGCTGTTCAAGGTAAATGGCATCAAATTGGGGATTCCGCTCTCATCGTTGATGGGGATTCTCAGTTACGCAGGAGAGGCGAGTCAGCTACCAGGACAGCCTGGCTGGTCATTGGGTGTGGTGGTTAATCGGGATGAAAAAGTCATCATTGTTAACAGCACCCGTCTACTGATGCCGGAACGAATAACCGGGAATGAGGCTCTCCATCCTCAGCATTTATTGCTGATTGGTGATGGACACAGGGCATTAGCGGTTGACAGTATCTGCGATACCCTGACCGTAGAGAAGGATGAAGTTCGGTGGCGCTCGGGGAGTGGGTTACGACCCTGGTACGCCGGTATCATCATTCAAGAGTTAAGCGTATTGCTGGATGTGGATGGTGTACTGGAGATGCTTGCCGCTTGATTGAATTGGAACAGCAGCCTATCCGTCATCAACACACGGATTAAGGTAGTAGATAACTCGATGAGGTATAAACATGACTATTGAAGATGATGATGAGAGTGGGGGCGGCCCACTAATCCAATTTGTGACGTTTATCCTGATGGACGAGGTCTACGGTATCAATGTGATGCAAGTACAAGAGGTACTCCGTATCACAGAGATTGATCCGGTGCCTGGGGCACCCTCATACGTGCTGGGTATTATCAATCTACGTGGCAATGTGGTAACCGTGATCGATACTCGAACACGCTTTGGACTACCCTCTGCAGAGCTGGATGATGCCAGTCGAATCATTGTCATCGAATCTGAAAAGCAGGTTGTCGGCATTCTGGTCGATGCGGTGGCTGAAGTGGTTGAGTTGCGTGAGACAGAAATCGATGCGGCACCCAATGTGGGTACTGAAGAGAGTTCTCGCTACATTCAAGGTGTTGCAACACAGGAAGATAGTCTCCTGATCCTGGTTGATCTAAATAAACTGTTAACGGATGAGGAGTGGCAGGAAATCAGTATGTACTGATCAAATTCCAAGGTTTGATGGGTGGGGCGGTGTTGGAATCAGGCAGGTTGGTCTAATAGAAAAGTCTTATGTTTTGGCATCTATTCTTATTGGATATTAGCTAGCTTGGTTTTGACGCCGGCCCATATTTTTGTTCCTGGAAACAGTTTTCAGCTATTCTACTAATATTCTTCCACTATTTAGCAGACAACATATTAGAATATTCTTCGAATAGGATGCTAGGCATGCCTGAAATTGGAGAACACAATCCACTGAATCCACTTACTCCGGTCAATCCGAGTAAACCGCCGATACGGCGTGAGCGACCGAAGCCGGCGGATGAGCGTAAGCCACGACAGAAGAGGACACCTGCGAAAGATGAGGATGATGGAAAGCCGCACATCGATGAGTATGCTTGATGATTAATCTTCTGCTTTCTCGATCCCTTACCAATAAACATTCTATTTTATCATTCTGCGAGGCCGTGCAGTTACAGGTTTTCTGCTCTTACGCTTCCAGTGGCTGCCTATCTTGTGAGGTGATGTAATATGCAAGGTAGTGAATCCACGCTCTTCTGGTTTGGTCTGGTTCCGCTGATACTACTATTACTGGTGCTATTGGTAGTTCAGTTCATTCAGGATCGTCAACGGCGTGAGTTGCTGCAACAGCATCAACGAGAAATCGAGACCCTAAAACAGACTGTCAGTGCACTCTGTTCCAGTGCCGTTGGTGTTGACAAACGAGTGAATCGACTGGAGCGGCATGGTCGCGACCTGGAAGAGCGGCAAGAGAATATCGAGCAGAGCAATCAACAGGGCGAACCTCCCTACAGCGACGCGATCCGCATGGTGCATGCCGGCGCTGGCCCCGAGAAGCTGGTATCAGAATTGGGTATCAGCAGGGATGCCGCCGACCTGATCATCATGATCCATGGCATGAAGCAGGAAGATGCTTAGCTTAGCTCCCTTCAGACGCGTCATACTGTGCTGGTGATTCCCTGCTACCTAACAGTCTGTAGCAGAAACTATGATCAGTAGTACGATCCCTGTGCTTGGTTTTGCTGCCTACAGTGGTACAGGAAAGACAACTTTACTCAAACAACTCATCCCTCACCTGCGCGATGCTGGATTGAGATTGGGGGTGATCAAGCATGCCCATCACCAGGTTGATGTCGATACACCGGGAAAAGATAGCTATGAACTGCGCAAGGCAGGAGCAGGGCGGGTGCTGCTTGCCAGCTCCAGACACTGGGCGTTGATGGTGGATGAAGTGGAGGAACGTGAGCCGATGCTTGCGCAGCTACTAGAACGGCTGGATTGCGACACAGTGGACCTGGTACTGGTTGAAGGCTTCAGACATCTGTCATTCCCCAAGATTGAACTGCACCGTTCGTCACTAGGAAAACCTCTGATATTTCCAGAAGATAGTTCTGTTATCGCAATTGCGAGTGATACCAAGATTGTGCCAGTCACCGAGCTGCCTCACCTTGATCTCAATGATGTCCCTGGCATTGCTGCTTTTATCATGGGGTATTGTGCACGCTTCTAGAACAGGATGCTGAACTCATGCACCTCGTCATTGATGCTGTTGTACTGGCTGAATAGCGGCTACTTTTCCGCAGTGATATAGCAGATCCAGCCCGCATCCGCTTCACCTTCGGCAACAGGCACAAACACACCATCCGGTTCACCATCCTTATCGAATCCTTGCCAGTAGAATGTGATCTTGCTGAAACCGACTTCCTCAAGCAATTCATGGACCTCCGGTAGACTCCACAGACGCCAGTCATAGCTGAATGCCTTTTTGAGGTGTGACCCATCTTCAAAATCAAAGTGGATGTGACAAATCAAATTACCACTGATGGGATCATATTTTTCCTGTTCCCAAATATAGGTGAAGGTGCTGTCACCATCCTCGATCTCCCGCTCCTCTTCAATCTCCTTATAGGAGTCATAGCCGCCATAAGCATCCATGAAAAGAATGCCATCATCCGCCAATTGCTGGTGGACACGTTGAAAGTAGCTTTTTAATTGCTTTCTTTCCTTGAATAGCCAATAACTGAAGTTCATCGCTGAGATGATCTCCATCGGTTCCGTCTCTACTGAAAGTACATTCTCTTCCAACAGGGTAACCCGTTTCTGTTGAGAAGATTTGAGTCTTCCCAACTGATACTTTCGGCCCCAGTCGAGTACCTCTGCATCCAGGTCTACCCCTACCGCATGATTGCCTTTGCGTCGGTGCACCCATTCACAACAGACATTGGCGGTACCACAAAAATCTTCCCTTAATAATTTTGCCCGTCGACCCCGTAGCTTCTTGTAAATATCGTCAACGAAATCGATCTCTGCCTCGGAGCACTGCACAGAGAGTTCATAGAGATGGTGACGGTCAGCCAGTTTGGCCATGGATTGGGACTTCTTCTTTCTTTTTGCCATTGTTGCTTATTTATTGGTTAGGTGATTTTTTTATTACTAGGCTAGATTCTGTAGGGGTACGCAATAGTATTGACCGGCGAACTATACTACTTATCAGAGGAGAGGTCATAGGAGGTGATGAGGTGGCAATTGCAATCACACTAAGAGAGTATCTGCTAAACCATGGGGTAGATTTTGAAGTTATTGAGCATCGCCGTACTGATTCGGCATTACACACAGCGGAAGCAGCGCATATACCTGGGGATCGGATGGCCAAGTCGGTATTGCTTGGGGACGATGAGAGCTACCTGTTAGCAGTCATCCCGGCAACCCATCAGGTAGAGCTTGATCAGCTGCACCAACTCACGGGACGTCAGCTATTTCTCATATCGGAAGAAGAGCTACAGCAAGCCTTCGCCGATTGCGAGACCGGCGCTGTGCCACCTACCGGCATGCCATATGGTATTGAGACCCTGGTAGATGCCAGTCTTCTGAAACAGCCTGATCTCTATTTTGAGTCCGGTGACCATGGGAAATTGATCCACATCAGTGTTGAAAAGTTTCGCGAACTGGAGGCGGAAGCGGTCGTTGCCGAATTCAGTAGACATCTTTAGCCATTTGATTCCAGACAAGAACTGGTTTAACCTTGCGCCTCCAAAATCTGGAGAGATGTCCGAGTGGCTGAAGGAGCACGCCTGGAAAGTGTGTATACGTTAATAGCGTATCGAGGGTTCGAATCCCTCTCTCTCCGCCAAATAAAAAGGGGGCTCGTATGAGCCCCCTTTTTATTTGGCGGAGAGAGAGGATTTGATTGGAACCCTTCGTTCGACCAGGAGCGAAGCGACGCAGGACGCCGCAGCGCAGCGTAGGCGCCCCGAAGGGGTGAGCCGTAGGCGAATCACAAGCCGCCTATGGCGGCGCAGAACATCGTCGTTCGACGACGATGGCCCGAAGGGCGAGGCCACGGCCGAGTAATCCCTCCCTTCAGTTGGCTTCCAAGTTGAGGAGTCCCGCATGAGCCCCCTTTTTATTTGGCGGAGAGAGAGGAT
Organism: Candidatus Thiodiazotropha sp.; assembly: GCA_023838465.1. Taxonomy (GTDB): domain Bacteria; phylum Pseudomonadota; class Gammaproteobacteria; order Chromatiales; family Chromatiaceae; genus Thiodiazotropha. The sequence continues at coordinate 56,622 of JAIVEQ010000005.1, forward strand.
TTGATTGGAACCCTTCGTTTGACCAGGAGCGAAGCGACACAGGACACCGCAGCGTAGCGTAGGCGCCCCACAAGCCGCCCATGGCGGCGCAGAACATCGTCGTTTGGCGACGATGGCCCGAAGGGCGAGGCAATCACCTAGTAGTCCGTGTGCATTTTCCACAAATCTTCAGCGTCATACATCACTTATCTTTGATTATTATATAGTTATAGTTAGTTGTAACAGCTAAATACCGTTATTTTCAGAGTATTTCTGCATTGCATATTAGTTGTCACATTAATCTTAATTGGGTGATTGTCATGCTGAACAAAAATGAAAAACCACATTTATCAACATCAGAACTATTCAACCCACAGATTCGTCTGACCGATACACATCCCAGCAAAAGGATTCAGAATATCAAAGGAAGCATTCGCGAACTTGAGTTCATGGCCACACGGTTGCGAGAAAAAGGTGATAGCAGTGGGGCAGACAGCATAGATCTAGAAATAATGGTGCTGTTAGAGAAAAAAATCTGTAAGAAAATTGTCAACCGAAGCCGTAAAGAGCAGAAATGGTTGCAGATGGGATTTGCTTAAAGGCAAACTAGGGGGTGGGTTACTAGGGTTAAGATTTCTCGCTATGCTTGAAATGACAATTAATCAGAGGTTCCTTAACGATAAATATACAAATAACAGACATGACGCTTAATATGTGAAAATTAGGCATATCAATTTATATTGTGTTCATCTCAGTCCATTTAAAGTGGGATACTTGATTAATTATTCATTGAGAAATAGTTTGATAGTCAGGAAATCCAGCAACCTGGGATCCTATGTAATGGAAGACTCATATCGTGTTCTATTAATAATGAAGCGACTTATTTGGATAATGGCTGCTATGGCATGGGCTGGCACAGTCACTGCGCAACCCCTTGTTCTAGGCATACACCCCTATAGACCTCATACCGAATTACAACAAATGTTCGCACCTCTTGCGGACTTTTTAAGTCAGCGTACAGGTCGGAATGTTGAAGTAAGGATAGGTGAGTCTTATCAGTCACACTTCAATGCGATCGTACACAGCCAGGTTGATCTTGCATTCATTGGACCGGCATTGTTTGTACAAATGACACAGAGTCATGATATGCCTAACCTATTAGCTAGGCTAGAAGTCAATGGACATTCTACTTTTACTGGAAAGATTATTACCAGGCAGGGTAGTGGCATTCATGCCATAGAAGACCTCGCACAATGTCATTTTGCGTTTGGCAGCTCCTCCTCGACGATGAGCCACCTGGTTCCAAGACAGATGATGTTTGAAGCGGGCATAGATGTTGATGACTTGGCAGGCCATCAGTTTTATAGCAGCCACAATAATGTAGCCCTCGCAGTACTTGCTGGAGATGCCGATGCAGGGGCTGTAAAAGAGGCTGTGTTTGAGAAGTATCGTCTAAAAGGAATTGTATCCATCGCCACCACACCGGAGATATCCGAGCATCTGTTTATTGCGCCTGCTGGTGCAGATCAGGCATTGATTGATATGCTTCGTCGGCATTTATTGAGTCTGACTGCAGAAAGCCCGGAAACAAAGCCGATTTTATCTCCAATCAAGAAGACCGCGACTGCGCTGGTAACTGCAGATAATATGGATTACCAAAAGCTGAGAGAAATCCTTACTGCCCTCAGAAATCGAGGCGTTGTCGAGTGAAGCGGAACTGGCACATGCCAACCCTAACCTGGGTAGTGCTTGCAACGCTTGTCTTCATATTACTCCTATCCGCAGCAATGGGATTAGTTGTCAGGCGGGAGTTTCAACAACAACTCAATCTTGCAGAAGAGTTGGCGCGAGGTCAAATGGCGGTGATTTCTTTCATCGCTGAAACTGAACTTCAGAAAGGGAACTATGACACGCTCTCCTCACTGCTCGAGCAATGGGCGGGCAAGCATAAGGAGATTGATGAGATCAAACTGATCTCTCGAAACGGTTTTGTGATTGCCAGCTACGGCCCGCATCAACCTTCTGATCGACGTCACGTTCTTAATACGGAGATTCCTTATTCCTATCGTGGTCAAGCGAAGCTCATGTTGGCTCTGAGTCTGGAAAACGCCTATACCAGCACTTGGCGGTTGGCTGTACAAATGATGGTTATAATAGTGCTAATTTCCGGTATGTTTACACTCGCTGAGCGCCAAGGAAGGCTGAAAGCCGAGGCGGTTAGTCCCCGGTAGGCGTGAGGCGAGACTGTAGACCCGTCGTGCCTTGCGCCAGAGGGGATGCAAAGCGAGCATCCGAACACGGCGTCCAGTCATTTGGGAACTGACGGCGGAGTGGTCACGAGCTTGCGATGTGATCACGTAGTGTCAGTGACCAGGACCGTCCGGGGCACTAATAGGTTGTCAAAGATCGAGTGTCTTTTAGGCCTGGGACGCCTAAAAGACATCACGAGATCGAAGACTCACTTGTCTTACCTATCTCTTTCTTTCTCGTCGCTATGAGGCGTATCTGCTTTCTCTTAGTGTAGAAGAACTGCGAGATTCGGAGTCTCGTAATTTGCGACTTGTTGCATACCCACGGGAAAATCCTAACCCAATTGCCGCCTTTGATCTGGAAGGAAAAACGACTTTTCGAAATCCAGCCTTTTCTCAACTCATGCGTACACTCAATACTACAGATCCTGGAGCTGTTCTGCCCGAAAAGCACGTGTCATTCCTAAGCCGCATTCGTGGGGGTGAAAAGCAGTTGTTTGGAGAAAAAATTGTAGGTGATAGACACATGCTTGCCCACTATCACATGATAGACGTGGCAAAAGAGATTTATGTCTATCTTCAGGATATCACTGCTCAGCGAAGCGCAGAGAGGGCTTTGCGAAAGGAGCGTAACCAGGCTCACACCACGTTAGCATCTATTGGTGATGGTGTGATAACGATCAATATGGATGGGCAAATTATCTATCTCAATGCGGCTGCAATAAAACTGTGCCGAACTGATGTACAGAATGCAACCGGAAAGCACCTATCTGAGGTGGTCAAGCTCATGGACGAAGACCAATTGTGGCCTATAGAAACTTTAATTACTAAATGTCGTTTGAGTTCACCCAGTCAAGTTGTGAATGAGGAGGCATCACTTTTACTGTCTGAGGGGGATGGTATGCATGTACACGTAACAGCTACCAGAATCTTTAGTCAGGAAGATGATGCTGGAGGTATTGTCATTGTACTTCGTGATGTAACTCGAGAACGACGCCTGCAGGAAGAGTTACACCGTCAAGCCAGCCATGACAGTTTAACGGAACTGATGACAAGTGAGTCTTCGATCTCGTGATGTCTTTTAGGCGTCCCAGGCCTAAAAGACACTCGATCTTTGACAACCTATTAGTGCCCCGGACGGTCCTGGTCACTGACACTACGTGATCACATCGCAAGCTCGTGACCACTCCGCCGTCAGTTCCCAAATGACTGGACGCCGTGTTCGGATGCTCGCTTTGCATCCCCTCTGGCGCAAGGCACGACGGGTCTACAGTCTCGCCTCACGCCTACCGGGGACTAACCGCCTCGGCTTTCAGCCTTCCTTGGCGCTCAGCGATCGTAGTGCATTTGAATCACACCTTGAGAGTGCCCTTGAATCTGCACGCCACAGAAATCATGAACACATTCTCTGTTTCATGGACTTGGACCAATTCAAGGTGGTCAACGACACATGTGGACATGTGGCGGGTGATGAATTGTTGCGCCAGTTAGCCAGAGTGATGCGGAAACATTTCAGAGGCAGCGATGTGCTTGCCCGTATTGGTGGTGATGAGTTCAGCTCAATCTTAATAGACTGTCCACTACCACGGGCCATTGAGCGAATAGATTCATTACGGGAGGAGGTTCAAGAACACCACTTTAATTGGGAAAGTCATAGTTTTCGTGTCAGTCTCAGCATAGGCGTCGTTCCTATCAATCAGTACAGCGAGAATATTGTACAGTTGATGAGTACAGCACAAGTGAGTCTTCGATCTCGTGATGTCTTTTAGGCGTCCCAGGCCTAAAAGACACTCGATCTTTGACAACCTATTAGTGCCCCGGACGGTCCTGGTCACTGACACTACGTGATCACATCGCAAGCTCGTGACCACTCCGCCGTCAGTTCCCAAATGACTGGACGCCGTGTTCGGATGCTCGCTTTGCATCCCCTCTGGCGCAAGGCACGACGGGTCTACAGTCTCGCCTCACGCCTACCGGGGACTAACCGCCTCGGCTTTCAGCCTTCCTTGGCGCTCAGCGGATGCTGCCTGTTATTCAGCGAAAGATTCAGGGCGCAATCGGATAACTGTTTATGAAAGAGATAGTGCCACAACGAAACACCGATTGGGTGAGATGCAATGGGTTTCGCGTATCAATAGTGCACTTGAAGAAAATCGATTCGTTTTGTATGCACAGCCTATAGTTGATTTGCATGCTGAAGGTTCAGTGATTGTAGGTGTAGAAATTCTGGTTAGGATGACTGCCCCAGATGGAGAACTTATCCCGCCTGGCGCCTTCCTACCGGCTGCTGAACGATACGACTTGATAGAGCGTATTGACTACTGGGTAATAGAACGTGTTATGCAAATGCTGGCAGAGTGTGATGGTGATTATCCCGATTGCTTTATCAACTTATCGGGCGCAACGCTTAGTCGAAATCATATTGCTCCTTACCTGAAAAAAATGTTTGATAAATATCATATCAGTCCTGAAAAATTGACTTTTGAGGTGACTGAGACAGCCGCAATACAGAATCTCTCCAGTGCCCTGACAATGATTCGAGAATTACGTGAACTGGGTAGTCGCTTCGCATTGGATGATTTTGGCTCAGGCCTCTCCTCATTTGGTTATCTAAAGAACCTACCTATCGATTTCCTCAAAATAGACGGTATGTTTGTTAAGGATATGGATACAGATCCTTTAGATAAAGGCATGGTAGAGGCTATCAAAACTGTAGCTGACACTATGAAATTGACCACAATTGCCGAGTTCGTTGAAAATACTGAGGTTCTGGAGGAACTACGAAAGGTCGGTATCGATTTAGGCCAAGGATACGGTATCGCTCATCCCAAGCCCTTTGCGGAGTTTATCTCTGGTGGCAAGGATAGCAATGTTGTATGGTTCTCAACTTGATCTCATCTGTTTGTGGATGATGTACTTACTAACCTACGTTCGGGTTAGTAATTACTACGAAAGCCGCATTTCATAGTCAGTGTAGTTAAACTCTCTCACAACCTCTATCGCTCCGTCTTCATGCAGAATTGCGATTGAAGGATGAGAAACGCCATTGAACATCGTTGTCTTGACCATGGTGTAATGGATCATGTCCTCAAAGATGATGGTGTCGCCCACACTCAATGGCTGGTTGAACGCGTAGTCACCTATCACATCACCAGCAAGGCAAGACGGTCCCGCCAGCCTGTAGGTATATGGCTTATTCCCTGGAAAGTCAGCATTCTGTACCTCCGCACGATATGGCATTTCCAGAACATCAGGCATGTGTGCTGTTGCAGATGTGTCGAGGAGGGCAATGTGAATACCACCTCGTTCAATCAGATCCAACACACTAGATACTAATTGACCGGTTTGCCAGGCAATCGCCGAACCGGGTTCAAGTATGATTTCGAGATGAGGGTGACGCTGACGGAATGTCTTGAGTACGTCAATCAAGTGATCTACATCGTAACCTGAGCGGGTCATTAGGTGACCACCACCCAGATTGCACCACTTCAGATAGGGCAGTACATGTCCAAATTTTTGTTCTACCGCTTCAATGAGGCGTTGTGTGGAATCGGCTTCGCACTCACATAGGGCATGTACATGCAGTCCCTCTATACCCTCCGGAAAACCATCTGCAACCTCTTCAGGGGGAATGCCGAGTCTCGATTCCCTGCCACAGGGGTTATAGATATCGGTCTCTACCTCATCTATGCCGGGGTTGACCCTTAGTCCGCAAGAAATATGAGCTGAAAGGGCCTGTTTTCCAAAGCTTTGCCATTGGCTCAATGAGTTGAAGGAGATGCGATTACATAGCTTAAGCAATGAGGGGAAATCTGTTGCGCTATAAGCTGGTGCATAGAGATGGACATGACCGCCAAAGTGCTGCCGGGCCAAGCGTGCCTCATTGTGTGAGCTGGCAGAACACCCTAACAGATATTCACCGACCATGGGGAAGGCAGACCACATGGCAAAAGCCTTCAGAGCAAGAATAATCGTACATCCTGATGCCTGCTGTACCTGGTCAATCAGTTGTAGATTTTTTCTCAGTTTCGATGCTTCCAACAGGTAGCAGGGGGAGGGTAGTGTCGCGCTGTCAATCATGATCCTAGAATCCGCAGTTGAACATGGATTTTTCACAAATTTATGGTACGTTCCACAACTCACCCAATGGGTGCAGGAAAAAATCCAATATTAGAGTCAGCATTTCATTACCTTACGTCAGAGATCAGCGGTTAACTGCGGAAGCTCGGATGATACAGGTAGGTCGTCAATATCAATATGGCATGCAACATCATGCCAGGGTAGACCGTAGCGATTGAGATCCTGCATAAAAGGATCAGGATCGAACTGTTCCATATTCCATACACCAGGCTGGTACCATTTGCCCTCCAGGATCATTTTCGCACCGATCATCGCAGGTACACCGGTTGTGTAGGAAACGCCCTGAGCACAGGTTTCCTTATAGCAGGTCTCATGATCACAGGTGTTGTATATGTACCTGGAAGCTGGCTTACCATCCTTCACACCGTGAAGAATGCAACCAATATTGGTCTTTCCCTTCGTGCGTGGCCCCAGAGAGGCAGGGTCAGGCAGCAGCGCCTTGAGAAACTGTAGTGGAATGATCTGCTGGCCTTGAAACTTCATCGGTTCAATACTGTCGAGTCCCAGGTTCTGAATCACCTCAAGGTGTTTTAAGTAGCTCTCACCAAAAGTCATCCAAAACCGCATCCGTCGAATCGGGATGTGTTTGGTCAACGATTCCATCTCTTCGTGGTAGAGAAGGAACATTTTGCGTGGTCCGATTTCCGGGAAATCGAAGACTCTGGATATTTCCATGGGTTGGGTTTCAATCCATTTGCCCTCATCGAAATAACGGCCGTTGGCAGTTACCTCGCGAATATTGATTTCCGGATTAAAATTAGTGGCGAAGGGATAACCGTGATCCCCCGCATTACAGTCGAGAATATCTACACTATCAATCTGGTCGAAGTGGTGTTTTAAGGCATAAGCAATAAATACATTGGTTACTCCAGGATCGAAGCCTGAACCCAGTAATGCCATCAATCCAGCATCTATGAAGCGCTGCTGATAGGCCCACTGCCACTTATATTCAAACTTAGCTTCATCCCGTGGTTCGTAGTTGGCTGTATCAAGATAGTTAATACCGGTCTCCAGACAGGCATCCATGATCGTCAGATCCTGATAAGGCAGGGCGACGTTGATGACCATTTTAGGTTCAATTGTGCGGATAAGCGTAACTAATTCAGATACATTGTCAGCATCCACCTTGGCGGTGTGAATCGAACATCTCTTTATCTCGCTGGCAATCTGATTGCATTTTGACAAGGTCCTGCTGGCTAGCCATATGTCGCTGAAGATGGTTGGTAACTGAGCGCATTTATGAGTAACGACGCGACCAACACCACCTGCACCGATGATTAAAACTCGACTCATATGAATATCACTCTAGCAAGAACAGTTAAGCACAGATTTTAGACTTAGGATGATCAAGTCGTCTTCAAGTTTTTTTAGTCAGGTGATCGTCTCTTTTTAACCTAGAATCCGCAGTTGGGTGCGTCGGGATTTTTCACAAATTCATGTAGCACTCCACAACTCACACAATGGGTGCAGGAAAAACCCCGTATTTAATTCAGCATTTCATTGCTTTACGTCTGATAACAGCGGTCAACTGCGGAATCTAGGTTCAAGGATTGTCATCACTAAAATCGCCTGCTTCACCACTTTTTTCATCGTCACTGGCGTGCTGATGACGGGGTCCAAATTCAGTCTCAAGTCGTTGCTCAATCAGATTACGGATTCTATGTTCCAAGGTACTGTCGAGCTCGTCATGTAAGAGCTGTCCAATTCTGGCAGTGGTCTCTTCAATAGCTTGTTTCACTGCCTCGGTGACCAATGGTCGAAGATTATCCTCCAACTGTTTTGCGATATCGTCCCGCATGGCGAGGAGTTCCTCGTCATATTCAGGTACACCGCTGTCCTCCATCTCACCGTCTTCATCGATAAAATCGATATACTCAGATTCCACCTCATCCGTAGTGACCACATCTTCCAATAGTGGAATGGCATGGTTCTGATCGTCTGATTGTTCGTCTTTGCTCATCTATTTGATGTCATGTTTGTTAAGTGGATAGCCTCTGTCACGATAAAAGCGGAAACGTTCCCGACCTGCTGTGACGACCTGGGGTTCCTTGTCTATGATCTCCGCGACACGCTCGAAGCGGCTGAAAAAGTTGGGTACCTGGTTATCGAGGTTAATCAAGACATCCTGTTCTTCACCTGTTTCCCCATCATGGCTGATGATGACTGGTGTGGCCAGAGGATCACACTGATTGGCCATCCCATGGGGGATAAAACTGCCTTGGCGGAAGGTCCATAATAATCTATCCATATGTCTCGACTCCTCTTCAGAGCCGGTATGGATATAGATTCTGCGTCCCTGATGATAAATTTTCTCACTCAGCCGACAGGCCAAGGTAAAACGGTTACCCATGGCTCGCTCTTCAAGGACATAGAAATCAACCTGGGTCATGATTACTCCAGTTTGCTGCTGGGAGTCAGGCTAGCGCGCTGTGTTTCTGGACAGGCACTTGTGGTTGTCGGTTGTCTCATTGTCCGCAGCGCTTCAGTAAAAACTGGGTGAGTAGCGATACGGGTCGGCCAGTGGCCCCTTTGCTGGAGCCACTGCGCCAGGCGGTACCGGCGATGTCCAGATGGGCCCATTTGAACTTTTTGGTAAAGCGGGATAGAAAGCAGGCAGCTGTGATGGTACCTGCACCCTTACCGCCGATGTTGGCCATATCCGCGAAATTACTATCGAGCTGCTCCTGATAATCATCCCATAAGGGCAGCTGCCAGACGCGATCTCCAGTGTGGGTGCCTGCAGCCAACAGTTCGTTGGCCAGGGTCTCATTGTTGGCCATCAAGCCGGATGCCTGGCTGCCGAGGGCAACAATACATGCCCCCGTCAGGGTGGCGATATCAATGACTGCCGCAGGGTTAAATCGTTCGCTATAAGTGATGGCATCACAGAGAATCAATCGGCCCTCAGCATCGGTATTGAGTATCTCTATGGTTTGTCCCGACATGCTGGTAACGATATCACCCGGTTTGTTGGCATCACCATCAGGCAGGTTCTCTGAAGCTGGCACAATACCGATGAGGTTGATTGGCAGTTCCATTGAGAGACATGCCTTGAGAGTACCTATGACAGTCGCTCCACCACACATGTCATATTTCATCTCATCCATGGCTGCAGAGGGTTTGAGGGATATGCCGCCAGCATCGAAGGTCAATCCCTTACCAACCAGTACCACCGGCTTTGCTGTAGATTTCCCACCCATGTACTCCATGACAATCAATTTTGCAGGCTGGCGGCTGCCACGGGAGACGGAGAGTAGGGCGCCCATCCCAAGCTTAGTCATCTGCTTCTCATCGAGAACCCGCACTTTGAGGTTGCTATGTAATCGTCCCAGTTTCCGTGCCTGCTCGGCCAGATAACTGGGTGTACAGATATTGCCGGGCAGGTTTGCCAGATCCTTGGTTAATTTTATCCCGTCAGCAACGGCGGCAGCCTGTGACAGCGTCTTTTGTGCAGATTTAAGATGACGGCGGTCACTAATAAATAGAGCCAGGCGCTTGAGGGGGCGCTCTGTTTTCTTGACTTCACTTTTAGTTTCGGTGAATCGATAAAGGCTTTCCTCGGCACCCATCACTGTATCCCTAATGGTCTGATGGGGGGAGTTGTCATTGATAACCGTTTCACTAAGACCCCAGATCGCCTCAATGGCATGACTCTTATCTAGACTTTTAATGACAGTTGCGACCGTCTTGGCGTACTTTTTTCTGCTAAGATCACGCAATTTACCCAGTCCAACTAACAAGACGCGTTCGGCTTGAATACCGGGTACATCATAGAGCATCAACTGTTGTCCACTCTCCCCATCCATATCGCCACGTTTTAGAATGCGTTGAAGGAAGCCCTTGCTTGCTTTGTCCAGCTGCAGTGCCATTGGTGAAAGTTGACGTTTGGAGAAGACTCCGGCAATCAGACACGCGGTACGTTGTTTGGTAGGGTCACCGGATTTTATGCTGTATTCCATGAGTGGGATGGCCTCACTATTTCTTGATGCTGGTTGGTTTTCTGTAGGATAGACAGGAATATCACTGGTTTTTATACACTAGGAACCTGGCAATGTCAGGATCACACCCTATTTTCGAGCCAGTCATTATCGATATTACCAGGTTTACAGAATCAATAACCATTTAACATCTCGAGTGGCGTAACGTATAAATTGATCGCTATGAAGGCCTGTAAATACCATACTGGACAGCGTAATCAGCAAGCCAAGGCTGGTTGGTTAAATGCCAGTAGATATGACCCTATATTCTAGGAACTGAGATTTGATCACGCTAATTGACCGTTACTTGCTGAAAGAAGTGCTTAAGGCATTACTGGCCATTCTGCTTGTATTGGTTCTGATTATGCTGAGTAACAGTTTCATCAAGCTTTTGAAAGAGGTGGCATCTGGTGATTTAAATACCAATCTACTTTTCCAGGCACTCGGTTTGCAGATGGTTGTCTATGTCTCTCGTCTGATACCACCCGCTTTCTTCTTTGCTGTGTTGTATGCGGTTGGGCGAATGTACCGGGACAGCGAGATGGTTGCTCTGGAATCTTGTGGTATAGGTGGGTTTCGTCTCTATCGTTCATTGATCCTTGTGGTCGCGCCGGTGGCGCTGTTAACCGGTTGGCTATCTCTCATTGTACAACCCTGGGCGAGCCAACTCAGTGCAGAGTTGATGAGTAGCCAGAGCGGCCAAGCGACTGAATTGGCAGGTATCAGTGCTGGGCGTTTCAACGAATACAGCCAGGGCGATCTGGTGCTGTATGTTGAGTCGATTGCCAGTGAACAAAGACGTATGCGAAACATCTTCGTACAACAGCGAAAAGAAGGCGTATTGAGTTTGGTGAGTGCGAAGCATGGATACCAGCGCATTGATGAAGAATCAGGTGACCGTTATCTGGTGTTGGAAGATGGATACAGGCATGAAGGCACACCGGGACATGCCGATTATCGGGTCAGTGAGTTTGAACGCTATGGGTTGCGTATCAAGGCATCCGAAGGGTCTGCTGCAAAGATTACTCGCAAGTCACTCTCAAGCTATGCGCTGCTTACTTCCGAATCAATCTCGGACCGTGCTGAGTTCCAGGTCAGGATAGCACAGATTTTTGGATTACTGGTATTTGCCTTACTGAGCCTGCCACTGAGTCGCTCCATGCCACGCCAGGGGCCGTTTGGTCGCTTGGTGTTTGCCTTTGTCCTCTATACTCTCTACCTGAGTCTGCAAGGAGTAGCAGAAAACTGGATGGTGGCTGGGACAACACCGGAATGGCTGGGTGTCTGGTGGGTTCATCTGACTCTGGCAATAGTTGGGCTATTGCTTTTGATTCCAGATACTTACCTCTATAGACGGACACACAGGAAGGTATTTGGAGGCGCTGCATGATTTCCCTGTTCGACCGCTACATCGGCGGTGCTGTTTTAGCGGGTGTAGTTGCAGTGCTTGCACTGTTGCTGGTACTGATCGGCTTCTTCGAACTGGTATCTGAATTGGAAGAGGTGGAGCGTGGTTACACCACGGCTATGGCTTATACCTATGTTCTCCTGGGTATGCCTCGTTATAGCTATGAACTGTTTCCATTAGCTACCTTGCTTGGGAGTTTGATTGGACTGGGTATTCTGGCAGGAAACTCGGAGCTCATGGCGATGCGTGCTGCAGGGGTATCAATCACCCGGATCGTGATTTCGGTACTCAAAGCGGGTCTTTTGGTCTTGTCGGTCGTGGTACTGGTCGGTGAATATTTAGCACCACAAGCTGAGCAGCAGGCGCAACGTATGAAGATGGAGGCATTGTCAGATCAGATCACTTTAAAAACCCGCTACGGTTTTTGGTCACGAGATGGCAATACCTTCATCAATATCCGCCAAATCCTTCCCGACGCCCAACTGGCCGATATATCCATATACGAATATGGTGAAGATGCCAGGCTGCACAGGGCAATTCATGCTGAGCGTGCTCATTATCAACTGGATGGGTGGGTTATGCAGGAGGTGGAGCAGAGTGATTTCAGTACGGAGCAAATCAGGGTAAACAGCATACCAAGTCAAGTATGGAAGACCCAACTGGAACCTTCAACACTCGATGTGTTGACCGTGAAACCTCATATGCTTGCTGCCTGGGACCTATGGCGCTATATCGATTATTTAAAGAATAATGGTCAGGCCGCGGTGAATTATGAGGTGGCTTTCTGGGGCAAGTTGACCGCCCCTCTGGTGACCTTGGTCATGCTGTTTCTTAGTATCCCTTTCGTATTCGGTTCCTTGCGCAGTGTCAGTATCGGTCAGAGAATATTTGTCGGTGCCATGTTAGGTATTGTGTTCTATCTACTGAACAGGGCCTTCTCCTATATGGCAGTTGTCTATTCGATGAATGCCTTTTTTGCCGCCTGTTTTCCCTTACTGCTGTTCTTGACCCTAGCGATATGGATGTTCCGGCGAATACGTTAAATGAAAACAATAGGCCACAAATAGACGCCGATTCGCGTCTATTTGTGGCCGATGCTCATTAATTTACACTCAATGCCAGTGAAGGGTGAGTTGAAGGCCAATATAGTCTTTGACAACCGGGTTGCTATGTTCAACATAGGGATCATTCAAGGCAGGTATTTCCAAATGGGTGAAATTTGGGCTCTGGTAGAATGAGCGCATTTCCAGCTTACTCTCAACACCTACACCAAATAGATTGTCCACCATGGTATTGAGGGTACCGAGGGGATCGGTGGTAATGAGAATGGTTTTATCCCAAAAGCTGAAAGTGGTCTGGCTCTTGATTTCACGGCGGGTCCCCTCAAAATACCAGCCCAACAGGGAGCCAACTGCCGGGGTGAAAATGACATCCTGGACAGATACTGGCTCAAACAGGGCCTCTAATCCAAATTCATAGATTGAGGAGAGGGTAAAAGAAAACCAGAAAGCACCCACTTCGGTCAGCCCACGCTCTCTACCACGGGTGTAGTAGGTCATGCCCCAGTAGGGGTGGAGTATGTAGTTGATATACCACTCATCCGGATCCCAGCGAGGGTGAGAGACATTGTCCCACCACTTTTCGAAGGTATACTCCTCTTTTTGTTCTTCGCTCCAGGCGGAGACATTTTCCGGCATCACATAGAGCAGTCCTACGATGAAAAACTGGTAGCCGAAGAAATAGGCAGCATCGTGTGTCAGGCCAGGAAAGTCAGCAGGGCTAGTGTCGTCTAATTCCCTGCCGAAGCCATAGGGTCTATCCGCAGGTTCAACTTCTTGTGCCGTGTCAAGTGAAGCGGTCAGGCCAGCATAACGAGAATGTGGATTGAGGGTCCATGAGCGCTTTGTTGTCTCCATTTCATAAAAAGAGACCGGACTTTCGGATAACCACTCCCGGGATTGTGCAGGAAGGGCGAGCAGCATGGCAAAGAGGCCAACGAACAGCCGTTGCATTGGACGCTTCATCGGAGTTCTAAACTGTGTTGTCTCTCTGGTCATAGTATCTGAAATCTGTTACCCAACAGGGATCTAAAGCGACAGTGATCCTGACAGCTCGTCGGGATTCAGTACAGCAGCTGGTCTTCACGCAGTGATGACAGAAAAAGTCACAGGCGGCGTATCAGAAGGACATTGCCGGGCGCGATTATAACGGATCGATACACAGGAACCACCCTTTACGAGGGCATTTTGTTTTTTTATAGAGCGGATTAGATTTGAGGTGAGCGATATATCAGCCGATTTGGTTGGGCTGATGGTTGTTAATAGAGGATGTAAATAGGCATTATTAAGTGTAACATAATCAATGTATTGGGATGTGTTTATAGAATTTTAGTGAGTTTTTCGCAGATTCTCCAGATTATCCAGCACACGTTGTGCCCGCTGAATTTTCTCCCGGGCCCGCTCGTCCGTAGGATCAAGGGCGAGAGCCGCCCGCCAGGTTGCCTTGGCACTTTCGAGTTCCCCATCCCGGTAGAGACGGTCACCGGCTAGTAGTAGGTTCTCAATATACTTATCCAATCGGCCATTGACCTCAGAGAGCATTTTTTTCGCAGCCTCATTGCTTGGAGACTCTTTCAATACCAACTTTAGGGCCTTTCTGGCGTCTTTCAACTGTCCACTTTCCGTGAGCTGCCTTGCCTTAGCGAGGTGTTTATCGATGCGTTGTTTCCACTTTTGCTCACGGACGGCCTTCTCCTGGGTGGCAACCGCTTTTTTATGCTGTTTCTGCTCTTTCAGGAGATGTTCCATCAGATTCTGATCTGCCTTATCCTGGCGAAGTGACAGAGCGATTGTCAGACAATCCTTTGCCAGGGCATTATTCCTTTTAAAGTGCCGCCAGGCACACTCTGAGAGGGCTTGCTGCATGCTTTCCAACTGTTTGCGGGTCTCTTGCAGCAGTTGATAATAGTGTGGCGTATCAGGACTGGCTTGTGAGAGTTTTGTCAATATCGGCAGTTGATTCTTCAGGGCAGAGGTGTTGCTGATCAGTAGTTGATCGGTCAGCTCCTCTTCCAGTGTCTTCTGCTGACTTCTAATACTCCTGAGCTCATCATCATAGGTATGATTTGGCTGATTATCGATGCGGGCATGATCGAGTAGTCGAATGGCCTCACCATAGCGTCCTTTAGCGACCAGCAGCCGGCTTTTATTCAGTACATTCTCATCGACTGGCTCAGGGGTTTTTTTGGTTTCAATCAATTGGCAGCCGTTGAGCAGCAGCAGAACGAGAGAGGCTGTGAAGAGTCTTTGAAGCAGTTTCATCGAACCTGTTTTTTTAAGATATAGGCCATTGTACGCATCAACCATTGACCAAATTCTCTCGATGGTGTTCCCGCTATGGAAGGGGTAACTAGATTTTTTTTGCCACGTATCTTCAGCGCAGGCTGTCTGTGCAATTCTACCATCTCGGCCACACCGGGAAATTCAGCTGAGGTCTGGCTCATCATGATGCCATCCGCCGGGGCCGCGCCACAAAGCCGAGAGGCGAGATTTACGGTATCGCCAACTACAGTATATTCCAATCGATCAGGAATACCGATATTCCCAGCGAGCATAGTGCCGCTGTTGATACCGATACGCAACATGATCGGCTCTTTGCCTACTTGCCTGCGCTGCTTGTTTATATGGCGCACCATGGCTTGGATCAGCCAGGCACAGCGGATTGCCTGTTGACCATGTTCCTTGTCGGCTTCTGGGACACCAAACAGGATCATCGCACTATCACCAATGAATTTATCTACAACGCCCCTGCAGCGATGTGCAGAATCAGCGATAGCACCAAGATAGAGATTGAGCAGGGAGGCTACTTCGTCGGCTGGCAGGTCCTCAGAGAGCTGAGTGAATCCAACGATATCACAGAACAGCACACTGCCTTCCATCTCCTGATTGGCGAGACGGGGTTGCGATAGATTTGACAGTATTTTTTCTGCCACAACAGGAGAGACATAACGTGATAGAGCGGCCTCAACCTGGCGTTTTTCCAGTAGTCCAGCGCTCATGCGATCGAAATGGGCATACACCTGGCCAATTTCGTCGTGGCGCTCTTCGTCCATCGGGCTGATGAGGAGTCCCACTTCCGTTTGTTGTCCTGCCTGGGCGAGCAGTGTAATTGGGCGACTCAGGCGCTTACTCAGCACATAGGAGAGAATGGCGGCGATGAGAATCAAACCAAAGGTGGCATAGCTGATGATACCAATGGTTCGCTTTTGATTACGATCGAGAAATTGTCGATCGATGGTTATCATTGCATGACCCGCAATGACATCACGGAAGTTGATGGGACTGAAAAAAGTGATGGCAAGATGTCTGTTGTTTTCCGGGTCACGCCACGCCCAGGTCATTGGATAGAGAGCATCTGAGCTGGGAAGCTGATGTGGGACGTTACCTGAGGTAACCCAGGGTTTGTCAGTGGGGACGATGGCAGCACCGACCACATTGTCGTTCTGGGTCTGCCGACTGACCAGTCCCTGCAGATTGAACTGGTCGTCAGCAAGCAGGGGTTCACTGGCTGAATGGGCCAACTGCTCCACCAAAACTTCACCAAAACCCTTGACCTCACGCATATGAAATCTAGCCTGTTGGGTAATCAGGAACCAACCAAGCACACTCATGACCAGCGTTATCAGTGTACCAATGTAGATCGTCCACTTAATGGCAATGGGTACAGGTGCCTTGCGAAAGAGTCGTGCGAGCCAGTTGATCACGGATAAAAAGCCAGTACTTTTAAGGAAATAGGGTGTTTACTTAATATTGGGATAATAGGAAGCTTTCATGAAAAAAGCTGGTTTATTATAGTCCCATTCTATCAGTGTGTCGTTAATCAGCACTAGTGTTAAGAAACTTACCCGAACTTGAGTTGATCTACCACTGGCATTATTGATTTTTGAAAAAGGTGGATGGTTAGCTAAGTACTGTGGCTGCACGGTTGATGTGCTGTAATAGCCGAGCTGATATCTCCTCAATGGACATTGATGTGGTGTCCAGATAGGGGATTTTATAGTGCTTATACAGATCTTCAGCCAATTTGATCTCCATCTTACACTGTTCAAGGGACGAGTAGCGGCGATCAGGACGACGTTCCTGTCGGATGCGTTGCAGTTGCAGCGGATCGATGGTCAGGCCATACAGTTTTTCCCGATAAGTGTTTAATGTTTTAGGGAGCAGATCGTTGTACAAGTCATCTTCTGTCAGGGGGTAATTAGCGGCGAGAACGCTATGCTGAAGGCCAAGAAACAGACAAGTAGGTGTTTTGCCTACCCGTGAGACACCGACCAGGATCAGGTCGGCAGTGGTGTAGTTTTTTGTCACTGCCCCGTCATCATTATTCAGCGCAAAATTGACTGCATGGATACGTCGATCGTAGGCTCGATTATTGTCAGTTGTATGATAACGGCCTAAGGCGTGGGAGGAGGGTAGACTCAACTCCGTTTCAAGTCGGTTGGTAAATGATTCGAAGAAATCCATCACCGGGACATCCAGTTTCTTGAAATAGTCACGAATTTTAGGATCCACAAGGGTGGTGAATACGATCGGTTTTTCATCTGATTCGATGGTGGTCTGATTAATACGTTCTGCGACTCGTCTGGCTTTTTCCAGGGTATCGATAAAAGGCCAATGAACTGTTTCATATTTGAAACCGTCGAATTGGCTCAATAGTGAGCGTCCCATCGCCTCGACGGTGATGCCGGTGTGATCTGCAAGAAAGAAAATGGTGCGTTTCATCAGATAGACTGCATGATATTCATGTGATAGGCATGGAGTTAGGGTGAAATATTGGTGCGGCAGGGCCGCACCTGACAATGGGTCAATGTGTAGGGTGCGGCCCTGCCGCACCTCGTCTGAATGTTTAGCCTTTTAGGTTAGCTAAAAGCCGCCAGGTATCAACCACTGAATCCGGATTCAGCGAAATGCTGGCGATGTGCTGTTCAACCAGCCACTCAGCCAGATCGGGGTAGTCCGAGGGCCCCTGTCCACAGATACCGACATACTTGCCAGCATCGTTACAGGCCTGTATGGCCATGCTGAGCATTTTCTTCACTGCCGGGTTGCGTTCATCAAAACTTTTGGCAACCAGACTGGAATCACGATCCAGTCCCAGGGTCAATTGGGTCATGTCATTTGAGCCAATGGAGAAGCCGTCGAAGTACTCCAGGAACTCCTTGGCCAGCACCGCATTGGATGGCAATTCACACATCATGATCACCCTTAGCCCATTTTCGCCACGCTTCAGCCCATTCTCTTCAAGCAGTTGGATTACCCTGGCGGCTTCATCCAAGGTACGCACGAAGGGAATCATGATCTCCACATTACTGAATCCCATCTCCTCACGGACCCTTTTCAAGGCTTGGCATTCCAGCTCAAAGCAGGGTCTGAAGCTCTCTGAAATATAGCGTGAGGCGCCGCGAAATCCGATCATCGGGTTTTCTTCTTCAGGTTCGTAGAGCTTGCCACCGATCAGATTGGCATATTCGTTCGATTTGAAATCAGACATACGAACGATTACAGACTTGCCATTGAAGGCTGCAGCCAGTGTGGATATACCCTCCACCAGTTTATCTACATAGAAACTGACCGGATCCTCGTAACCATCGATCTGCTTCTGTACAGTGGATTTGATTTCAGGGGGTAGTTTGTCAAACTCCATCAGTGCACGGGGATGTACACCAATGGTGGTATTGATGATGAACTCCAGGCGTGCCAAGCCGATACCGGCATTAGGGATACGGCTGAAAGCAAACGCACGACTCGGATTAGCCACATTCATCATGATTTTGACTGGCGGTTCCGGCAAACTGGTGACATCGCCATGGGTGATTGAGAACTTCAGCAGACCTTCATAGATAAAGCCATCGTCGCCTTCAGCGCAGGAGACCGTTACCTCCTGACCTTCAATCAGGGTTTCAGTGGCATCATGACAGCCAACCACTGCAGGGATACCCAGCTCGCGGGCAATGATTGCCGCATGGCAGGTACGTCCGCCACGATTGGTAACGATTGCTGAGGCTCGTTTCATGACAGGCTCCCAATCAGGGTCGGTCATATCGGTGATCAGCACATCACCTGCTGCTACCTTGGCCATTTCACTGGCATTATGGATGATTTTCGCAACACCGCTGCCGATGCGTTGACCTATCGCTCTGCCCTGAGCCAACGCATTGCCACTCTCTTCCAGTTTAAAGCGTTCTACCGAAGTGGCATCAACACGACTCTCCACAGTCTCAGGTCGAGCCTGCAGGATATAGAGCTGACCATCACTACCGTCCAGTCCCCATTCGATATCCATTGGACGCTGATAGTGTTTCTCAATGGTGATCGCCATCTGCGCCAGGCTCTCTATCTGTTCACCGGTCAGGGAGAATTGTCGACGCTCCTGCTCTGGTACATCGACGGTCACGACACGCTCTTCGCCTGCCTGACCATAAACCATCTTGATCGCCTTGCTACCCAGGTTGCGGCGTAAGATAGCCGGTCGTCCCGCCTCTACATTTCCTTTATGCACATAGAATTCATCTGGATTGACGGAACCTTGTACAACCGTCTCTCCCAGACCATAGGAGCTGGTGATGAAAACAGCATCTTTAAAACCCGATTCCGTGTCCAGAGTGAACATAACTCCAGCGGAACCGATGTCAGAGCGCACCATACGTTGAATGCCTGCGGACAGGGCAACCTCTTCATGTGCAAATCCCTGATGAACCCGATAGGAAATAGCACGATCGTTATAGAGGGAAGCAAATACCTCCTTGATCGCGATCATTACATCATCCAGGCCCTGCACATTGAGGAAGGTCTCCTGCTGACCTGCGAATGAGGCATCAGGCAGGTCTTCGGCCGTTGCCGACGAGCGGACAGCTACCGAGGGAGGTTGATTGGCATTGCCGGTAAGTTTTTTATAGGCTGCTGTGACTGCATTTTCCAGCTCTTCAGGAAAAGGGGCCTCAATCACCCACTCGCGCACAGTCTTACCTGCTTCAGCCAAGGCCGTCACGTCCTCTACATCCAACTGTTTTAACAGTGGATCAATCCGTTCTGCGAGATGGTTATGGCGTAAGAACTCACGAAAGGCATGTGCGGTAGTAGCAAAGCCACCTGGGACACTGACACCCGCATTGGCAAGGCCACTGATCATCTCTCCCAAGGATGCATTTTTTCCACCAACCTGGTCAACATCATGCATCTTAAGATTTTCAAACCAGATTATTTGCTCATTTACCGCTTGTCCTCGGCTCTCGGATTGATTAGATGGCTCATTCATTGTTTTAAACCTCTGAGGTGGTCTCCTTGACGTTGGCAGCTGCTACCACTGCACAGACAGCTTTTTCCGCAGCCCGCACCCTCTTCCCTGGGAGGGCCTAGTTCTGGATGCAGTTTAGCGAATCGCCGCACGATTGACTGCACAATCAGCCAGCCGAGCAGCAGGATGGGAACAATAGTCATAGCGATAAGATAATCGATAATCGTGTCTACCTCTGCTAGCCTCCAAGGCCGGCGAAACCCATAAAGGAGAGAGATAGCAGTCCGCCAAGCATCAGACTGACTGCAGCACCCTGCGTAATGCTGGGCATGGTTGAGAGTTCCAATTTTTCCCGCAGACCGGCCATTAATAGAATCGCCAGAATAAAGCCGGTTCCAGCGCCCAGGGCGTAAACCAGGGACTGTAGAAAGTCATACTCCTTGAAAGTCTGGAACAGTGCCAGACCGAGGATTGCGCAGTTGGTTGTGATCAGGGGCAGGAAGATACCCAGGGAACGGAACAAGCCTGGGGAAAACTTTTTCAGCGTCATCTCCACCAGCTGAACGGCACTGGCAATAACTGCGATATAGGCAATCAGGCGTAGGAACTCGATATCAAATGAGACCAATACGATATTGATCAGATAGGCGCAGATTGAACTCACCAGCATCACGAACATCGTCGCCAATCCCATCGGAAGGGCGGTATTAAGTTTACCGGAAACACCTAGAAATGGGCAGAGACCGAGAAAGAGTGCTAGAACGAAATTGTTCGCCAGCACTGCGTTGAGAAAGATAAAACTGAGTGTTTCTGTTGTCATGGGTGATGTCACTTCGTTCCAGATTTTGAATTTTGAATTTTGAATTTTGAATGAGCGAGTTCGCTTCGCTCATCTCTTTTTTTATTCATAGGTAGTGTGTGCGCTGCACACACATTCAATTCAAAATTCAAAATTAACAATTCAAAATTAATCATCTTGTTTCTGCTGCAGGCTCAAGTTCTGTTCGTTCTTTGCGTTGCTTGAGCCATTCGAACAACAACAGCCAAGCCCCCAAGACAAGAAAACCACCTGCGGGAAGAACCATTACCACCCAGGGCTCGAAGCGGGGTCCGAAGAGATCAAAACCAAACAGGCTGCCGGCACCGAGGATTTCACGTACCACACCCAGGCAGAGCAGGGCGAAGGTGAAACCAATGCCCATTCCAAGGGCATTGACCACCGCTTTCACGGGCCGGTTTCTCGATGCATAGGCTTCAGCACGACCAAGGATCATGCAATTCACCACAATCAGCTGAATGAAGGCGCCCAATGCATTATAGAGATCGAGGGAGATGGCTTGAATGGTGTAATCGACGATGGTAACAAAGGTGGCAATGATGACAATGTAGGTGGCGATTCGCACCTGCTTGGGTATGCTGTGACGGAGCAGCGAGATCAGCGTACCGGAGGCAAGCAGTACGAATGTGGTGGCAAGCCCCATGGCCAGTGCATTGATTGCCGAGTTGGTCACTGCCAGTACCGGGCACATGCCCAACAACATGACAAATACCGGATTGTCATGCCACAGTCCTTCACTGAAGGTGTCCCAGGTGATGGTGCTGTTCTCTTTTTTAGCCATGGTCAATTCATTTGGAATGTGGTTCGTGGTTTCTTAAATGATGAACTTAGCCGGTTGCCTAGTGTAGGACACAACAAACGCTTGTGAATAGTGAAGTCAAGCATTGGCTAAACATACACTTAATCATTCGTTACCTCAGCTTCGACTTTAATAAAACGCTCTTCCATCATTTTTTTCAGATGAGGAGCAAGGCCAGGCAACAGGTGTTGGGCCGACTGGTTTAACGCTTTCCCCACTGCCTTTGAAGAAATTGTGGCACCAGAGATGGCATCGATTTCCCAGGGATGCTGTTTGGTGCCGTGTTTAACGGTCACAATTTCATTGGCCAGCGCTTTGCCATCATCGGCTAGATGGGTCTCCAGTGCATCGAAGTTGGCTACAAAATTGGGGTCAGTGATGATCTTGTCACCCAACCCAGGGGTTTCTGCCAGTTTCAACACTTTGATCCCGCGGATGCATTGACAGACGGGGTCATAACCGTAGAGCAGATAGATCATGTCAGCGTAACCCTGTGCAGCGGCTTTGGCAGCGATGCCCTTCAGCTGACCTTCACTATCGTAGCCCGCGTAGACCAGAAGACCCTTAGCTGGATTTTCCGGAGTGACAGCGACGATGCCGGTTTCATTGATCACAAAATCCTTACGCGCAACAGCGCCGGGGATGACCTGGAAGACGGCAGCTTCAATAGCCCTGCGTTGATTTTCCTCGATCATCGGCTTAGTCAGTTGGTAGGTGAGTACCACCAGAAAGCCCGATAGCATGGCGATACCCATCAGTGTACGGATCATGGGGCCAGCGGGTGTTGCCGGCTTTATGACTTCAGCTTCGGGGGTACTCATTTACTCGCCCTCTGCTGACCGAAGACACGGGGCTGGGTGATCTGGTCGATCAATGGTGTGGCTGCATTGCCCAGAAGAATGGCGTACATCACACCCTCTGAAAGACCGCCGAAAAGACGGATGATAACGGTAATGATACCAATCATCAGGCCATAGATGATGATTCCCAGCGGAGTGACAGGGGAACCTACCATATCGCTGGCCATGAACCAGGCCCCAAGCATCAGACCACCGGAGCATAGTACAAACAGTGGGTCGGGGTAACGTACCGGATCGATGAGAAAAAAGATGCCCGCAGTCAATGCCGCACCCAGCATAACCATGACAGGGATGCGCCAGTCGAGCATATTGCGTGCGGCCAGGTAGAGTCCACAGATCAGAATCAACAGAGCAGATGTTTCACCGGCCGATCCTGCTGTTGTGCCCAGCAACATATCCATGATGTCAGTTTGTACACCCTCAAATTTCTGCAGTGCCAACGGTGTTGCCCCACTAAAGGCATCAATGTTGACCGTAGCAACCCACTCTCCGATGGTGGGTGACTGGAGGAAGGGTGGTGTCAGGGTTGTGGGAATAAATTGGCTGAAGCGGCCCTCAAAAAAAGCAGGTGTCCAGGTTGTTATGGCCACAGGAAAGGCTGCCTGTACAAAGGCTCGGCCGATCAGTGCAGGATTCATTGCATTCATGCCAAGACCACCAAACAGGGCTTTGCCCAGGGCGATGGCGATGAACCCGGCTACCGCACCCATCCAAAGGGGAAAACCCGGTGGAAGGGTCAGCGCCAGTAATAAGCCTGTTATGGTGGCTGACCAGTCACTCAAACTGCTGGCTGAATCATTCAGGCGATTGAATAGACGCTCACTCAACAGACAGGTCACCGTTACCACGAAGAGCAGGGCGAGTGCACTCAATCCAAATTCCCAGATGGTAAATGCGCATATTGGAAGCAGGGCGTAGATCACGTTGCGCATGATCCTCACAACATCGTCACCTGCATGAGCATGGGGTGAGGTACGTAGTTCAATTGTGGGTTTCTTGCTCATACTGCCTGCTCTCTGTTGATCGCCTTGGCAATCCGAAAATATTGTACAAGTGGTATGTTGGAGGGACATACATAAGAGCAACAACCACATTCGAAGCAGTCGTTGAGGTGGTACTCCTGGGCCATCTCTTCATATTTACGTTTGGCGGCCATTTGCCCGAGGATAGAGGGGTTGAGGTGCATTGGACAGGCATAGACGCAACGTGCACAACGAATACAGGGCCAGATTCTATGGCTCTCTTCCTCAATTGAGGGCTCATTGAGTACCAGCAGGCCGGAAGTCCCCTTAGTGATGGGCGTGTCCATGGCAGAGACAGCCGGTCCCATCATCGGCCCACCTAAAATAAATTCAGTACGGGATCCTTCATAGCCTGCCTGCTGCAGAATATGGCTTATCGGTGTTCCCAGTGGAACCATGTAGTTGCCAGGTTTGACAACTCCCGGGCCAGCAACGGTTATGACACGCTCAATCAATCCCTGACCTTCGGGAAGCAGCTTGCCAAGACTTGCCAGGGTGCCTACATTATTCACAACCACGCCGACATCGGCCGGTAACCCGCCAGCCGGTACCTCACGGTCGAGTAAGGATTTAATCAACATCTTCTCGGAGCCTTGCGGATACTTGGTTTCAACCGCTTCGACCCGCACTGGACTGCCCTTCGAGAGGTGGCTACGCAACACTTCGACAGCATCCATTTTATTGTCTTCAATGCCGATGATGGCCTGGCTGGTGCCGGATGCCCGCATCGCATAGCGAATACCCCTTAACAACTGTTTCGGATACTCGAGCATGATGCGGTGATCGCACGTCAAATAGGGCTCACACTCACATCCATTGATAATCAGGGTATCGACCTGCTTACCCTCGGGTATCATAAATTTTATATGGGAAGGAAAGGCGGCTCCACCCAGTCCCACCATGCCGCTATTCTGGATCTCCTGAATGATCTCTTGCTGGGTAAGGTCACTCATCTCCCGGGGTTGTCCCCACAGGACCTCCTGAGTGGATCCCTCATAGACATCCAACACAATAGCGTTTGATTTTGGGCCCTTGGGAGTCGGCATCAACTCGATGTCCCTTACCCGGCCGGTTGCTGGGGCGTGTATGGGTACAGAGAAATTGCCATCCGCCTTAGCAATCAGCTCACCACGCACCACCTCCTGTCCTTTACGGACTGTAGGGATGGCGGGTTTGCCTATATGCTGATCCAGCGGTAATACCAATTCCGCAGGAAAAGGGAGACGGCGTATCGGTTTGTCCGCCGTATCCTTATGGTAGGGCGGATGGATGCCGTGGGTGAAGCTTTTCAGCCCAAACAGCAGGTTGAGAAGTCCCATATCATTCAGACTCGGTTAACGGGCGGATCTGACGATCCGCCCGTTTGATGAAAAGCGTGTTTTGTCAGCAATCATTGCTTTTGCCAACATACTTATTGGTATTTGGCCGCACGCTTGACCAACTTCTCCAGATCTTTCTCCGATGGATTCCATGGTGTACCGGGATGTATACAGCCGGCAGTGCATTTCTCCGCTGACTTGACGATGTCCTTAAAGTGGCCCGCTTTGGCATCGACGATAATCGCCTTCTTGTCATCGTTATAGGTGAAGATCTTTGGATTGATTTCAATGCACTCATCACATGCAGTACACTCCGGGGTCTCAATCCATACCGGTTCATAATCACCCGCTTCACCACCGCCACCGGCGTCTGAAACCATAGAGCCTGCACCGGCGCCATTTGCCGAGATTGAACCTGCTAACGCTCCGGCATTACCACTGGCTGCCATTGAAAGCAGTGTGGAGCTGAGGCGATTGGCCATATCGACCTTGGCCTGATCGACCAGGGCATTCACATCCACTTTATTGAGTTCGCCGGCAATACCCTTGAGTTGACGCCAGAACTGACGACGCTCATCACAGGAGAGGGCAATCTCTTTCGCACAAATGATACGAGTCAATCGATTCTTGGCATCGACACCCCAGATGTAGGGAAATTTACCGTCACGTTCATCCTCATCAAAGTCCAGAAATTCGTGCATCGGTACCATGTTGTCATTCCAGGTCTCCGGTGGCACCATACGGAACTGCTTGCGGAAACGACCCTCGGTGACAGCGAAGTCTGCAAAGGTCATGGGGACTTCCAGTTTACACTCCTCACCTTTCTCATCCTGGTAGCTGATGTTGTACATTGGCCAATCATCATCCATCCCAGGATTGCCTTCCAGGTCGATACACTCTTCTATGGTTTCACCGGCATCCGGATCATATTTCATCAGCGGATAACCGCGTGATTCCACGGCCATCTTAGATTGATGAGAGGCTATATCATCACCAATGCCATGCTCTGGCGGGCAGACCGCATAGATGTTGAACAGTGCCGGACGGCGACTGTTCAAACCATCGATATAACCCTCCAACAGATGAGTGATGTTGCTGATGGCACTCTGCAGGACATAGGTCGTACGATGGGCGATACCGATCAGGGAGACCTCCTTACGGATCTCCTCCTTGCCTTTCCACGCTTTGCCGTAGGGGCTCATGTCTGCCACCTGGCCGATGTAGCCTGAAGTACAAGCCTGTCCACCGGTATTGGAGTAGACCTGGGTATCGAGTACCAGCACCTTGATGGGCATACCCGAGGCAAGTGCCCTGGAGAGGTTCTGGAAACCGATGTCATACATCGCACCGTCACCGCCAATGGAGACAACAGGCGGACAGAGCAGCCACTCATCATCGGTAAACTGCTTCCAGCTGAATTGCTTAAAGAAGTCCTCATGCTCGGCCATGTTGTATTTGCCGGCCAGTTCAAGTTCGGCTTTGCGGATGGCAGAAAAGCCGTCCGCCATCTTGCACATATGTCCCTCGAAGAGACCCATGGCTACCGACGGGCTGTCCTGGAACAGGTGGCTGGCCCAGGGGAAAGGGTAGGGATTGTAGGGATAGGTGGAACCCCACACGGATGTACAACCCGTAGCGTTGATTATACCCATCTCAGCACGCCCGTTCTTGCTGGTGCCTTCTGCATAACGCCATTTCAGATCACGCAGCTCATCCAATAACTGGGTCACCCACTGCAACCATTCACGATCGATCACGGTCTTCTCATGATCACTGTCGAGATTGTTGCTCAGGTTGGAGAGGGTCAGGTCACTTTCGGTATCATTAGAGACAGCCTCGGCAATCGCATTCGCATTACTCAGATCGACGCCGGCAGCCAGTTTCAGCCGTACATGCTGTTCCAGCTGTTCGATCAGCTTGTCGATCTTCCCCAGCTGCTGTTTGACCCGTGGCTGCATTAGTGCGGTTACAGTACCGGTAAAGAGATGGATTATGGTTTTCTCACCACAACCCAGGCAGGCCCCGTCACCACAGGACATGGAGTTGTAGTTGGCCTTGTCCATCAGCAGTGTCTGAAGGGCACCGATCTTCTCATCCAGGTCATCGATGCGGTTGAATGATGGGTCGCTGGTAGGCAATTCCAGCCAGAAATCCCAATCGTTGCGCAGTCGTTGAATGGCCGCTTCATCCTGGTGGGTGGTGACCAGCGCATCATCTTCACAGATTTCAACACACTCCATACACCCTTTACAGGTATAGGGGTTGACGGTGATGGAGAAGAGCCCACCGCTGTTTTTGTTCCTCTTCTCCATGTTGTTCCAATACGGCTTGGTAACAGAGAATTCGAACTCACCCAAGGCTTGGAGAAACAGACCGAACTCCTCTTCAAGCGCAGCACGGGCATCATCCTCAATCTCGGCAGCAGCAATACACTCCAGTACAGCCTGATCAAGCATGGTACGTACATCAGCGGTGTCGCCGGATTCATTCAGTAATTCACGCAGCCGTTTCTCCACATTGCGGCTTTCGCGTCGCAGATACTGGGTCGGACGACCACCTGTTTCGATGCGGTTGATAGCGGTGGCAAATACATCAGTGACGGTGTTGACCAGACCCGGTATGGCACTGTCTGGGCAGATGGTGTAGCAGTCACCACAGGCGGTACAATTTTCCGCTACCCATTTTGGATAGTCGAAACGAATCTGAGTCATATCACGATAGACGCCGGTGGCGGCGGGTATCAATGACAGGGCTTGATAGGGGTCGGCCAGGTTGTCATTACCTTTGCCGGAGGCATAGAAGCTGCCGGTTTGTTCCCAAAAACGGTGTACATCAGAGATGCCACCCTCAGTCTGAGGCAGTTGTTTGAGCATGACAGGCATACCCAGCTCTTTTTTGACCGGCATTTGAGCGGATGAGCCAATCGTCTTATTGGTGATTTCGTAAATCTCATCGAATCCGCGGCGTACCACACGCAGGTTATCTTCCACCACACGGCGGCCTTTGCTACCGAATTTACTGACCAGTTGATCCTCGATTGCGGAGAATAGTTTCTTCTCATCCAGACCGGACATCTCCATCAGCGGTGAGCCGGCAAAGAAGGCACCCTGGAAGGCATTACCCTGCATTCGCAGTTGCAGCTCTGCATCGGAAGCCTCTTCCCGAGCAATTTTAAACCCATCCACATAGAAGACATTGATCTCATTTTCTATGACCTGCTGCTGCATCCAGCGGGGAAAGGAGTCCCACACATCATCAGTGCTGGCAAGATTGGATTGGATGATTAGTGTGCCACCCTTCTTCAATCCGGATAAAGGATTGGAGTGACCAAATACATTCGGATCAGGACTCAGCACCACATCGACATAGTGGTACTCACAGTTGAGCGGTATCGGTGTGGGCGCTGCAGAGAGATAATAAGTGGTTGGCTGACCCTTTTTCTCAGAACCGTATTTCGGATTTGCCTTGATCTCATAACCGAGCAGATCATAAAGGGTCATAACCAGGTTTTTGCCAGTTGTGATGGCACCCCATCCACCCACTGAATGCATACGAACCGTAATCGAACCCTCAGGCATCAGATTTGGGTTCTCAGAACCGCGTACAGCTATGTCACCGATATCGGGATAGGCTTCAAGGAGCTTCTGGATGTGGATCTCTTGCTTGGGTGTGCTTGCTTTCCTGACAAAATCGATACCCAGGTAGAAAAACTTGCGGTGGTCACCTTCAGGTAACATGTTTTCAATGGCACCAATCAATGCTTCAGGTTGAAGATCCCGTGAGCCCAGGCCGTAGGCACCTGAGTAGAGATGTGGCGCATCGGCGAAGCTGCCATAGCTGTTGTATTTGGGGTAAGGCTGTGTCTGTTTAGCCACAGCGGCCTGGCCGTTTTCAATACACTTGGAAACGACGGAACGTACTTCACGCATCAGGGGCAGGTCTTCTGCCAGCGGCTGATCGGTGCGCTCTAGCACACAAACACCCTTTTTCCCTTTCAGGACAGTGCCCAACAGGTCGCCGGGGAAGGGGCGAAACATGGTGATGTCGATGATACCGACCTTCAGCTTACGGGTTTTCTGTAGATAATCGGCAACCCCATGGGCCTGTACAATCATCGATCCCATGCCGACTATGACATAGTCGGATTTGTCTGTGTTGTAACAACCGATACGTTCGTAGCGGCGCCCTGTGAGTTCGTAGTACTCATCCATCACCTGGTCGGCGATGTCAGGGATATGCTGAAAGAAGTAGGGACGTTGAGCTGCAGTGGTCTGCATATAGGCATCCTGATTCTGTACAGAACCGGAGAGCATGGGATTGTCGACATCCCAGATGGCGGGGACACGGCGTCGAGTCTCACCAAAGAGCATCTTTTGTGCCGGTGTCGGGCATTCGATTTCATCGTCCGGGCGGCCCAGATATTCAGCGATCAACTCACGCTCCGGTACCTGCAGCGGTTCAATCAGGTGGGTGGTGAGGAAACCGTCCTGGGCGACGGCAGCAGGGGTCAGAGAGAGCTCGGCAATTTTTCGACCAATCAGGTTGAGGTCGGCAGCTCCCTGGGCGTTATTGGCGAAAACCTGGAAAAAACCGGTATCGTCTATACAGTGATAGTCGTCATGGCCGCAGTGTACATTCAAAGAGGCCTTGGTGATTGCGCGACACCCGATGTTCAGTACATAGGGCAGACGTTTACCAACTGCGGCATACAGGGATTCGTGCATGAAAGCCACGCCCTGTGCCGAGGAGAAGTTGGTTGAACGCAGACCGGTCATGGACATGCCTGCGGTGACCGCCGCTGCCGCATGCTCCGATTCAGGTTCGATGAAGATCAGTGACCGGTCCGAGATGTTGATGTGGCCATTGGCCGTCTCCTCTGCCCAGTATTCACCCATCTGGGTTGAGGGTGTGATGGGGTAAGCGCCAGCCGCATCGGAGGCCTCCCGCTCACACATAATCACCGCGCCGTTGCCATCCATTGCCATGCGGATACCGGGGTATTTGAAGGTCTTGTCGTCTTTTTTACCAAACATTGAACACTTCTCTTGTCTAGTTACTGGTTATGACTTTTATTAAGTCGCATTAAACGAACTAAAGTCTCAAAACCGAACACTGAGGCTACCTGTTATAGAGGTAACGCTTCATTGCGTACGATGCGCTTAGCTTTAACACCTTTTATCGGGCCCCTGTCATCATCCAACCATACGATGGCCCCAGTTGGGCAACGCTCCGTTGCAATCGGTGAGGCAAAACCGTTGTTGCTGTAATCAACTACAGCCAGGTTGTCTTGAATGGTGATCAGTCCTTCGGGTGAATCCTTCACACATCGCTCACAGGCTGTACAGGCTACTTCACAGTTGTTTTCTGCTGTATCTTCATCTTCCAGGTTCTTGCATGCCACCCACAGACGGCGATCCACGGGGTGGATGGAGAATAACCCCTTTGGACAGATATCCACACAATCCTCGCAGCACGTGCATTTCGCAGCGTCTACGATCGGCAGGCCATGGTGGTCCATGGTGATGGCATCGAAGTCGCATACTTCAGCACAGTCAGCCAATCCGATGCAGCCCCAGGTGCAACTCTTAGGCCCACCTGAAACAACAGCTGCTGCTCGACAGCTTTCAAGACCCTTGTAATGAGCACGCATACGGGCGACATGAGTACCACCCGCACAAGCAAGTCGAGCGACGCGTTTAACCACATCTCCCGCATCGACACCCAGGTAATCGGCAATTTCATCAATTGCTTCACTGCTACTGACCGTGCACTGAGCGGGGGTGACCTCGCCGGTAATCAGGGCTTCGGCAAAAGGTCGGCAACCGGCATTGCCACAGGCACCGCAGTTAGTGGCAGGTAGCATGCCCTCAAGATCATCGATACGTGGATCCTCGAATACCCAGAGTTTCTTGTTGGCAAACGCAAGCATGGAGGAGAGCAACAGCCCAAGCACCCCCATAAAGAGGATAGCGGTTGTAACATTCAGTGCTATGTCAATATCCATAACCTTTACCAACTGTCATATGAGGATAATCTAACTGAAACCGGGAACAGTTTAGTGATGGGTTTAGTATTGGTCCATGGAGTGGGTTCAATAGAAAGTATTAATTTTCTGAAATACCCTCATGTATTGTCTGAGCTAATAGTTACTATAGATTAGAGCCTGATATAGCTAACCATTCTGCCAACTCTATACCCAGAGCCATGGAAATCAACCCTGCTGACTTGTCTGGAAACGATCTTCGTCCCCCTGAGAAACAGGTAATTTGATATTTAATAAAAAATTTGTGGAACCTTTTTCCCACAATAAGCGTGTTATCCAGTAAGAGCTACTGTAGGGAGATGTTGTAACGAGTCTTTATTAGTCAACACTATAAGTAGTGTCTGGACAAAAACTGCGACCTTGGTCATGTCGGCACATGCCTGAATCGAGTAAGTCATTGTATACCCTGGATTCAGCCTTAATCCGTATTGACACAATTTTTTTGAAAAGTAAGTTTTCCCGGATACTAACTGGTACACCATTAATATCACCTTGATGGAGTGCTAGGTGGCAATGGTAGCTCAAGTAGTTTGGAATTTTAAGGAATAAGTAATTGAGGAAGCTTTGAATATTTTCTCCTTCAAATATCGCAAGAGTAACAATTTTGAACAACTGTTGGAGCCCTATTTCGATCAGTTATACCGATTGGCATTCCGTTTCACCACAAATCAGGATGAGGCGGAAGATCTATTACAAGAGCTATTGACAAAACTCTATCCAAAACAGGATCAGCTACAACAGATAGAGGATCTTAAGCCCTGGTTGGCTCGTTCACTTTATAACTTGTTCATTGACAGATACCGAAGCAGCACTCGTTCCGCTATTGATCTGATCGATCGGGACTCGTCTGAAAAACTCGATAATTTACGCGATCATGCTGAAAATCCAGAGGAACTCAATACGCGTTGGCAGATACAGGATCTACTTAGTAAGGCCATGTTTCAATTGAGTGAACCACATCGGATTTTGTTGATCCTGCACGACATAGAAGGTTACAGCCTGCCCGAACTGGCGGACGTGCTCAACCTGCCACTCGGCACACTTAAATCACGTCTGCACCGGGCTAGAGATGGATTACGTATCATCCTTACCAGGGAACCTTTCAGTAGCATTGGACGTGTTACTAGTGAGAGGCAGCAAAAATGAACTGTAATGCAATCAGATCAAGATTAAATGAGTACTTGGATAGAACGGTGACTCTGCCGGTCAGGGCTGAAATTGAAGCTCATCTGATAATTTGTTCCAGCTGTCAATCGGAGCTGCAAGCCAGACAGGAATTACTTTTAAGATTACGAGAGTTGCCTGTTCCGCCAGTACGGCCTGGATTTCGCAAACAGGTATTCAAGCATGCACGCAAGGCCGATAAAAAAAACCATTTCGGTTTTATCGTGGGTTTTAGCAGTGCTGTCACTGCAGGTCTTTTGATCTGGTTAAGTACGACATTCTGGCTGGACCAAGTTTCACCAGAAGCACTGCTCATGCCCAGTGTTGTACTGACAGTGGAGCAACCAAGCGATCTTCGTCTGGTATTTAATGCAAATGATGATCTCCTACAGGTGGGTTTTACCCTTCTACTTCCTCCTGGGGTAGTCATGGAAGGTTTTCCTCCACAGCATGAGATTAACTGGCAAGATCGATTGGTGAAGGGTAGGAACGTACTGAATCTGAGCCTTGTGGCCTCCCAGAGGGTGAGTGGTGAAATTGTTGCAATGATCAGTCATAAAGGCAGAGAACGACTATTCCGTATCCCGTTCAGATCGGTGTTACGGAGGGCCGGTAATCTACCGTCTCGAGGAAAGGCATCTATTTTTATTTAAATAAAAGGAGAGAAGTATGAAAAGGTATCATTTAATGACAGCGCTTATTTTGAGTGGATTTTTTGTATCCTCAGCATTGGCCTCTTCACTCGATGAAGTGACTATGGAAGTAGTCGATTTGGATACGGAACAGGCTAGTGACGTGACCAGGGAGATCAAGATACCCCAGGCCATGCTGCAGGATAGACTTCGCAAACGTCACGAATACCAAAAGGATGAGGCTGACAAGGCTTCCGATGAAGCAGTAAGGGACCGGGACAGAGATCGAAGTGAATTGCGAGAAGAGCAACAGGGACGCATCCGTGAGCAAGCACGGGACAATGTAGAGGTCGCACAAGAGGAAGCGCAGGAACAGGTTAGAGAACAGGTCAGAGAGAGTGCTGAGGATGTTCAACAAGAGACCCAGGATCATATGCAGAATATGCAAGATGTGAGACAACAGTATCAACAGGGCAAAGAGTAACATTCGCTGCTAGTCGCGCTAACAAGGTGCCAGCACATTAAATGAGTGATGTGCTGGCATGACGTTGTATTTTTTTGTGAGGCTCACCATGTCACGGATTTATCTGACAATAATGCTCTCTCTCTGTTTACTTTCAACCCTGCATGCAAATGAGGGAAAGACGGCATTCCAGCAGGCTATGCAAGCATTTAAATCTGGTGAATATGTACAAGCGATGGAGTGGTTCGAGCAAGCCAGATCGCAAGGTATGTCCCGGCCTGCGCTCTACTATAATCTGGGTGTTACCTATTTTCGCCTGGAGCGATGGCATGATGCCCAGACGGCCTTCGAAAAGACTGCCGACTATCCCACTATGGCACCATTGGCCTATTACAATCTTGGTCTGGTCAAGCGCAAGCAAAACGATGTTGATAGCGCACGTGATTGGTTTATGCGATGTCTCGACACAACCCAGGATATCAAACTGGTTACACTTGCCAACGATGCACTAGCTGCCTTGCCTAGAAAAAAAAGTTCCTGGAGCTCTTTTTTCAGTGTCGGGCTCGGTTACGATGACAATATAACCCTGGAGAATGATTCCCTGAATCTTGCCAGCAACGAGTCCGATACCCTGCTGGAGTTATTTGGGTTTACCCAAGGTCTACTCATTGGCAGTCATCATGATGGTCTATTGTTCAGGGGTAGTCTGTTTAGTGATCTCTATACTAGCCAGTCCGATTATAGTCTTACAGAGGTGAATCTGGGGCTCTACAAGCGTTTCAGATTGCAAGAGTGGAATAATGAGAGTGGATTATATTTGACCTATTCGACCTTGGGGGGGGAGCCTTACCTCAGTAGTACAAATCTATCACTGAATGCCCGGCGTAATCTCTCAAATGAGCTGGGACTCAGATTCAGGGTACGACTAAAAGCGATACAGTCATTAGATCAGGATAATGATGGATTGGAAGGCAGTGCCTTTGATCTGCGGACTGAAGGTAGATGGGCTATGCGTGAAAATACACGGTTTCGCACCTACTACCAACTAGAGTTGAATGATCGAGACGGGAGTGCGACAGCTACCACATTCACCAGTTTGTCTCCCACCCGACATGGCCTCTACCTCGATTACTTACAATCGGTTTTGCAGAACTGGCAACTGAAACTCTCAGGCAGCTATCGTCTAAGCGATTACGATGAAGAGAATCTTGAGGCAGATGGTACAACCATCACCCGAAAGGATGAACGGGTGCGTATGGGGATTGAGCTGAATCGACGGTTTTGGGATCGTTTCCAGCTTGCAGTGGAGTACAGTCATACGGATAACAGTTCCAATATTGATCGATACAGCTATCAACGCAACATGATATTAGCGAGCCTTATGTTAGATCTTTAGGGCCATCTGATCCCATTGCATCAAGAGGTCAAAAAGGCCAAAGACTCCAGCCTCGTTCCAGAGAATCGCTACATTTGGCAATCTGCGCTCGGTAACGTTTGGCATTGTTGTCCACTTTTCGCGCCACCTTCGTCAACCAGGGTTTTTGTCTATAACTTCCTCGCTTATAGCCACCTTGGCCCTCGTGATAGGCCAAGTACTGTCTATAGGCGTCCCATTTCGAGATGCCGAGCTTGCTGTGGGAGACACTCCCATACCAGCCAATAAAATCGACCGCATCTTCGTAGTCATTACGGTCGGCCCAACGCCTACCGGTTTCCCGTTTATACCACTCCCATGTGGCATCTTGTGCTTGAGCATAACCGTAGGCGGATGACTTGCGGAACCAGGGAATAAACCAAAAGAGCTTTTCCCGGGGGGGCTTGGCATTGTGCTTAAAGCGTGACTCCTGGTGAATAATGGCCAGTTGTACATGTACCGGTACCCCCCACCTCTCAAAGGCATCCTGGGAAGCATCGTACCAGTCATCTTTTTCTTTGAGTATCTCACATGCATCCGCCATATTTTTTGGAGGTGAGCTTGAGCATCCCAAAAGTGACACAAAGAGCATGCCTGCAAAAGCTAGGTTAATATTATATATTTTATGTAGATAGCGCATAATAATAGATTTAACTTTATGTTTTTTCCAATGCCTTGTTATTCATGTGTGCTTGAATGCTGCAGAGCCATTGATGGAGTGCTCGGGTTAGCTTGAACGCAAAGTAAAAAGGATGATATGTCACCCTTCTTTTCAGAGCTACATCATTCCAGCGTATGCCGGGATCCGGGTAATTCAGCGACTTACTGGATTTTATCATTTGGTCCATAAACGGTGCATCCATGCACCACTCCTCCGGCATGTGCCCGAATGACTGGCATGGATGATTTTGAATGAAAACGAGTTAAAATGAGACCCTTCCAGCAAAATCAGTATAATAGCGCCGGTTTTGACAATAGGCTGGGGCGATTGATTCACCATGTGGTCGTGTTCGTACTTGGCAGAAAAATACTAATTTGTAGAGATTAAGAATAGGAGCGATCAATGAAACTGATTCTGTTGGGTGCGCCAGGCGCAGGCAAGGGTACAGTGGCCAAACAGCTGACACAGCTGGACGGTTCAGTACAAATTTCAACCGGTGATATTTTGCGTGGCGCAGTTCAGGCTGGTAGCGAGCTGGGTAAACAGGCCGAGGCCTTTATGAAAGCGGGTGATCTCGTTCCTGATGATCTGATCATGGGGATTATGGAACAGCGTCTTCAGGAACCTGATTGTGCAAATGGTTTTCTCCTGGACGGTTTCCCCCGCACCATACCTCAGGCGGAGGCGCTGAAGGTGTTGCTGGGTAAGATCAATATTGATCTTGACTTTGCGGTGGAGATCGATGTACCCCGTAATGTGATTTTGGACCGTCTGACCACCCGTCGTACCTGTGTGGACTGTGGCGCCATCTATAATGTCAAGAGTATGCCGACCAAGGTCGAGGGTGTCTGCGATAAGTGTGGCGGTAACGTCGTACAGCGTGATGACGAGACTGAACAGGCGATCTCCAATCGACTCGATGTCTATAATGAAAAGACTGCTCCATTGGTCGGTTTCTACAAAAACGAGAATATGTTGTTGACTGTTAGCGCTACTTCAAGCGAAGTGGTGGTGAATGCAATCCAGGAAAGGCTTGGCAGCACAGCGTAGTCATTTCTGGCGTTGTTGAGATTGACTTTATTAACCCGCTCAATAGAGCGGGTTTTATTTTGGTGGTGTGAAGTCACCATACGTGAGAAAAGTTACAATCCCTTGCTTCTACGTTCAGTGACTTGCTCACCAGCGATACCCCAGTTATCCGTGTCGACTTCGTCAATCACAACTGAGGTGGTTGCCGGATTTTTACCGAGCACATCCACTAATAATTTTGTAGCACCTGCAATCAATGCCTGCTTTTGTTGCTTTGTGGCCCCTTCACGGGTGATCTTTATATTGACATAAGGCATGCAATTTTCCCCTTATTATGATGTGAGATGTAAATACCAGGGTGAATGTTCAATCTTTCTGCATCAATTCGATCTTGGAGTTGATTATCTGGGCACATATGGAGCTAAAATATATCCTACAGGCCATTCACCTTAAATTTTGCTAGAATTTGGACGCTAATCCCGGGTAGGCGAACGTATATACATAGATTAGACGATCTGACTTTTTCAGATATTACTCAGTTCCCACCCGTTGAAGGACAAATTATAGTTTAGTTATGATCAAGCTATTCGGCATCTATATCTCCAAGGCAGTTGTTCTACTCGGCGTCGTAGAGATTCTCATCTTTTTTTCTTCCATGTTTGGTGCGATCTATCTGCGCCATGAGCTTGTCGGTAGCACTTATACGGTCGATGACGAAACACTAAACAACCTTCCAGCGCTGAGCGCCAAGGAAGGCTGAAAGCCGAGGCGGTTAGTCCCCGGTAGGCGTGAGGCGAGACTGTAGACCCGTCGTGCCTTGCGCCAGAGGGGATGCAAAGCGAGCATCCGAACACGGCGTCCAGTCATTTGGGAACTGACGGCGGAGTGGTCACGAGCTTGCGATGTGA
Source organism: Candidatus Thiodiazotropha sp. (assembly GCA_023838465.1). GTDB lineage: Bacteria > Pseudomonadota > Gammaproteobacteria > Chromatiales > Chromatiaceae > Thiodiazotropha. Next base: position 93,819 of record JAIVEQ010000005.1, read on the forward strand.
TCACGTAGTGTCAGTGACCAGGACCGTCCGGGGCACTAATAGGTTGTCAAAGATCGAGTGTCTTTTAGGCCTGGGACGCCTAAAAGACATCACGAGATCGAAGACTCACTTGTCATCTTCTCGATCATCATGTTTTCATCGTTTACTGCGCTGGGTCTTTATCAAAAGGGATCAATGGCATCCTCTTCAGGGTTTCTGGTAAGGCTCATCCTTGCCTTCCTGGTCGGTGGGGTGGCGATGGCATTGCTATTTTTTGTCCTGCCTCTTTTTCCCGTTGACCAGCGGTCGGTTCTGACTTATGGCTTGTCGCTCTCACTGTTGGGTGTGCTGATTGCCAGAACTATTTTTGTCAGATTTACATCTGACAAGATTCTCAGGCGTCGGGTGTTGGTTTTGGGTGTAGGGATCAATGCAGATCGTATTGAAGAGTCAGTCAAATCCAAGGATACTGTGGGCATAGTGATGGTGGGTTACGTCAATCTCGGTGACAGGATCGAGTTAATTGATGAGGAACGTCAGATCGTCAAGGATCAGACATTGCTGGAGATATCCAATCGGTTAGCGGTAGATGAGATTGTAGTGGCGGTGGATGACAGGCGAAAAAAGCTACCGAATCACGAACTCCTGGAATGTAAGATCAAGGGGATACAGATACTCGACCTACTGACCTTTTTCGAAAAGGAACTCTCAATCATCAACATCGATCTGCTCTATCCCAGTTGGATGTTGTATACCGACGGATACCGGCAGAGGCCTCTAAACCGCGCAATTAAGAAGGGATTCGACATGTCGGTAGGGATGTCATCTCTATCGTTGCAGCGCCACTTATGGTGCTGGTCACGCTTGCCAGCCTCATCGAGTCGGTCGGTAGAGATCCAATTCTCTACAGTCAGGTACGGGTGGGTAAAAATGGCAAGCTGTTTAAAGTCTACAAGTTCAGGAGCATGCGTACCGATGCAGAGGCGGATGGTGTAGCGAGATGGGCGACAAAAAATGATGCGCGTGTTACCAAGTTAGGTAGTTTTCTCAGAAAGACCCGATTGGATGAATTACCACCGCTGAGCGCCAAGGAAGGCTGAAAGCCGAGGCGGTTAGTCCCCGGTAGGCGTGAGGCGAGACTGTAGACCCGTCGTGCCTTGCGCCAGAGGGGATGCAAAGCGAGCATCCGAACACGGCGTCCAGTCATTTGGGAACTGACGGCGGAGTGGTCACGAGCTTGCGATGTGATCACGTAGTGTCAGTGACCAGGACCGTCCGGGGCACTAATAGGTTGTCAAAGATCGAGTGTCTTTTAGGCCTGGGACGCCTAAAAGACATCACGAGATCGAAGACTCACTTGAGATCTACAATATCCTAAATGGTGATATGAGTTTGGTAGGACCGCGTCCTGAACGCCCTGAATTCGTCCTGCAACTTTCGAATGATATCCCCTACTATTTACAGCGTCACTGGGTGAAGCCTGGATTGACAGGATGGGCGCAGATGCTCTATCCCTATGGGGCTTCTGAAGAGGATGCGAAACGCAAGCTTGAGTACGATCTGTATTATGTGAAGAATGCCAGTACCATGCTCGATTTTATTATCCTGTTACAGACCATCGAAGTGGTACTTCTGGGTAAGGGTGCCCAGTAGGCACTTGAGTCTCCCACACATATCGTTCCTTTGCACAGAAATTCTTGCCGATTCTGTTTCGATCAAATCTAAAAAATTTGGAATTTATTAAATGATCTGGGGTGTAGTCATGCCACACGATGCCGACCTGTTTCGGTACGGCAGGGCCGCACTCTACACCATGGTTAAATTTCCATATCCAGATTGATTTTCTAACCTGTTTTAGCGATTTCCAGTACTTCCGGTGCTTCCGGTTTTGTACGTTTGAAACGCAATTTCTGAGAATAAGGGAAGACATCTGCCTGAATACCAGCCGCCAGGTTTTCCTGAGCACTGCGCCAATAAGCAAAGTCAAACAACTCTGGATGAATCTCCATTAGGATCTTACGGATCTTTGGATCGGTGGTGACAAAGGTGATGAATTCTTCAGGAAAGATGTCATTAGGATTAATACTATACCAAGGTTCATCACGGTAGAGATCGAAAGAGCTGCGCGGAGGCGGTATCTTGCGAAAATTGCATTCACTGAGGTAACAGACCTCGTCATAATCATAGAACACAACCTTACCCTGACAGTTGACACCAAAATTCTTAAACAGCAGGTCGCCTGGGAAAATGTTAACACCCATTAGCTGCTTTAACGCCAAACCCCAATCATCCAGTATATCTCTAACCTGTGTCTCGTTCGCATCCTGCAGGTAGAGATTGAGTGGCGTCATGCGGCGTTCGATGTAGAGATGTCGTATCACCAGCATATCTCCATCATATTCAAGCAGGGATGCTATCGTCTCCTGCAACTCCTGCAACAATGAAGGCTCGATTCTCTCAATGGGTAAAGCAACATCGATGAAATCCAGGGTATCTGACATACGCCCGATTCGATCGTGCTTCTTGACCTGCAAGTAGCGTTCTTTAACCAGCTTGTGAGTAACATCCTTCTGAGGAGGGAAACGGTCACGTATCACTTTAAAAACATACGGGAAAGAAGGGAGTGTGAAGACCTGCATGACCAATCCTGGTGTGCCAGCTGCAGTGACAAACAGATCATCGCTCACTTCGAGATGATTGAGTAGATCTCTGTAAAACTCGTTTTTTGCCTGTTTATGCAGACCAATACTGTTGTAGAGCTCGGCCAGGGTTTTATAAGGCATGATGCTCTGTAAAAACTCAACCGTTGCAGTCGGTACTGGCGTTTTGGCCATGAAGTAGGCGCGTGCAAAGCTGAAAACGGCTTCCACATGCCGCCCACGGATTAGCACGGTATCCACATACAGACTTCCTTGTTCATTGTTGATCAAGGGTAAAATGAAAGGGCGGACCTTCTCGCCATGCACAATACGGCCGATGATGTAAGCAGCCTTGTTGCGGTAAAAGGGGGATTCAAGCACATCAATTCGCAGGTTACTGGGTAGTTGATCGAAGCCGACTTGATTCAGTAGAGATTCCGCTACCTGACCGCAATCTCGCTTGATATCTTCGTAGGGCAGAGAAAAATAGAAGGCGGAGAGGATATCCAGGATGATGCCGCTCAGGTCGCCATCAGCCAAGTGGAAGGACATATAGACCCGATAGCGCTCAGATAGCTCTGCCCTGTTGACCTGAGACTCAATGAAGATTTTGTCGTTGTCGTAATACCTGCGGTCAAATAAGCGGCAAAAGACTGAATTATAGAAGGTTTCCGCCAATTCAGGTCGGCTGTGAGTCTGTAGCATTCCGGTGTAGAGCTGTTTGACCTGCTGCCACAAACCCTCATTCAGTACCTCTATATCGAAATTGGCACGCAGTTTCTCAATCGCTTCCTGTACACGCAGATCATAGAAGCTGATGCGTTTTGCCGAAGCATCCCGCACCGCATCCCAATCCGCATTCTCGAAGCGCTGGCGTGCAGCACTGCTGATCTCTTGGAAAAATGAGAAGTGCCGCTCGAAACCGGTAAGGATCGATTGGGCGATCTGTTGGGGGTGATTTTGCATCGGAATGAGGCGTGTCTCGGGTTTGTGGCCAATAAGTCTGAGTCATTTACTAAGGTTTAGCTGATTTTTTTGCACTGCACTATTTTTTTTATCAAACCTAACTATTGATATTTTTTAGGAAATAATCTTGACCTTTTCACTATGCTTTAACGCAGTGCACAAAATAACTGCGTGCCTCGATGGAGGACACGGGAAATCAGATGCCAATATCCATGCACCCATTTTGTGCATGGCAATAGTGAAGATGAGGAGAGAGAAGATTATGTCCACCACACCATCGAGCCTCAAGCAATCGGCGCAGGAGGTAAGAGTTACCGGCCCAATGGGACCGGGTTTCGATACCATCCTCACACCGGAAGTGCTCCACTTCGTCGCCGAACTGGAACGTCGTTTTGGTAGCAGAAGACGAGAGTTGCTGAAAATTCGGGCGGATCGGCAGCAACTACTGAATCGCGGTGAGTTACCCGATTTCCTTCAGCAAACCAAAGAAATCCGTGATTCGGACTGGCAAGTTCGTCCTGCACCGGCAGATCTTCAGGACCGACGCGTGGAGATTACCGGTCCAGTCGACCGAAAAATGCTGATCAATGCCCTGAACTCTGGTGCCAAATGTTTCATGGCCGATCTGGAAGATGCTCATTCACCCACCTGGGAGGCGACAGTCGAAGGACAGATCAATTTGCGGGAGGCGGTCAATCGCACCTTGACCTTCACCAGCCCAGAAGGCAAGGCCTATCGACTTAACGAGCAATTGGCGACCCTCATAGTGCGTCCACGTGGCTGGCATCTGGAAGAGAAGCATCTGCTGGTCGATGGTCGCCGACTCTCTGCCGCACTGTTTGATTTCGGTCTCTATCTGTTCCATAACGCTGACACCCTGCTTGCTCAGGGGAGTGGGCCTTACCTCTACCTACCAAAGATGGAGAGTCATCTTGAAGCACAGTTGTGGACAGATATCTTTACCTGGGCTGAGCAGGAATTGGGGCTGGAGCATGGCACCATCCGCTGCACGGTTCTGATCGAGACCATCACAGCGGTATTCGAGATGGATGAGATCCTGTATGCGCTGAGGGATTATATTTGTGGCCTCAACTGTGGCCGCTGGGACTATATCTTCAGCTTCATTAAACGTTTTCATGCTCATCCTGAATGCGTTTTGCCAGATCGCAGCGAAGTCACCATGACGGTGCCATTCCTGCGCTCTTATTCAAAGCTCCTTATCAATACATGTCATCGTCGTGGTGCCCATGCCATGGGTGGTATGGCAGCACAGATCCCGATTCGTGATGATGCGGCCGCTGATGCAGCAGCCAAAGAGAAGGTGCGACTCGATAAGGTGCGTGAAGCAGGAGATGGTCATGATGGGACCTGGGTCGCACATCCTGGTCTGGTACCGGTAGCAATGGCTGTCTTTGATCAACACATGCCGGGTCCTAACCAACTCGATCGAATAGACAATGCCCTACGGGTGAGTGCCAGCGATTTATTGCAGGTTCCAGAAGGTGAGATTACCGAAGCAGGACTGCGCAACAACATCAGTGCAGCCTTGCGCTACATGGCCGCCTGGCTGGGAGGACGTGGTGCGGTGCCCATCCACCATCTCATGGAGGATGCAGCCACTGCTGAGATTGCCCGTTCACAGATTTGGCAATGGATTCGCTACCCCAAGGGGGTGTTCAGCGATGGCCGGAATGTTACAAATCAGATTTTTGAGCAAGCAGTTGATGATGAACTAACTGAAATTAGAAGCGAAGTTGGTGAGCTGGCTTTTGAATCGGACCACTACGAACAGGCGGCAACACTGTTGAGACAGATAGTTGCAGAAGACAAGTTTGAAGAGTTTCTTACCCTCCCTGCCTATGAGCAACTCAATTGAGTTGTGCGGCGAGTTTCAAAACGACACGAAGTAATACCACTGGAGAGAATAAATGACACGTAATGAACAGATTGAAGCCTTGAAAAAGGATTGGGCAGAAAATCCCCGTTGGACCGATGTGAAACGCGGCTATAGCGCTGAAGATGTGGTGCGTCTACGCGGATCGGTTCAACCAGAATATACGTATGCGAAGAAGGGTGCCGAAAAGCTGTGGAAATTGGTACGGGGCGATGCCAAGAAGGGTTATGTGAATTGTATGGGCGCTATTACCGGCGGACAGGCAATGCAACAGGCAAAGGCTGGCATAGAGGCAATCTATCTCTCAGGCTGGCAGGTTGCAGCAGATGGCAACACGTCTGAGACGATGTATCCGGATCAATCGCTTTATGCCTATGATTCAGTGCCGACCATGGTGCGCCGGATCAACAACGGTTTCAAACGCGCCGATGAGATCCAGTGGTCTCGTGATATCAATCCGGGTGATGAGGGGTATATTGACTATTTCCTACCCATCGTTGCAGATGCTGAGGCCGGTTTTGGCGGTGTGCTCAACGCCTTCGAACTGATGAAAAACATGATTGCCGCTGGGGCATCTGGGGTTCACTACGAAGATCAGCTGGCTGCAGTAAAGAAGTGTGGTCACATGGGTGGTAAGGTTTTGGTGCCTACCCAAGAAGCGGTACAGAAGTTGATCGCAGCGCGTCTTGCGGCTGATGTAATGGGCACGCCCACCCTGGTGCTGGCACGCACCGACGCTGAGGCAGCCAACCTGCTGACCTCGGATGTAGATCCAAATGACAAACCCTTCCTGACCGGTGATCGCACATCCGAAGGTTTCTACCAGGTTAAAAACGGTCTGGATCAGGCCATCTCCCGCGGTGTGGCCTATGCGCCCTATGCCGATCTGGTGTGGTGTGAGACGGGTACCCCGGATCTTGGCTTCGCTCGTGAGTTTGCTCAGGCGGTACTCGCAGAAAATCCAAATAAACTGCTGGCCTACAATTGCTCCCCTTCCTTCAACTGGAAGAAGAACCTGGATGACGCCACTATTGCGAAATTCCAGGATGAGCTCTCTGACATGGGTTACAAATACCAGTTCATTACTTTGGCGGGTATCCACAATATGTGGTTCAACATGTTTGACCTGGCTTACGACTACGCTCGCGGTGAGGGTATGAAGCACTATGTCCAAAAGGTACAGGAACCCGAGTTTGCAGCCCGTGACAAGGGTTATACCTTTGTCTCTCATCAGCAAGAGGTTGGTGCTGGTTATTTTGATGATGTCACAACCGTTATTCAGGGTGGTGCTTCATCCGTGACAGCGCTAACGGGTTCAACGGAAGAGGAACAATTCGATAGCGCGGCCGGTATGTAACGTTAATGCTAACAAGCGTAGTAGGTGGATTTTTAGGTGTTATTAACACCTCCTGAATCTATTGGCTATGTTTGTTTTTTTACCTTTTTCTGCCCTTCGGCCGTGCCTTTTGGCACGGCTTTTTTTTCAACGCTGCATTGTGTGAAAAAAGAGTGAAAGGGAACAACAGTCAGGAGTAGAGAATAAATGAGCCTGAATGACAGTGCTTTGAAAACAGCCGATCTGTATGACATTCATGAAGAGAAGCTTCAGATCTGCAATCCTGGTTTTCGCCACTATGGTGGATATCATGCCTTCCATGGTGCCATTGCAACCCTGAAGTGTTTTGAGGACAACTCGTTGGTACGAGACCAATTGGATCAACCAGGACAGGGTAGGGTACTGGTAGTTGATGCCGGTGGTTCCCTGCGTTGTGCGATGTTGGGTGATCTGCTGGCACAGAAGGGAGTCGACAATGGTTGGGCGGGCGTCTTGATGTTTGGCTGTATTCGCGATGCTGTAGAGATTGGTGAGATGCCGCTTGGTGTGATGGCATTGGCCACCAATCCCCGTAAAAGTGTCAAGAAAGGAGTAGGAGATGTGGGTGGTGAAGTTAATTTCAGTGGTGTGACATTCAAGCCGGGAGAATGGCTATATGCCGATGAGGATGGGATTGTAGTACTGGCTGAGCCTGCGACTTAGTCATTATCCGATACCGGAATGACTACACTTTCAGTTGAGAGACAGACAATATTGAAGCTGGCATGATAAGCGATTTTATGCATCGGTTTGCTGAGTCACGCCCACATTGATCGTGCCGCCGTGATCCTCAAAAAAATTACAAAAAAGGTCAGAGATGGCGGGGATTATTCATTAATAAGTGGCTATAACAGTACCATGGCTTAAAGTATGCTATTACCAACATATCTTCTGCTCAATATTGGAGATTCCTAAGAGTGAAACACCATTTAATGCGGCTACTGACACTCATTTTGTTAACCAGTACGGCCCAAGCCTTCGAAACAGTAAAGGTTAATGAACGGGTCTATGCCCTTGTTGGGGATCTTGGACAACGTTCTGCCGATAACCTTGGGCACAATATGACATCTGGCTTTATCGTAGGTGATGAGGGTGTTGCAGTGGTGGATCCAGGTGCCTGCCAGACAGATGCCGCTGCTATTGAGTCAGCAATCCGTAGTGCGACGGACAAACCGGTACGTTGGGTAATCAATACCGGTGGGCAGGATCACCGATGGCTGGCCAATGGCTACTTCAAAAGGCAAGGTGCAGAGATAGTGGCGGCAGCTGCCGGGCGTGAATATATGCAGGCAAATGCTGAGCAACAGAAAAGCAATATCAAACGACTTGTAGGTGATCCATGTGGTGACCCGGATCCAGTCTTTCCTGATAAGACTTTTTCCGATAGCTATCGTTTGCCGATGCAGGGAGTGGATGTGGAGCTACGCTTTACCGGGGGTGCTCACACACCAGGTGATCTATTTGTCTGGTTACCGGCAACCAGGACACTTTTTACAGGTGATGCAGTCTATGTGGAACGCTTATTGGGGGTTTTCCCCGGTGGACTGCTGCGTTGGATCGCCACACTTGAATTCATGAGGGATAAGCTGAAACCAGAAATTATCATTCCAGGTCATGGGCATGTCACCCATCTTGATGAGGCATTACATGACAGTTACGACTATTTGACCATGCTGAAAGATTGGGTTGGTCAACGAATCGCTGATGGTGCTTTCGACCCTGTAGAAGCGGCGGAGGGACTTGACCAGTCAGAATTCTCTTACCTGAAGAACTACGACCAATTGAGTTTTCGTGCTATGAATGCACTGCGAGCTGCCGAACAGTTATTCGAGGCTGTAGAGTAGCGCTTGGCTGAAATAAGGAGCACAACAACACAGATGCCGCTTCCTGACCAGATCGAGGTGTGTACTGCGCTCTAAGTTATTAGTGTTAACAGGACCTAGTGAAATGGGCAGGAAATGCCTGTATAAACGAGTAGTAAGTTCGGTCCTGTCATTGGTGTTTTCATGCTACTACTCATTGTGTATGTGCTCATTGCCTTAGGGTTTTCATTTCTCTGTTCAATTGCCGAGGCAGTGATACTCAGCATCACTCATCCCTATATATCTGTTCTTGAACAAGAGGGAAATGGGGCGGCACCCCTGTTACGGGATATGAAACAGGATATCAATGATCCGTTGGCAGCGATTCTTACCTTAAATACGACTGCCCACACCATTGGTGCTGCTGGAGCGGGGGCACAGGCTGCCGTTGTGTTTGGTAGTGCTTACGTGGGAGTCGCCTCTGCAGTACTAACCCTGCTTATACTGATATTCTCTGAAATCATACCCAAGACACTAGGTGCCCACTATTGGCGACAGCTTGCCCCCGCCACAGCCTATACCCTTAGGGCTCTCATCTGGATACTCTATCCATTTATAGTGATGTCAGCTGTCCTTACACGCTTACTTTCACGTGACCATGAGCCAGGAAAATTTCGAAGGGATGAGTTTACTGCAATGGCGGATGTAGGTGTTGAAGAGGGTGAACTTGATCAGCGCGAGTCATTGATACTGAAGAATCTTTTCCTCCTTAAAGAGACCAGAGTGATCGATGTAATGACACCTCGCACGGTAGTGTTTTCATTGGATGAGACTCTTTCAGTGCAGGAATATTTCGAAAAATTTAACGGTAGTCGATTTTCTCGCATACCGGTTTATAAGGACAACCGTGATCATGTGACCGGCTTTGTGTTACGGAGTGATCTACTGCTCTCCCATGCCAGGGGAAACTCGGAGAAAAGGCTTGACGTCTATCGCCGTGATATTCCGGCTCTTTCAGATACCAGTTCGTTGCAAGCCGCTTTCGAGGCCTTTATGGAAACACGCAGCCATATCACATTGATTGTTGATGAGTACGGCAGTATGGAGGGTATTCTAACCTTGGAGGATATTCTTGAGACCATTCTTGGTATTGAGATAGTCGATGAGGGCGATAAGATAGATGATATGCGTAAATTGGCCCGGCGACTGTGGAGGAAACGTGCAACTAAAATGGGCTTGGAGGTTACTGATCAAGATGAATGATGCAGATACTAACCAGAACGTAACTTACAGGGTTAGTAAAAATCAACCCATCAGTTGATAACAGGGTGAATAGTCGCCCTGTAGCTTCATTCTATTCTGTTCCGCGAACGATATCAGCAGGTGGTCCATCGCAACAACAATATCCTGTTCTCCATGGATCACGAAGGGACCGTGTTGCTCAACTGCATGTATCCCATCCTCTTTTACATTCCCTGCAACGATACCTGAGAAGGCACGCCTCAGATTTGCTGCCATGTCATGGCCATCCTGTTGATGATTCAACTTAAGTGCAGCCATGGCTTCATGAGTCGGTTTAAACGGTTGTTGCAGACCGTTCTCAATGAATAATCGCCAGTTAAAGTAGAATGCGTCATTACCCTCATAACGGTAGGCTCTAACACTCTCCATAGCATTCCCCATAGCCAATGCCACTGCAGCGGGATCGTCAATAATCACCTGATAATATTTTTGTGCGTCAGCACCTAGTGTGGCACCGATAAAACGGTCGATCTCCTCGAAATATTCGGCACCCTCAACAGGGCCTGTCAGGATCAGGGGGAAGGCATGATCGGCATTTTCAGGATGCATCAGTATACCAAGAAGATAGAGTAGTTCTTCCATGGTACCTGCACCGCCTGGAAAGATGATCACGCCGTGACCGACACGCACGAATGCCTCCAGGCGTTTCTCAATATCGGGCATGATGACCAGTTCATTGACGATAGGGTTGGGAGGCTCTGAGGCGATGATGCCCGGTTCCGTGATACCCAGGTATCGGCCACTGCTGATACGCTGTTTGGCATGTCCTATTGCAGCACCTTTCATAGGTCCTTTCATGGCGCCTGGTCCACAACCGGTACACACATTCAGGCCTCTCAGTCCCAATTCGTAACCTACTTCCTTGGAATAGTCATACTCCTTCCTGCCAATGGAATGGCCACCCCAGCACACCACCAGATTAGGATCCATACCGGTATGTAGAATCCGTGCATTACGTAGGATGTGAAATACGGTAGAGGTGATATGGCTTGAATCATTCAGATCATAGGCCGGGTCATGTTGGATTTCATTATGGACATAGATGATGTCTCGTAGAACGGCAAATAGGTGCTCTTGAATGCCACGAATCATTTTGGCGTCCACAAATGCACTGCTCGGCGCATTCTCCAAACGTAATTTGATACCCCTATTGGTCTGCATCAGATGGATACCAAAATCACGGTAGGTCTCGAAGATCTCACGTGCATCATCTGTCTCACTGCCACAATTAAGTACAGCCAGAGCACAGCGGCGAAACAGACCGTACAACCCGTGTGCGTTGGTATCTAGTAGAGCGTTAACTTCAAGTTGTGACAGCACTTCAAGACTGCCTTCCGGCCGAACCGATGCACTGAGTTTGGAGGGAGTGGAATTCAAAACACTACTGTTCGAATGATTAGTGTTGGATTTTTGGGACACTGGATCCTAAGTTATTAGATTGACGGAGTACAAGTATCCCATCCATTAACTGATTCAACAACTTTGGTCTTTCAGGCTCAATAGTAGCAATCAAAACAGCATCAATAAGCCCCAGTATAGAAAACCACATGAGAAACGTGATAGTAATCAAATATCCGATCAACGCCTCTGTATTAATCCGGCAACCTAATATGTTACCGGATTAATATTGTCGCTACTCTCCCTCGTAAGATGCGCCAGTGTACCCACCAGAGCCAGAGCTTTGATCGGAGTTATCACTGGTATCTTCTGATGAAGTAGTAGTTGTTGTAGTTTTGGTTTTAACCTTGGTTTTTGTAACATTTCCCTCATCATCGACGGTTTTTGTTTTCGTTTTTGTTTTAACGGTGGTCTTGGTTTTACCCGCCAGCAGAATGGGCATAGTAGACTGGTTGTTAGTGTCGATGAATGGTTGATAGATGCCAGAATTCGACACAATATCGGATGGAGCGTCCAGTACAGAAGCAAAAACATCAATGCTGTAAGACAATGTCACAAAAATAGCAGAAATGAGATAGATGGGTCGTTTCATGAGAATCTCCCTCGATGTATGGTGATCCTTTCAAACAGCTAGGATGTTAGCCTTCTATGAGACAGCGTGTTTAGGGTGCAGAACCGTTTTCAGCTGTTCACCACACAGCAATCAATGCTGTAATATTGATAGTAGAGGACCTGATATATAGGCTGTGTTGAGAAAGTCACGATTATGTTGTGACTTATTAACAGGGAGATTTGAAAGATGCTATGGCCAGTTGGGAGACAGAATGAAGACTACCCAGGTGGATTGGAAGGGGCGTCCCTGCCCCGACACAGTCAGGCGTTTGGTAATAAATCCTGAATAATGGACCGTTCTTCCAGTAATTCCTTCTCGGATAATCTGAGACGCGAGACGCTCAACTCATCCAGTTCCAGACCTTGAACGATTTCAAATTCCCCATTCTTACAGGTCACGGGAAAGGAGTAGACCAAACCTTTATCAATGCCGTAACTGCCATCAGAGGGGATCGCCATGCTGACCCAATCCCCATCGGGTGTACCGAGTACCCAATCATGGACATGATCGACAATGGCATCGGCAGCCGATGCTGCAGATGAAAGTCCACGCGCCTCGATAACCTCTGCACCCCGGCGTTGAATCCTAGGTACGAATTCATCGATAGCCCAGTCACGTTCTACTAGGTCATATACCGGTTGTCCATTGACCAGACAGTTGTCGATGTGTGGAAACTGGGTGCTGGAATGGTTTCCCCAGATAGTCACCTGTTTTATATCGGCAACCCGTGAATTGGTTTTGATTGCCAGTTGGCCCAGTGCTCGATTATGGTCCAGACGCGTCATGGCCGTAAACTGTTTTCGATGCAGGTCAGGTGCATTGGCAGAGGCGATTAGAGCGTTGGTATTGGCAGGATTTCCAACCACCAGAACACGCACATCACGGGAAGCGTGATCGTTGATTATCTTTCCTTGAGTGGAGAATATCTTGGCATTCTCAGTAATCAGATCCTTACGCTCCATCCCTTTACCACGTGGCTTGGCACCTATCAGAATGGCATAGTTCGTTTCAGCAAAAGCGACTGATGGTTCATCTGTCAAGACAATGTCATGTAGCAAGGGGAAGGCACAATCTTCCAACTCCATGCCGACGCCTTTGAGTGATGATAACGCCTGGGGGATTTCTAACAGTCTAAGAATCACAGGCTGATCTGGACCAAACATGTCGCCGGAGGCGACGCGGAACGCCAGCGCATATCCAATATTTCCTGCGGCACCGGTGATTGTGACTTTAACAGCGGGCTTCATTGTGGATGATCCTCTCATAAGTTTGTTGGATGGCGAGATAAGTATAGTTATTTCTGCCTCTTTGGATAGTGCATATAACTCAATAGAGAGTATTGCTCTATAACCATAGTGACTGCCTGAAAATACTACCTATTGGTCTGACTTTCGGTGTCTGGTGGCGATCTTTTCCACTGAATACCCACCTGCAAGCCCGTTTCTGAACAAGCACTGGTTAAGATGTCGCATCCGCACTGACAATGACCTCATGCATTTCGATAGCGCTTTCCCCAATGAAGGCCTCTTTGGGCATTGGATTGGCGTGCGCGCGTTTGAAATCATCGCTGCCAACCCAGTCATCGAATGCCTGCCGATTAACCCAGCTGGTGAGTACCACATAGTGCATCTCCGGCTTGACGGGTTTAAGTACCTGCATGCGTACAAACCCCGGTTGTTGATCGATCTGTCCGGCCCGTGAGCGGAAGCGTTGTTCAAATATTTCCTGGAATGGTTCAGCAACAGTTACCCGATTTGCGACAATGAACATGTCACTCAACTCCTATGCATATGCTGGTAGGGTGGTAGCGTTTGCAGCCTCCCAGAAGAGCTCGGGATAGGCCTGTGTGCCGTCAGTCTCAGTTGGGGTATGCCAGATCACTGTTAGGATTGGCGGCTCTCTTCAGGCGTTTTGGCTCGTATTGTCAGTGCATGCAGCTCCCCAGTAGCGATCTCATCATTAAACAGGGTAAGAATGGAACGTTGCCTCTGAAGACTTTTCATGGCGCTAAATGCGGGGGTCGTAACATTGACCTCAAAGTTGCAGCTTTCGCCTGCAACGCTGATTTCAGCATCCGGGTAGATGCCTTTGATTCGGTTGATCAGATCTTGTTCATTCATCATTCACGTCTCGTATGCAGCGTTAGGGGGCTATCTTCTCATGTTCTGACAAACTATTCGTTTCAGTTACTTACATGCTTTATGTGGATTTGCAGATGCCATGCATTAAGTATCAGTCTTGATGTATGTTTTCAACCTGTCTCATCCCTGTGCCCCATCATCTTCACTGATACTTTTAGGGTGATGATTGACAGCGCAACGTTCTTGGGGCAAGTTTTCACTACACTTATACAGGAAAAAAGTCATGGATATTCACCATAAACCGATTCAAGAACGCATTGGATGGTTAGTTAACCATGCCAATAGTCACTCAACGATATATAGCAGTCCTGGAAGCTGGCTGGCACGTACACGTTATCTAGCAGAACATCCGACCTCAATCGCAGTACTTAAATGCATGGATGGCCGGATCAATATTCCAATTGCCACCAATACCCCCCAGGGGATTATCCAGCCATTTCGCAATCTGGGTGGTATATTCGACCTGGGTTGGCCCCATCTTGGTGAGGTATTGGCCAGCTATATTCAAAATGTCGTATCGGATGGCAGGCGAGCAATGGCGTTGATTACCTATCACTATTCAAAAGGTGACCCTCAACGTGGATGTGCGGGATTTAATTACGACACAGCAGCCGCAAAGGCACACACCTACCAGATAAAAAAACAGGTGGAGGAGGTGTTCGGTGTCGATCACAGCACGGTTTATCCCATTGTGTGTGGTTTTGAAACCGACGAAGATGCCCTGATATTGCATGGCAGCACGGGTGAGCAACTGAATACTGCTGAAATAAAATCAAACGACAGGGATATCCTATTGCCCCGCCTGGAGGCTTTGTTCCCCGATATGTCCGGGCAAATGCGTCAGGATCTGTTGCCATTGATATCGGGTAATCTCGATCATATTGAAGAAGCACGCCAGCTGGAGCGTGAATTGGATATTGTACATCGTGAGTGGATGATCTGCATTGGCCGCGGTTTCGATTTCCTGCATATGCCGAATCTGGCCCTGATTATCGGTCCCTACAGTCCGAGTCTTGCCGAACCAATCCTTAAAGCTGCAGGGATTATAGAAAACAACATGAAGGCCGGACGTATACCCGATGACGGTTTCCTGTTGTTGGCATCTGTACCCTACCTGGATGTGGGAGTGGATCGGGCGCGGGCAGAAGTGAAGTCAAAATTTCTCTGTGGCTTTGCAGCCGAGCAGATCCGCATAGCTTATCCTGAGCTGGCAAAAAAGATGCATGTGAAAACCGCTGTGTTGAATTGGCAGTCACGGGCACTGGAGATGTTATCTACTGGCTAAACAGAATAGTGTATCTGTTTTTTTGTCCGTCAAGGAATACAAGTTGATCAGGAAAATGTCAATTTGCGTTTATTCGCATTTATTTACGGACTTACATTCGATTCATTACAGCAGACGGTTTAGCCATGATTCAGCAGTGGCTTGAGTCAGGTCCAGAACCAGACCAGGGAACAGGCCGAAGATGAGTACCAGTAGAGAAAAGAGTGCCATTGTAAAGAGTTCTCGTGGCCGCAAATCCTGTGCTGCGCGAACCTGGCCATCCAGGACCGGACCATAGAAACACTGCCGATAACTATTCAATAGGTAGCCAGCGCCAATGATGATGCCAAATAGGGCAGCCAAACCTGCTCCGGTGTGTGTCTTGAGCGCACTGATCAGGATCAGAAACTCAGCGGGGAATCCACTGCTGCCGGGAATGCCGAGTGAGGCCAGTCCCAGAAACATAAAAAACGCTGCCAGCAATGGCATCGTTTGGGCTGCACCACCGAGATGGATCAAGTCTGTCGATCCCAGTCGATGATGTAGATAGCCTGTAAGCAGGAAGAGTCCACCGGCAATCATCACGAAATTAAGCAACTGAAAGACAGCACCTTGCAGTCCCTGTTGATTAAAAGAAGCGATACCAAGCACAACCAGTCCTACATGGCTCATGGAGGAGTAAGCCAGCATTCGTCTCAGATTGGTTTGATTCAGGGCTGCTAGTGCGCCATATAGAATGCCAATCACCCCGAGACCTGCAAGTAACCAGTGTAGTTCCTGGGCTGCAGTGGGTGCGAGTGGTATGGCGAAACGAATAATACCATAGGCGCCCAATTTGAGTCCTACCAGCAAGGCGGCAATAGGCACAGGACCTTCAAGGGCGACGATAGGTAGCCAGGTATGAAGCGGGAAAAGGGGGGTCTTGACTGCAAAGCCGATTAGTAGAAACAAAAATACGACTATCTCCAATCCAGGCGGCAATGGTGTGTCGATCAGAGCCTGGTAGTTGAATGAGAGTCCTGCAGGCGGTGTGGCTCCGATGATCTCAGCGTGATTAAACGCCATTACAGCAATCGCAAGCAGCAATGGTATGCCACCGGCAAGCATGAACAACGTATACTTTGTTGCTGCGTAGCGTCTATGGGGACCTATACCCCACAGACTGATAAGAAAGTAAAGTGGCACCAAAGTGAGTTCCCAGAATAGGAAAAAGGCCAGGGCATCAATACTCATGAAGACGCCTAATGTGGCGGTAGCAAAGAGCAGCAGCAAGCTGAAATAGACTCTTTGCAAGCCCTGTACATTTGTCCAGGAAGCTAGGGTCACACCGATAAATAGCAGAATAGTCAGTGGCAGAAACGCAACTGACAAACCATCGACGCCAAACCTGAAATGGGCATCCAGTGCGGGTATCCAGGGATACTGTTCAACGAACTGAAAATCGGGATTACCCTTGTCCAGCAGGAATATCACTGCAATGGCTGGAATTAGGGCAATCGTTAGCGTGATTAATGTTACATGGCGTGCCTTGGCTACAGGTATGAGCCATATTGCAGCGATACCAATAAGTGGCAGCAACAACAGTGTTGATAACAGTGGTAGATTCGCAATTGTGTCAATTTGGCCCATTTTTCTGATTGTCTCAATGGGTTGTGTAAATGGCGCTCAGTGCAGAGAGCGGTTTATCGATCAGTATCAGCCAGGGCTCAATGTAGAAGCCCGCACTCAGCAGTACGATTATCAGGGCACTGACCACAAATACCTCAGCCTTAGAAATGGGTATGACCTGAAAAGGTTGACTGCCGCTTGGGCGGGGCGCGAGAAAAGCACGTTGGAAGGCCCACAGCAGAAATCCCGCAGCTACCACATTACCCAGCGCTGCAGCGATGGTTACTAATGCGCCAAATTTATGGATCGCTGACTCCAGTATCAAGTGTGCGGCATCAAACCCAGGGGTGCCGGGCATGCCAATGATGGCAAGGCCCCCAATGAGGAATGTGATACCAAGGAAGGGCAAGGTATCAAAGAGTCCTCCCATGTTGTGCAACAGCGTCGTATGGATGCGACGATAGAGCAGACCGGTTGTGAACACCAATGCTGCCAATGCCAGTCCAAACGTAGCGGATAGAATCATGCTGCCCATGAAAGCGGCATGTTCCAGACTGAAAATGCCCAGTATCAGAATGCCGGTATGAGAGATCACCGCATAGGCGAGCAATCTGCGCAGGTTATCCTGCATCATGGCGAGGAAGGCAGCATAGAAGATGCCGCAGAGTGCAAAAGCGGCCACATAATTGTGCCATTCGGTGACAGCAGTTGGTAGCAGTGGCAGGACAAAACGTAGCAATCCATAGATGCCAATTTTGAGACCGAGCAGGAATGTGGGTGCCACGGCCACATTGCCGTGTTCGGCAATCAGTGGTAGCCAACCATGTAATGGAAACAGCGGTGTACGTATGGCTAGGCCGTAAAACAGCAGAAAGAAGGCGACTGAGCGGAAGGTCTCTGAGACCGGTGTTTGTGCGAGATGTATGAGGTTAAAACTCCATTGCCCATTATGGCTGTCAGAATAGTTCCAACCCATCAACACCGTGCCGGCGATGAGGAGCAGGATACTCACAGACATAAATTGGTAGAAACGTCGCATTGCGAGTTCTTTATCCGGCGAGTTGCCCCAACGCCACAAGAGATAGCCAATGAGACCTATCTGAAGCGCTGACAGCAGCACGAACCAGAGCAAATTGAGTGTGACGAATAACCCCATCAGACTCGCTTGCACCGCAAAGATAACCATATACAGACGACTAAAGGGTTTTAAATCACGTACTGCACCGTAGAGTGCAACCAGCAGAGTCAATAAGCCGGTCAGAAGAATGAAGATAACCGATATGCCATCCACACCTGCATGATAGATGAGTTGAGGCAGGATCTGGACTGACTCGGTAAATTGCATACCATTGAGATTGGTATCGTAGTGTTGCCAAAGGTCGATACCGATCAATAGTTCAAGCAGCGCTGCTGCTATACCTACTTGTACCAGGAAGCGGTGGCTGCGTAGTATCCAGAGAATGACTACGGTCCCAAGCGGCAGTAGCTGCAATGCCGATAAGATCGGATAAGAAATCTGTGTTGACCAGTGGAAGGTTTCTATTGTCATTCTTTATCCCTCATAGAATCACAACGAAGGTCACTACGACCAGCACAATCATATAGCGCGGTTCGGTTAACAATTGTTCTACTCGTTCAAGCAGCGCACCTATGCGATGTAGGTTATTTTGCAGCCCTTCGCCACCACCCTGAAGCACCAGGTGAGATTCAAACCAATAGAGTAGATTTGCCAGCCATGTCATAATTTTACCGGCGACGCCTGTACCTTGTCCTATCGCTCCGGTTTGTGTTTTAGCGGTACGCTTTTGGATGGTCTCCCATTGTGTTAGAGATGAGACACTGCGGGTATAAGCGGGCAGGCCAACCACACGGGTTACCACTTGTTCATCAAAATATTGCACATCCCTTGCGAGCGATACTGTTGGGCGTAGCAGCAGTGCATCAGTCAGGGATTCGACCCAGAAACGTTGCTGGGATGCACGATATAGCAGGCGCCAGCGCAATAGCCATTGCGGTGGGGGTGGTGTGGCTTGATCGATCTGATTCACCAGTGCAGGTGATGCCAAGAACTGAAATGTTCGCCAGATGGCATGTAGGCCAAGATGCCAGGCGGCAAGCGTAAACCAGCCCATGCCACACCAGAAGAACATCCAACCTACCTGAGTCGTGGTGGCAAACATGAGTGAGCTTTTGACATCAGATTGGGTCAGGCCGGCCAGCCAACCATAAAGTACAGTCAGTATGCCCAGTATGGCGATAGAAATCATGACGACCGGCGCCTGTTCGAGCAGAGGAGCAAGGCGTATCAGCAGGATGACACCGGCATGAACCATCAAAGCGCCATAGAAGATGGCAGAGGATGGGGTTGGTCCTTCCAGTGCTCGCGCGATCCAGGGTGAAAAGGGTAATTGAGCCGATTTAGCCAATGCGGCAATAACAAAACCGCCCGCTACAACACCGGCTGCCAGCGTCTCTATTTTTCCGGCTTGAACATGGATTTGCGGCCATTCAACACTACCCAGCCAGAATATGGAGAGTGCAATACCCAGAATAAAACCTGCGTCACCTACTCGGTTGGTAATGAAGGCGCGAACGGCATTTTTTGTCGCGGTAGTACGGTCGATTGCATAACCGATCAGCAGATATGAGGTAGCACCCGCAATTTCCCAACCAACAAACACAAGTAGGGCATTGCCAGCCATGACAATGAGTTCCATACCACCTGCGAAGAGACAAAACAGCATAAAAATGCGTTGAAAACCACGCTCACGATGCATGTAGTTGACTGAGAACTTGATTGTCAGCAATACCAGAAGTGTCACAATCAAAAGTAGTGAGAGTCCTATGGTATCCAGGCTAAAACTGATGGGCAGATGATAATCGCCACTGGCAAACCAGTCACCTAAAATCAGGTGACCGGGTGCACCCTGCCAAACAGCTATCAGGGCCAATACCAAAGCAAGTAAAAATGACCCGGTTGCAGCGCCCAAGGCAACCAGAGATGTCTGTCGTTCGCCTGCTTCACCGCGATTGGTATTCAGGATATAACCGACACCGATCCAGCCAGCAGCCAACCAATGAAAAATGGGAATCAGCCATGCGTAATGCTCAAGCATCAGCTGTATCCTCCTCAGCCGTTTTTATCAATGCTGGGCGTAATGGACCCATCGAACCTAAGTACCAATCAACAGAACGATCAACCATAGGTAGTGGTTTTTCATTGATCTGCCATGGGACCCAGCCTTGCTTTGGAACAAATAGATGAAACCCACCACTATCCGGGTCCATGGCAACTAACTGTACCCAGGCATTCCCTACCAGTTCCTGTAGTGGGGGCTGTCTCTTGTAGATCTTGGTCAGGCTTTCCGTGCTGGCCTCGACGATGACCAGCAGGCGCATTGCCTCGTGAACCTCAATCATCTGGCGTGGTAGTCCGGTACGTAGGTCTGAACTGGCACCTTCCATAACGCCTAGAAATCCAGTGACATTATGTGTGACTTTGGAGCCACAGCCATAGTGCTCATTATCTACTGTTGAGAAGTAGTACTCGAGATTGATGCCGGCACCGACAGCGCCATTGATCAGGAGGTGTCGTTCCAGGACCTCGCCTGTGGGATCTCGAGAGGCGTCGTAGGAGATCAGAAATGCACGACGATCGAAAAATGCGCCACGACTAATGGCGCGTCTGCCAAAAAATGCACAGGCATTGGTGGCATGTCCAAGCTCGGGTCTGGCTTGAGAGAAATCCAAGGCACGACCGTTGATATGGTCAAAAGCACGCTGGGGGCTGGGTCGTGCGGGTGCAGAGGCGAGTCGTCTACACCGTTCCTGGGCATGCAGCAGGGTGGCTTGCTCCAGTGCCAGTTGCAGCTTTATTTGGGCTTTAACTCTGTCAGCGGGTAATAGATCAAGATCGTACCAGGCGATAGCTTCATTACAGGTATCGTGCTCAGCACCAATGAACCAGGTGTCTTCAGGTATCACTATGTCACGTTCTTTCAGAATGGCTCGGACCTCACTGCGATTTGCCATAGCTGCAACTACACGTGCATTGGGTCCACTGAACCGGCCTGAACAGGCTCCACAATTATAGGCCGATGCATGGGGGTTGTTTTGGTTACGCGAACCATGACCGATAATAACGACTAACTGCGAAAACCCATCAAGAAGACAGATACCCCGCAGCAGAGCCTGTACACGGTCAGCCTGTTCGATATCAGTGAATCCTACACGTGGGTTTTCCAGCGTTGCTTCTGGGCTGTCGTTGGGTGCCACATAAGTGATCCGGGTAGTCAACGGTTTCTCAATAAGCTGTTTCAAATGCTCACGCAGTTGACCAAAAGAGCGAGGCGCGAGGATCTTGCCAATCAGCACACCTAAAGTGGCCGGGGCTGCAATCGCTGCAAGCAGCGTGGGCATCACTGTTCCCCGTCGCGTGTTTTGAAGCAGTAGTTGATGTCCTTTTCGTAACCAACGATGCCGACGTTGATGCAGATCGCCGATCGCTTGATCTTTTAAAGCTGGCTGTTCATTGACTTCGTGCACTGGAATTACAGGTGTTGGTATCACCGGTGCCTGAGCGGCTGAACAGAGATCGTCCAGGCCTCGCCAGTTATGCGGAACATTGAAGTGAGCTGCAGTACCAAGGGTCTCAACTTCGGGATAGATCTCTTCTAGATGCCGACGGGTACCCTCTTCACGATCATCCATACAGAAAACGAGTTGTGCGGCTGGTCTATGTTCTCGATTGGGCCAGGCACCTCGACCTTTGTTCTGTGCCAGTGCGGTTAGGATTTCATCGCGGTAATGTTTTTCATAGGCGCAAAGCCAGATATAACCCATCCTGTCATCATCGAGTGACGCTACGGCACTGAAAATGGCCTGGATCTGCTCATCGGAAAGGATACGCACTTCTGCACCACACCAACCGAGATGCTGTGCTAGCTGGAACAGAGGCCAGGCACCTTGGCAAAGGGTTGGTCGGGTATCTGTTTCGTAGCTACCGCTACTTTGCCGCCAGGTCCATATCAGTTGAGCAAGATGTTGCCAGCGTGAAGTTATTTGACTGTCATCATCCTGCTCTGGCGAATGGACAGCCCGCTGTGCGCGGCTCGCCAAATACTCTGGAAGACGACTACTGAAGAGGGCTTCACGAACAGTGAATTCATCGGCTTGATGACGAAAATACCAGCGCATCATATCGAGGCTGGACTCAATACTGAAGAGGTGTGCACAGAGATTGTGTGCATAGATCCTCTCCAGTACCAGTCGCACAGCAAGATAGTCGAGCATATTGAGATGTGCAGAGAGTGCTTCGTAGCCAGGATTGTTCTGTCGCCACAGCACCATACCCGACCACCCGGGTATCTCCAGTGCAAGACGCTCCAGGTAGCCTGTCCAACGTTCTCGATTCAGCCCTAGTCGATGCATCTCACTGATAATGGTCTCCAGTGGATCGCTCTCAAGCAATTCAAGATGCTGACGCCAGCCCTCAATACCCTGCAGCTGCCAGTTTAGGTCGCTATCAGCCTGTCTACACCAGTAGCTGTAAAATCCCTCATGCTGATTTGCAGGTCGCCAGCTTGCCACGCCCTGATCAAGAAAGTTTGAAAGATCTTTAATTAACTGAGGCCGAATATCATCCAGCATGTCATGACCAGTTAGACCGAGTAAAAGGTCTCTCATTGTCATGTCGTATCCAACACGATCGATCAGTGTGGACAACCGTTCATGGGCTGTTTGTTGTATTAACTGGGTGGTTGTGTTGGGGCCGCCCGTATCTGTTTTTGCCACATCGAGAAGGTCATGTAGCATAGTTTCCGCCTGCTCAGGCGCCAGATCGAATAGCTCTTCCGGATGGGGTGATATATGTTTTAAATGGAGTACTTCAAGGCAGGCATTCCACAGATCACTGACTGCGGCTGATTCTGAACCAAGCCCCTCCGCTTGGGCATTTTTAAGAAGTCGGGAGCGACTGCTCTTTGGTAGGTCGGATCTCAGTTTTTCCAGGACCTGGTTCTCTTCGATCTGCCAGTTGAGTTGACAGCCGGAGAGGGGCTGGTAGGGCATGGTCAAAACGGCAAGATAGATATCACGACGTCTGAGCGAGGCGAGAGATGTCTCTGCTACCAAACTATCAGGTTCTAAGGTCGTCTCTTTATTGACGCTGGCCGCTAAATCCTCTGCTGAGATACGCCCCTGAAGGAAATACTCACGATACTTCTCCAATGGCATATAACCATTGGCACCGGTTAAACGGCGGGCAGATGCGAGTGCTTCTGGAAAGGGTAGGTGTTGATAGCCATGCAAGGTGTTGTGGTGAACAAAATCTCGGATCGGAGCCTGGCTGGGTAGTATATGATCGAGGTGATGAATTGCCTCTTTGATCTGTTCTCGAATATCGCTGCTCTTGGTGTGATTTTCTTTCATATCGCCCACCCTAAAGTGCGAACAGATTCGAGAGTTGAGTCGCTGAGGCATTCACCAGATTCAGCACAGGACTTGGCATGAAACCAAGCAGTAGGGTACCTGCCGTCAGGGTGCCGGCTGCTATAAGCTCACCCGGTCTTAAGTCCTCCACATCATGCATACCTGGACGAACGGGGCCGGTAAAGAGCTGGCTGATGGTACGGATAGCATAAGCCGCGCTCAAAAGAACACCGACAGTCAGCAGTGCGGCAACCCAGCTCCAGCGAGCAAAACCGCCAATCAAGACATTCAGTTCCGCGACGAAACCGGCCGTGCCTGGCAGTGACACAGCTGCGATAAATGCAAGCGTCGTAAAGAAAGCAAAACGTGGCATAACCCGGACCAATGAGCTGTAGTCCATTACATCGCGTGTGTGAGTGCGCTCATAAAGCAGTCCGATCAGCAGGAACAGTGACCCCGCAACCAAACCGTGTGCAACCATCTGCATCAATGCACCATGCAGGCCTGCCAGGTTGAGCGCAGCTATTCCAAGCAGTACAACACCCATATGACTGACAGAAGAGTAGGCGATCATCGCCTTGAGATCGCTGTGTCGCCAGGCAAGCAGACCGCCATAGATGATGCTGACAAAGGCGAGTGCGGCAAGAATATCCTGAAGGGCCAGCACCGCATCAGGTAGCATCCCTGCCGCACGAATCAGCCCGTAGGAGCCCATTTTCAGAAGAATACCGGACAGCAGGATCGAGATCGGGCTCGGCGCTTCCACATGTGCTAGAGGTAGCCAACCATGCAGGGGAAAGATGGGCATTTTTACCCCGAATCCGACCAGAAGACCGAGGAAAATCAGAATCTGGGTATGCTGCGGAAGGGTGCGTCCACTTTCTGCCATTGCTGTCATTGAGAAAGTGTGACCAGGGACGGCATCGAATAGCACCAACAGGCTGATCAGCATGAACACCGATCCACCCATGGTATAGAGAACAAAATTCAAAGCGGCGCCATGTCGGTTCTTACCTCCCCATCGATCGATGAGGAAGAAGAGGGGGATCAGAGTCAGTTCCCAAAATACATAGAACAGGGACCAGTCCTGAGCCATGAATACACCGAGCATCCCCGATTCCAGCAACAGCACTAAAATATAATAACCTTTGACCCGCTCCTTGATAACGGATGAGGCCAACAGTGCAACAAAACTCAATAGCGTCGCTAATAGGACCATTGGATAGGAGAAGCCATCCAAACCCAACGTGAATGAGGTGCCTAGCCGGGTATTCCACTCTGTATGATGCACGAACTGCAAGCCGGGCTGAGTGAGATCGAAGTCAGTGATGTAGGCCCAGGAGAGTGCAAATGTTATCAACGATGCGAGTAAAGCCGTTGAGCGTATTGCCCACTTAGCCTCACGGGGCAGGAAGGTGATAGCGAAAGCGCCTACAAACGGTGCCAGTAGCAGATAACTCAGACTAGGCATTAGGTGAATTAAGTGCTTGCATAAAGTTACAACCCCAAAAAATGCTACTGTTCTTTATTCAATCCTTAGCGACGCCTACTGGAGAGCGCAGCGGACAGTTTTCTCTATCATATGAATCTCCCAGTTGTTCCCAAACATGGTTCAGGGCCAGACCGATACGGGAGTGGAAGGTGGGCTCCCCCATTTTATCTTTGAGGCCTGTGCGACGGATCGTGTCCATAAACTGTTTTTTCATCCGCGCAATAATCAGGGTGATACCCTGTGCCTGTAGTCGTTCCCACAGGTGGTGTAACACCTCTTCACCGGTGGCATCGATCTGATTAATACCTTCACCATCGAGAATGATGTATTTCAACTCAGGGTTTGCAGCAACCACGCCAAGGATTTTTGTTTCGAAATAACCGGCACTGGCAAAATAGAGCGAGCCGTCGAAGCGCACCACTGAGATGACTGGACTCGTATCAAGATGGCGTACCCTGATATCACGCATGGTGCCATCTTTATAACGTGACAGCTGAGCGAAACGTGGACGCATGGTGCGCCAAAGGAAGAGTCCCAACGATAGCAACACGCCTACAATGATACCTTTGTCGAGATGAGGTGCGAATAACAGCGTCAAGACAAAGGTGATCACCGCGACAACGGCATCATGAGGTTGGGCCTTCCAGGCATGGATGATGGGCTCGACCTTGATCAGGTTGATCACCGCCATAATGATCACAGCCGCCAGAGTTGCCTGGGGTAAGTGGTAGAGGAGTGGGGTCAGGAAGATCAATGTGATGGCCACCACCAAGCCGGTAACTACAGAAGAGAATCCGGTGATTGCACCTGCATTGATGTTGACCGCCGAGCGGGAAAAAGAACCGGATACCGGATAACCTGAGAACATACTTGCTGCGATATTGGAGAGTCCTTGTCCAATCAGTTCTTGATTCGCGTTCAGTCGTTGGCGGGTACGTGCAGCCATCGCCTTTGCAATCGAGATGGCTTCCATGAAACCGATCAGGGAAATCGTAATAGCGACAGGAATCAATTGCCATATGGTTGTTAATTCGAAGGCTGGCAGCACCAGCGCAGGTAGACCTTTAGGGATGTCACCGACCACTTTTCCACCCGCATCACCAAAGCCGGTGAACCAGGCGAGCAGGGTCGTGATGACAACTGCAATAAGAACACCGGGTAGGTTTGGAGCGAAACGACGTACACCCCACATGATGGCAAATGCCAGAATAGCCATCCCGAATGTCGAGCCATGGGTATTGTCAACTGCCGCTACTAGAGTATTCCACACGGTTTCGTAGTGATGTGCCTCTCTCTCAACAGAGACGCCAAATACCTTGCCCAGTTGAGACGTTGCGATGATTAGCGCACCTGCATTGGTAAAGCCAACCACCACCGGATGGGAGAGGAAGTCAACCAGGACACCCAGTTTGAACAGGCCGAGGAATAGCTGGAAAACACCGACCATAAAGGCCAGAAGCAGGGCATAGGCCAGATAGGCTTCGGGGGTGGTGGCAAGAGGTCCCAGCGCTGCCGCTGTCATCAATGACACAACGGCCACAGGACCAGTCGCCAATTGTCGCGATGAACCAAAAATGGCAGCGATCATTGGCGGGAGAAAAGAGGCGTACAGGCCGTAGTAGACAGGCAAACCAGCGAGTTGAGCATAGGCCATGGACTGCGGTACCAGGACCAGCGCAACGGTAATGCCTGCAATAATATCCGCCCGTACTGTATCCTTGTTTCTTAATTCACCAGCCCATTCCAGAAACGGGATGAATGCCCGTTTCCAACCGGTCATCAGACTTTGTATATGCTCCCACATGATCTTGCCCACCTAGCGGAGTTAGGTGCTTACCGGTTGCTCTGTACGACAAGTTTCGCGAGGATTCAACATGCGGTGGTTCCGCAGTTGGACATCGCTGATTCCACCCTTAGGCAGGTTCCATGGACGCGTGATCGAACTTCTTAGTAAGCTATTGATATCAACCTAAATCTAAGGATTCAGGGACCACAAAAGACCGACATCTGGCCTATATTAAAGTCAGCTAATATTAAAGGATGTTCATGAAAAATGAAAGTGAAATCAGGTATCCGAGCATGATTATTTTTATAAGTAGCAATCGCCAGGTAAAAATTATTGGCTGTAGTGAATAACTAAAACCAGTTGAATCTGTGATAGTTCAATCAGGTTGCACGGTGTTCTTATTGAGTTCTGCTACCAGTTCTACAATGCTTTGAGGACAGATTTTTGCATTGCCGCATAAGCGACTGTCCCCAAGCTGTTTTAAAATGGATTCGAATAGATTTTGCTCACTGTTTGTCAGGTGTACGCTGGTTCCTGACTCGTTAAAAAGTCCTTCTAGCGATAGCTGGTGTATATGATTACCAATCTTACAGTGGATTCTTGCCGTCAGACGATCTGTTTTTGACGTCATTTCGAAGGGGACCTCAATTGTGAATCCCTCTTCACTGAAATCGCTAGTCATTGCATGACATCTCTCACAGTGAATCCTATGATCACTGAAACGCATCTATCCCTACCTCCTCGTGAGTCTCTCAGGCCTGTGAACGATCCGGCTTAGTTGTGTTCTTGGGCTGATTCCATCCCTGATATTACCAATATATACGCATTTCGTCCGGTTTGCTGATGGATAGATGCGCGCACAATTGCAGAGAGATCTAAATAATAAGTGGGTACTGGTCGCTATAGCAGAAAGAAGAATCAGATAGTGCTCACTGAAACACACATAATATGCATAGATGAGGGTAGGCATGTCAATGAGTAGAGCTGTTGATCATACAGTGTCAATTATGGGTAAGTTGAGTGCCTAAATCGGTTTAATTTGTATGTCCACCACACAGAGTGAATACAAGAGTTTCTCGCAGGAGCGTATCGCCGAACTGGGTGAATCCCGCTTGATGAATATGGAACGTCATGCCAACCAGGAGATGGCGAGGCGTGCGAGACCGGGTGCTTTTATCTACATCATTGCTGCCCTGGTGGCAGGGTTTACGACAGATCTCTCTGTCAATCATGAGCTTTTTTTCTGGAGCTTTATAAGCTTGCTTCTGGTTACTGGCCTGACCCGAATAGTGACAGGTTATCTGGTGGTACGGGGTGATGATACTTCTGAATCAGCACCATTTCGTATTCTGGCGTTCAGTGTGGTGATCAACGCGGTCATTTGGGGTAATTTTGTCGCCGGCCTTGTGTTGTTCTATGAAACCGGTTGGCCGGCTATGGTAACGCTGTTTTTCTCTGCCGGCATCGCTACCGGTGTAATGGCTAGCTTTTGTGTGCGCCAAGTCATTGGTAGGGTTTCACTGGTAGCCATGTTGTTACCCATAGCATTGGCCAATGCGACATTAATGAGCATGGAGGGTTATGCACTACTATTTGCCACCCTGGCCTTTCTTGCCTATATGCTGGCTCAACTGAAATATTGGCATCGGGAGTTTTGGGGAGCAATGACCAATACTCATCTGGCAGAGGTCAGGGCACAGGAACTTGAGCAAGCAAGGGATGAGGCAGAATCAGCAGCACGGGCAAAATCGGAATTTCTAGCCAACATGAGTCATGAAATCCGCACACCCATGAACGGGATGTTGGGTATGCTGGAGCTTGTATCCGACAGTGGATTGGATGAGAAAAAGCGACATTATTTAAAAACTGCCCGTAGTTCAGCCAGATCCTTACTTATTCTAATCAATGACATCCTGGATTTTTCAAAAATAGAAGCGGGACAGCTGCGACTTGAGTCAGAAGAACTCGATCTGCACCATCTGCTTACGGAGGTTGTTGATCTGTTTGCCGTGCAAGCTGAGCGCAAATCCCTAGAGCTGCGCTATTTTATAGCATCTGCAGTGCCCCGTGTCGTCTCTGGAGACCCGGTAAGATTACGACAGGTGCTTACTAACCTTGTAAGTAATGCCATAAAATTCACCGGTCAGGGTGGGGTAGAGATCAGCCTGGTTATTGAGGATGATTTAATCTGTTTTTCGGTCAGGGATAGTGGTATCGGTATTGAGTCTGAAACCATGGGCAGGTTGTTTCATGCATTTTCTCAAGCCGATAGCTCGACAACCAGAAAATATGGAGGAAGTGGACTCGGATTGATCATTTCCCAGCGTATTGTAGAGTTAATGGATTCACACTTGGTGATGCAGAGTGAGCCGGGCGTTGGAACCACTGTTAGCTTTTGTCTGAACTTGCCAGCCATAGAGTCCGATAGGCAGTTGGATAGGGAGGAATCGGTGGGTGATTACCGTTTATCAGAGAATGGCTACGATAATCACGATTCTACAGTGGTCTCCGTAAAGTCGAATCTACCCCTTGTAGGTCAGGTTCTATTGGTTGAGGACAATCCGATTAATCAGGAACTCTGTGAAACCATGCTGCAAGAGCTTGGTTTGGATTGTGTGGTGGCCCAGGATGGAGCGGTTGCTTTGCAAAGATTG
This sequence comes from Candidatus Thiodiazotropha sp., assembly GCA_023838465.1. Taxonomy (GTDB): domain Bacteria; phylum Pseudomonadota; class Gammaproteobacteria; order Chromatiales; family Chromatiaceae; genus Thiodiazotropha. Next base: position 123,161 of record JAIVEQ010000005.1, read on the forward strand.
AGTGAAGCAGGTTATGACCTGGTACTGATGGATTGCCAAATGCCTGAGATTGATGGTTATGAGGCGACTCGCTTATGGCGTGAACGAGAAAGCCAGGGAAACAAACCGCCCATGCCGATTATTGCACTGACAGCCAATGCCCTGGAGGGAGATCGAGAACGTTGCCTCTCTGTAGGGATGGATGATTATCTGAGTAAACCCTACAGCAGAGAGGTTCTACGGGAAAAGCTGGCTTTGTGGTTACCAGACCAGGGCATAGATTCAGATGTTTGATTGCTTTTATTGCCTATCCTGTGCTCACAGGTAAATACGGCATTATCCAGACACCCCCGTGCACAACTGCGTAACCTATGCAGATATCACTCAGTGTAACACCACACAGGTCGATGGCGGAGGATGATTTAATCTGAACTAGGTACTGGATAAATCTGCTTCACTATCGGGTTGGTCGCTGCTCACGCTCTCCTCATCGGTCTCATCATGGAGTTTTCCAAGTAGATCGAAGTCATCCAAAATACAATAGACTGCAGGAACCAGGAACAGTGCGACCATGGTGGCCGCTGTCAGCCCAAAGGCGATACTGGCTGCAAGCGGTATCAAAATCTGTGCTTGCAGACTTTTCTCCAGTAGCAGTGGCATCAGTCCGGCAATGGTGCTGATGGAGGTTAGCAGGATCGGCCTGAAACGTGCACGGGCAGCTTGCTTGGCGGCCTCCGCGACGGCGATGCCGGTTGCACGGGTATCCCGAATAAAGACCACCAGCAGGATAGAATCATTCACCACCACACCGAACAGGGAGGCCATGCCAACGATACTGGGCATGGTTAGATTCAATCCTAGAGCCATATGGCCAAAGATGACACCTATAAGTGCTGATGGAATGACCACCATTACCGTCAATGGCGCCAGGTAACCTTTGAACTGTAGCGCCAGCAGCATATAGACGCCGATCAGACCGAGCAGCACATTACGAATAATAGATTGGCCGGTTTTGGCTGATTCTTTACTTTCGCCCTGTACATCGAATCGGATGTCAGGATAGCGTGCCAGCAGATCTGGTATGAAAGTGGCGTTTGCCAGACCCAGTAACTCCTGAGCATTGGCCTGACTGCGGTCAACATCACCCTGTAGTGTGACCGCACGCTGACGGTCTATACGGTTAATGCGGGCCCAGCCTCTAACCTCTTCGATATCCGCAACCACTGAGAGGGGAATCAATGAACCGTTTGGACCGGTAATGCTGAGGTTGTAGAGGTCTTCTGCGTCCACTCGGTCATCCGCTGTTAACCTGAGATTCACTTCATAGGTCTCTGGCCCAACTGGAAATTCATCGATTTTAATCCCTTGATAGGCGGCACGTACCTGTTCCGCTACTTGCTTGGCATCAAGGCCCAAAACCCCAGCTCCCGGTTTTAGATGCAGCCGCAACTCACGCTTGCCGGGACGAAGATCATCGCTCAGATCGTTCACACCCTGATGGCTGTTGAGCCAGGATTGCAGCTCATTTGAGGCCATCTTCAGGCGCTCAAGATCGTATCCCAAAAGACGTAGATCAATGGGGCGTCCTCCGGGACCGAAGGTGGGTTCGGTAAATTTTACCGAAATGACATCGGTGAGTGCACCGGTCTCCTTGCGCCAACGGTTGATGACATCATCCAACTTTGCCTGCCGTACTTCTGCACTGAGCAGATCAGCTACCACCCGGGCGACATGAGGACCGGATTCATAGGCGTCCGGATTCTGTCCATAGATGACCGTGATGTTCTCTACCAGTGGTTGATCGTCAGGTTGATCCGGGAGGAAGGCCTGGTTAGTACGTTTTAATGCCTCACTGATCTCCTCAACAATTATCTCGGTACGTGCTAACGGCGTACCCTGGGGCAGTAGGATACGTGCTTCAATGACATCACCATCCAGGTCAGGGAAACCGACAAATTTCAGTTTTCCGCCAACCGGCATGGCAATCGAGATGATCAGTAGCATCAACACAATGCCTAGGGTCATGTAACGGTATTCGATAGCACGGTCGAGCAGTGGGCCAAACCCCTTATCACGGAATCGATCAAAACCAGCTTCAAAGCGCTGCCGGAAACGAGAGGGTTGTTTTTGCTTCATATGGGCCAAAGAGTGGCTCAGATGATGAGGCAGAATCAGAAACGCTTCGAGCAGACTGACACTGATTACCATAATCAACACCATCGGCATAATGCGCAGAATCTGGCCGATATCCCCGGTGATGAATGCCAACGAACCAAACACCAATAGGGTGGTAGCGAAAGATGAGGCAATGCCTGGCAAAACCTGTGTTACTCCCGTTATCGCAGCTTGCAGAGGCTTATCTCCCTTTGCCATCCGTGAAGCGATGTTTTCCGCTATTACGATCGCATCATCCATCAGCAGGCCAATACCAATCAGCAGACCGACCATGGAGATCATGTTAATGGTGACGCCAATCATTGGCAGAATGAAGAGTGCACCAAGAAAGGAGACCGGTAATCCCATGGTGACCCAGAAACTGTAACGGAAGCTGAAAAAGAGCCACAATACAAGAAACACTGCCAGCAGGCCTTGCGCACCATTACGTACCAACATATCGAGGCGGTCTTGTACGACCGATGCTCTATCCTGGGTAAGTGTCAGCTGGATACCCTGGGGGGCGCGTTGGTTCTCATTATCAACGAAGGTCTCGACTGTATAGAGTACCTTGAGAATATCCTGTGAACGTGTCTTGGCAATGTTCAGAATGGCGGCCCGCTGGCCGTTGAAGGTGATCTTCTCCTCGTCTCGGTCGAAGCGGTCTGTGATCTGTGCAATATCACCGAGTCGAATAGTGGCCCCACTGCTACTTGAAATGACCACCAGGTCATAAAACTCATCCACCCGTTTACGTTGATCGTCGAAGCGCAATAGAATCTCTTCACGATCTCCTTCAAGGCGACCGGCAGGTATACTGACGCTGTGACGACCCACAGCATTGGCTATGTCGCTGGCAGAGAGTCCATATTGTCGCAGACGCCAGTCGGGTATTTCGATACGAATATGGTGGTCGGAGAAGCCGTCAATGGTGACCTCGGCAATACTCTCCCTTGTTAAAAGCGTGGACTTGATATTTTCCACATAGGCCTTGAGCGCCACCGGATCCTCAGGGCCTGTCACTGCAATGGAGATTACAGGCTCGGTCCGACCCAACTCTTCGATGACGGGCAGTTCTGCTTGTTCCGGGAAATCATCGATGGCATCGATCTCGGCATTTACGTCATCGAGAAAGCGAGTCATTTGCGCGCCTTCAAGCATCACGGCAGTAGCAACACCAAGCCCCTCGCGGGACTCACAACCCATCTCGTCCAAATTGGTGATGCCCTCCAAAGCATCTTCCAAACGCCGGCAGATGGCGTCCTCTACCTCATCGGCGGTGGCTCCCTTGTAGATGACACGTATCTCAACCTTGTCGTTCTGAATCTCAGGCAATGTCTCACGTTGCAGACCGGGTAGGGCAGTCAGGCCCAGAATCATGATCGACGCCATCAGCAGGTTGGCTGCGTTCGGGTGTCGGGCAAACCAGTTGATCATAGCTCACCCCTGGCAGCATTCAGAACGGCCTGGGTTATCTCTTCGTCCGGTTTGGTCTGCAGTCGCATACCGCTGACAGCCGGCACCAGGTCAGAGACGACAATCTGTTGTTCAGAGGTAATACCCGATGCGATAATACTGACTTCACCCTGGTTAAACAGAATCTTCACCGGCTGGCGACGTAACCGGCTCTCATCATCGGCCAGATAGACGGCACCATCCCTGACAGCTGAACGGGGTACCACAATGCGATTGGGTTGTGACTTGCCACGCAAAACGACTTGAACAAACATCCCTTTGGAGAGTGGTGGGCGGATACCTGGCTTGACCTTGTCAAATGGCTTGTCGACCGCAACCACAACACCCATGGTGCGGGTTTCAGGGTCGACGTTATCGCTGAAACGTACAAACTCGGCCTCCCATTCAGCGATGGTTGTTCCCATGTCGAGACGGACCTGGGATTGAAATGCAACAAATTCCGCCAGCTTTCCATCCAGGATGTCGGCAGAAATAGCGGTCTGCTCCCGACCGATGAAGAGACGACGTAGTGATGACATGGGGAATTGTGCGATCACTTCGACCCGGTCAACGGCATCTCCCTCAAGCAAGGTCTCTCCCTTACCCACATATTGATCGGCCTCTATGCGCATATTGGCAACCCGAAGGTTAAATGGCGCGAGTATTCGAGTATTTTCCAGATCTCGTTCCGCTTGGGTCCGCTTTGCCTGCAATACCTTGCGTTTGGTCGGTATCAGCGCCAGTATGTTTTTGACGTTCTGTACGGCATTTCGACTGTTGAGCAGATTGCGCTCAGTGTCGTCCACATTGCTTTGGGATGCGGTTCCTTTGGCTGCGAGTTGGGTTATGCGTTTAAATTCACGTTGCACAATCCCCAAGCTGCGTTGTTCGATTGAAAGTGAGGCCTTGGCATTGGCCTCCTCGACCTCCAGTTCCGCCAACGCCGCTTCTGCCTGAGCCAGGTTCAGCACATAGTCTGCCGGATCAATTTGCAACAGCAGACTGCCTTCACTGATGATCTCTCCATCTCTCAGCCTGGGATGGATTTCAACGATTCGCCCGGCAACCTGTGCAACCGCACTCCAGACACGGGCAGGTTGAATAGCACCATAACCCTCCGCCACTGGTATCAATTCGACCTGCTGTGCATTGATGGTACGCACCAACTTGGTGGGTTCACCCAGTTCAGCTTTCAGCGGTGCTTGTTTATTACCCGCCACGAACATCAGCACCAGGATACCCACTGCAATGGGAGGTAGTATCAGCAATTTTCGCCAGTGAGGGTGATTGTTAAGCATGGTGAGTGGTTTCCATTGTTACTAGGGCCTGTTAACAGGCCCTGGGTTGTCAGGTGTAGTATTGAGCACTGACAAGGTGTAGCTCGATAATTGGGTTTTGAACTGTTGAATAACGGATGGTTTATAAGTCGATTGGTTCAGTCGCCTCAGTAGCGTGGTCCTGCCCAGTCGGAAAATGACTGTTTGTCCCAATAAGGCATGGGTCATGATAATGACATCCTGGTCCGTTGGTGCTTTTCCCCTGTAGCGGGCAACCAACGTTGCTAGAATGCGATGCATCGGCTCCAGTAATTTTTCATAGAGGATGTCAAAAGCAGCAGTGGGTTGATTCTGCTCTCGGAAGATTATCCCGGGTGCATGCATACCCACTTCTCCCAGCAGCATATGTTCAAGAAAATGCCCAAGAAACTGACAAAGCATGCTGGCGCATTGGTTGGGAGTGGCGTCTTTAGCGATCTGCTCAATCTGTGAGAATTGAACAACTATGCCAGCATGGAGTTTGTCTGCCAGATAGGTCACTGTCGCGAGGTAAAGTTCCTGTTTGCCACCGAAATGGTAGGAGATGGCTGAGATATTAGCCTCTGCTTCTTCTACAATCTCTCGGGTGCTGACACCATCATAGTCCCGTTGTCCAAAGGCGTGCAGGGCAGCAAGCAAGAGACGATCCTTGGTCTCGGAATGGGTTTGAGAGTTACTCTTCATCATGCGTCAACTTGGGTTTTTGGGAAGCTGGCGCTAATCTAATTCAAACGATCGTTTAAGTCAAACGATTGATTGAAATAGGCTGGTATGCTGCTATTTGTATATTGATCTTTCTTCACTAACGGCGCTCTCCTGAGGTACGTTAAGATCCGAACCACTCAAGCAAAATGGCAATCTATTAAGGTGCCGGGTTAATAAACTCTGTTGGATTGCGGGAATGGCACTATGTTCGAGTTGTGCGAAGCTGCTTTATTGGGATTTTGCGTGGGAATACAGCGATGATAATGATGTAGAGCATAACGGCGCAGAGAATGACAGCCGTAAAGCCAAAATGGATGGCAATAAGAGTCGCCATTCCAGCACTGATGACTGATGCATAACCGTTGATTCCCCATGCCCATGGAATCAGATTGGATGCCTGCCGCTTCATTGATGAGATAGCCAAAGGAAATGGCATACCCATAAAGAAGGCCAGTGGAGCAATCAGCAGTATCGAGATCAACATCTTTATGAACATTTCTAGATTGGCGAGCTTAATGAATAGCGGATCAAGTAGAAAAAGATAGCTGATACTCAGGATGGATATTGCTGTGGTGGCTAGGATGACGATCCGTCTATGGGTGTAACTGTTCGCCAGCCATTCACTGGTCAGGCTTCCCAATCCCGCAAATACCAGAAAAGCGCTAAGAGCGATTGAGATAGCGTAGATAGGGTGATGTAAAAAGAGCAGGAATTTTTGAATAGTGGCTATCTCAATAAACAGAAATGCTACCCCTATGCTGAAAAAATAGAGCAGCACATGCCACCGGTTGATGCCAATATCTGTAGCAGGTGTTTCATGAGCAGTGAAACTTAAAGGTAATAGTATAAATAAAGCACTGAGTATTGCTGTCACGCCCAGAGTAAGGGCTAGTATGATGTAACCCCACTCAATCAGCGGCATACCGCCCTTGCCGCGTAGTTTTATGGCTTCAAAAAAACTACTCCATTTGAAAAAATGGTGGAAATAGGGACGGTCATCCGTTGCAGGGTGTAGATTGAATTTGTATTCATCGATGAGAGCATCTGTCTGGTTAGCGATGATCCGCTGACTTGCCTGGTAGAAGAAGGGTTCACTGAGCAGGTTATGACGATTACTCTGGCCTTCAGTGAGTCGATGTGTATAGGCTTGATCAAAAAGATGCTCGTTACAAAACTGTTCGACAAGATCCAGTTCATGATCAGAAAAGCTTCCATTCTTGATCAACAGGGTGCTGGTCTGCCAGTTGCGGATGAGAACCATGCGTTTATCAATGTCATCCAAGTTTAATGATGCCAGTGCCTGATGAGCCGTGGCGAAAAGTTTGAGTGTGTCCCGTGGTGGAAGCTTGATCCAACGTGTAATAGATAGATAGCCATTCGGAGAAAGGTGTGAGAGGTACAGCTGTAATGCTTCAAGGGTATAGAGGTAGCTCTCATTGAGTGCATAGAGACCCGATGAGGAGGCATTTGCCGAATCGATCAGAGCGATCTGAATCATGTCATACATGTTGTGTGTATTGCTGAGAAAATCTCGAGCCTCTGCTATGTGTACCTTTGTTTGTGGGTTGTGATAGACATCTCCTGCGAACATTTTATAGTCGTTATTCAAAAGCTCGACCACTTGTGGGTTGAGTTCGAGGGCATCAATCGATTGTACTTGATGGTATTGGGCTTGCAGTAAATCCGAACCTGTACCACTGCCGATTACCAGTAATTTGACTGGTTTCTGCAAGTGATAGGCAAGGGCTGATGTAGTGCGATCAAGATAGCTAAGTGACTTGATTGATTTGGGATACTGAGTGATCGCCGTTAAATTATCTGCATCGGTGAACAGGCCCAATTGGTTGAGGGGTTCACTGGTGTTGGTAAGACTTAAACCGGGTGCATGGCGTAACGGTATCTCATCACTGGCAACCAGGGTCAGATGTCCTAAAGGCGTAGCTCGCTGATCAATTATACGCGTACCTTTGATTTGTAGGGTCTGCATCAGTCCTTTGTAGGGTGAGTAGGTCAATGAAATATAGGGCGAGCTGCCTATCAGGATGGTGGCGGCGACAGCAAGTGTGACAAGCAGAGGTCGTTTGAATGGAAGCTTCAGTTCCCATATGGCAACAGCAACCGCACAAACACCCGCCACACTGATCACAGTCAGTATCTTTTCCGGCATCAGTAGATACATAACAAAAATGATAGCGATGGCGCCGATACCTGCACCAAGTAGATCGACCGCATAAACTGTGGCGGCCTTTTTGCCAGGACAGACCATGAAGGTCATACAGATTGCACTGGCAGTGAACATGAATGGCAAGGCAAGCAACAGGAAGATCAAGACAAGATTGATTATTTGGTGATAATCCCAGAAAAGCTCTTCTATGTTGAAAGTGAATGATTGAGCCAATAAAAATGCCCCAAGTGAGGTCAGTGCAAAAAGCAGAATAGAGGCCGGATAGATCCATTGATAGTAACGGGCCACTCTCGTTTGCAGCAGATGGAGCAGACTGCCACTGATGCCATACCCTAACAGTGCCAAAGCGATCACCATATAGGCAAAATGGTGCCATTGAATAATGGAGAAAAGCCGCATCAGAAGAATTTCATAACTCATCGCCGAAGCTGACAAGATGGTAATAGAGAGGTAGGGTGGATGTTTGATCATGGCTCAGCAATAAATTTTGAATTTTGAATTATGAATGTTGAATTAGTAGTGTGCGCAATGCGCACGTTTATATAAATATTATTAAACCGCGAGTGAATTGCACACCGGAATTTATAATTCAACATTCACAATTCAAAATTATTAGCGCCTTCGGTTAATGCTCCCCCGTCAGCGGTACAAACCTGACCGGCAGAATCTGACGGACAGTCATCTGTTCCTTAAGATCTTTTTCCACCAACAGTAACTGCTGTGTCATGAAACGGCTGCCTACCGGAATGATCATCTTCCCACCGGGTTTCAGTTGTGAGATGAGGGGGGGGGGAATATGGCTAGCGGCAGCGGTGACGATGATAATATCGAACGGGGCATTGGCTTCCCAGCCGTGATAACCATCGGCAATGGTTAGTTCGATATTCTGGTAGCCAAGGCGTTTAAGGCGTTTTTGGGCCTGCTTGCCCAGGGGCTCGACAATCTCCATGGAAAAGACCTTATCCACCAGTTGAGACAACACAGCCGCTTGGTAACCTGAGCCGGTACCGATTTCCAGTGCCTTATGTTCTGCTTTCGGGCCGATCAGATCAGTCATGATCGCTACAATATAAGGTTGTGAAATAGTCTGGCCGTAACCGATTGGGAGGGGACGATTTTGATAGGCTTGATTGCGGATTTCGATGGCAACGAATTCGTGACGTGGCACCTCGGAAAGCACCTTCATGATCCGTGTATCGAGCAATGGTTTTTCAAGATAGTTGCTGGTTTCCCGGACATCCTGCTCGATGAGCTTTACCATCTGTTGTCGGGCCGTACTATAAGTATCCACTGCAGCCTCGGACGAAACGTAGATGCAGATCAGGACAGTAAGCAAAACCCTGCTGACTAGTCGTCTATTAGACATGCCTATCTCCTCCTTTCCTACTTACAATATAGTTCTTGGAGTGAGAATCGGAAAAATCTTATTCGACACTTTTGCAGCGTTGAATAATGCCTCGTTCCCACCCAGGAGCATGGGAACGTGATGATATGGTTCGTGGCGAATACCGGATAATCTCCCGCCCAGGATATTGCGTTGGGATACCGCTATCGGGTCAGTATGAGATTATTTGGATTCAGAATTGGTGCAGTCAGTACCCTTCTTTTGATCTTGACCTGGGTTTGTGACGTAGCGGTCCCGGCAAGACTTTTTGCGGTTAATGTATAGGTTGTGTCACGCCTGGGTGAAATCTTAATGGAGCCTCTCGGTTCAACACGGCCAATTCCCGGCTGAATTTCAACATGGGTCGCATGTCTGGTTTGCCAGCTTAGGGTTGTCGATTTGCCTAGTTCGATACTATCTTCAGCAATCGATAGCCTTGAGATTGGAAATGCACCCACTGGTTGTGATTGAGCAACTTGAATCGATAGATTTCGTTTCACACTCTTGCTACCAGAACCTGTAGCTACCAGGGTGTATGTGGTGTCTTTTGTTGGGGTTAACGTCCTGGAGCCGGATGCCTCAACAGTACCAATCTCAGGTAGAATTTTAACCGCATTGGCATACTTCGTTTTCCAACTCAAAGTTGTGGTTGATCCTTGCTTGATCCTGTCAGGATTGGCACGAAACCCGACAATGGCAGGTGTCTTGCCAGAACCACTTGAGTACCCTATAAAAAAAAGGCCAGCGATTACGAGAAGGATTGCAATGCCAATCGCACTAATCATGAGTACTTTATGCTTCCAAATAGAAGGCTTTTCTACAGAATGAGTGCGAGAAGATACTAGTGGCCTCCGCCCAGTCTTGTCCTGTTCCAGGCCATCGATCAACCGGTCACAATCAGTACGGAAGTCTGGATCAGCCCTTACAGGCATACCATTTCTTGTGGAAAATTCCTGGATACTCTCTGGTAGGTCGTCTGCATCGGGCATTGATGCACGGCGGACTAGTAGAGGTATGACTGGTATATTACGCTTCAGTGCAGATTCCAATTCTGTTCTTACAAAATCGTTTGGCATGTCCAGACGACGATTGCCATTTTCATCAGTGACCGATAGCCAGTCGCGACCGACGATGGCCAGTAGTACCTCGCACTTACCAACCTTCTCATCGATGTATTTCGTGAAATCGACACCCAAGGGGATATCATCGACATCCATGAACAGAGCCGATTCTCCAAAATGCGAGGCAAGACGGTCATGAATCCGGCCTGTGACATCCGCACTGTCCTCGCGTCGGTATGATATGAAGATGTTAGCGATGAGAATCCTCCTCAGGGCACCTTCCTGTGCTTGTCCATAGCCTGGTTGTCAGACTACACACTCTCGCCTTAAGCGGTAATCAACTCGGTCATCTTTAGTTTATATGAGATTGAGTAATATTTTATTGTAAATATTCCACAATCTATAGTTATGCTTATCCTTGGTGCCGGTAATTTGTCTTGAAAATAAACACTTACAGTATGATGTGCTGGTATGAACTCAAGGGGATGCACTGAGGTCTTAGGTAAGGTATATCGATAACAGGAGTTAATAATGAAGCAACGGTTCCTCTTGCTCTGGAAAGCGAATAGATCTTTTTTTGTTTTTGTCTGTTTGATGTTGATATTTCGCAGCGCCGTTGCAGACTGGAATACAGTCCCCACCGGGTCGATGAAGCCGACTATTCTGGAAGGCGACCGGATCTTCGTTAATAAAATGGCCTACGATCTGCGCTTACCCTTTACCCATATCTCCTTGCTGAAACGTGGTGATCCTGCCAGGGGCGATATTATCATCTTTGACTCTGAGGTTGCGGACAAACGCTTGGTGAAACGTGTCATCGGCCTACCGGGTGATGTGGTAGCGATGCAGCAGAATCAACTCTGGATCAACGGGGAAAAATTCTCCTATCAGGACAGTGCGGCTGCCACCGGGAAGATAGATAAAATCGAGAACCTATTGGGTGTAGCGCATTGGGTAAGGCGGTTGGGCCATGAATCGCGTCATTCCAGTTTCAAACCGGTAACAGTGCCACCGAACCACTATCTTGTATTGGGGGATAATCGAGACAATAGTGCCGATTCCCGGGTGATCGGCTTTGTGCCGAGAGGGGAGATTGTTGGTAGATCACGCCATGTTGTGCTCTCCCTGAATTATGACCATTACTACCTGCCGCGTTCTGATCGATTTCTGGAGCAGTTAAAAGTACTGACTAGGCTGATGGTTTAATCCCAAATAGAATTGCATACAGTGTTGGTACAAACAACAGGGTGAGCAGGGTGGCAAAACCTAAGCCTGCCATGATCGTCAGTGACATATTGACGAAGAATACATCCTGCAGCAGAGGAATGAGTCCCAAGATTGTGGTAGCAGCCGCAAGTACCACCGGTCTTAATCGGCTAACGGTTGAGTCGAGTATCGCCGTATAAGTCTCCTTACCCTCAGCCCTTTGTTGATCGATCTCGTCGATCAACACAATGGCATTCTTGATCAACAGGCCAATCAGAGAGAGGGCGCCCAACAGGGACATGAAATCAAAGGCTCCATTAAAGGTAAGCAGACCCGCAGTGATACCGATAATCGCAAGTGGTACGGTGAGCCAAATCAGCAGTGGCTGACGTATCTTGCCGAACAACAGGATGCTCACAAGAATCATCAGTAAAAAGCCGACGGGCAGTGAACTCATCAACCCACCCTGGGCATTTTTTGAATCCTCGTACTCACCACCCCAGGACAGGGTGTAACCAGGCGGCAACTCTATGGCTTCAATTTGTGGTTTCAACTGCATAAATAGAGAGGTCGCCAGCTCCTCAATGGAGTTACAGGAGGCGGTGATCGTCTGGATACGGTTGCGAGAACGAATGACCGTATTTTCAAATACGGTTTCATAACCGCTGACAACCTGAGCAGCCGATATCGACTGATTCAGTGCCGGACTCCAGATCAAAATGTCCTGAAGATTACCGACATCCCGGCGTTCCTCTTCAGGTGCCCGCATCAGGATGGGTAAGACTCTGATACCGTCACGAAATTGGCCAACGGGTGTCCCATCGAACGCATATTGCAGTGCTGTTGCAAGATGTTCCCGGGTGATTCCCAGCTGTCGGCCAACCTGTTCATTGAAGATTGGGCGTATCAGCTTGACGGGTTGCCGCCAGTTGTCGCGAATGTCTATTGATCGCGGATCGGCTCGCATGATTGCCTGAGCTTCTTGTGAGAGTCTGCGCAGCAGTGTCTGATCAGGACCATGGAAACGAGCTTCGATTTTACTGTCACGGCCTGGGCCCATACGCATTGCCTTGATAATCGGGTCGGTCCAGGGCAAATTCTCCTTCATGTATGCATCGACCTTTTTCCATATTTCGGGGATTCTCTCCCGGGTGTCTGTTTTAACGATGATCTGAGCGTAAGCCGATGATGTCTCTCGTGGGTCGTAAACCAGGGTAAAGCGTTGGTGTGGGCCACCAATGGCGGCAGCGGTCTGTACAACACCCTCCTGTTCACGCAGATAGGACTCAATCCTGAGAGTATCCTCTCGTGTCTTGCGGATATCGGTACCTTCTATCTCCCAGATATCGACATAAAACAAGGGTGTGTTGGACTCGGGAAAAAAGGCCTGTTTGACACTGCCGAATCCGATCACTGCAACAACAAACAGACCCATGACCCCTGCAACTGTGATCCAGCGCAATCGTATCGCCCGATCGACAATATCCCTGAAAAGAATGAATACAGCGCCACCATATGGATCACTGTTGTTACCGTTAGCCACTTGACCGGGTTTGAGCAACAGAGCGCAGAGCAGAGGGGTTGTACTGATTGCGGTTATCCAGGAGAGTAGCAGGGAGTAGAGGATCACCCAGAACAGTGACCCGGCAAATTCACCGGTGCTGTCTGGTGAAAGACCGATCGCAGAAAAAGCCAGGATGCCGATAATTGTGCCACCCAGCAGGGCCCAGATGGTCTTTCCCACGGTTTCACGGGCAGCGTCTGCAGCCTTCATGCCAGCCTGTATGCGTACCAGCATGCCTTCAGCTACTACAATTGCGTTGTCAACCAGCATACCCAGCGCGATGATCAGTGCTCCCAATGAAATTCGCTGAAGCTCTATACCCTCAAGATGCATGATGAACAGAGTGCCCGCTACGGTAATCAGCAGCACAGATCCGATAATGAAGCCCACCCGTAGCCCCATGAAGAGTAACAGCACCACAATCACGATCACTACTGCCTGTCCAACGCTGACAATAAAACCACTGACTGATTTTTCCACCTCAGCCGGTTGATTGTAGATTTCGGTCAGCTCCATGCCGACAGGGATGGTAGGGAGGAGTTCCAGGACCCGTTGTTTTAGTTTCTCCCCAGCGGCTACCACATTTTCACCAGCCTGCATGGAAATCCCCAGGGTTAGCGACGGTTTACCGTTCACGTAGTACATTTGGTTGGGGACCTCTTCATAGGCCCTTGTGATTTCAGCAATATCCTTGAGATAGACGAGCTTCTGTTCATCAGAACCGATCAGCACATTGCCGATCTCCTTGACGGAGTTGAATTCACCAGTTGGTTCAATACGCAGGTACTCATCACCGACAGTGGCGTTACCGGCGGTTACGACGACATTCTGGGATTCCAGGGTCTGTGAAATCTGTGTTGGGGATATACCCATTTCACCGAGTTGAGAGCGGGATATAACAACATAGATGACCTCTTTCTGGGTGCCACTGATGGAGATTTTTCTAATACCGGGGACCAACACCAGTTCACGTTTGAAGTTATCGGCGAAATCCCACAAGTCCCGCCAGCTGTATCCATCACCGCTGAGCGCCAGATAGACACCATACACATCACCGAATTCATCGATGACCATCGGGTCTTGAGAACCAGGCGGCAGTTTGTGCTTCATATCGGCGATCTTGCGCCGTAATTCGTCATAGATATTTGGGATATCATCTCCCCGGTATTTATCCTTGAACTCAATCAAAATATCGGACATGCTTGGCCTGGAGACAGACATTTTGATCCGTTTGACCTGATCCATGCGCTGGATGGCATCCTCGATATGGTAGGTCAGCTCATTCTGAACCTGGCTGGCGGAAGCGCCGGGGTAGAGGGTGATGATCTTGGCCATCTTGATGGTGAAGGCGGGGTCTTCCAATTTACCTATTCGTTCAAAGGCCCAGATTCCGCCACCCACCATGATGATGACCAGTAGCCAGGAAACGACCGGTGTCCTGATGGAGTATTCGCCGATATTCATCCTCAATCCCTAAAAATTGTTGTTATCTTTTCAGCATTACTGATATTTCAGATCTTCGGTACGGGGCTCAGCTTGTTCCTGATCAGGCATTAGCTTAATCGGCATGTTTTCAACCACGAATGGCGCACCAGCTGTGACAATGCGTTCACCGGGTTCCAGACCTTCTAATACTTCGATATGGTTACCCAGCAGCCGGCCCACCTTCACGCTACGTGATTTGACAGTCATACTCTGTTCATCAATGACCCAGGCCTTTGGGTCCAATTTGTAGTCACCGATAATGGCTTGCGCAGGAACGGTATGGCGAATGCCTGTGCTGAGAAACTCACTCAGATCGACAATTGCTGTGGCGGTCATGCCGGGTAGTATTGTTACATCATCGGTTTTATCCATGGTGTAAGTGACTTGAAATGTCTGCGTTTTTGTATCTGCCTTAGTGCTGACTTCACGATAGGTGAGGGGGTAACTCTTCCCTGGCAGGTCGGAAAAGGTGACCTTGACAGGTATTTGAGTACGTCTTGAGTCTGGCATATCACCTTCGGGTTGTAGTTCACGAAGCTGACTTTCAGGTATGTCAAATTTAACTTCAAGCTGAGTAATATCCTGCAGATCTAGCACAATCTGCTTGGCTTGTATCTCTTCAAAATTCTCTATATGGCGCTTGGCAATGATGCCTTTAAACGGAGCGCTGAGTTTTGTGTATTTTAAATTCTGTTGAGCGGATTCCAGGGCTGATTGTGCGCTCTTGAATTCAGCCTCAAGACGGTCAAAGTCCATCTTTGAAATATTGCCCTTTACAATCAACTCCTTTGCACGCGTAAAGTTCTTTTTGGCATTATCAAGGCTTGCTTTACGATCGTTAAAGGTGATCCGATAATCGGTTGTATCCAGTGTTGCCAACTGCTGGCCTTTCTCCACACGATCACCCTCTTTGACCGACAAAGTATTCACTTTTCCTGATACACGAAAAGAGAGTTCTGCTTTTCTGCCGGCATCGATACGTGCAGGGAAGGAGCGTACTCCCCCTGAATCTGCTGTCTCTATGAGATAGGTTTTTACAGGGCGGACAATATCGGCGAGTTGCAAGGGTTGTGGTTTTTCACAGCCCATGAGTATCAGAGAAAACAGAATTAAGCCGGTAAGCTGATAGGCAGCCCATTGCATGTTAATTCCCCCTAATTAATTACCGTTAATTATAGACAGGTTAATCGTGAATTCAACTTGTAAGTGCAACTCTAGTTTGACGAATAGAGGGTAAGCTGCGGTAGCATCAAAGCTTTCTCTATCCGGCAAGAAAG
>JAIVEQ010000006.1 GCA_023838465.1 Candidatus Thiodiazotropha sp.
ATCGAAACACTGTTACCGTGGAACTTTGATGGTGAAAGCTTAAAGGTGGGGTGATTCTGCTACAAGGTGGGGTTTATTGATCGCTTACAGAGATTGACGCAAGTTGTTTTGGTAAATCAGTGCTGTTTTAAAAAGTATCAGGCTATAGACCACAGCGATACCAAAAAAATATATATTTAAATCATCAATAATAAATAGCGACCAATAGACTAAAGCTATCAGTATTGGTGTGGCAAAGGCTGAATAGACATGTATGTAAATAGAATTACTGGGCATAGCGGCCATTGGCATACCCACTAGAGTAATCATAATAAATAGTTGCTGGTAGACAGGCATAGGCTGAGTCAAAAAAAAGATCAGGTCTGCCCAACATATTCCTGCAAACAAAGCACCTATCGCATAGTACTTAACTCTATTTTGTAGGTTGCCTGTATGGTGTTTCCAGTAGCCTACTAGGGTCAACCGTATAGCTGTAATGGCGGTAAAAATAATACCCCAAATCAACAAATTAGTAGAACTAACATGTGACTGGAGACCCATCAAAATTAGAACTGCAACAATTTGTCCTGCAATTATTGTTGCCCAGGCATTATCAAAGAGCTGCTTGATAAGCTGTTGATCAACATCAGAAATAATCTTTTGACTATCCATTTGCGATACAGCATTTTGTCCTATAAATATTCTGTTTAGTTGTAGTTTGTCTTTCTTATTAAGGAATAGCGTACAAAGTTACTATTTCTTAAGAGAATTCCTGTCTCATCTGGTACTTGTGTGTATCTTTGTAGCATATCGATGGTCTGGCAGGAGGTAGCAGAAGAAAAAATTAATGAGACAAGTTGTTTTTTAGTAAAGAATTGGTCCAAATTAGGTCCATTGAGGTTCAAATAGTGACAGTTATCTACAATTAAGCTCAATACATGAAGCCCGATAAGATGTTGAAGTTACTATAGTGTGTTGTAAGTAATTGTAATTAATAGATAATAATGGACTTGATCACCGTTTAAAGTAAATAGCCCTCCCAAGATTCGAATCCCAATCTCTTTGGGAATTAAAAAGGGAGCCCAAAGGGGTGAACTGAAGGCGAATCACAGGCCACATATAGCGGAGTTGAACATTGGAGCGAAACAATGATGGTTCGTAGGGCGAGGCCAAGTGGCCGAGTAATCACTGCAGTGCAGTTGGCTTCCAAGTAAGAAGTTCCTCATGAGCCCCCAATAGTCCCCCAAGTTCCCCCCATAAACGGGAACTTCTGTTGAAATAGGTCATCAATATCCAAATAACATGAATTTTATCCATTGGTAAATCAGAGATGATGAGAATTGCACTTTTCCTGGGCACGAACCTAGCTATCCTGGCATTGATCAGTATTACCTTCAGACTTCTTGGTATCGATGGACTGCTGATGCAGAATGGGGTTGATCTGGACCTCAATGCGCTGCTTGTCTATTCAGCTGTGATCGGTTTTTCCGGTTCGTTGATATCCCTGTTTATCTCCAAGTGGATGGCTAAACGCAGTATGGGTGTAAGGATCATCGAACAGCCGGGTAGCGAGGTTGAGCGCTGGTTGATTAGTACTGTTGAGAGGCAAGTGCAACAAGCCAATATCGGTATGCCTGAAGTGGGGGTTTTCGAACATACCTCAGCCAATGCCTTTGCGACAGGATGGAACAAGAATAGTGCTTTGGTGGCGGTGAGCAGCGGTTTGCTTCAGCAAATGAACCGGGATGAGGTTGAGGCTGTTTTAGCGCATGAGATCAGCCATGTGGCGAATGGGGATATGGTGACACTGTCATTGATCCAGGGTGTGATTAATACCTTTGTGGTATTTCTCTCTCGTATCATTGGTCATACTGTCGATCGATTGGTGTTCAAAACCGAACGTGGCTATGGCCCTGGTTTTTTTATCGTGTCGATGATTTCTGAGTTTGTACTGGGTATTCTGGCCATGACCATTGTGATGTGGTTCTCCCGCTGGCGAGAGTTTCGTGCCGATAGAGGGGGTGCGGATCTTGCCGGTAGACAAAAGATGATTGCGGCCCTGAGGCGGTTACAACAGGCCCATGAACCTGAGGCAATGCCGGATGAGATAGCTGCATTTGCCATTAATGCGGGAAAAATACAGAAAATATTTGCCAGCCATCCCCCAATAGAAGCACGTATTGCAGCACTTGAATCACAACATGACGCCTGATTTCAATGAGTTACAAATGAACCGTCAAGTTGAGAGTTAGAGAAGGTCTAAAAGGAGAGAAGTGGCAACAGCCTGCCTGTACCCGCATGCTCTATCACAAGCAGCAGGTTGTTAGAATATGCTCTATCGAGTCCAACGACCGGGCGATGATCTACCGGCCGGCCGTTGAATAAAAATCTGTTTAGTGCTTAGGATGCCGTCAACAGAATGATAAGCTAGTGCTTACCAGCGGCCGCCACCGCCACCGCCGCCACCGCTACGCTTTGGCTTATCCTGTGCTTCATTGATTCTCAAGTCACGGCCTTGGAAGTCCTTGCCGTTGAGTTGAGAAATGGCACGCTCTGCATCGGCTTGACTCATTTCTACGAAGGCGAAGCCGCGTGAGCGACGTGTTTCACGATCCAGAATCAAGTTTGCTGAGTGAACCTCACCAACGTCGGTGAAAAGCTCGCGGATATCCTCTTCTGTGGCAGTCCAAGGTAGGTTGCCAACATACAATTTAGTCATCGATATACATTCCTAACAAAAAAATATTCAAGTTCAGGGTCTGACGGTCCCATGCGTAAACCTGCCAGACAGACCATGAACGCTAAAAGGCATGGCATATTCGTCATGCTAATCAGCCTGGAAACCGAAGGATTCCGATTCTCGACCTGAAGATATATCAAATGGGGAAGCGGGTATGGGTCTGTTTCGTAGCGTGAATGAAATCATACCCCCGAAAAAAACAATATGCCAATGATTTTTTTATGAAATCTACCTGCCAAGCTATGTGTTATTTTTGTCCCAAATTGGCACCAAACGAACTCATCTGCTCCTGGTCAAAGTGCTGGCTATTTCCGATTCATGAATGACCCTGCTAGTGATCAGGTTCAAAATATGGGTGGTAGTTGCTGAAGCTTTCTCTCTTATCGTGTAGGTGTCTAGTAAGAGAGGAGCCTTAATAGCGTGCTCTCTCTAACTGCTTATGCGCGTCGATACTCACTATTTGGCATCATATTTCCAGTTTTTTATTACCATTAAGTTTCCATTAATAATGCATGGCTAATTTAGCCCATTATCGATTGGGACACTATTTATACTATCAGCAAGTAAAGCGTGAACGGGAGGCAGACCTCTCATAGGTGTATTTACAGCCGTTAACAGTTCATGCAGAAGAGTTGCCAAGGACTTTATTTAGCGATGTTTTGAACAGCTATATATAACGCTGAAATTGGGGCTTTTTTTTACGTTTGCTGACGGAGCTCAGTTCATTTAATGGGGTACTTTAAGCTGTATTAGTTCTTTGTCCGACAGACAAAAGAGAGGCTTTTCTGGGGCCCCGTTTGTCCATATTAGTGCACTATTGCCACGACTGATTGATGGTGCTATTGCGTAAATAAAAGGCCAAAATGACCCTGCTTACTAAGCAGGGGTGACGATAATCCAAATAATGATATTACTGCTTATAAGTAGATCAGATATGTATAGAGAGAAAAATTGACTTCTACAATCAATCCGAATGCTTTTTACAGTTCGATCTACACTTAACTTGGCAGTCTATACTGTCAAACTCAGGGAGAATCGAGTTTTGGATGTCGATATAGCGTATCGACCCGAAAGCATTATTATGATCTGTAATCAGGACTCATAGAGAATTGGAAGAATGCGTATTTTGTTGGCAGAAGATGATCGGCACTTGGGCGAGGGACTCACATTAGGTTTAAAACAATTGGGTCATACCGTGGACTGGGTGTTGGACGGTGTGGCCGCTGAACAAGCCCTGTCGACGGAGAATCTGGATGCTCTGATACTCGATCTTGGATTGCCCAGGCAGGATGGTCTGCATGTGCTGCAAAAAATACGTAAGGAGGGTATGGATCTGCCTGTGCTCATACTCACTGCCCGGGATACGGTGGAGAATCGTATCCAGGGTCTTGATCTGGGGGCAGACGACTATGTCGTCAAGCCTTTTGATCTGCTGGAGGTGAATGCCCGCTTGCGTGCAATTACCCGACGTCGGGAAGGACGTTCCGTACCGGTTATCAATTATGCTGATCTGGTATTGGATCCAGCTGCCCGCAGTCTGACGAAAGCGGGAGAAGAGATAAAACTGGGAGCCAATGAGTTTGCAGTTCTGGAGTATCTCCTGACCCATCAAGGACGCATCCTCTCCCGTCAGTCGCTGGAGGAATCCCTGTATGGCTGGGATGAAGGTGTGGAAAGCAATGCAGTAGAGGTCTATATACATCACTTGCGCAAGAAACTAGGCAAGGAGCTGATCCGGACTATTCGTGGGGTTGGCTATACCATACAGAAAATTGCAAATATTTGAGAAGTACCCGTGCAACAGACTACACACTCTTCAATTCGCAGACGGCTCCTGTTCAGCTTGATTTCGACTATTTTTATCCTCTGGTTGATAGCCGCATTCTTTGTCTATCGTGCCGCTTATCATGAGGTTGAAGAGATTTATGATGCAACCCTTGCGCAACAATCCCGCATCCTTGCCACGCTAATGTCTCACGAGGTGGAAGAGGACACAGCGGTAAAGGACAATCTGCAAAAACTTGTAAATGAGTTGGGTGAGGATGTCATAGATAACTCCGCTTTTCTCAGGCAACTTCTTGATGAGTATATGGCTGATGAAAGTGAAAAGGATTATTTGACCTTGGTTCCCCGTGAGCAGGTAACAGGCCACCGCTATGAGGTCAAGATCGCTTTTCTGATCAAAGGCGTCAATGGAAAGACCTATTTACGTTCCAATCTACCCACCTCTTTCAATACATTCACTGAGGGATACAACAACCAGGTTGTGGATGGCAAATCCTGGCGCATGTATGGCCTTAAGGAACCGAGTGGACAGTTTCATGTACAAGTTGGGGAGTTGAAGTCGGTCCGTGAGGAAACGGTTTCAGAGATCGTCTTTAGCAGCTTATGGCCCATAATCGTTTTTCTACCTGTGATTGGACTGCTTATCTGGATAATGGTTGGTGGTGGGCTCAAACCATTGAAAGTAATTGCCAACAAGGTCGAACGCAGGGATCCAAATTCACTGGTGCCTATCTCAACTCAAGAAGTGCCTCAGGAAGTCGTACCAATGGTAGAGTCACTGAATCGACTGTTTTTTCGGGTGGATAGTGCTTTAGAGAACGAGCGTCGATTTACCGCAGATGCAGCCCATGAATTGAGAACACCACTTGCTGCGCTTAAAACGCTGGCTCAGGCTAAGTCACTGATTAACGAAAACAATGGGCATCGTAGTTTCCTTGATCAGGTGATTCGTGGCGTTGATCGAGCGACTCATTTACTGGAGCAGTTGTTGACGCTGGCACGTATGGATAGCCAATCAGTTGATAAATCTCATACTCAGGAAGCGGACCTTCATGGTGAGGCGATCAATGTCCTTGCTTCTTTGGGCACGATGGCTCTGGAGAAGGATATTGAGCTTTCGTATGAAGGTATTGAACGGCCCATTATTATACCTGGATATACTCCTGGTATACAGATACTGCTGCGAAATCTGATCGACAATGCAATCCGCTATACACCTGAAAAAGGGGAGGTGAGCGTATTGCTGGAAGAGGTAGAAGTGGGGGTGCGACTTGACGTGGCAGATACCGGGCCGGGGATTCCCGAAGAGAAACAACAGGGGTTTTACCAGCGGTTCAGACGTGGTGAAGCTACCAATACTGAGGGGAGTGGTCTGGGCCTATCTATCGTTAAGCGTATTGTTGATCTTCACCATGCAACAATCGAAATGAGTAATCGCAAGGACAAGAGTGGATTACGTGTTTCAATTACATTCCCGAGAAAGCTTGTATGAGTAATTGCTAGGGAGCCTCTGATTAATTCTGGATCGAGTGTGTGGTGAGATGAAATGCCTCGGATCAAGGCAAAATGCGCACGTAATAGCCCGCTATTGCGAAGCTTTTCAACGCAGAGCCGGGGCATTTCAGCCGCCACACGCCGATTCATGAATTGATCAGAGGTTCCCTAGATGATCGGGGTTGAGAAATTCTGATCACGCTTACCGTTGATTCTCACAGTGCTCTTTTACGATGGCTAGTAGGTGCTCCAAGTAGAGCAGGCGTTTCACAGACAGTTCAACCTTGTCCTTCAATTCCGAATCCTCATCGCTTCCATCGATGAGGTGGAAGGTATCTTCAAAGAAGTAGACAAAGAAACTGTCAAGAAAACGGATCCCACGGTTGGTATCCATTATCAAGTTATCAATACCAAACAGATCAATCATTCTGGGATTGTCAGAAATACGCCATGCTTGAGCAGCCCGTACGAAGCGGGCCAGCTGAATGCGTGCTTTGGGATTGGCGCATAGCAACTTCATCGTCTCCTCTTCATTCTGCTGATTTGCGATGTTGAACCATATATTGATCGCGGTCGCCAGTACAAGAAGGCTGGGTCTGCCATTGATCTTAGTGATGACAAACAATGCATCTGGGATGATTTCGTCAAGTGTATCCTTCAACTGACGGTAGTGACGTGCGAGTAATTTGGCTTCACTCTCTGAATAGTCAGTGAAAGGCCGCTTTATGACAAATTCTGTATAGACGACCTCATCTTCACCCTCTGAGGTGATCTCATAACGTTTGTTACTCCGCCAGACTTCACAGTGACTCCCGATGGTGGAGACCAAGGTAGGCCTTAAGCGTTTGTGATCTAGGCAAGCAATATCTATGATGCCAATTTCTTGGTCTTTGTCACTTGAATGCTGCATCTACCCGATACCATTTATATGAGACACTACACTATCTAGCGTGTGTGAGTAATGATTCAAATGCAAGTCTTAGGCGCGTGAATATCAGGCTAGTCGATCCTTCAGGAATGTCGGAATCCGATAATCTAGCCAGTATCCGGGTCGCCAGGGAAGATTGCCACGGACAAAACCCACATGACCACCTTTGCTTGACAACTCCAATGAAACGCCCGGGCCAAGATCATCTATGTTTGGTACGTCATCAGGCTGCATAAATGGATCATCCAGTGCATGCAGGATAAGAGTGGGGGTTGTTATATATTTAAGATATGAACTGCTGCTGCAACGATCATAGTAGTCTGCAGCATCAATGAATCCATTTTGAATCGCAGTGACTCTGTCATCAAATTCAAAGATGGAGCGGATGGGGGCAATATCTTCTACACTTGATAGTGATAACCGACAACACTTTTGTCGGTATGAGTTGAGTAGTTTTCTTAGTAAATGTCGCCCATAGATACGTGAAAAGCCTTGCTCTAGCCGCTCTACCACATGGGCTAAATGAAAGGGAACTGATACTGCAACGGCAGCCTGCAGGAGTGAGTTGTGGCCTGATTCACCGAGGTACTTGAGTAGCAGGTTACCACCAAGCGAGATGCCGACGACTGCTTGAGGAGGGCGCCCTTTCTTCTGAAGGATTTGGAGGACCTCCTGCAGATCGTCTGAAGCACCTGAGTGATAACTGCGCTGCAATCGGTTAGGCTCTCCGCTACAGCCCCTCAGGTGCATAAACAAGGTACTGAATCCTGCTTGGTTGAGGGCATGCAGGATGGTTGATGCATAGTGTGAATCGAGGGACCCCTCAAGCCCATGCAACAACATGACTAAAGGGCCCTCTGCATCATGCCAGGCAAGATCAATGAAATCCCCATCTCGTAGACTAATGCGTTCCACGCGGAGATCCAATCTTGGACGTGATCTGGTAAGACTGGGCCATAAAGTCTGGAGATGAGGGGAAACGAGCCACCAGGCAGGTTTGAAGTCGCTTTTAATCAGTTGTGCCATGCTCGGGTGTTTTTTTGGTTTAATATTTTCACTCTATTTGTGAGTGATCAAATACGAGTCAGATTAATGTTTCAAATGACTCGGGCCTGTACTGCTGGCCATTTCCATTTTTATTATAAGTAATTGATAACGATCATCGAATGAGACTGCATCAATGATGGATTGCTTATCTTCATGAGGCAAAGGTAGGCTGGTTGTCAGGATATTGACCAGGTGTGGAACGGTCAGTTTTTCCAATTGATTGATGTCAGTCTGAAGTTGATTGGTGTAGAGATAGCGAGTAAGCGTGGAATAGAATAACTTCCGATCTTCCATTGTCGTTCTATTGTTAAAGTCGTAGTCTGAATTAAACCGATCCCAGTTAGGTGTTATTAACCGATAACCCCGGGTGGTAGGTAGTTCACTGTCGATATCAAATCGACAGACGCCGGTAAGAATGATTTCAATACGCCCATCAGCAGTTTCACTATAGGAGGAGATCCGGGCTGCACACCCGGTTGTGTGGAGTTGGTGCTTGTTGGAAGGATTGTCCTTGTCAGGTTGTACCATGCCGATCAGGTGGTGGCTCGCCAGCACATCTTGCACCATATTGAGGTAACGAGGTTCGAAGATATTGAGTGGTAATTGCGCCCCGGGCATGACTACGGCACTGATCAGGGGAAAAATAGGCAGCGTGGTGGGTAGCTGCTGATATTCAGGAATAAAAGGGTTTGGCATGATAGGACTCCTTTAGCCTGTAAGAGTTACCAAGAACCAAAATGTTCCACCACTAAGTGTGCATTGGTATGAATGAACGATAGCTGGTTGCTGTCATTTCTCTTTCATAACAGTGTCATGAATCTATACTCAGATATTGGATCAAGTATAGGCCACTAGCACGAGTGTAGTGGCATAGCATACCTTATCAAGGAGACACGGCATGACTGATATCGTACCCCTGCTCGGTGAAGAGGCAGAGAGCCTGCTCACCCATACCTGCAGCTGCATTGACAAAGGGATGATTAACCTGCCAGGAAGTGATTATGTTGACAGGGTTCTTGGAGATAAGGATCTGAAACCTGGTGTCCTTCGCTCCATGCAGGTGCTGATCAATTCGGGGCGTCTGAGTGGGACAGGTTATCTCTCAATTTTGCCGGTTGATCAAGGTGTGGAGCACTCGGGAGGTGCATCTTTTTCAGCAAATCCAATCTACTTTGATCCGGCCAATATCATCGAATTGGCCATTGAAGGGGGATGTAATGCTGTAGCCTCTACACTGGGTGTGCTGGGATCGGTTGCTCGTCGATATGCCCATAAGATCCCATTTTTAGTGAAGATTAATCACAATGAGATACTGAGTTATCCAAATTTCTACGATCAGACTCTCTTCGCCTCGGTAGATCAAGCCTTCGATATGGGGGCGGTAGCTGTAGGTGCCACTATCTACTTTGGATCTGAGGAGTCAAGACGCCAGATTATGGAGGTTTCAGAAGCCTTTCAACATGCGCATGAGTTGGGCATGGTCACTGTGTTGTGGGCCTATCTGCGTAACTCATCCTTCAAGGTGGATGGTGTCGACTATCATACTGCGGCTGACTTGACCGGACAGGCCAACCATTTAGCTGCCACAATCGAGGCTGACATTGTAAAACAGAAGCAGGCAGTGGGAAATGGAGGCTACCAGGCAATCAAATTTGGCAAGACCGATGATAGAGTCTATACAGAACTCACCACCGATCATCCGATCGATCTTGTACGTTATCAGCTAGCCAACTGTTATATGGGGCGTGCAGGTCTTATTAACTCGGGAGGAGCCTCTTCTGGCGAGGGTGATTTAGCACAAGCTGTACGTACTGCCGTCATTAACAAACGTGCCGGTGGCATGGGTATGATATCCGGTCGCAAGGCATTTCAGCGACCGATGGTGGAGGGCGTTGAATTGTTGCATGCAATTCAGGATGTCTATTTGAATGAGCGAGTCACTATTGCCTGACTCAGAGGCGGCCACGGACCGGCTGTCTCTGAGTCTGCTATAGTGGAGCTGTGCAAATATTATGCTTTGAGGCGAGATATGTGGGTGATTATCAAGGGAATTCCGGGAGAGTATACAGTTCGGGAATTGAATAAGCTGGTCAATCGACGATTTAAACCAGCATGGGCTCTCATGCCTATCAGGGGGGCTAGAATAGCACGTAGTAAAATTCTGAAGATTATGTATACCCGATCCAGAAACTGGGAATATCATGGGCTGGTCTATATAAAACCCTCAAGTCTTGTCCATTCAGTCATCGGTCGATTGAATGCAAGCACTATTGAAGGGAAGCGCTTGCAGGCCCATCCTTACGTCAGACGCTTTACAGGACGCGATCGCCGCAGCCAACTGTTGGGTGAAGTAGAATTGTTTCCGGGAGAACGAAGAAGAATGGACCGAAGACGAGGCAATCTGGTGAGTCAGATAGTTGATAGCACGGGTTGATTGAGCAAATATTACCTGCTGGCACATGAGTAGTGATGCAGAATTTACATTTTTTTTAAAATCTTGACTATCGAGAGGATTATGCAAGCACTAGTGTAGGACACTACATTAGATTCGGACAAACCAACCCAAAACCAACCATAGAGAGACAATAATGACAAAGCTAGTCGATATTGAAGGTATAGGTGCAACTTATGCTGCAAAACTACAGTCAGCTGATATCAATAACCTGGAAAAGCTGTTGGAAAAGGGAAGTACTAAAAAGGGCCGCAAGGAGATAGAAGATGCAACTGCCATCAGCGGCAAGCTGGTTTTAAGATGGATCAATATGGCTGATCTATTCCGCATTAAAGGTATAGGAGAGCAGTATTCCGATCTCTTAGAGGCGGCAGGTGTCGATACTGTTCCAGAATTGGCTCAGCGTAAAGCGGAAAATCTGCACAAGAAAATGGTCGAGGTCAATGAAGCAAAAAATCTGGTACGAGCAACCCCCAGTCTCTCAGCAGTCGAGAAATGGGTAGCAGAAGCCAAACAGTTGCCCCGCGTGGTTACCTACTGACAGGTCCTAGCTAGGCAGTTACTAATCTACTGCCAAATTAGCAAAGAAATGGTAAAAATAGAGAAGGCCGCTGCTCGATGCAGCGGCTTTTTTTGACTTGATATTAGAAACTTATCAGACAGGTAGATGAAACTTAATCTTTCAGTGTCTTACGGTGGGGCAGGGCCTCACCCTACACCTGGAAATGGACTCTGGGGTGGGACTGGCCCACCAATCTCTCGGTTGATCAGCGGTTCCTAACAGAATCAATCGGTATTTCAGTACCCTGTATCCGTTGCGTATTGCTTGGCGAGTTTGGTCTCACGATGGCTCTCTATGGACAATCACAGATGAGATGATTCTTTTTATTCATCCACCTGATTCGGTAAAATGGCTATAGATCTCAATTGTAACTGGAGTTGATTATATGCCGACCTATGATTACATCTGTGACGCAAATGGCGAGAAATATGAAGTTTTTCATCCTATGAGCGAAACGATCAATAGTTGGGGGGTGCTGTGTGAAAAGTTAAACAGACCTCTCGGTGATACCTCAAAAGATGAACCGGTGCGAAAACTGATCTCCAGTGCGGCCGTCATAAGCAGTGCAAGCCGAGCAGACCCTGAACCTGCGTGTGCTACCGGTGGCTGTTGTCCGGGAGGCAGCTGCGGCCTCTACGACTAATTTTGCCAGGTAACCGGCGATGGCGTATCTATTGCTGCTGGTGTTGCTTTTGTTACTGATTTTGGGGCCACAATTCTGGGTTCAACGGATCATGACCCAATACAATCGTCACCCGGAAGAGAATTTTCCTGGTAACGGCGGTGAACTGGCTAGACATCTACTTGATCATCTCTCATTACAACAAGTTCAGGTGGAGGCAACTGATAGTGGGGATCATTATGATCCGCTAACAAAAACTGTTCGTTTATCAAAGGATAAACTGGAGGGTAAAACGCTGACTGCGATTACAACGGCTGCCCACGAGGTAGGGCATGCGTTACAAGATGCAGCAGATGAGCCGCTGTTTCGCTGGCGCTCCCGACTTGGTTCGCTAGCGGTCGGTGCACAGCGAATGGGCTCTTTTTTACTGTTTGCAGCGCCGATACTCTCAGTCGTCACGCGTGCACCATCTGCAGGAGTGGTTAGTGCCTTGGCCGCCTTTCTTGTCATGGGCTCAAATATTCTATTGCAATTGGCGACCCTCCCAGTAGAGCTGGATGCCAGTTTTAAGAAGGCTCTTCCACTACTCAAATCGGGCTATTTAACGCCTGATCAATACAAAGGTGCAGAAAAAATATTGCGTGCTGCTGCTTTCACCTACCTCTCTGCCTCACTAGCTGGGTTACTCAATTTCTGGCAGTGGATGCGTGTACTGAAACGATAAAAATTCTCAGAGGATTACAGATTATTTTAAATGGGAATTTGGTTAGACTAAAGAACTGCATTTAGTCTGTGTATATGATCTTATCGGTTTATAATAATTATTAAACGGTTTGTGAGGAAGTAAATGACCGGCTATTTAGAAAAACATCAGGTGAATTTCAGGCTTTTTTTCGTTTTCACCGCCCTGTTATATTGGGTTGATCTCAATGCTGAGGAGGTGGAGGAGTCCCCCGTTCCTGATGCCTATGTGGCTCGGGCTCTGTTTACGAATGACATTGTAAATAAAGAACCTATTGATCAAGTCGTCAAATTGCACGACCAGGCAACAAGGATTATATTTTTCACTGACCTGAGAAATCTCCAGGGACGTACAGTTACCCACCGATGGGAATTCGAAGGAGAGATTGTCAGCGAAGTCGATATCGAAGTAGGTGGACCCCGCTGGCGGGCCTATTCAGTCAAGAGCTTGAATCCAGGCACGTATGGGAAGTGGACAGTGTTTGTTATTGATGAGTCAGGTTGGCCTCTGCATGCAAGCATTTTTCAGCAGGGAGAGGCCTTGGAATAGTGCTACTGCGCCTTGATACTGAACTCCTCTTCAGCCATCCGGCGTAATGTCAACTCCTTTTCCAATCTTATCTCATCTGAAACAGTTGTTTCCCTATTTCCAGACTTCTGAGCATGAGGCTGATTCTTTGTCTGAATAGCTACATGTGTTTTGACAGGATTCTCAGCCAGGTTTGAACGCTCCTTTTCTCCTGGCTCTAACCCGGTCTGTATTGCCAAGATGGGTTGTGGTTGATTGGTACTGGCTGCTTGATTGGATGCAGACAGCTCGGTAGATGGGTCATCATCCATTACCAGGAAGATATAGATGCCTGCAATCGATAGGATTAAGACGAGGATGATACTGGCAATGGCGAAGGAGGATAGATGCAACCCGTTTTTGAAAAGAAAGGGTTCCGGTTCGATCCGAAATGGTGGGATCTTGGTGTTGTTTGTCGATTGTCTTTTCGACTGCACCTGGTCCTGTTCAGGAAAGAGGTGGACTGTTGGAGGCTCACTACTGGTCGAAGGTGTGGCCATGGGCATTGCATTGAGGGTTAAACCTGAACTCTGAGCGTCATTGACGATCTTTGAATCATGTTGCAGTTGCGAAACAGATTCGTAGGCGCTATTTGCATCTATTTTATTAACATTATCAGATAGTTGCTTTTGGGTTTCCTTTTCATCCTCTATTTGCTTTTGTAGCTGTTCAAGCTGCATGTGTAAGAGTTTGATATTGTCTTTGAGGCTGTTTACCAATTGATCCGATTTACGATTTTCCAGCTCTGCCTTTTCTGCACGATTCACTAATTCAGTGGTTCTTTGTTCGAGGCGTCTATTCTCATCTTCTATAAACTGTTGGGTCTGTTTAATTGAACTGGTACGAGTCTCTTCTTCATTGATGAGGACATGGTTTTCATGCTCAGCTGATTCTGCGCGTTGTTGGAAATTTTGGTTACTATCCTGCAACTCGTTGAGCTTGATTTGCATCTGCTGCTGCTGGCTTTCAACCTCGAACAGTTGTCTTCGTAGATGCTCGGATTCAGTAGACTGTTTTTTCCAGCGTGCTACCTCATCAATCAGTTGCCGATTTTCACTCATCAGACGCTCTATTGTCTGTTCATGCTCCACAAGTTCACTGATTTGATCATCTTGACCTGTAAGGTCATTTCCATATTTAGCTTTGATCTGAGCAACATGCTCTGCAGCGAGTCGATGAATCTCGGTAGGACTACGTGTGAGTGAGAGACTGGAATTATTTGTCGTTTCATCATTGGACAAAATGGATGGATTAATCAGCTCCGATGTATCTGCTGACAAGGAGACTGGGGTGAGATTTCCATTCCCTTTATCGACAACTTTGTTACCACCGTTGTCCATGGCCGCTTTAAGTCGACCTTCAGCCAGGGAGAGCAAATCCTTTAGCCGCGTACCAGGTTTGATGTCAGGTGCAGAGATAGCAATGCTGGCGCTGACAACCTGTTCCGATTCACCCAGATAGAATTGCTTTGATGCCAGATCTTCAAGAATCCTTCGGCCGATGTAACGGGTGCCGATTGCATTGGAAGCGGGACGTAAAATGGCAATCAAGCCTTCACCGAAATAGGCCAGGATGTCATCTGGGTGGATATGCTGGCGAACGATCTCTACTAATGAATGAAGTATGTGATCAATTGCCGACTCACTATAGAGGGAGACAATCTCCGCAAACTGGTCAATTTTTACGAGTGCAATGGCAAGCTCATTCTTATTGCGTATCGCAAAAGAGAGTTCTCGGCTTGTACACTCCATGAAGTGCGCTCTGTCAGCCACATTCTCTAAAAATTCTGACTGGGTCTCAACGTCATGTGAAAGCTGGGATTTTTCTTCCTGCTGTGGACAGACGAGTGCAGCTACGAAGGCCGTGATATTTGATGGGTCAAAGGGCTTGTTTACAATTTCATTTGCGCCTAGCCGTTGTAGCTCTTGGCGTATCTCCGGGCTCTCTTCATTCCCTGTCACGACAACAAAGGGCAGTTTTGCGAGAGACTCGTTTTCGGATGTTCTGATCTTGGCCAACAATCCCCTGCCATCGAGTTTAGGCATTGATAAATCACTGAAAATCATTGCCACTGATGGATTTTCCAGTAGGATCTCCCACGCCTGTTGACCATCCTCTGCTTCGAACAGCTGACAATCGTCTTTCAAAATATTCTTCAGTGAAACTCTCACCACACGAGAGTCATCCGCGATAAGCACGATTGGCTTACCATCGGTATGATGAGAAAAGCTGTGTAGTGCCTGTTCTGCCATTCCGTCTGATTCTTCTTGCTTGAGCATGGGTAATTCGGTCTACCTTTAGCTTCGACTGGTTAGAGAAAATCTTTAGGGAACAACTATTAAAGTTAATAATTAAAAGTGTTTGTAAATATTTGTAAAATTTAAAAAATGATATTTTTTCGGTACCATCAGAATAAAAAAAATGAGAGACACATCACTACTTTATTCCGGGGTTAATCATTAAATATCACTTACCTATCACTTTTCAGGGTCAGCGACGGTGGGTCTGGGTATCATCCTGATAGCAATGAAACACCCCTTCCGAAGGTTTGGAGCGGAAATCAATATTACTCTGTTTTTATTATGCGATTCTGGAACAGAATCGAAAGATTTTATGATTAAAGCCATGAGTAATTCATGGTTGTCTGTTAGCCTTTACAAATGGCCGAATGGGTACTTATTCGTCACCTAACAAGTGTGATCCTTGACGCAAACTTGTCACTTAACCAGCTTGGCCAGGGAAACGGATTGAAGATTTTCCAGTACTTGGTCGCTATGTACCTTGATCACTTCATCAAGAGTCAATTCAGGAATAGATGTCAAAATCAGTCTTTTTTCTTTCGGATGGTGCACCGGTTGATTCCGAGACCGAAGAAGAACGTGAACGAAAGCGACTAGAAGCCTCTACCACCAAGGCTTTTGTCGATGCAGTTCGAGAAGACCTGCGTGCCAATAATATCTATCTGCCAACGCTGCCGGCTTTAGCACTGGAAGCGTTGGTGATAATAAATGATGTAGACAGTTCTGCCTCCGATCTGGAGAAGGTTATCTCACGTGATGCGGCACTTACCGCCAGGCTGATACGTTATGCGAACAGTCCCCTTTATCGAGGTTTGAATACGATCGCCTCGATTCGTCCAGCGATAACTCGAATTGGATTTCAACGTGTTAAAAACGCTGTCTATGCAGTCTCTATGAAAGAGGTATTTCGCACCTCCGAAAAGGTGATAGAGAAACGAATGGACAAATTATGGACCCACTCAGTGAGAGTCGGTGCTCAGGCAGCAATGCTCGCCAAGGAACAACCGGGACTCGATCCTGATGTCGCGCTGGTGGCTGGTCTGGTGCATGATATCGGCCACATCCCATTACTTATCAAAGCCTGTGATTACAAAGAGCTGATTTCTAATCCGGATTATCTGGATAAAGTGCTTCAAAAACTGCATCCCCAACTTGGGGGTAGTATTCTGAAACTATGGAAATTTGATCAGCATGTGATCGATGTAGCGGCCGAGCATGAAGATCTGGATCGTGACCCTGGTGATGCACCGGTAGACTATGTTGATGTTGTACAGGTGGCCAATATCACGGTCCATGAAGGTACTCAGCACCCGCTGGCTACCATTGACCGTTCCACTATCAAGGCTTTTTCCCGTCTCAAACAGTCCGGGGAGGAGAGTGGCTTGGATGAGGAGACAAAAAAGGTCGAAGACGCAATCTTTTAACCGGCTAAGACATTCACATCTTCATTACGCAACATGCCAATCAAGCGTATCAGCGGTAGACCGATCAACGCATTTGGGTCTTCACCTTCCAAACGTTCAAACAGAGAGATACCTAAACCTTCAGACTTGAATGAACCCGCGCAGTTATAGGGCTTCTCTTTCTTCAGGTAGTTTTCGATCTCCACCTTATCCAGTTGACGAAAGGTGACCTGAAAAGGCTCGCAACAGACCTGAGTCTGTCCCGTCTTGCTATTTAGTAGGCAAAGTCCGGTCAAAAAAATCACTTGCTTGCCCGATGTTTGCTGTAATTGTTCAACTGCCCGTTGGTGTGTTCCCGGTTTACCCAGAATAGAGCCGTCAACTGTAGCAACCTGATCTGAGCCGATGATAAGTGCTTCTGTATGGGTTTCCGCAACTGCCCGTGCCTTGCTCTCAGCTAAACGGGTAACAAGTTTTTCGGGTGGTTCTTCCTGCTGATGGCTTTCATCTACATCTGGTGAAAGAGTACCGAACTCCAAACCCAGTCGACTCAGTAATTCCCTGCGAAAAGGGGAACTGGATGCCAGGATCAGTGGTAAATGTTGTGCGAAATGGGCGTATGGCATTATTTATCAAGGCTGCGTAGGTGGCGTTGCGCCGCATATTAGCAAAAAGAGAGGTTTATTCATTGTAGATATTGTGGAGGGGTCCCCCAATAATCATTAATATATTCAATACTAACCATATATATTCTAAATAAAAGCAGCGTTTTTATACTAAAAACAGAGTGATAGCTGATATTCAGATAACACTCTTTGCTTGACAAGTGACGTCAACCCAACGTAGAAAGACAGAAATAATAACCGTGAGTTCAGATCTATATGCCAATAACAGACTTGCTTATGTCAGGTGTCAATCTCATGGGCATCGGAATGACGATTGTATTCACCTTCCTGCTGGTGCTTGTCTTTGCCATGAAAGGCATGTCGAAGTTAGCATTGTTCGTTACTGAGCGACAGGGGGTCTCCGAGACGCTATCATCACATCCATTGACTACTGGACAGGGGCAGGCAGGAATGCGGGGTGATCTGGTTGCCGTCATTACGGCTGCAATCAATACCTATCGCACTACCCACCAATAGATCTGTTAAAGTTTTCATCCTTTTTTAAATAAACAACTTAACCAGGCTGTTTACCTATCAACGGCGGCTAACTTATGAGCGAAAAGAAACCACTTGGAATCACTGATGTTGTACTACGTGACGCCCATCAGTCCCTGTTTGCAACCAGAATGCGTATCGACGATATGCTGCCAATTGCTGAAAAGCTGGATAATGTCGGCTTTTGGTCATTGGAGACTTGGGGAGGCGCTACCTTTGACGCCTGCATACGTTTTCTTGGTGAAGACCCTTGGGAGCGCATACGCACCCTAAAGGCGGCTATGCCTAAAACTCCCATGCAGATGCTTTTTCGCGGCCAGAATATTCTGGGGTATCGACACTATGCAGATGATGTGGTCGATAAGTTTGTTGAGAGAGCAGCCACCAATGGTGTGGATGTATTCCGAATCTTCGACGCGATGAATGATCTGCGTAATCTTGAGACAGCGATCAAGGCTACGCTGAAGGTAGATAAGCATGCTCAGGGAACTATGTCATATACCGTCAGTCCTGTGCATAACATGGATTATTGGCTCGATATGGGTAAGCGCCTGGAAGAGATGGGCTGCCACTCAATCTGCATCAAGGATATGGCGGGTCTGCTGAATCCCTATCTCGGCTATGAGTTGGTAACTCATCTGAAGGAGACTATCTCAATCCCGATCGCTATGCATAGCCATGCCACGACCGGCATGAGCACTGCGACCAATATCAAGGTGGCTGAAGCCGGCATTGATATGGTTGATACTTCCATCTCCGCGATGAGTATGACCTATGGTCACTCGGCTACTGAATCTGTGGTTGCGATATTGAAGGAGAGTGATCGTGATACCGGGCTTGATCTCAATCTATTGGAAGAAATAGCCGGTTATTTTCGTGAAGTACGGAAAAAATATGCCAAATTTGAGGGTTCGCTAAAGGGTGTTGATTCTCGCATCCTGGTGGCACAAGTACCTGGTGGCATGTTGACCAATATGGAAAATCAGCTGAGGGAGCAGGGTGCAAGTGATAAATTGGATGAAGTTCTCGAAGAAATTCCCAAGGTACGGAAGGATCTGGGTTACATTCCACTTGTTACCCCGACCTCGCAGATAGTCGGTACCCAGGCAGTCATCAATGTCATGATGGGCGAGCGTTACAAGACCATTGCCAAAGAGACGGAAGGCGTTCTGAAAGGTGAGTATGGTGCTACGCCGGCCCCAGTAAACAGTGAACTCCAGGCTAAAGTGCTCGAACAAGGAGCGGAACCTGTTACTTGTCGTCCTGCTGATCTGCTCGATGATGAGATGGATAGCCTCACTGCAGAATTCCATGGACTGGTCGAAGAGCATGGCATTAAAGTGGCTGCAGATGATGTCGATGATGTTCTTATCTACGCACTCTTTCCGCAAGTAGGCCTTAAATTCCTCAAAAATCGTGATAATCCTGATGCCTTTGAGCCGGCTCCTGGTATCGAGCAACCGGTTCCTGCCCAGACCCAAGTGCCTGCTACAACAGTCGGCAGCGGACCAGAGTCCTATCAGGTTGAGGTCAATGGAGTCACATACAACGTTAAAGTCTCTCCTACCGGCGCTGTGACTGATGTTGCTCAAGCATCGACACCAGCTGCTGAAACAGCTGTTGCGTCGAGTGGCGGCGGGGCAACAGTAGCCGCCCCATTATCCGGCAATATCCATGCTATCAAGGTGGCAGTCGGAGACCAGGTGGCTGCGGGTGATGTTGTGATGGTGCTCGAAGCGATGAAAATGGAGACAGAAGTACGTGCTAGTTCAGGAGGAACAATAGACCAGGTGCTGGTGAAAGAGGGCGATGCTGTTCAGGTCGGATCACCCCTGTTGAGCCTGTCCTGATATGAACCCCTGCACCACCATTATTAGTGCACCCCTCACGGTGTTTAACTGAGGATTATTGGATGATTGAAATTGGCTTTGAACCACTATGGCAGTCCACAGGGATAGCCAATCTGGAATGGGGTCAGGTGCTGATGATGG
Organism: Candidatus Thiodiazotropha sp.; assembly: GCA_023838465.1. Classification (GTDB taxonomy): domain Bacteria; phylum Pseudomonadota; class Gammaproteobacteria; order Chromatiales; family Chromatiaceae; genus Thiodiazotropha. The sequence continues at coordinate 19,773 of JAIVEQ010000006.1, forward strand.
GTGTCGGCTCGCTATTGATCTATCTTGCGATCGTCAAAAAGTTCGAACCATTACTACTGGTGCCAATCGGTTTTGGTGCGATTCTCAGTAACATTCCACTGGCAGATATCAGCGGCAGTGAGGGCTTGTTAGGCTATATCTATCATGTCGGTATAGAAACCGGTGTATTTCCACTGCTGATCTTCATGGGGGTTGGAGCACTGACAGATTTTGGTGCTCTTATTGCCATGCCATGGACCCTGCTTTTGGGTGCTGCTGCGCAATTTGGCATATTTGTCACCCTGTTGGGAGCATTGGCACTCAATTTTATACCCGGCTTCGATTTTTCATTGGCGGATGCCTCTGCGATTGCGATCATTGGTGGTGCTGATGGTCCGACAGCTATCTTCCTGGCTTCAAGGCTGTCCCCCGATTTACTGGGCGCTATTGCGGTTGCAGCTTACTCATACATGGCCTTGGTACCGATTATCCAACCACCGATCATGCGATTGTTGACCACCGAAACCGAGCGGAATGTGGTGATGCAGCAATTACGCCATGTCACCAAGTTGGAAAAGATCCTGTTTCCGTTTGCGGTACTTCTGCTATGCGCGATTTTTCTCCCATCGGCTGCGCCATTGATCGGTATGCTTACCTTTGGCAATTTGTTGAGAGAGTGCGGCGTTGTCGAGCGCTTGAGTCATGCATCCCAGAACGAGATTATCAACATTGTAACGATCTTTTTGGGACTGGCTGTCGGTTCAAAGCTTTCGGCAGATAAGTTCCTCACCGTAGAAACCTTGGGAATCTTAGCATTAGGTGCATTTGCTTTCTGTATAGGAACAGCGACTGGCATCATTATGGGTAAGATCATGTATCGGGTCACCGGAGGCAAGGTTAACCCCTTAATTGGGGCTGCAGGTGTCTCTGCAGTGCCGATGGCGGCTCGGGTGGTCAATAAGGTTGGCCTTGAAACCAATCACCATAATTTCTTACTCATGCACGCCATGGGGCCTAATGTGGCAGGTGTTATCGGATCCGCAGTAGCTGCCGGTATCCTACTTGCCTTAGTCGGTGGCTAATTCTGGTTTAGGACACCACGCGAGTGCATCCAAGTCATTTTGACATGGATGCACTACTCATAATATGATTGCGCGCTTATGTCGAAGCGCTTTCCAGATCGATTGGATCCATGGCGTTGCGCTGATCTCGGTAAAGCGTTCAGCGGCCAGCTACCTTTGGATGCCTTATTAAGGCTGAGTGCGTGCTTGCTGAAGCCTGCTGGAGTGGTCCATTTTGAGCTGATTTTCAGCCGTGATCCGCAACGGCGGGCGATACTCAGCGGTTGGCTTAAGACAGCGTTGTCACTACAGTGTCAGCGGTGTCTCGAAGAGGTGATTCTGCCGATCGATATCCGCCTGTCTCAGGTTTTCGTCCGAGGATTGGATGAGGCTGGACTGCTGTCCGAATCGCTGGATCCCTGTCTGGTTGAAGAGGAGCAGGTGACCTTCACGGATTTGATTGAAGATGAGCTTCTTCTGGCATTGCCTCAAGTGGCTATGCATGACTCAGGAATCTGTCCTGCATCCCTGTTGGCATCGCCCGACGAGATGCCGATAGAGAGCAACGAACAAGAGCGAGAAAACCCGTTTGCAGTTCTAGCAGAACTCAAACGAGACAAGCATTAATTTGGTTAACGTAAAAAATATTCAGGAGATCAGCCATGGCTGTTCAAAAAAGCAGAAAGACTCCCTCCAGACGTGGCATGCGTCGCGCCCACGATGCCCTGACGAATGAGACACTCTCAATCGATTCCACTTCAGGTGAAACGCATCTGCGCCACAATGTGTCTGCAGATGGCTTCTACAAAGGCCGCAAGGTAGTTAATACCAAGGGCGAGTGATCTCCCTAACCTCCTTTTTTTCTATATGAAAACCCGTACAGGATATCCTCCTTTGACGGGTTCTTTCATATATGGGCGATTCAATAACGCATGAGCAAGCCAGTTACAATCTCTTTGGACGCTATGGGAGGGGATATCGGCGTGGATGTCGTTATACCTGCCGCTCTGGAATACCTCAGATGGGACAAGGAGACCGTGCTAGTCCTGGTAGGCGATCAGGATAAAATAAAGAAAAAGCTGGGGCATCACCCGTTTGGTGAACGACTACACATCAAACATGCGTCTGAAACAGTTGCCATGGATGAGTTACCCTCTAGGGCACTGCGAAAAAAGAAGGACTCATCCATGCGGGTCGCTATCGATCTGGTTAAGTCTGGTGAGGCCAATGCCTGCGTAAGTGCAGGCAATACAGGTGCTTTGATGGCGACATCGCGTTTTGTGTTGAAGATGCTGCCAAATATTGACCGACCCGCAATTATTTCCGCTCTACCATCGATTAAGGGCCAGACTTTCATGTTGGACCTTGGCGCAAATGTGGATTGCAGTGCCGAACATCTATTCCAGTTTGCAGTCATGGGTAGTGAGACCGTTGCTGCGGTAACAGACATCAGCAACCCTACGATTGGATTGTTGAACATCGGCCAGGAGGAGATCAAGGGTAACGAGCAGGTCAAAGGTGCCCATGAACTGCTTACACAAAGTTCACTCAACTATGTGGGTTATGTGGAAGGTGATGACATCTACCAGGGGGGTACAGATGTCGTTGTTTCGGACGGCTTTGTAGGCAATATCGCCCTCAAGAGCAGTGAAGGTGTTGCGAAGATGATTAGCCACTTCATCAAATTGGAATTTACGAAAAATCCACTAACAAAATTAGCAGGATTGCTTGCTATGCCAGTGTTAAAGGCTTTTCGTAAACGTATCGATCACAGACGTTATAATGGCGCCAGCCTGCTAGGGCTGCGTGGGATTGTGATCAAAAGTCATGGTGGTGCTGATAAATTGGCCTTTATGAATGCCATCAGTATCGCGCGTAAGGAGGTTTCGAGTGATGTCCCGCGGCGTATTGCAGAGCAGGTCAAAACTCATATGGAAAAAAAGGAAATCGCGTGATCTACTCGCGTATCACAGGTACAGGTGGCTATCTGCCTGAAAAAATACTGACCAACAAAGATCTGGAAAAAATTGTCGACACCACTGATCAGTGGATTTTCGAGCGTACAGGTATCCGCAAACGCCACATTGCTGAAGAGGGTGAATATACCTGTGATCTGGCAGAAAAGGCTGCCCGCAATGCAATTGATATGGCAGGTCTTAAACCGAGCGATATCGATCTGATTGTTGTAGCCACGACCACGGCTGATCAGGTATTCCCCAGCACCGCTTGTCTGCTGCAGGCCAGACTTGGTATTCGCGGTCCAGCTGCATTCGATATCCAGGCTGTTTGTACAGGTTTCGTGTATGCCCTCGGCGTAGCCGATAAATTTGTCCGTACCGGGTCATCCAAGCGAGCCCTGGTGGTGGGCGCTGAAACTTTCTCCCGTATCCTTGACTGGAATGACCGAAATACCTGTGTGTTATTTGGTGATGGTGCCGGAGCTGTTGTCATCGAGGCCAATGATGAACCAGGTATCATCTCAACACATCTGCATGCGGATGGTGCCTATGAGAGCTTGTTGCGTGTGCCGTCCGGTATCTCACGGGGTTATAGTGAACTACAGCAGGGATCGGCTTATGTGGAGATGCGGGGCCATGAGGTTTTCAAGGTTGCGGTGACTACCTTAGGTCGTATTGTCGACGAGACCCTGGCTGCAAATGGCATGGAAAAATCTGATATCGATTGGCTGATCCCTCATCAGGCCAATATTAGAATTATCAATGCCACAGCGAAAAAATTACAAACCCCTATGGATCGTGTTGTTGTGACTGTTGATGAGCATGGGAACACGTCAGCGGCATCTGTTCCTTTGGCCCTGGATGTGGCAGTTAGAGACGGCCGAATCAAGCGGGGCGAGACCATCCTTATGGAGGCTTTTGGTGGCGGATTCACTTGGGGCTCCGTGCTGGCAAAATTCTAATCTTGTGGCGGCTTGTGTATGAGTAACTCTTCATTCTGTATTGTCTTTCCAGGTCAAGGCTCTCAATCCATCGGCATGCTGAGCGCACTTGCAGAGGCCCATCCTGTTATAAGTCAGACCTTTACTGAGGCAGCTGATACGTTGGGTTATGATCTTTGGAGCTTGACCCAAAATGGTCCGGTAGAGGCATTGAATCAAACTACAAAGACCCAGCCTGCCATGCTTGCTGCCGGTGTGTCCGTGTGGCGTGTCTGGCAGGAACAGGGTGGTGCCAAGCCTATGCTCATGGCAGGCCATAGCCTGGGTGAATATTCGGCACTGGTTTGTGCAGGGGCAATCGAATTTGCTGATGCTGTAAAACTAGTCTCTGAGCGCGGACGCTTTATGCAAGAGGCAGTACCGGAAGGTAGTGGCGGTATGGCGGCCATCCTCGGACTTGATGACGCTAAGGTAGAAGAGGTCTGTGCCGCTGCGGCATCTGGTGAAGTTGTTGAAGCAGTCAATTTCAACTCGCCGGGTCAAGTCGTTATAGCCGGTGATAAGCGTGCGGTTGATCGTGCCTGTGAACTTGCCAAGGCTGCAGGTGCTAAGCGAGCCTTGCCTTTACCCGTCAGCGTGCCTTCTCACTGCGCACTGATGAAACCAGCCGCAGAACGTTTGCAAGAGCAATTGAGCGCAATTTCCATTTCCTCTCCATCCATTCCCGTTTTACACAATGTCAATGTGGAGCAGGCAAGTGATGCCGACTCTATTCGTGAACTCCTCACTGCACAGTTGTATAGTCCGGTACGTTGGGCTGAAACAGTGCAAAAGATGGCAGCATCAGGGTGTACAAATTTGTTGGAAGTAGGCCCGGGTAAAGTGCTTGCCGGTTTGACCAAGAGAATCGACCGTGGCCTCACAGGGATGCCGATATTCGATACAAAAAGCCTGAATCATGCTTTGGAGGCAATGAGATGAGTCTGGAAAATGAGATCGCTCTGGTTACCGGGGCCAGTCGTGGGATAGGTGCTGCCATTGCTGATGCGCTGGCTGAGGCGGGTGCAACCGTGATTGGGACTGCGACCTCGGAAAAGGGGGCGCAAGCGATCACAGAGCGGATGCAGGCATCAGGCTATAAAGGCAGTGGTATGGTATTGGATGTTGCTGAAAGTGGCTCAATCGATGCCCTCATCGGGACACTTACCCAAGACTATGGCAATCCGAGCATCTTAGTCAATAACGCTGGGATTACCCGGGATAATCTCCTGATGCGTATGAAGGATGATGAGTGGGAGAGTATTATCAATACAAACCTGTCATCTGTCTTTCGACTCAGTAAGGCGGTACTGCGTGGCATGATGAAGGCGCGTAAAGGACGTATCATCAATATCTCGTCGGTAGTGGGTGCGATGGGGAATGCAGGGCAGACCAACTATGCTGCCGCCAAGGCCGGCATTCATGGCTTTACCCGTTCGTTGGCCCGAGAGGTGGGTTCAAGAGGCATCACTGTTAATTCTGTCGCGCCTGGCTTTATCGAGACAGATATGACAAATGAGCTTCCCGAGGCGCAACGTAAGAGTCTTGAGCAAAGTATTCCATTGCAGAAATTGGGTTTACCGGATGATATTGCCAATGCTGTCCTGTTCCTTGCGGGGCAAACTGGACGCTACATTACTGGTGAGACACTCCATGTTAATGGTGGAATGTACATGAGTTGATGTGAAGAGTATGTGATATTTTGTAATAAATTACGTTAATAACATTCAATAAAATTATGTTATATAGTGATTTAATACAGATTACGCAGTGTGGGACTCATCTGAGGATTGCGCTTTTCTCGAGTGTTTTTTGTTACTACAATACCGCATCGGTCCTTTTCGAGGCCGACGGTTAATTCAGAGGATATTAATAACATGAGCGATGTCGTAGAACGAGTTCGTAAAATTGTCGTAGAACAACTGGGCGTTAAAGATGAAGAAGTGACTCTCGAAGCATCCTTCGTTGATGATCTTGGCGCAGACTCTCTCGACACAGTGGAGCTGGTGATGGCCCTCGAAGAGGAATTTGAAACTGAGATTCCTGACGAAGAGGCGGAAAAGATTACAACTGTGCAGTTGGCTGTCAATTACATCAACGCACACAGTTAATCCGTACGCTAAGTTTTTTTTTCAGGCCGCCAAGCTCTGCGGAATGGGACGCGGCCTTTTGCTTTTCAGCAACACCACTGAAATTTGGGGGTAGTCTTACATGACTGCAAGAAGGGTTGTCGTTACTGGATTAGGCATGGTAGCGCCTGTTGGACTGGATATTCCAACTTCGTGGGACAATATACTGGCCGGTAAAAGCGGTATCCAACCAATTACCCACTTCGATGTCGGAACCTTCACGACCCAGTTTGGTGGTCCAATCTACGGTTTCGAAATTACTGACTACATACCGAAGAAAGAAGCCAAGAAGATGGATAAGTTTATCCATTACGGCCTAGCGGCCGGTATTCAGGCAATCAAGGATGCGGGTTTGGAAGTTACTGATGACAATGCAGAGCGTATCGGTGTTCTGATCGGTTCAGGTATTGGTGGTATCACCGGTATCGAAAACAGCTATCAGGCCTACCTGGACGGTGGTCCGCGAAAGATTTCACCTTTTTTCGTACCCTCCAGCATTATCAATATGGTGTCCGGTAATCTCTCCATTATGTATGGACTGAAAGGGCCGAACTACTCTATTGTTTCTGCATGCAGTAGTGGCGCCCACAGTATAGCTGAGGCTGCGATGATGATACGTCATGGTCGTACTGATGTGATGATTGCCGGTGGAGCTGAAATGGCGACATCACCTGTTGGCCTGGGTGGCTTTGCCGCTGCACGAGCCCTTTCTCGCCGTAATGATGATCCTCAGGCTGCCAGTCGTCCTTGGGACAAGGATCGTGATGGATTTGTGCTGAGTGACGGAGCCGGTGTGGTTGTACTGGAAGAGTATGAGCAGGCTAAAGCACGTGGTGCGAAAATCTATGCCGAGTTGGTTGGGATAGGTATGAATTCCGACGCCTATCATATGACAGCACCGTCAGTCGACGGTTCTGGGGCTGCGAAGTGCATGGAGTTGGCGCTCAAGGATGGTGGTATCAATCTGCAGGAGGTTGATTACATCAACGCCCATGGTACCTCTACCCCAGCTGGCGATGTGGCCGAAACAATGGCTGTAAAGCGTGCCTTCGGTGATCATGCCCATAAGCTGTGTGTCAGTTCGACTAAATCGATGACCGGCCATATGCTGGGTGCTGCGGGTGGTGCTGAAGCGGTGTATACAATCCTGGCACTCTACAATCAAGTGGTACCCCCTACGATCAACCTGGAAAACCAGGATCCAGCCTGTGATCTGGATTATGTACCCAATAGTACAAGAGAAATGAAGCTGGATGTGGTGATATCCAACTCATTTGGTTTTGGCGGTACTAACGGAACACTTGCTTTTCGTCGCTTAACCTAACGCTGGATGCTCTTTGCTGATTAACGGCATTGCTGGTGATCAGGTTCCACTCTCGGATCGTGGTTTGCAGTATGGTGATGGCCTGTTTGAGACCCTCGCTGTTATTAATGGGCAGCCGGGATTGTGGCAGCATCACATCGCGCGTCTCTCTCGAGGAGAGCAGGTACTTGGCTTTCCTCCCTCCGACAAGCAGCTACTTAAACGGGAAGCGCTCTCCCTGTGTGCCGGCCATGAGCGTGCTGTTTTAAAGATAATACTGACCCGCGGCAGTGGGGGCAGGGGGTACAGGCCCCCGGCATCAAGTCATCCACGACGTATTCTCACGCTTCATCCCTGGCCGGACTATCCTAACGAGTGGTACGCCAAAGGTATCCGCTTAGGTATCTGCCATACCAGGGCCAGTCTAAACAGTCAGTTAGCTGGACTAAAGCACCTCAACCGTCTGGATCAGGTTTTGGCACGCAGTGAGTGGCAGGATCCAACGATTGCTGAAAGCCTGATGTTGGATGACAGGGGCAGGGTGATTTCCGGTACCCAGTCAAATCTCTTCATGATTCATGGTGAAACAATCCTGACGCCGGATCTCAGTCAGGCGGGTATCGCTGGTGTTGTGAGAGAGTTGGTTATTGAGCAGGCAAAACAACTCTCTCTACCGTTACGAATCACCGATTTTGTACTTGATGATGTTCAACAGGCCGATGCACTGTTTGTGACCAATTCGCTGATGGGAATCTGTCCTGTGGCAATCCTGGATCAGTACCACTTTAATATTGAGAAGATTCCACAAAAATTACACCAGGCCGTTGATGAGATCCTCAGGTCGGCCCTTTGACCGGGATAAATCCTCTCCACGAGCTGGCACTAGTTAGTCGATATCATCAACACTCTTTGACGTATTTACAGTTCATCCAGGTTATTTTTCCAGTAGAATGGCGCTATGTTTAATCGTCTACTCGGTATCATGATACTTGCTGTAAGCATCCTCCTGGCCTGGGGGTGGATGGAGTATGATGGATTCATCAATAAACCGCTTACGCTGCCACAAGAGGGGGTTAGCTACCTACTCCAACCAGGCATGACCATCAGGGGATTAGCAGATGATCTTCAGCAACGGGAAATACTCGATAAACCCTTACTATTGAGGTTTATGGCTCGCTGGAGTGGACAGGCTAGTAAGCTGAAGGCAGGCGAATATCATCTGCCTGAAGGGACGACACCTTCGATGCTGCTTGAGATCCTGACCTCTTCAAGGGTAGTACAACACGCCTTGACCATCATTGAAGGCTGGACATTCAAGCAGATGATGGCTGCCATTAGACGTAATCCAGATCTAACCCATACCCTTGAAGATGTTGTGAATGAGCAAATAATGCAACACCTGGGATTGGATGATCTACACCCGGAAGGGCACTTCTATCCTGACACCTACCATTTTCCTCTCGGCACCACTGATGTGGATTTTCTGAGGCGAGCCTACCGTCGCATGGAGACCACCTTGGCACAGGCCTGGCAAAACCGGGATAAAGAGCTTCCCTTGAAGAGCCCCTACGAGGCGCTCATTCTGGCCTCCATCATTGAGCGTGAAACAGGTATTCCTGAAGAACGTGGGAAGATCGCCGGGGTGTTTGTTCGACGCCTCAACCGCGGCATGCTCCTGCAAACCGATCCCACTGTGATCTATGGGATGGGTGATCGCTATAAAGGCAATATACGCAAGCGGGATTTGTCTCGCGACACACCCTATAACACCTATGTCCGTAAAGGGCTGACACCTACACCCATTGCTATGCCGAGTGGTGCTGCAATTTATGCGGCACTTCATCCGGAAGAGGGTAAGACGCTCTATTTTGTTGCAACCGGAGATGGCGGACACACCTTCTCTGCAACATTGGAGGAACATAATAAGGCGGTACGCAAGTACCTGTTGAAGCGATGACAAAGATAAAAACCTCTGCAAGAGGATGCTTCATCACCGTCGAAGGTGGTGAAGGTGCGGGAAAAAGCAGTAACCTGGCATTTATACAGTCACTCCTGGAAGCAGCCGGCAAGCCGGTGCTGTTTACACGTGAACCCGGTGGAACACCACTCGGTGAAGCGATTCGTGAGCTGTTGCTGGGACACAAACATACTGGTATGGCAGATGACACGGAGTTGCTATTGATGTTTGCAGCACGTGCGGAACATCTGCATCGTAAGATTCTGCCAGCGCTGGAGCAGGGTAAGTGGGTTCTTTGTGATCGTTTTACCGATGCCAGTTTTGCCTACCAGGGAGCTGGGCGGGGCATATCTGCAGAACGTATTGCTACGCTACAACAGTTTGTACAGGGAGTGCTACGTCCCGATCTGACACTATTGCTTGATCTACCTGTCGAGACAGGATTGGAGCGTGCAGGTAAGCGTTCAGATCCAGACCGTTTTGAAAGTGAAGCACACCTCTTTTTTGAGAAGGTTAGAACCGGATATTTACAAATCGCTGCCAGGGAGCCAGATAGAGTACGGGTGATTGACGCCTCTCCAGGCTTACAGGTGGTGCAGGATCAGATTGCTGAAGTCATTCAGGGCTATCTGGATAATCTCAATGGATGAGTCAGGTTACCATCCTCTGCCTTGGCAGATGGAACAGTGGCATCACCTGCAACAGGCTAATACGCAGGGACGACTGCCACATGCCTTACTGCTTTCAGGACCTCCCGGGTTAGGAAAAGAGCAGTTCGCACTCAGTTTTGCACAATCCTGCCTGTGTCCTGATAAGGATAACGCAGGGTATCCCTGCGGTATTTGTCGGCACTGCCAGTTGATGAGCAGTTTTAATCACCCCGACTTCCAGTGGCTCAGACCGGATGAGGGGAGCAAAAGTGGAGAGATCAAGGTTGAAGCTATCCGCAGCCTTATCGCCGGGGCCTCATTAACCTCGTATTCGGATGGTAGCAAAGTCATTATCATCCAGCCGGCTCATCGTATGAATAATGCGGCTGCCAATAGCCTGCTAAAGACTCTGGAAGAGCCTACACCAGGGACAGTGATTCTGCTGTTGACCGATCAGCCCACCAGACTGCTTCCCACAATCAGAAGCCGCTGTCAGAAAGTGGTGTTTCACTCCCCTGACAAGCAGCAATCGATCTCCTGGTTGGCCGAAAAGGTTGTTCATGCCGAACCCGGGATATTGCTCTCGCTTGCTAACGGTGCTCCACTGAAGGCACTGGAGTTGGATAGCGCTGAGTTACTGCAGACCCGTGAGGCGATGTTGAATGGCTTTCTGGGTCTTGGTGGAGAAAATCGGGATCCGGTCAGTCTGGCTCGACAGTGGACCTCCTTTGACAGGGGATTGCTGCTTGAATGGCTGGCGGGGTGGGTGATTGATCTCATACGCCTGAAGGAGGGCGGGAATTCCGTACTGCTCTTCAATCAGGATCATTCTCAAGCTTTGCAGAATACGGCCGACAAGTTAAACTCTAGCGTATTGCAGGGCTATCTGCTCCAGGTTTATCAGACAAAGGGTTTGCTGGACAGTAATTTGAACCCGCAACTAACGCTGGAAAAACTACTTATCGATTGGCATACCTGTTTCGTACAGGCGGCATAGATAGAAGATTAGGTATTGTATGGCTGGTGGACCCAAACAAGGTATTCTTTCGCTTACCATCAAGGATAAAAACGCCTTGTATGCGGCCTACATGCAGTTTGTCGAATTCGGTGGGCTGTTTATACCCACGACTAAGCAGTATCGTCTCGGTGATGAAGTCTTTATGTTATTGACACTGATGGATGAAGCTGAGCGCTTGCCAGTGGCCGGAAAAATCATCTGGATCACGCCTGTGGGAGCTGAAGGGAACAGGGCAGCAGGTATTGGTGTACAGTTCAGCGATCAAGACGGTGGTGCTGCAAGAAATAAGATCGAGACCTATCTTGCCGGCGCATTGAAATCAGACCGTCCTACACATACCCTCTAGCGTAGAACACCAGCTATTACCTGAATCTGTGGATTATTGGTGATGAACTGCATCTGCCAGATATATGTTCATGGGTCCTGAATCCTATCAGACAGGGACAACTAAACTCTTCCAATCCTTTATGGCGAAAGAAAATAGGCTCTGAGCATGCTAGTTGATTCCCACTGCCATCTTGATCGTGTCTCCCTTGAGCCATTTGGAGGGGACTTCGCGAACTTTGTGACCAGCACTCTTGATCGTGGTATCAACCACATGCTGTGTGTCTCCATTGATCTGGAATCCTGGCCTGCGATGGTGGCTCTGGTAGCAGATTTTCCACAAATTTCGATATCGGTTGGTGTACATCCCAACGATAAAGAGCGTCGTGAACCTTCTGTTGAAGAACTACTGGAGTTATCCCATACCCATAAGGTAGTTGCTATCGGTGAGACTGGTCTCGACTATTTTCATGGAGAGGGCGATCTGGATTGGCAACGGGAACGATTTCGCCAACATATCCATGCGGCAAAAGTTGCCCAAAAACCACTGATTATCCATACCAGGGATGCCAAGGCAGATACTCTCCAAATCATGCGAGAGGAGGGGGCCGATGAGATAGGCGGTGTGATGCACTGCTTTACGGAGGATTGGCCGATGGCAGAGCAGGCCCTGGAGATGGGCTTCTATGTATCATTTTCCGGCATTATCACATTCAAGAATGCCGCAGAGTTACGGGAAGTGGTAAAACAGGTGCCAATGGATCGGCTGCTGATAGAGACTGACTCTCCCTATTTGACGCCGGTACCTCACCGAGGTAAACCTAATCAACCCATGCATGTCCAACATGTTGCGGAATGTGTGGCGCAGCTGAAAGGTATAGAGTTCGAGACCATTGCAGATCAGACAACCACCAATTTCTACCAGTGCTTTCCACTGGCTAAAAAATAAGCATACTTAAAGGTCGACGGCCATTCATGAAAAAAATAATAATGCTGTTATTCAGCTGTTTTTCTTCAGTGCTATTAGGACAACAAAAAGCATTGATGCCTCATTCAATAGATCGTAACCCACAGACAAGTGGTGATCGCTTTTATCTACAGCAACAGGGTGAAACAGTTGCCTTACAGGGCAATGAACTATCAGATGCATACGACACATCACAACCTCGGGATGTCTTAATATCCACAAAAGGTGGCGTTGAGGTCACGACCAATGACGGTGAATTTTCATTTCAACTTGGTGGTAGGGTTCTTATTGACGCGGCTGTCTATAGTGAAGATAAAAATACCCTGGGTAACGGTTCAGAGCTGCGTGATATCCGATTTGATTTAGAAGGGCGGTTTTATGCTGATTTTATCTATGAAATGAGTATCGATTTTTCCGATGGAGAAGCGGATATCAAAGATGCCTGGTTTGCATACGATGCCAACTATCCTTGGCGTTACACTATCGGTCATTTTAAGGAGCCCTTCAGCCTGGAGGAGATGACCAGTAAAAAGTATCTGACCTTCATGGAACGAGCATTACCCAATACCATGGTGCCTGGGCGGAGTCTGGGGTTTGGTATGAACTGGATAGGTGGGCAGACCACCTTCACTGCAGGGTTATTCGGTGATGATTATAATGATGATGCGGATGATGAAGGTGATGAAGGTGATGAAGGTGATGAAGGGTGGGGAGCTACAGGCCGTTTGACTTATGCACCCTTAGCCGATGAGCGATCGGTAATACACCTGGGATTGGCCGCAAGCTATAGGAAATTAGATGATGAGCAGGAATTTCGATTTGATTCACGCCCTGAATCTCATCTAACCGATATCCGTTATCTGGATACCGGAAAACTAAACATGAGCGATTCCTTAACCCTGTTTGGTTTAGAAGGAGCGTGGGTATCGGGGTCAGTTTCATTCCAAGGTGAATGGATTCAAGCACTTTTATTGCGTGACGAGCATGAAAATCCAAGTTTCAGTGGTTGGTACCTTCAGGGGAGTTGGTTTTTGACAGGTGAGAGCCGCCACTATAAACAGAGATCGGGCCGATTTGGGCGTGTTAGGCCGCTCAATGATTATGGTGCTGTTGAATTGGCTGCCCGTTATAGCACACTGGATCTTAATGTTGCTGGGATTGAAGGTGGATCGAGTGATAATATTACCCTAGGTATCAATTGGCATCTCAATCCTCAAATTCGATTAATGGTGAACTACATCATTGTGGAGAACGATATTTTTGCTGACGCAGATGGAGATGTGATTGGTGAGGATGAGCCGGCTTTAATCCAGTTTAGGGCTCAGGCAGATTTCTGAATGAGGAGTGGGTTATTGAGCAAAGGGATGCTCCTGCTGCTTACTCTTGGATGCTCTTTAGCGGCATTGCAAGCTCATGCAAGTTCAAAAGATCCCGAAACCCTTGTGATCGGGAAAATCAGTCATAATCCTAAAAAACACTATCAATACCTTAAGCCTATGGTGAAGTATGCAGTTGAGAGAATGCACGACCTAGGTATTAGAAAGGGTAAGATCAGGATGGCCAGGAGTAAGAAACAGCTGGCCGATATGGTACGTAGGGGTGAAGTGGATTGGGTGACCGAAACACCCATTGCCGCTGCATATTTACACGAAAAAAGTGGTGCTGAAGTATTGCTACGAAAATGGAAAAAGGGTGTTCCTGATTACCATTCAGTATTTTTCTCATTAAAGCAATCAAACATTAATAAGTTGGAGGATCTGAGGGGGAAGGTTATCGCACTTGAGGATCCAGCCTCTACATCAGCTTTTTACCTACCCGTCAATGCCATGTTAGAAAAGGGATTGAGGTTAATTAAACTGAGGAGTATCAGAGAAAAACCCCCGGCCGATAGAATCGGTTTTGTTTTTGCGAGAGAAGAGATTAATATTGCAACACTGGTAGATAAGGGTATTGTCGATGCAGGCGCTTTTAGTAACCTGGATTGGGGCAAAGAAGACCATCTTCCCTCAAAATATCGAACAAATTTTTCTATTTTTTTACGTACCCCTCCAATAATACGTGCAGTTGAAATGGTGCGCCAAGATATTGATCCAGCCATTCGTAAGCGACTTGAAGAAATCCTATTACACGCTGGTAATGATCCACATGCGGTATCTGTCTTGCATGCGTATCAGCAAACAAAGAAATTCGACAAATTGAGTAGAGATCAAATAGATTCGATATATAACCTACGCCATATAATGGACCTGGTTGATCAGGTGCTCTAGTCTGACATGGTTAAGAATCTGCAGTTTCGCTATACAGTTGCCATCGGAGGCGGCATTGTGTTTGTGGCTGTCATTCTCGCGGCAATGTTTTCCTTTCAGTCACGTGATCTCTTCACGACAATTAAAAACACCAGTACTGACACTATGAGTGAAGCACTGCATGGTGAAGCAACCAAACGTCTTCGAACCTTAAGCATGATTCTCAGCCAGGATTTGGCTAATCCTCTTTATGATTTTGATATGTTGGCTATCTTGCAATTGTTGCAGAGCATTGCCCAGCTGGATGATATACACCATGTCATGGTGATCGATCCTGAAGGTGTGGTTATCCATGATGGGACAGAGGTGTTGGGTGAATACGGCACACATCTTGAAAATCCAGAGATCCTTGGCTGGATATCAAAGGAAACAACGTCTTTGATATTGGAGTCACAAAGTGTCATGGAAATTATCTCTCCCATATTTATTGCTGATGAGCTATTGGGATGGGTGAGAGTGGGTCTATCCAGAAAAGGTCAGTTGATCAACACAGTGAAAATGACAGATCGCTTGACTAATCTGATATCGGAGTTTGAACAGCAGGGACGATATCTAACTATTCTCGTTACCCTTGTATTACTTATTCTCGGTTTATTGTTAGCCGCTTTTATTTCCAGGCGGCTGGTATTTCCTATACGTCAGTTATCAGAGTATGTCGTTCGTGTTGGTCAGGGGGATTACGGTATCGAGTTGCCAAAAAACCGCCAGGATGAACTCGGACAATTGATCCATG
The DNA here is from genome assembly GCA_023838465.1 of Candidatus Thiodiazotropha sp. Taxonomy (GTDB): domain Bacteria; phylum Pseudomonadota; class Gammaproteobacteria; order Chromatiales; family Chromatiaceae; genus Thiodiazotropha. Next base: position 35,138 of record JAIVEQ010000006.1, read on the forward strand.
CCTTCAATCGTATGAGCAGAGATCTTTCCAGTACTACAGTGTCGCGTCAATACCTGAATGATATTCTCAATAACATGCGGGATGTATTGATTGTCATCTCCGAGCAGGGAGAGATCCTGATGGTTAACGCGGCAGCTTCTGAAATGTTGGGCTACGCTAGGGATAAGTTGGAAAATATATCTTATCTTGAATTGATTGATAGTAGGGATGGCGGCCGTGTAAAAAAATGGTTAACTCTGGTCATGGAAGAAGAGGCAGAGAGTATGGATGCTAGATATTTAACATCTGATGGCCAACAGATACTTGTCTCACTATCGGGTGCCTATCTAAAACTTAAGGGCATGCCTAAACAGATCATATGTGTTGCACAGGATGTAAGTGAACGTCGAAGAAATGAAGATCATATTCGATATCTTGCACAATATGACGGCCTTACCAATTTGCCGAATCGACAGCTTTTTCGCGACCGTCTTAAACATGCAATGGAACAAGCTGAGCGAGGTGAGTACCTGATCGCTTTAATGTTTATCGATCTTGACCAGTTTAAGAAGGTTAACGATAGTCTTGGGCATCTGGCAGGCGATCGTCTACTGAAAGAGGCAGCCTTGAGGCTTAAAAAAATGCTTCGCTTAGGTGATACAGTTGCACGATTGGGTGGTGATGAGTTTACTGTAATCGCGGAGCAGATAAAGTCTATTCACGATGGTATTAATATTGCGAAAACTATTATTGAGACTATAAAAGAACCGTTCGAGATAGAGGGGAGAAAGCTCTATATCGGCTGTAGTATCGGAATAGTTTTCTATCCATTTGCTAAAGATGATCTTGGTAGTTTGGTGCAAAAGGCGGATATGGCCATGTATCAGGCAAAAAGAAGCGGTCGTGGGCAATATTGTGTCTATAGCCATCACTTAGGTGCCAATGAAGATGGCGTTTTACAGCTTGAAAATGAGCTGATTGAGGCACTGGATTCAAAAAGTTTTCACCTGCTCTATCAACCGGTAGTTGATATTAAATCGGGCATTCCGACCTCAATGGAAGCATTGTTACGTTGGGATAATCCCCGACGTGGTACATTAGAACCTTCAGAATTCCTTCCATTCCTGGAAAACTCTGGCCTGATCATTGAATTGGGGGATTGGATACTGGAGAAGGCTTGTCTGGATATGCTCTCCAATGACCATTCAACCGATCAACCATTGCGTTTGAATGTCAATGTTTCCATTCACCAATTCAATCAAGGTGATTTTTCCAGTCGAGTAGAATCTATCTTGACGAAAACAGGCTTCGATCCTTGTCGACTTGAATTGGAGATTACAGAGAGCAGTTTAGTTGACGATATTGAATTGAGTAGAAATGTTGTACGAAGCCTGAAAAAACTGGGCGTTCGCATTGCTGTAGATGATTTCGGCACTGGTTATTCCACATTTACCTATCTCCGGGATTTTGATATTGACAGCCTCAAGCTGGACTATAGTTTTATCAAGGACCTTCCTGCTGATAGCTATGCCATTGGTATATGCACGGCGCTGATTGCAATGGCCAGAGTCATGAATTTGAATGTAGTCGCGGAAGGTGTTGAACGAATGGAACAGCTGCAGTGGCTTAAGCAGGCGGGTGTTCAAGAGTATCAGGGCTATTACTTCAGTGGGCCGACTTCTTTAGATGGTTTTAATGCACGATACCACTAAGGAATAACTTCTATAATCATGTAGGGTGTTACCATAAACAACAATGCTGGCTATTCCGGCATTTGCAGGAACCCAGTGAGTCGTTGAATTCCCTGGATTCCAGCCTTAGCCGGGTTAACAGTCAGGATACTAGAGTAAACGGTCTCTCTCGAATTGCATCAATGCCCGACATACATCGCGTCAAACTTCTCCTCGTACCGCTGCAGAATTTTACTGCGACGTAGTTTAAGGGTTGGTGTCATCAGTCCATTCTCTACGTTCCATGGTTCTGGGATGACAGCCATTCGGATGATCTTTGCATAACCGGGAAAGTTATCGAGATGGTTATTCATGCGTCTCAGCAATTCCTGCTCCTGTTGCTCACTGAGGTTGGCTGGATCTAAACCCAGTGTCTGGGCATTCTCTGGATTTAGGACGACCATAGCGCATAAGTAGGGTTTACCCTCACCAACAATCAGTACCTGTTCAAAGAGGGCATCCATAGCGATACACATCTCCATGTCCGCTGGCGGTACCTTTTCACCATTGGCCATTACAATGATCTCTTTTAAACGCCCGGTTATAAAGATAAAGCCATCTTCGATCTTTGCCTTGTCACCGGTATGGAACCAGCCCTCTTCATCGATAACATCAGCGGTGGCATGGCGGTTGTTCCAGTAACCCATCATGACATTGGGCGCTCGACATAGCAGTTCATCGTACTCACTGATTTTGACTTCTATACCAGGAAAGGGGGTGCCGACACTGGCCGGAATATTCTTTTCATGGGTATTGGCGGATATCATCGGGCTGGTCTCAGTCAGGCCAAAGCCTTGCAGAATTGGAACCCCTAGGCCAATAAAGACCTTGGCCATATCCGGAGAGAGTGGCGCGCCACCTGAGACAGCAATACGTAGCCGTCCACCCAGTTTGTCCTGAATCTTACTGGCAACCATTTTTTCCAGCAGGGGCCATAGAATAAATTTAGGTGACCAGGAGACACGTCGATGTTGATACTCAAAATTTTGCCAGCCGGTCTCTACAGCCAGATTGAAAATGGTACGGGCGATGGCAGAGTCACTCTCCAGTTTTTCCTGTATCTTGGCATATACCCGTTCATAGATACGGGGTACGGAGACTAGAATGGTGGGCTTGATAATCTGAAGATCTTCACCTAGTTGCGGGATTGAGCGTGCATAGGCGGTGGTGGCCCCGGACACCATCGCCAGGTAGTAACCAACCGTTCGCTCCAAAGTATGCGACAAGGGCAGAAAGGAGAGAAACATGTCTGTAGGATAGATGTGGATGACTTCAACGCCACTATCGATGTCCCACAGTATGTTTCGGTGACTCAACATGACACCTTTCGAGCGACCTGTTGTGCCAGAGGTATAGACGATGGTGGCCAGGCTCTCACTTGGAATATCCACTACTTGTAAATCATGGCTGCTTTGATCAGGCAGCCAATCCTCAAGCGTTACCAAGCGGGCCTGAAGTCCCTTGGGATCGACCCGCTGCATGGTGACGATACGGTTCAGGCCGGCAAGCTGGTTGCGTATCTGTTGTAGTTCCTGCCACTGTTCATCATTTTCAAGGAGTAACAGACGCACCCCGGCATCCTGCATGATGTAACCAATGTTCTCTGGGCGATCATTGGTGTAGAGGGGGACTGTGACCAAGCCCAATCCTTGTGCTGCCAGGTCGAATATGACCCATTCACGGCAATTCCGCAGTATTAAAGCGACCCGATCCCCTGGTCGAAGGTCTTCATTGCGGAATGCGGCTTGCCAGCGCGATACCAGCTGTTCCATTTCCCGCCAACTGGTTTTCTCCCAAGTATCACTCTCTTCCTGGTACTGGATGTACGCGATGGCATCAGGTGTACGTTTAACGCGTTCCTGAAAGACGCCTGCAATCGTGTCGGCATGCTTTAGACGTATCAAATCTGTTTTTGGTTTGTTCATGCTGTTTTCATTGTTATCATTTTCTGGATTATCGGTGGTTTCGACTGGCTCATTTTGGTGAGCACCATTAAAGAGTAGCATTACACACCCCCTAACTTAGCCCATCCTGTATCGGGATGGAACTGTTTGACGTTCATGCAGCACCCAGCTTGTTGAGTTCGGAGACCCTTACAGTCTCTCTCTGTTTACCAGCTGTCGCATTGCTCAATCTATCAAAGGCATTGACCTGGATAACCTGATTACGTAAACGTTCTGCTTCATCCAGAGCTACTTTGTCACTATCACTCAAGATGCCGAGTGTAACGGCCTCCTTAATCAAGTTCCGCATACCCCGTGATTTGAGTTGGCCGGCTCGTTTGGCACGACGTAGTGTTTTTTCATGGGGAGCAGCGGCAGTGACAGCAAATAGTGCCTGTTCCAGCTGACCAACACGCTGCTTTTGATCCTCTGTCGTGTAGATGCCCTGGGTAAGTCGCTCTCGAACCTCATTGGGACTCAACAGGAGACGTGCAACCTGATGATCGAGATGGTCTGTGGGCTTGTGAAAGGGGAGTCCGGTCGGAAAAATCACTACCCGCAGTAACCAGGCCAGAGGACGAAACGGCATATTGCGTAACAGGCCGCGTAAAGCATGTTGGATGCGATAGAGTGAATCGTCCATAGCCCATTGCATCAATGGGAGATCATCCTGCCGCTCACCCTCTTCGATATAGCGTTTAAGGCTGGCGCTGGCGATATAGAGGTTACTCAGTATGTCCCCCAGCCTGGCCGATAGACGCTCTTTTCGTTTGAGTGAGCCACCCAGGGTCATAAGGGCAATATCGGCGGTCAGGGCAAACCCTGCAGACATCCAGTTGAGACGCTGAAAATAACGACGTGAGGGTCCGCGCTTTGGGCTTTCAGAGAGCCGGCCATGAGTAATACCCAGCCAGCATGTACGCGCAAAATTCGTCACCACGAAGCCGATGTGATTAAACAGCGCTTCATCAAACTGAATCAGTGAGGCTTGCGGATCCGGGTTCTCTGCGGCCTCGAACTCTTTCAGAACATAGGGATGGGACCGAATCGCTCCCTGACCGAAGATGATCATACTCCGGGTCAGGATATTGGCGCCTTCAACCGTGATGGCGATGGGAATGGCTTGGTAAGCTCTGCCAATCAGGTTATCAGGCCCAAGACAGATACCGCTACCACCCTGAACATCCATGGCGTCATTGATAGAAAGGCGGTAACGTTCGGTGAGGTGGTACTTGATGATGGCGGAGATAACCGATGGCGATTCACCGCTGTCGAGGGCGCTGAGGGTCAGTTTTCGTGCAGCATCCATCTGATAGGTCAGGCCGCCAATTCTTGCAAGGGCCTCTTCTACACCTTCGAAGTGGCCGATGGGCTGGCCGAATTGGCTGCGAACCGCGGCATAGGCACCCGTATAACGGCTAGCCTGCTTTCCTGCTCCCGTAGAGAGTGCTGGCAGTGAGATACCTCGCCCCTCAGAGAGGGACTCGACCAGCATTTGCCAACCTTTACCCACACCCTCGACGCCTCCCATCACCCAATCGATCGGGATAAAGACATCTCGTCCTGAGATCGGGCCGTTTTGAAATGGGATATCGAGAGGCATGTGTCGATCCCCGATCTCTATACCAGGGGTATCACGGGGAATGAGAGCGACAGTGATTCCAGGTTGAGGGTCCTCGCCCAGTAGGCCCTGGGGGTCTTCCAGCTTGAAGGCCAGACCGATCAGGGTCGCCACAGGAGCCAGGGTGATATAGCGTTTCTCCCAGTTGAGCCGGATACCCAGCACCTGTTTTCCCTGATGTTGGCCATGAGTGACGACACCTAGATCCGGCATAGCACCGGCGTCGCTACCAGCCTGTGGGCTGGTGAGGGCAAAGCAGGGGACTTCTTCCCCGCTCGCCAGTTTTTTAAGGTATTGCTCTTTTTGTGCCTCAGTACCGTAATGAAGCAGCAGTTTTGCCGGCCCAAGAGAGTTGGGTACCATCACTGTGACCGCGGCAGTGATACTCCGACTGGCGATCTTCATCACCACCTGTGAGTGAGCGTAAGCAGAAAAACCGAGCCCCCCATATGATTCCGGGATAATCATGCCAAACAATCCGGACTGTTTGATGAAGTCCCAGATATCAGCTGGAAGATCCTTTTGTTGATGGGTGATATGCCAATCATCAAGCCTTTCGCAGAGGTGCTGTACCGGACCATCAAGGAATGCCTGCTCACGTTCTGTCAAGTGGCATTGTGGTTGACGCAGCAGTTGTCTCCAGTTGGGCTGTCCGGAAAAGAGTTCACCGTCCCACCAGACGTTACCCGCATTCAGTGCCTCCTTCTCTGTTGTCGACATCAATGGCATCACTTTCTGAAAAGCGTTTAACAAGGGTTGTGTGATCCATTGCCGACGCTGCTCAGGCATCAGGTAGAAGAAGAGAGAAATGGCAAAAAGCCCCCACAATGGGATGGTCCAGGCTGAGGTTAGAAGGTTAGCCAGTTGCAAACTGATGAGTAATACCGGTGGCAACACTATCCAAACGATGGCCCGTGCAGATCCATAAGCCAGTCCCCACAAAGTCACCATGAGCAACAAGAGTCCAAGTAGTGTCATTGGTCTGCCTCCCGCAGGGTGTTTGGTACCGGTTGTTGGCTCTCCTCATCCTGATCATCAGGTTGTTTTACTTTTTCCTTTTTCGGTTTCATGCCAAACAGCGTCCGGTCATCGAGGCAGGGCATGACTTCACCTTTTGTTGCAGCAACGAAAGCCCGTTCGTCATCATTGTAGAGGATGGTCTCGTCACACCAGGGTAGTCGACGGTAGACACCCAGATCATCCAGGCCTAGAAAGGGATACTTGATGATGTCGAAATAGGGTGAGTAGTCGAAATCCTTTGGTGTGAAGAGGCGTGGATTGCGTTTAAAGAAGCGCAGACTGCCGTCTTCATCACGATCGATGAATGGCAGTATGGGAAAGTTGACACTATTGAAAGCGGATGCCAATAGTGAGGAGCAGACTGCGCGTGTTGGTGATCCGGCATTGTGTTCAAACAGACTCGAGCGCCAACGCCTGGGGAGTATGGTCCAGGGAAAGAAGAACCGGGCGAGATCAAGCAGGTGGCGTAGATCATAGTCAAACCCGATATGTTGAATAGCATGCGCCACCACCTTGTGGGCATCGACGGGCTCCAGGCCGGTGGGTCGGCAGATACGCAGATGGTCCTTACGGTATTTGGAGACTGGAGCGATGATGGTACCTTCACCCAGTAAAGCTTCAACCATCAATTGTTCACCGAGATCACCCTGATAGGCCATGCGCACCCGCTGTTGAAGTTGTGGGTCGCGAATATCGTAAATGCGCCCAATAAAGAGTGCTGAATGAGTCCAGGTACTTTGAGTAATGGTCTTGATAACATCACTGACCCGGCTACGGCCCTCCACCAACAGGACATCGCCCGGTCGGAGTTCGTAGCTAAGTCGATTGAAATCACAAAGGGGAGAGGTAGAAGGCGGACCCTCTTTGGTCAACCAATCGGTGATCCACTGCATGATTTTCCGGCCGATCCTACGCATCCGTATAACCCAGTAAAATAGTGTGTATTGTAGCCAGTATAGACCGTATTTATAGTGGGTGAGTTTCAAATAGCGTAGTGGTATAGCTTGGAGTGGGGTGTTTTGAGACAGCAGGATGTTGCAATTAAAGCAAATAGCCGTAGTGGGAGAACTGTCGGCTGGAAGTTAGATGGAAGGACAATAAAAGCTTATATGAATCAATATTATTATTATATTATCAATGATATATACGGATTAAATGATGTTATTTATTGAGTTATCCATTTCAAAGGTAAAAAACTTATCAGCTTAAGAATAAGAAAAGATGGGCTGAGTCTGGTGGATTAGTCCGGGAGAGACTTTTTGCGATTCCGGATCCCACCACTCCACCAGATGCGACAGGCACCTTCATCCGAAACCATGCAGGGACCGATAGGTGATCTCGGGGTGCATGCTTCACCATAGAGTCGGCACTGATTTGGGTATTTTCGACCGAGAACCACCTCTGAGCAGTCACACCCTGGAGGCATCATGCCGGCCCGCATGCGTTCGGGGACGTCATAGTCCGGAAATCGTTTTCGTGCATCCGAATGGACATAGTCCCTATTTAAGACGTATCCCGAATTGGGGATGATGCCAATTCCTCGCCAGTTGGCATCGACTACATTCAATGCTTGATTCAGATGTGCTCTGGCACAGGGATTTCCACCTGGCCTGACCAGTTCCGGGTAACAGTTATCAAGGAATAGTCGTTTATCCAGATATTGTCTGATGACAGAGTAGGTGGCGGCCAACAGGCTCTCTGTCGTGAAACCAGCCACTGCTGCCGGGATATGGTGTTGCTCTACAATAAACGACCACTCTTCAGGCCCCATCACAGTCGCGACATGACCAGGGGCAACCAGGGCGTTGAATCCCGGTGCCTCGCCACTCAGCAATAGTGAGACTGCCGGCCATGTCAAACGACCTGATAGCAGGATAGAGAGGTTCTCAGGAATGCCCTCAACAAGTAATGATGCAACGGGTGCTATTGTTGTTTCGAATCCGGCCGCGAAAAAAACCACTTCTCTTTGCGGCGATGCCTGAGCAATCTGTAGCGCTTCGAGCGGTGAGGCGATTGGCAGGATATCCGCTCCAGCAGCATGGGCCTGATGGAGGGACCGGGGCTCCCCTTTGGCAACATTCACCGGTACACGCAGCATGTCACCAAATGCCACCAGTGTGACCGGCTCATGTAAGGCTAGTTGTATTGCCTGGTAAACATCCTCTTCAGGACAGACACAAACCGGGCAGCCGGGACCGGGGATGAGTTCAATCTGAGCTGGCAAGGCGCTGCGCAGACCGGCCTGGGTGATGGAGCGCTCATGCCCACCACAGACATTCATTACTTTTACAGGCCTGTCCAGTGGCAACCCATGTAACTGTTGCAACCATGTTTTCGCGCTGATTGACATTATTAACCCGGTACCTTAGTAAACCCGGCAAACGAATATATTACGATACCAGCGACATGTTTATGGGAAGACACCAGGATTATCGTGTGTCTTGAGCATGCATATGAATCCCTTCAGTTTGTAATTTTGGGTTAGTAGTTTCGCCTTTGGCACGTCTTTCTGCCTGTTTTTGAACCTGTTCATCAAGCCAGGTTAACCAAGTTTCAAAACCTTCACCGTTTTTTGCTGAAATCAGCGTGACAGGCGCTTCCACAGCAAGGTGACGTACTGCCTGCTCAGCCTTTTCCGTATTGAAATCATCAAGCATCACCAGTAGATCCGATTTAGTGATCAGCACATGATCTGCTGCACGGAAGATGACAGGGTATTTTGCAGGTTTGTCATCACCTTCTGTGACAGACAGGAGAGTGATATTGAGATGCTGGCCCAGGTCGAAGCTGGCGGGACAGACCAGATTGCCGACATTCTCGATAAACAAGATATCCAATTCATCGAGATTCATCTGATGCAGTGCATGATGAATCATGTGGGCATCAAGATGGCAAGCTGTACCGGTAGTGATTTGTACTGCCTCTACCCCTTTTTGACGTATGCGTTGTGCATCATTTTCTGTTTCTAGATCACCTTCAATAACACCCATTCGGTAACGCTTCTTAATCGTGTCTATGGTTGTTTCGAGTAACCGGGTTTTACCACTTCCGGGAGAAGACATCAGATTGATAGTTAGCAGTTGATGACGGTCGAAGTGCTCGCGATTATGAGCAGCCTGATGATCGTTCGCATTAAGCAGGTTTTGCAGAACTTCCACGGCCACACTGCCGTCATCTGTATGAGCGTGCTTCCCACCCTCTTCAATCAGATGCCGGTTTCCATCGGTGATATTACAACCGCATGTATCACACATGTAAGATGACTCCTTCTGTCAAGCTAGTGTAGTTGTTAATCATCACCCGTTCCTTCTTCCTCAGGTTCACGTGTCAGCTCAACACTGGCAAGCAGGAGTTCGTCTCCACTGATGAGCTGTGTTCGAAAGTCGCCGCATTCACAACAGATCAGCCTATTAGTCTCTGCGTCACATTCGGCTCCGCATTGCTGACAGCGAACACGGATCGATTGCAGCTCCGTCTCTAATTCTGCACTAGCTGCTACGCTACCTGCACGGGCAATGGTGAATGCTTGTTGAAGCAACTCAGGCACCACACCAGAGAGAGGACCGATGCGTATTAAGATGCGGGTCACTTGCGATGCATGCTCTCGTTGTGCAATCTCCTCGACTTGTGTCAGCATGGCCTGACAAATCGAGAGTTCATGCATCGGGCGGGGTATCCATCTTCGCTAGCATTTCGTCATAGATTTCCCAGGCTGAGCGTGCCTCCTGAGGGGTGACCTTCTGAATCGCATAACCGACATGGACTACGATAAAATCGTCAGGCTTTAACGCTTCATGTTGCAGCATGAAGAGACTCACTTCCCGCTGAATGCCTTTTGCTTCACAGTGAGCAGTAAAGCCGTCAATTTTTTTAATCTGCATGGGTATGCCCAAACACATGGTATAACCTTCATCCTTAGCTTATAGGGTTCAAAGGGGAGGGGTTTTACTCTTCCCTTTGGTCAGTACCCGGAAACCGTGTTTTTTTGGGTACTGATCTGAATAGTTTCATTCTCGCAAGGAGTACGCTTTTGTCAATCGAATCTGTGTTAATCCTAGGTATTGGTAATACCCTATTAAGCGACGAGGGTATAGGTGTTCAGCTGGTTAATCGTATGCAGCAGCAGGTCGGCAAGATTGCGGGTGTTGAGTATCTGGATGGGGGAACGCTCAGTTTTACCCTTGCTGAACCGATCGCCAGAGCTGATGGATTGATTGTAGCGGATGCAGCACGTATGGGAGAGAAACCTGGCACATTGCAGGTCTTCCACAATCAGCAGATGGATAGTTACCTGAAAGGCAATCGTGCCAGTGTCCATGAAGTGAGCCTGGGTGACTTGATTGATATTGCTCGTCTATCCGACACCCTGCCGGATCAACGCTGCCTGGTAGGTATAGAACCGGAGAATTTGGATTGGGGCGAAACATTGAGTGAAGCCGTTGAACCAGCAATAGAGGCAGGGATATCTGAAATCGTCTCTATACTGAAAACATGGGGCGTCTTGTCTGACTGACGCAATTAACATTTTGGTGAAAAAAAGTATTAGAAACAGAATTTCAAACCCTAATTATGATCCAGATCAGCACCACCATCAGTATTTAGTGATATTCTTTTTATAAGCCCTAATTATCAGTGTTCGTGATGCAAAAGCTGCGAGACATCGTTGTACGGGTCAAGGAGAGAGATGATCCAGACCCAGTCATCAATCATTCTAATGCGCTGCCTATTATGCATGAAGTATTGCATGCGCTGAAACGTCTCCACGAGATGGGAGAAACAACCACGATCGATCTGCGATCCATCCCATTCGGTCCTGGAGATGAGGAAGCGCTGTTAAGACAGCTCGGCTGCGGTGAGATCAGCATTGAACTTCAATCCCTGGGAAAGAGTACTATTTGCGAGACCCTCTATCCCGGTGTCTGGTTGATTGATCATTACAATGCTGAAGGTGAACGTATTGCCTTGAATATCGAGATCAATCGGGTGCCCGAGATTGTCCAGTCTCAACCTGAGGATATCTCAGATGCAATCATCAGGCTTAACGGACAACTCAACCCAGTGAATTTCGCGTGTTAAGTCCTTTGCGGGAGGAGTAGTGATGGCTGAAGAACTCAAACGTATCGGTAAAACTCTCGGAGAGCGTTTGCGTGAAAGGGGTGTTTCAAGGCGAGGATTCCTGAAATTCTGCAGCGCCACGGCCTCTATGATGGCACTGCCCCCCGCGATGGTGCCTGCTATTGCCGCATCGCTTGAGAAGGCAAAGCGACCCTCGGTTATCTGGCTCTCATTTCAGGAGTGTACCGGCTGTACCGAATCCCTTACACGCAGCCATTCACCCAGTGTCGAAAACCTTATCTTCGACCATATTTCACTCGACTATCATCATACCTTGCAAGTCGCCTCTGGTGCTGCTGCAGAAGCAGCTCGTGAAGCGGCAATGCATGAGAATGAAGGTAAGTACATTGTTGTGGTAGACGGCTCCATCCCACTGGGCAATCCGGGCTATTCTGTAATAGCAGGTATCAGTAATCTGCAGATGTTGGAAGAGACAGTTGCCGGTGCGGCAGCGGTGGTTGCGGTAGGTACCTGTGCGGCATTTGGTGGACTTCCTCAGGCCAGTCCCAATCCAACCGGCGCAGTCTCGGTTTCAGATATCGTTAAGGATAAACCGGTTGTCAATGTCTCTGGTTGTCCGCCTATCCCAACAGTCATCACCGGTGTACTGGCCCACTTTTTAACCTTCGGTTCACTCCCTGAGTTGGATAGTCTTGGTAGGCCGATGGTCTTCTTCGGTAAGAGTATTCACGACCGATGCTACCGTCGTCCATTTTATGACAAGGGACTGTTTGCTGAAACCTTCGATGATGAAGGCGCACGTAAGGGGTGGTGTCTCTATCGGTTGGGCTGCAAGGGTCCAATGACCTATAACGCATGCGCTACCACAAAATGGAATCAAGGCACCAGCTGGCCTGTTGAGTCGGGTCATGGATGTTTAGGCTGTTCTGAGCCCAATTTTTGGGATGCCGGCGGCTTCTATAATGCACTCTCAATACCTGACAGCGATATCACCCGACAAGCAGCCTATGTCTTAGGTGCCGGTGTAGCCCTTGGTGCGGCTGCCGGTGCAATCAATCGCAACAAACAGTCCAAGGCTGCTTCAGCGCATGAGACCGTAACTATAGACGACTTGGATAAGAAATCATGAGTACACCAATGGACTTTCTTTTGTGGGTGAGGGGGCCAGGCTTCGATATCGCATTGGTCGTCTTTTTGATTGGCATTTTAATCCGCCTGCTTGAGGTTCTGATACTGGGGCGTAAACCCGACTACTCTGAGCCTAGAGGTGCGGAACTGGGTGCGGGACTGCGGACCGTATTGACCCGAACTCTGCCAGAGCAAGGTTCGTTCAAGCGTTCACCATTCACTGTTGTGGGTGGCTATGTTTGGCATATCGGCTTCTTCATCACCCTGTTTCTGTTTGTACCGCATATTGAATTGATCAATGCCACGATTGGTCTCAGTTGGCCCGGTATAGCCAGTAACCTGATCGATGCGGTAGCAGCCGTAACGATTGTCGCCCTGTTGGCGATGCTTTTTAATCGATTGAGTCATCCGGTAAAGCAATTTCTTAGTGGGCCTGAAGATTACCTCACATGGTTAGTGACGTTTCTGCCGATGTTGACCGGTTATCTGGCCTATCATCGAATGATCGATCCTTATCCACTGGTATTGGGGTTGCATATCCTCAGCGTGGAATTGTTGATGGTGGTATTCCCTTTTACCAAGTTGATGCATGCCTTCACCTTTATTATTGCTCGCTGGTATAACGGCGCCATGGCAGGTCGTAGAGGAGTTCAGTCATGAGCGAGGCAACAATTGAAAGAGGTCTGAATGCCTTTCGTGAGCAGATGAATGCACCGATTGCATCCTTCTTCTCAAGTTGTGTGAACTGTGGCATGTGTGCTGAAGCTTGTCTCTTCTATACCGAGACTGGTGATCCAAAGTACACACCAATCAATAAGCTGGAGCCATTCCGTCGTGTCTGGGAACAAGAGTATACCCTTTGGGGTAAATTGAAATCACTGCTTGGGATGAGCAAACCAGTCACCGATGAACTGCTCGAAGAGTGGGAACCGTTGGTCTACGATGCATGTACCTTGTGTGGGCGTTGTTCCATGGTTTGTCCTGTGGGTAACGATATCAGCTATATGATTCGACGCGCCAGAGAGGGATTCGTTGCAGCAGGCTATGCACCGGAGGGTATCAAAGGTGCGAGTCGCAGGGCTATCACCATTGGTAGTCCCATGGGTGTTAAATATCCCGCATTGGCGGCACAAATCAAACATATTGAGGCCGACACCGGATTAACGATTCCTGTCGATGTCGAGGGCGTCGACTACATGGCGCTGCTTTCTTCCATGGAGATCATGAACTTTCCAGAATACATGGAGGCCTTGGCCCGTATCTTTAAACAGGCAGGTGTGACTTGGACAATCAGCTCCGAAGCATTTGAAGCCACCAATTCCGGTATACAGATCGGGTCGTCCGATATCGCGAGAGAACTTGTCAACCGGGTTGTGGTCGCTGCTGATAAATTAAAAGTGAAGTATGTCATCAGTCCTGAGTGTGGACATGCCTATACTGCGATCCGTTGGGAAGGCCCCAATCTCATTGGTCGACCCTATAACTTTAAGGTTGTTCATATCCTGGAACTGCTGGATGAGTTGCGTGCCAGTGGCCGCTTAAAGACAGAGGGTATGGAAGATGACCGTCTGACCTTTCATGATCCTTGTCAGATCGTGCGAAAGGGTGGCGTATTGGAACCACCGCGTAATCTGCTCAATATGGTAGCCAGTAACTTTGTCGATATGCAGGATCCCAGAGAGATGAACTGGTGCTGTGGCGGTGGCGGAGGTGTCAGTGCCAATGAGCGAGCTGAAGAGCTACGTATCAAGGTATTCAAACGCAAGAAATCCCAATTGGACGACCTGAATGTAGACACCCTGGTCACTGCCTGCGCAAATTGCAGACTGATCATTGAAGAGGGTCTTGAAGAATACCGCATGGAGATTCCCGTAGTGGGGTTGACGGAGATGATTGCGGAACATCTGGTTGATGAGAAAAGTGAATAGCCCCACTGAGTACGGCTTTGTCGTACCGTTAGGAGACGAGAGACAATGAGTGACAGAATCGTCGTTGATCCCATCACAAGAATAGAAGGCCACCTGCGCATCGAAGCCCAGATGGAAGGTGATCAGATAGCCAGTGCCTATTCATCCGGCACCATGGTTCGTGGTATCGAGATCATACTCAAAGGCAGAGATCCTCGTGATGCCTGGGCCTTCGCTCAACGTATCTGTGGTGTCTGCACCTTAGTACATGGTATCGCTTCGGTACGTTCAGTGGAGGATGCCCTCAACTACCCGATTCCTGCAAATGCCCAGTTGATCCGTAATTTAATGATCGGCGCCCAGTATATCCACGATCATGTGATGCACTTCTATCATCTACACGCACTTGATTGGGTGGATGTGGTGTCAGCACTCTCTGCAGATCCAGGTCAGACGGCAGCGCTTGCACAATCTATCAGCAACTGGCCAAAGGCCTCTCCCGGTTATTTTTCGGATATAAAAAGGAAACTGAAAGGTTTTGTTGAGGCGGGACAGTTGGGAATATTTGCCAAGGCCTATTGGGGGCATTCGGTCTACAAACTGCCGCCGGAAGCCAATTTGATGGCGGTTGCTCACTATTTAGAGGCCCTCGACTGGCAGCGCGATGTTGTAAAGTTGCATACCATCTTTGGTGGTAAGAATCCCCACCCCAATTTCGTAGTGGGTGGCGTGGCTTCTGCCATCGATCTCAACTCTGACTCTGCCATCAATAGCAAGAAACTGTCGCAGGTTCAGAATGTCATCAACAAGATGCGTGAGTTTACCGATCAAGTCTATGTACCTGACACCCTGGCGATAGCAAGTTTTTATAAGGATTGGGGTGAGCGTGGTGAGGGATTGGGTAATTTCATGTGTTATGGCGATCTGCCTAGTACATCAATGGATGATCCGGACAGTTTCTTTTTCCCCAGCGGGGTTATCCTCGATCGGGACCTATCTACTGTACATCCACTGGATCTGAACAGTACTGAAGAGATTCAGGAGCATATATCCCACTCATGGTATGACTATTCCGGTGGTAAGGAGCAGGGGCTGCACCCCTATGACGGTGAAACGACACTTAATTACACAGGTCCAGAGCCACCTTATGAACATCTGAATGTGGATGAGTCCTACTCCTGGTTAAAAGCACCAAGATGGAAGGGTAAATCTGTCGAAGTAGGGCCTTTGGCACGTGTCCTGATGATGTATGCCAAGGGACATGAGCAGACCAATGAATTGGTCGACATGACATTGAGTAAATTGGATTTACCGGCTCGTGCACTTTTCTCAACATTAGGCAGGACAGCCGCAAGAACCCTTGAAACCAAGATCCTCGCCGATGCCATGCAGGGCTGGTATGACCAGTTGATCGCCAATATCAAGGCAGGCGACACCAGGACTTTCAATGAAACTTTATGGGAGCCTGCCACATGGCCTAAGCAGTGTAAGGGTGTTGGCTTTATGGAGGCGCCACGTGGTGCCCTGGGGCACTGGATCGTCATCGAGGATGGAAAGATTGCCAATTACCAGGCAGTAGTCCCCAGTACCTGGAATGCAGGACCCCGGGACAGTACGGGACAGACCGGCGCGTATGAGGCCGCGTTACAGGATAATCACCAGCTAGCCGATGTGAAACAGCCGGTGGAGATTCTCAGGACCATACACAGTTTTGATCCTTGTATAGCTTGTGCCGTTCATCTCTCGGATGAAGACGGTGAGGAGATGTTGCAGCTAAAAGTGACCTGAAAGTCCGATCCCCTCACCTATAATTTAGCCTCTACCTGAATGGGTAGAGGCTTTTTTTTTTGGTTTTGAGTTTTAGTGTTCACTTTGCTCACACTTTTTTTATTTTCCTCTTTATCTAGCCAATAGCCTGATTCAGTGTGGGTGCGGTCCTGTAGCACAGGTCAACTTGATCTATCCGGGCTGTCGGTTTTCAGCTTCATTTCATTTCCCTCTGCCATGCTCTCTCTCATATTGAGATAAATGAGAGAAAAACGATGAAAAATGAATATGAAATCAAGGTATGGGACCCACTGGTCCGATCGTTTCACTGGATCCTGGTAGGCGCATTTGCAGTTGCTTGGCTGACAGAAGATGAATGGATGGATCTGCATGCCTACGCTGGCTATGTTATTGCCTCACTACTGCTGTTTCGTCTCCTATGGGGTGTATTTGGGACTCGCTATGCCCGATTCAGTGATTTCGTAAAATCTCCCGCCAGTGTTATCAGCTATCTGCAAGATCTGCGACATTTACGAGCAAAGCGCACCATCGGTCACAACCCGGCTGGTGGTGCAATGATCGTCGCCTTGTTGGTTACGCTCCTGATAACCACTTTTACCGGTTTACTGGCCTATGGCGCCACTGGAGCAGGTCCAATGGCAGGCGTGCTCTTCCCTCAATCGTCCTATGGCAGTGAGTTTTTTGAAGAGGTCCATGAGTTTTTTGCCAACTTCACGCTTTTTCTTGTGGTGATTCATTTGGCGGGTGTGACATTTGGCTCTCTCTTACATAAGGAAAATCTGGTGCGTTCAATGATTACAGGCACAAAACAGGGCTGATTAGAAAGGTAAATAATGACATGAATATACCATCCACTCTTTTTCTATTGCTGCTCTACAGCCCATTCTCTCTCCAGGCAGGCGCTACGGAGATGCTACTCGATCAATATCAAGCCAGTGGAGCAGGAGCGTTTACAGCAGAGCAGGGAGCGGCTGTGTGGGGTCGAACGGTCATTCATGCAAATAACGGTCAGACAAGGAGCTGTAGTGATTGCCATGGGGGGGATCTGACCAAGGTAGGTCGACATGCAAAGACAGGCAAACGTATCGAGCCAATGGCACCTTCTGTTAATTCACAACGCTTGAGTGATCCGAAAAAGATAGAGAAGTGGTTCAAGCGAAACTGTAAATGGACATGGGGAAGGACATGCACTGCGCAGGAGAAGGGTGATCTGCTGCTCTACTTGCAACAACATTAATGAGGAGATGAGATATGAAAAAAATATCCTATAAGTTATTCTTTCTATTGGGTTGTTTGACGGTTTTGGGTGCTGGCGTGGCAATGGCCGATCGTGACGATGAGAGAGGTGAAAGATTCTATTCCCGCTGGTTTAAGCCAGATTTCATGGTATATAACAACCAGGAGAGCCAACTCTATCAGGAAGAGTGTGGAAGTTGTCATTTCCCCTTTCAACCGGGTTTTCTCCCGGCGGTTTCCTGGCAGACAATAATGACCAGCCTAGATGACCATTTTGATGAAAATGCGGAGCTGAGCGAAGAGGATAATGCGCGATTATTGAGTTATCTTAGCGCAAACTCTGCGGATGTGGTTGATCGGGAGATACCCAAAAAGGTGATGTGGTCTCTACGCTCTGTACCATCGCCGCAACGTATCACTGAAACGGCCTTTTTTAAGCACGAACATAATGAAATACCCGCTCGAATATTGGATGGTAATGGAGAGACGATCTCTTTCAGTAACTGTGATACTTGCCATACTAAAGCACTGCAGGGCTCCTATGATGAGGACGAAATCAATATACCGGGTATCGGGCAATGGGATGATTAGTAGATGATCAAGCTTCCAGCATTCTTTTTGGCTCTCCTTTTTCTCATGGCAACATCCTTGTTATTGGCCGATGAGGGTTATCAGGAAGCGCGACTGTTAACAGAATCTGGTCATATTCTGCCCTTGCAAGAGCTGTTACAAGTCATTCAAGCAGAGCAATCCGGCCGTGTCCTTGAAGTTGAGTTTGAGCACAAAGATGGCCTGTATCTGTATGAGATCGAAATACTCGATAAGCAGGGTGCTGTGTGGGAGTTCAAGGTCGATGCAGCCAGCGGTGAAATTCTCAAGCGAGAGTTGGAGGATTGACCATTGCGTCTGCTACTGGTTGAAGATGATGAACTGCTCTCCACTTCGTTAAGGCACGATCTTGAGCAACAAGGGTATGCAGTAGATCTGGCAAAAGAGGGTGTTGAAGCAGAGTTCATGGGCGATGAGATGGCATATGATCTCATTGTTTTGGATTTAGGCTTGCCGAACCGATCCGGTATTGAGGTTTTGCAGAACTGGCGGTCCAGAGACAATCATACACCAGTGATTATTCTGACAGCCCGTGATGCCTGGCATGAAAGAGTCGCTGGATTCAAGGTCGGGGCAGATGACTATCTGGGCAAGCCTTTTCATGTGGAAGAGCTTGTAGTGCGGCTTCAAGCATTGATTAGGCGCAGTCATGAAATGGTCGGTAACCGACTGAAGTCAGGTGGGTTGGAGCTCGATGAAGAGCGGCAGCAGGTGATACTTCCAACTCAGCAACGACTCGAGCTCACCGGTACGGAGTTTCGACTGTTACGTTGTTTCATATTGAACAAAGGCAAAATACTCTCTAAAACCCGTCTTACTGAGCATGTATACGAACAGGACTTCGACCGCGATAGCAATCTTATCGAGGTTTATATCCGACGCTTGCGTGATAAATTAGGTAGTCAAGTCATAGAAACCCGTCGCGGGCAAGGCTATATCTATGTCGGTGTTGAGACGTAATTCCCTCGAACATCGCCTGCATATAGGTTTGGCAATCAGCCTCATCCTATTGATGGGGCTGCTATGGCTGTTTGGGGCGAGATCAATCGAGGATCTTACCGAGGATTTCATAGCATCCAGGCTGGAACACGATAGTGAAGCACTGTTGGGTGCGACAGTTTTAAAGCAGCAACATCTCAAGGTAAGACCTGCACG
Source organism: Candidatus Thiodiazotropha sp. (assembly GCA_023838465.1). Classification (GTDB taxonomy): domain Bacteria; phylum Pseudomonadota; class Gammaproteobacteria; order Chromatiales; family Chromatiaceae; genus Thiodiazotropha. Next base: position 54,330 of record JAIVEQ010000006.1, read on the forward strand.
CATCAATCAGATCTACCTTCGCCCCTATTCCGGACATTACTACCTTATTCGTCAATCAAATGGACGTGAAGTCACCTCACGTTCACTCTGGGATTTCAAGCTTCAGATACCCTCAATGGCGGTCGGTAAGAGTGAGCGCCTCTACCTGCATGGACCTGAAAAACAACAGTTATTGGTTTGGGTGGTGGGCTTTAGAAAACAGGGTATGGATCTGACGGTGGCTGTTGCAGAAGATTTAATGCCGATTAAAAAGCAACGTGATCTTTTTCTACGTAATTTTGCCTTACTGGCATTGGCAAGTCTCGTGATATTGCTGATTGTGCAGGGTGTGGTCGTACGTCAGGCGTTCCGCCAACTCAAACCCTTGAGAGAGGATGTGAAAAGTCTCTCTTCGGGACAGGAGAAACTATTGAGTGAAGATGTACCGAGTGAAATGACGCCATTGGTCAGGGAAGTGAATCATCTGTTGCAGTTACTCTCAAGACGCAATGAACGATCACGTAATGCCTTGGGCAATCTTGCACACGCTCTCAAGGGACCACTCAATCTTCTAACACAGTATATAGACAAGCAACTATTGGATAAAAATGAGACTGAAAGTAGGCAGGCAAGTCAACAGGTTGAGCGAATACGGTTACTGATTGATAGAGAGTTAAAGCGTGCCCGCCTTGCGGGTGGTGGAACAATGAGTCAAAGATTTGATGCGCAAATCGATCTGCAGGATTTATTGGATGTTTTAAAGCAAATATATAACGAGAAACAGTTACAATTCACCAAGCATGTGTCGAGTGATCTGCAACCATTTGGAGATAGAGAAGATATTCTGGAGTTACTGGGTAATCTTCTCGATAACGCCTGTAAATGGGCAGAAGGCAGGGTCCATTGCAGCGTATCTGGAATCAATCAGTTAGCTATTACTGTAGAAGACGACGGACATGGTCTAGAGGATGAAGATGTGGTGCGTTTGACCCAACGTGGCAGCCGCCTGGATGAGAATAAAGAAGGACATGGATTAGGGTTGGCTATAGTTTATGACGTGGTCCAACTCTATAACGGGCAAATAGAATTTGATCGTTCACCTGAACTTCATGGGCTTAGGGTTAGTGTTGTTTTGAATCATTTGTAACTTTTTCGGAAATTATTGTTCGGGGGAAAAACAACCTGTAAATGAACAATAATCAATGCAATTCGTATCACATGTGAAATGGTTGACTGGCTAATCTCGAAACTTGCATCCAGGCCATTCTTCTTCGCAATCTGAAAACTGATATATACTGTGGGAATCTAATTGGAATAAAAGTAAGTACTTGAAAGTGACATTACTACTGTAATTTATAGTATCTATTTGCACGATCAGGGCTCAGTCTATGAACCGTTCGATCCGCACCCGACAACGATTGGTTGGCGTGTCCTTGTTAGGACTATTGTTCTATTTCTCGCCAATTTTAACCCTATTCGATAAGACTACTGAGTGGGCCGGATTTCCCATCAGCTATCTCTATCTCTTTGGCGTCTGGCTGGCACTGATCCTCTTGGCCGCTTGGATGGTCGAGGGTAGAAAGCCATAGCATCATGTAGGTGTCATGATGACAACTACACTTATCGTTATCCTCTCACTTGGCTACTTGGGCATGCTGTTCGCAATCGCCTACTGGGCTGACCGACGTGCCGATCAAAACCGTTCAGTCATTTCCAATGCTACGATCTATGCACTTTCCTTGGCCGTGTACTGTACGGCATGGACTTTTTACGGCAGCGTTGGCCGGGCAGCGGCGACTGGAGTCGGGTTTCTTCCGATCTACCTGGGACCGACTCTGATTGCCGCGCTATGGGGTACTCTGTTGCTGAAGATGGTGCGTGTCAGCAAAAGTCAGCGCATTACCTCTATTGCCGACTTCATTGCTTCGCGGTATGGAAAAAGTCATCTGTTGGGTGGCATAGTAACGATTATCGCCGTATTGGGCATAGTCCCCTATATCGCCCTGCAATTGAAGGCGATCTCACGTAGCTTTACGATACTTCTGACCTACCCGGAAGTCACCATGCCGAATGCTACCGACTCCCTGCCTCTGTTGCAGGACACGACGTTGTATGTTGCATTGTTGTTGGCACTGTTCACTATTTTGTTTGGAACCCGTCACCTGGATGCCAGTGAGCGTCACGAAGGCATGGTGGCAGCCATTGCGTTTGAATCCATTGTTAAACTGGTTGCCTTTATTGCAGTAGGGTTGTTCGTGACCTTTCAGTTGCACGATGGATTCACGGATCTGTTTGACAAGGCTGAAACAGCGGGCATACTCAATCCACTGATTGTGGATGGTATGGATGGGTATGAAAACTGGTTTTCACTGACCCTGTTATCAGCACTTGCGGTCATGATGTTGCCACGCCAGTTTCAGGTCGCCGTCGTCGAGAACAGTAGCGAACACCATTTACGACGAGCCATATGGTTGTTTCCACTCTATCTGTTTCTGATCAATATCTTTGTCATTCCGATTGCACTTGCCGGCCAATTAACCTTTGCCGGAGCTGATGTGGATGCTGACACATTTGTTCTGACTCTACCCATGGCCTATCATCAGAGCACGCTGACGCTGCTTGCCTTTCTTGGCGGGTTGTCTGCAGCAACCGGAATGGTGATTGTCGAGACCATCGCATTGTCTACGATGGTTTGTAACGACTTGGTCATGCCTGTACTGTTAAGACGCTGGAAGCAGATACCGCCAAATGCTGACCTGAGCCAATTACTGTTACGGATACGACGTGGCGCAATTCTCCTAATCCTGTTACTGGGCTTCTTATATTTTCGTCTTGCCGGTGAGGCCTATGCGTTGGTCAGTATCGGACTGATCAGTTTTTCCGCAGTCGCTCAATTCGCCCCTGCAATGATCATTGGTCTTTATTGGCGGGGTGGCACCCGTGACGGCGCCCTGGCTGGACTATTGTCAGGCTTTAGCATATGGATCTACACCTTGTTGCTGCCATCATTTGCCAAGTCGGGTTGGTTACCGGTCGGTCTGCTGGAAGACGGACCTTTCGGTATCGAGCTACTGAAACCGCAGGCCCTGTTTGGCTTGACAGGACTGAATGAGATCACGCATTGCCTGTTCTGGAGCATGACCCTGAATATCGGTACCTATATTTTATTTTCATTCTGGCGAACCCCCCGGGTTAATGAAGCGACGCAGGCCACACTGTTCGTTGATGCCTTGAAACACCAACGGTTTCTGGGTGTAGGATTATGGCGGGGTACTGCTGAGATTGACGAATTACTCCATCTTGCAGAAAGATTCCTGGGTGCCAGACGGGCTCAAGCGGTATTTCAGGCTTATGCCACTCGACGCAAGATTCAGGGTATCAAGCAATTGCCGGCAGATGCTGAGACTGTTCATTTCGCAGAAACCTTGCTGGCTGGTGCAATTGGCAGTGCATCCGCCCGTGTCATGGTCTCATCGGTTACCGCTGAAGAGTCATTGGGCATGGATGAGGTACTTAATATTCTGGATGAGGCATCGCAGATTCGTGCCTATAGTCATGAACTGGAAAAGAAATCACAGGAATTGGAGGCAGCCACCCGCGAACTGAAGGAGGCCAATGAGCGCTTGCAAGAGCTTGATCGGGTAAAGGACGATTTCATGTCATCTGTCACTCATGAACTACGGACTCCACTTGCATCGATCCGTGCATTTTCTGAAATTTTGAATGATGACCCGGAAATTGAGCTCAATGAGCGGCGACGTTTTCTGGGAATCATCGTGAGTGAGACTAAACGTCTATCTCGACTGGTCAACCAAGTGTTGGATCTTGCCAAGATAGAGTCCGGACGAGCTGACTGGAATGCGGAGGATGTGGATCTGCTGGAGGTCGTCGAACAGGCATTGGCCTCCACTGAGCAGCTTTTTGCGGAACGTGGAACCCAGGTCATTCGCGAGACACCCAACAGTGCATGCATGGTAACAGGTGATAGGGATCGTCTAATGCAGGTCCTGGTCAACCTACTGTCAAATGCCAATAAATTTGTTTCGGAAAAGTCTGGCATCGTCTGTGTGGGTCTGCACACCTATCATGATCGATATGAAATCAGTGTGGCTGATAATGGTACCGGTATTGCTGCGGATGAGCTGCCAAATATCTTCGAGAAATTCCGCCAGGCCGGTACTGCAAGCAACAAACCAATAGGCACCGGCCTGGGTTTACCCATCAGCAAAAGGATAATTGAACATCTAGGGGGTAGGCTCTGGGCTGAAAGCGACGCTGAGAATGGTGCTATCTTTACCTTTGCGATACCCAAAAAACAGAATGACGCATTACCTCCCGGAGAGACTCATGCCGAAAAAGATTCTGATCGTGGATGATGAGCCGAATATCGTACTGTCAGTGGAATATCTGATGAAGCGCGAGGGTTATCAGGTGGCAACGGCCAATGATGGGCAGACAGCGTTGGAGCTGCTATCCGAGACTACACCCGATCTACTGATTCTGGATGTCATGATGCCACGTAAAAATGGCTTTGAGGTGTGTAGTGAGATACGTGCTGATCCCACATTATCCGGGTTGCCCATACTGATGTTGAGTGCTAAATGGCGTGAAGCAGAAGTCAAGAAAGGCGTTTCATTGGGTGCTGACGCATACATCACCAAACCTTTTTCAACCCATGATCTGGTCAACATGGTTAATAAGCTACTGAAGTCACAGGACTGACTGGAGAGATTGTCATGATGCCGACAACACAACAACCTCCCAGACCACCGAAACCCCTTGCCGAGTTTCGATCTCCCTTTGCCGGTGCAGGTGTGGGTGATATTCCGTTACGTGAGCTTACCAAAAGCGAACCCTTGATCATAAGCCCTGAAACGACACTCCGTGATGCCTTGTTTGAACTCAACAGAGACGATGTCCAGGCGGGTGTGATCGCAGAACACAGAGAAAATCCTCTGGGTATTGTTACCTTGCGTGATTTGATCGACGCCATCACCCTGAAACGTGCTGATATGGACGAACCGGTCATCTCCTACATGACCGCTGCACCTATATCGTTACCGGTCGATGCACCTGCTCATCGGGCAAAGGTTGCTTTGACGCGTAGTAGACTGAGTCACCTGGTACTGCTTGAGCCCGATGGTCGTTTATTCAATCTGTTATCCCATTCAGATCTGCCGGGATTTCGAGAAGGAGGGGCGGAAACCCTGATTAACAGCATTGAACATGCCGGTAATGTCGACAGCATGGCAAAAGCAGCCGAAGCGATTCGGCAACGGGGTCGTGAGCTGTTTGTCAATGGCATGGCTGTTGAGGCATTGTGTCAATGGATGTCAGGACTGAATGATCTGCTCAGCATCCGTGTGATTGAACTGATTGCCGATGAATTTGACCTGCCACCTGTGTCTTGGTGTTGGATGGTATTCGGATCGGAGGGAAGACTTGAGCAGACATTTGCGACAGATCAGGACAACGGTCTGATTTTTATGCCTGACAACGAAGAGGATACGCCGCGTATCCGCGCTGCCCTGCTACCTTTTGCCAAGGCGGTTAACAAAGCACTGGACCGTTGTGGTTTTGCACTTTGTCATGGTGATATCATGGCGGGTAACCCCCAGTTATGCCTATCGGTTAGGGAATGGCGCGATCGATTTCAACATTGGTTATCCACGCCAGATCCCAAGTCCTTACTGAATGCCACAATATTTTTTGATTTTCGCCCCCTCTATGGTCAGGATGAGTTGGTGGATGAGCTACACAATTGGTTGTTACCAAAACCTCCCGAGCATCCACGGTTTCTTCATGCACTTGCCACAGAGGCACTGACCTGTTCACCTTCATTGGGATTGTTCGGTCGGTTTGCCTATGATGGCGGAAATCGTTATCCCCATACCATTGACATGAAGAGACGTGGTGCACGACTGTTTATTGATGCTGCGCGCATTTGGGCGCTTAAGCATGGTGTCTGGTCAACCAATACAACTGAACGTCTGCGCGCAGCTGCACCTAAGATGAATCGGTCTCCAGCTGATACAGCGTCTTCGATTGAGGCATTTGATCTGATCCAGCGCGTTCGAATGCAACGGCAGTTGGCAGGTGGGGATTATGATGAAATCAATCGGGTCAATCCGTCCGAGTTCAGTTCAACACAACGTCTGATGATCAAGGAAGCCTTTAAGCAGGCAAAGGTACTACAGCTTCGACTGCGTCAGGAATTTGAACAATAACGAACCGTATGCATAACAGACCGGAGTAACTTATCAGGGTTCTTGATAAATACTAGAGGTTGCAGGTAACAGTAGATCTTCCAGAAAGTAAGCAGAAAGGGCAGCACGGCCACTCAGCTTTGCCTTACGATAGATGGAATGGGCTTGTTGTCTTACCGTCTTCTCACTGACATCGCGCATGATCGCAATCTCCTTATAACTCATTCCCTTTAATATCAACAAACCCACTTCACGTTCTGCAGCGGTTAACGCCCATTGATTGAATTGTCTGGCGATACCATGACTGAGTCCCTTGATCAGGTCACTCATACCACTTCGCCATTGCATACCCTCGACACGTGCTGTTTCAAGGTCTTTAATCAACAACATCTGTGTTTCGTGTTGAATATTGAATTGCTCGGTCAGACGTACCATACCGACAGCGATGATAACGATCAGCGTGGGTTGAATCATCTCGATGAGTATCTCACCTAGCGTCAGGTCAGGGTCCTCGAATACTTCCAGTGCAATGAGCAATATACTACCGGCAACGATGATGAATATACTGCGCCAATGTCCCATTTTTTTTAAATGACCGTTCATGATATCTGTTGCTCAGCTGAAATGTTTTGTACTGTTGCTGGGTTAATAGCAGTTGAGTTGATGTCAACGAGCACGGTCGTACTGCAACCATGCTCGTATCAACGCTAGGCGATCAGGCTGTTCAGAGTTATTGGTTCTGAACGCTATCTCGCATGCTATTCACAAAAAGCATCGGGAGAGAGTTCACATAACTCCTCAAGTAACTCTTCCGGATCCTCGATCTCGCATTGCGGATCTACAAGAATATCAAGGGAGTCACCGACACAGAGCAGTTCTTCCCGTTCACCGGTTAACACGCCATCTTCCATCGCTTCAGCAAGGACAAAACCGATACCTGGAATATAGTACTTATTTTCCGTGGATTCAGGATCGAGTGGTGCAAAGTCAAATGTCATTAAACAGCCACCGACGTCGGCACAGGGAAAATGCTCATTCTCCACGCTTGGTATTGATGCCAAATCAAGATATTGAATGATATCTTCGGCTTCACCCAGAGAAAACTCCGTCCTATGTGCAAGACCTACTGTTGGCATTGCCATTATCAACACGCCTGCTTTGGCAAACTCTCTGCCCGATTCAAAGGAACCGTCCAGGTCAACCAGTATGTCATCCTCAAAATTACGTGCAATTTCACCACAATAGTAGACATTGCCATCCATGTCCTGGGCAAACCAGTCATCGGTGATCTCCACAGCTACATATTCAATACCACCGTCCTCTTCATCTTCTTCGGCAATCACTACCGCATCCGCGACAACTCGACACAGTACCCCCTGTATTTCACGAGACTCTTCAGTAACGTGAACGACCACAGTTTCTTCACCTTCTTCACCAGCCCGCAGTACATAAGTATGACCAGCAACAACTGATACATAGGGATTTACTGTTGAGTGATCGACATCATCAGGATCAACAAAGACAATGGCTGGGTCGAGTAGGGGATCAGCGTCATAACGCTCCTCACCTAGAACCTCACAGGCATCCGTTCGGGCATCGCGCTGATCGCCGCAAAACTCGGCTTCCTCCATCCTTACCAGTTTTGCCTCATCGCGGCAGGCCACACGTTCACTGCGTAGTGCCAGATTGGTACAATTCGCCAGAGTGGTTTTGTAGTCGTCTACAACATCGGATTTACACGCTTGGAACATCTGATTTGCGGTTCTTTCGCAGGGTGATCTGCTATCCTCCTGTGCGATCGCTGTCGTTGTGAAAAAGAGTGATGACACAGAGAAAGCCAATGTGCTCATCATCAGCAGTGTGTGTTTCATAATCTACTCCCAATTTGTTGAATCTATTTTTGGTTGGTGGTTCTCTTCTCAGAGTGATAACGATCAGGAATCGTTACCTGGTATATCGATATTTCATTTCAAATTAATTCTCCTCGCGTTGTTTTGATCTGTTTATTCAGCAAATAAGTCTCTGCTGAAATACTCACTGTTGTGTAGTGAACAAACACGTCGCGTGATACTTTTCCCAACAGTAGTGAGTTAGTGAAAATTTAAGTGATGGAAAGCGATCGCACTATAGAATGGATGTTGTACGATAGGTCAGGCAAAACTTAACATGTTGAAAATGCGACTAAAATAAACAGAGCGCTGAGGTCCAGGGAGAGTGGATAGAGAGTCAGATCAGATTAAAAATGTTAATGCCGCTAGGGTGGAATATAAGTGGTTCATTGGATAGCAGTCCTATATAGAACAAATGTCCTATGGTTATTTGACTACTTAACGACTCTACTGGCTTGCAGGATGCTCAATTACAAGTTTCAATTGATTCTGTGATTCAGCAAAGCCCTTTGGAGTTAGTCTGTATGTTTCAGAGTGACCATGGTTTTTCATCTGGATTTCTATCTCTAATCCTGGCAATGGTTGTTTCATATGGTTTCGCTGATGAGATTGATGATGAAGTGCATACAGAGATTCCATCAGACCAGGCAGATTCAGTCAGGATCTACCGTACACGAGATGAACAGCGTGAAGCGGGTTTGCAGAGAGAGATTACTCCCTGGCTTACCCTGTCAGGTCTGCTGGAAGGTGAAGTTCTCTCTGCAAGGTTTGATCCACGGGAACGACATCCCGATATCAAGGCCAGCGAGAGTAATGCAACATTACAGCTGGGACTGATTGCAGATCTGTTCGCTCTGGCAGAGGCTGAGGTGATCGTCGAATACGATACTGATTTAGACAAATTTGTTGCTGATGAGGCCATTATAACCTTTGAATATGAACCTTGGGAGTTGAGCCTGGGTAAGCAATACACACCATTTGGTGTCTATTTCAGCCATTTTGTGAGTGGTCCTTTGCTGGAGTTTGGAGAGACCCGATCCAGAAAAACCGCAATCCTTACCTATGGACCCAGTGATGAGTTTGATCTCTCCCTCGCACTCTATCGGGGCCGGGCAACAGCGCTGGGTAATGATGCGGAAGAGTGGGACTGGGCTGTTGGATTCGAAGCCTGGCCGACAGATAATTTCTCATTTGGTTTAAGCTATCAATCCGATCTTGCAGATGCGGATGAACGTCTGCTTGAAGAGGAGGACGACCGCTACACAGATCGTGTCTCAGGTATTAGCGGTTATCTACTACTGGTCAGTAAACAATTTGAATTCTCATTCGAACTGGTTACCGCTACAGATTATTTTCAGGAACTGGAAAAACATCAAAACCGACCGATGGCATGGAATGCTGAATTAGCATACTTTTTTCCGAAGTCTCAATTCGAGCTGGCAATTCGCTTTGAGGAGAGCCGTGAATTAGCAGATGCAGCAAAATATCAGTATGGATTGGCTGTTACTCGCTATGAAGGTAAGCATGCCAGTCTGACACTGGAATACTTACATGGACAATTCGAGGCAGGATCCTTTGACATAGAACTTGATGATGATATTCCCATACAGCATGTACACACAGTCAGTGCGAAGGTAACAATCGAATTTTAACAGTGTGAAAGGCCTAATAATCAATTATTTCCTTTTGTCTCTAACACCATGAAATATTGGTAAAATTAACCACTGAATATCCTGTCAACATGGGTTTGGTTGCGCCTCATACGGGATATGCAGCCTAGCGTTAAAGTTGGTGCTGGTCAGGCCGATATTTTCTATATATCAATCAATGAATTTGTACTTAGTCTACTAGAATAAGCAGTGACGCTGGATACATGGTAAATAGACTCCTTCCCAATTTTCAGAATGACGAAAGGCGATTGCACATCCAAATGTGGGTAGTGCTGGGTGTGTGGACCCTGTTGATGCTTTTCTTACTGCTCTGGTTACTGAGAAATGAAGATGCTGAAATATTGGTGTTGGCACGGCAAGAGGCGGTAGCCAACTTCAATAAAGACCAGGCATTTCGTGTATGGGCCACCAAACATGGCGGTATCTATGTTCCCATCAGTGAGCACACTCAGCCAAGTCCCTATTTAAGCCATATTCCCGAACGTGAATTGGTGACGCCTTCGGGACGCCGGCTGACATTGATGAATCCTGCCTTCATGCTCCGACAGTTGATGGACGACTATAACGAACTGTATGGCGTGAAAGGGAGAATTACCAGCCTCAACCCGCTCAATCCAGAGAATGCGCCAGATGAGTGGGAGAGGGAGGCACTCAAGGCATTTGAGATGGGAGAAGTTGAACATTTCGAGGTAACCGAGATCAATGAAGCCCCATTTTTGCGCTTGATACGCCCTATGGTAACTGAAGAGGGATGTCTTAAGTGTCACGGTCATCAAGGTTTCACAGTGGGATCTATTCGCGGTGGCGTCGGCGTCTCAGTGCCTCTTGCCGGCTATCTTTCTGTGACCAATAGCCGTAAGCGGAATTTTTTGGTTGTCCTCAGCATGATCTGGGGAGTCGGTATTGTGGGTGTGTGGCTGATTGGAAAACGAAGCCAACAACGCATTCAAGAGCGCAAAAGCTATGAGGGACAGATCTGGCATCAGGCTAACTTCGATTCTCTGACCGGACTTTCCAACAGGAGTCTGTTTATGGACCGATTGGATCGTGCCCTTGCCTATGCACGGCGGCATGAGTATAAGCTGGCACTGCTTTTTATCGATCTTGATCGATTCAAAGATGTCAACGATACACTAGGTCATGCCATTGGTGATCTTCTGTTGCAGGAGGCCGCACAACGCCTGCAAGGCTGTGTGAGGGATATGGATACAGTTTCTCGCTTGGGAGGCGATGAGTTCACAGTCATTCTGCCTGAAGTTGTAGACAGCATGTCAGCCACGATGGTTGCCGGTACGATATTGACATCACTGTCTCGTCCGTTTGAGATGGATGGGCAAGAGGCCCAACTCTCCGCCAGTATCGGTATCACCATCTTTCCCCATGATGGCGAGAATCCTGGGATGCTGTTACAGAATGCTGACACCGCCATGTACAGGGCCAAGGCGGAAGGACGGAATACTTTCCGTTACTTCACTTGGGAGATGAATAAAGAAGCCGGTGGACGCGTTACCCTGGAGGCAGCGTTACGACGTGCATTGAAACGTGATGAGTTTGAACTCCATTACCAGCCAATCCTTACTGCTTCCGATGGCAACCTGATCGGTGCTGAGGCATTGATACGCTGGGAGTCTCCAGAGTTGGGCCTGATAGGACCCAATGAATTTATCCCTTTGGCTGAAGAGAGTGGTCTGATTGTCCCGATAGGTGATTGGGTGCTGAAAAAGGCAGCTGCTGATTTGGCGAAATGGGATCATGCTGGATTGGTGTTGCAAAAGCTATCGGTCAACGTCTCAATCGTCCAGTTTCAAATGAAGGGTTTCACTCGAAAGATCCTAGACATCCTCAACAGCCAGCCACACTTGGCATCCCGTCTTTTTTTCGAGATTACAGAGAGTGTGTTTATGGATGAACACAGGGAGCCTGGGGCACGGCTAGGCAAATTGCGGGAACAGGGTATAGGTATCGCCATTGATGACTTTGGAACAGGCTACTCTTCGTTGAGCTACCTGAAGCGTTTCCCTGTAGACAAGATCAAGATCGACCGCTCGTTTGTGCGTGATGTAACCTGTGATCTTGAGGATGCCGCCCTATGCGAGGCGATAATTGCGATGGCCCATCATCTCGGTCTTGAAGTGGTGGCGGAAGGGGTCGAGACAGATCAGCAGTGGCAGTTTTTACGTGACAGTGGTTGTGACTATGCACAAGGTTACCTGTTTAGTCGGCCGATGCCGTTTGATCGCTTTACAGATTATCTAAAACAGAATCTGACTGTGGACAGGGCAGTGGTCTGACTGAAATAGTTGGCTCTTCTCAAGACCGAGTGGATAAAGAGCGTTGATTGTCAGAATTTAATCACCAACTCAGATTCAATTATCTCCAAAAAAAATTAATATTCACCCGGCAACCTAAATATGTTGCCAGGTTAATTGTAGGGTGCGGCCCTGCCGCACCAAAAGCCCATTGGACAATTAATAAACTGCTATCGTTGTGAGCCATCTCAATTATTTTTCAGCCATAAGCATGGCTGTTTTTACTTATTTTCAGCGTGAGTTAAGGCAGCCACTCTAGACTGAAGATAGTCGGGTACCAAGGAGGGTATCCCAAAGTTGAGTGAGAGGAGTCAGGGACTAACTCTATATCACGTCGTTGATGAGGATTGCAGCCATGAAGAAGCTGAACAAAACCATGGTATTAGGGATAATGTTAGTGATTCCTGGATGGGTCACTGCACAAACTCCGCTGACACAACCTGGGCCACTTCCGTTTCAAACCTTTGATGTTGATGGGAACGGTTCCATCAGCAGGCAAGAATTTGAGACGGTACATGCCCAGAGGCGATCAGCTAGAACTAATCAGGGCGGTCCGATGCGGGGGCAGGCAACCAGCCCAAAGTTCCAATATTTCGATAGTAATGATGATGGTCAGCTTAGCCAGAAAGAGCTCCTATCTGGTCAGCACAACAGAATGTTAATGATGAAGCAAAGTGGGAAGCGTGGTGGCAGGGGGATGGGTCGTAATATGCCGGCATTTGGTGACTTTGATTTGAACCAAGACGGTGTCCTGGTTCAAGAGGAGCTAGACCAGGCACGTGCCAAACGTATCACTGAACGGGCAAGCCAGGGCTATCTGATGAGGAATCTGGGCAATGCACCCACCTTCAGCAGTATCGATAGGGATCGCGATGGTCAGGTAACAGCGGATGAATTTGCAGCTGCCCAGGCGGCACATAGACAACAGCGCAACAGATAGCTAAGCACGCTGATCGATTGCTATTTCCAACCGGTGTAAGATAGGTTGTCAGTGTTCGTTTAACAGCTAGCTCTCTGTGGTGGGGCAGGGCCCCACCCTACCGTCCATTTCGAGCTGAAGGGTGGAGCCCTGCCCCACCGGTCAGTCAGTCTATTGCTGACAAGCACAAACTCACAGGATTCATCAAACGATCGATAGTCCGCAAGGAGGCGGCACCCATGTCAGGAAAGATACAAGCAGTCACACTGCTACCCACTCCTTCGCGAAAACTTTATATCTGGCAGTTGACCACACATGCACTGGCATTGCTGGTCACACTCTTCGCTCCCCTGATACTGTTACATAAGTTACTGCTGCTATTGTTGTTGGCAATCTATATTTTGTATTCACAACGACAATCTCAAAGAACCAATCGTAAACATATCCTCAAGGTAAGGATAGAGCCTGATGGCAGGTCTCGACTAACCATGGGAGATGGACGACGATTGATAGCTAAGGTCCGTTCGGATAGTGTCATTACTCCCTGGTTGATTCTTTTACGATTCAATCTCAAGCAAGGACGGTTTCCTCCGACGATGGTTTTGTTTGAAGATGCTTTGCCTCATGAACAGATGCGACAGCTGAGAGTTTTATTGAAATTTGGAGGGATTAATCAGGAAGATGGGTAAGTTCCATAGCTTGAAATCATAATTTGACCAACAATAATTATTCATAGTTACCTATGCCGAGCTAAGGCATGGTTCAAGACTATGTTGATGATTATAAGATCGAGCAACAAGGAGGCACCATGGCCAATTCAATTCAACTGGAGAAGAATTTTATCATTGGGGGAAAACCCAGCGCATATCTGACACCCAACTTCCGACTCAAAGAGTTCACTCGGGCCAATGGAAAAATCCGAGTGCATAGGGAACTGGTGGCTGGGCTACAGATTTTGCGGGACAACCTTTCAATGCCTATCGATATCGACTCTGAGAGACCTGCAGCAGCCTATCATCCTGGCGACGATGGTCTCTGTGTGGTGATTACTGCAAATGATCCATCCAGGTTGGAAAAGGAGGTGAAAAAGCTCATCAAGCTGGACTATTTCAGCTGCTGCGAACACAAGGGGGACAACCTCTACCTGGAGATGCCCGATCCGAGTCAGCTTCCCCACCTTGCGCCTAAAGTTGCCTTCGACTGCGGTATGAAGGTGACAGCGGCATTTGAGACCAGTGGTGATCCCTACCTGCAGGTGACAGGCAATTTCGATCTTGCCGGTCTTTCATTCGGTCCCATTCAATGCAATCTGAAATCAGGTACCCTGCAGGAACTGTTTCGACGTATGCGTGGTGAAGACGAACATCGTTTACAGCGCTGTTTTGATAACGAAGACGACTATAAGATTTTCTGGAAAGTCCTGGATGGGTCACGCAAAAAGGCAATCATATGGGCCGATGGGTTGAGCACAGGAACGGGCAAACATGGCTTTTCGCAACCCTGGAAGGGCTATCTGCAGGCAGTGGGAAGAGAGAAACTATTTCGTGAAGTGATGCTGCGTTATGCCTACGACAAGTACGGCAAACTACTGATGTCAGCACTGGCCTTTCTCAGAGGTGTATCACCCATCCCGATCAACAATCTGCGCTGTCTTGCCGCACTCTACGACATGGGGGTGCAGCAGGGGAGTCTGAGCAAGGCCCACAATGCGATAAAGAGACGTGTCGCCGCCGAACAGCCTGCCGATGAATTCTCTCTGACACGTATTGCTGTCGAGGAGCGCGCCAAAAAGGCCTCATCCCGTTGGCGTGCGGATTGCCTGAGTCGCCGGTTGTGTATCCTGGAGCGACAGCCCGTCTCGGTCAGTCTTGATGGACAGCGATCACGTCGTAGTAATCGCAGCAGCTATCTGTTGCGTGACAGTTCGGTAAAGGGGCTGGATAGGTATTTAGTGGGATGATGTGGCAACAGCCGAATATCTAGGCAAGACGAAATTCAAACAGCTGTACCAAACAGGGTTTTTATTCTACGATCAATTCAACCAGCTTTTTGGCTTGTTGAGCGAAATCAGGAGCACCTGGGAAAAAATCGTTAACAGGTAGCCACCAATCTATATATCGTCGTAGTTGCAGCTCTGTGGATTGGAAGGGTTTATCAGCATTAGGTTTTGTTGATGTAACATGCTCAAACCGCCCCTTCATCTCTAGCAGATAGAACTCAGCTGTCTCGTCAGTCGGTTCGCCAATTAACTGACTCAACAATGCGAGTTCGGCCAAGGAGCCTTGTGCCCAGTATTCAGTCGGACGAATGCGATCGACCTCTGCGGCGCGATAAGCGGTCTTCCACTTTTTAATATCCACCTCGCCAGTCAGAGCAGCGTGCAAAGCGAGGTACTGCACGCCACTCCAGTGGTGGGAGGGATTGGCATCGAAGGCCTGTCTATACCAATTGCAGGCGCGATCCATTGCCTGGCGCGATGCCTGTTTGCTTGATTCGTCCCCTAAATGTCTAAAGAGTAGTTCAGCCAGACGCTTTTCAGCGCTCCCAAGCAGGCCACGATTCTCATCCAGTGCTTTTTTGTTTTTTGTTTGTAACAGCAGATTGTTGAGTGTGTTGATCTGTCGTTTGAGGTCTGACCCAATGGCAAAAAAATCATCACGGCTGGCACCGGTTTCTGCCAGAGCCTCGGCCCGATCGCGAAGATTCATGAGTGAGCTAAGGTGGGACTTCAGTCGAACTGCCTCAAGGAAGTAGGTATATCCTTCAGGTAGTTGTACATAACCCACCAGACTGACCCAGTCGTGTCCGGCTTCCTCCTTTTCGTAGAGCTCAACCCGGGTGCGATGGAGTGCCTCTCGTACATCGAGGCCTTCGAAAAGGTCATCATAGAAGCGTTGTACAAGGATATTTGAACCTTTGATTGTCAAGGGCAGTTGTGATGCCACCACGACTGGAAAGCCTGAAGTATGGAGTATGTGAGCGAGGCTTTTTTCAGGATTGATGACATCGGATTGATTACCTGCATCACAAGCAGCCAGGGTAACGACCACAGCACTTGAGCGAATCCCCTTCAGTGTTTCAGAAAGCTGTTCGGGTGTTACCACATCGGCACCTTCGATAGGATGGTTCAGCGCAATACCAAACCGTTTGTCATTCTCCTGCTTTAAACGCTGGCCATGGGCCAGCAGGTGGAAGTGGGTAAATTCACCATCTTTTGTAACTTGTTCGATCTGTCTGCGTTTGGCATTACCGATCTCGACAAAAACCGATTCGAGATCACCCGGTGGTAACCAGGGTTTGAGTGCTTCGAGCAAGGCTTCGCGGTGTTCTTTGTAGGGTACCTCGCCACCTGCCGCAGACCAGACAAAAAGTACGCGTGGCGTGACAGGCCAGTGAGCCGGGCTCTCGTTGAAATCACCTCGTACCCGGCGGGTCAACACAACGCCCTTTCCACTTCGAAACAGGGGTGTGCCATCGTCTGATAAGGCTGCCTCGAATGGAAGTGCTGAGAGTTCCGTGGCATTGGCTACCAAGTCGATTTGTTGAAGTGCGTTGCAACCCTTTTTAATCTCTTTCAGCAAAGGACCATCCACCAGTCTATTGCCATTGTCATGCTGTTGCAGAAGTCCCATGACTTGCTTTGATAACGCTACTGGATCGCCCTGGTATTTTTTATTGAGTTCTTCGAGCAGGTCCGTAATATCTTTGTGATCATCATGTCGCTGCAGGAGATTTGTAACCAGCTCTGATAGTGTACTCAGTGCATCGATGCGCGCTTCCTCGGTGTCGTTTTCATAGCGCAACTCATGCATCAGATTATTAAAAGGTAATTGGTCAATGCTCATGCAGACCTGCTGTACCGGGTGGTCGATGACTGTACGCAGGTACTCGTCTCCCTTCCTCAGAATACCTGTCCCTAAATGCTTAAAGCGGGCAAATTCAACTAAGGTTGACTTCATTCATTGCCACCCTTCTCAATCACGATCCCACCCTTCTCACCATCCGGATATACCGTTTCGTAGCCATAGGCATTACGCAGCAGATCGTCGTCCCAGATGTTGGTTTCATCGGTATGGTAGTTGAACAGTAGTTTTGGTTGGTCCCCGCCATACTCAATGACACGTGCCACTGCCTCGGGATGGGGATGGTAGAATTGATCGCCGTTCGAAGAGAAGATGTAGCGTTTGCAGTCCAGACGTTTGATCAATGCAGCGCTCACACTTCCCCGACTGCCGTGGTGGGGTAGCTTGCAGACATCAAGTTTCAGTTTGTCCTGACCCAGACGATCGATCGATTTGACCAATGTGCTCGGATGGGCGTCACCGGCGAGCAGTGCCCGATAGCCCTGGTATTCGACAAGAAGGGCGATACTGCTTCCATTTGCGGATGAAGGATCTTCCTCGAAATCGGCCCTCAGTAGCTGTTCAATATCGGGCCGTCCTGGCTTGGTTGTCTTTGCCTCTTTAGCACCAAGGGTTTTGTATCTACCTTCTTTGCGTGCCTCTTCAAGCTCCTCTGGGGTGATGTGGATGTCCTTGCAGGAGTGTTCCCAATCTTTGCGTAGATCCGCGAGCATTGGAATCGTTGGCCCCATCAGGGTTACCGTGAGATCACCGTCGAATTTGATCCATGGCAGATCCCCATCATCCGGAATGACGACAGCCTTGCCATCGAATCCTTGTCTATTCCAACTATGGCCATTCTTTAACAGTAGATCAGTAAGCTCTTCACCGTGCTTGCCGGCCAGGACTTTATGATTGTCCAGCTTCGGAAGATGCCGATAGCCGTTGAACCAGACATCTTTGGCCTTGAACGGGATACTGTCATCATGGGCCAGTTCGATGATGCCGCGGATATGGTCGTAATCGACATGGGTGATGACAAGCAGTTCAAACTCCCGGGCAGTGTCTGGGAGTTGCTTGAGCCTTGGCTTGAGTGCCTTTTTGTAGACCCCGGGTGCACCACCGTCAATCAACATGCGCCGCACCGGGTTTTCGCCGTATTCAATCCAGATACAATCACCGTAGCGGGCAGGGAGCACCTCAAGTCGGAACATATCGCGTCATCCCTTATCGTATTATTTTCTTGGCAGAAGCCATGCTGGAGCATAACAACCAGCGAGTCTGTAGCAAGGTTAGACGATTCCTGCCGGGAGTTGGGAAGCCAGGTCCGGGCGGTTGCGAATCAGTGCAAGCAGGTTCTTCGGTCGATAGGAATCGTCATGTGCGAGCAGCTTGAGCGCTGTTTCGTGGACATCCGTTCCGGCAAAGCTAGTACTGGCCAGCAGATCACGATCTCCGCTTTCACCTTTGAGGCCGCTTATCCAGCCACGCAGCTTCATAAAGCCGGTGTAGGATTCATTGCGTTCGTCACCGAACCAGGGTCGATAGAAACCGAGAAATTTCCGGTCGACAGCGAGGCCCTCTTGTTGAGCAGCCTCGATCATCCAATGCAGCGCCCCGTTGGCAAGCCCATCATTTGCGTATCCTCCGCCAATACTGGTGTGTACCCCGGGAAACCAGCGCTGTTCAACCGACTGATCTGAATGGGCCCCTTGCCAGATTTCAGGTCGGAAGTCAGTGCGACGCTCATCGATGGCGAGTGCCTGCCTTGCCACGGAGACGATCTTGGGAGGCTTTTCCCCCACATGGAAGCTCAGGCCGGGGGCCGTGGTTCTCTTATCATTATCAAAGTCGGCACGTAACCGGGAACCCAGCGCTAGCACGGTATCGTACACGCCTAGAAACCGGACCTGTATTGGGTTTGGAGGCGCAATCTTTTTACCTGTGGAAATCAGCTGATCCATGAACTGTTGAGCAGCCCCTTCGGCTGCTTCAGTCTCTATGTAGTGTTTGAAAAAGTCCGGAATGAAATAGGCATCCGGCTTCTGCAGGGTGCCACCCATCCAGTCGATGAAACGACAGAGACTACGCGCCTGGCCGGCGCCTCTGCTGAAACCAAACACAAAAACCTCATCGTTAGGCAGTTTATTGCCTACGATGAAGCTATATGCGGACTCGATGTTCTGCTCAAATCCCGCACCCCATGCACCACCCAGCAACGAATCGAGTTTTGCAAGTGCCTTGTTGCGAAGACCCCGCTGGGCGGATAGCGCTCCCACGCCTTCATCGTAGTAGGAGATCTGATCGATCCCACCATCGGATCTTGGTACCACAGCTCGGTAGGTCTTGAGTATATTGGACGGCTTGTGAACCTCCGACCCGTCGCCTCGCTCCACCAGATTGTCGGGGCTGGCCCAGGTTCCGTCGAGACATATTATGATTCTTCGCATTGCGCCTGCTCCGTAGTCAATTGTTAAATTATTATTAAATTCAATATATAGACCAGGGTCGGTGAATTGTCACTCGTTCAGCATTTATCTCGTCTTTGTTCATCCTTACAGTGGAGAAGGTTATTGAACAATACTTTTCATTGCCAGCAGTGCGGTGCCGTAGGCTGCCTCTTGTTGGATGGCTCTAACCACTGGGATATCCAGTATCTGTTCCCGCATCTTTCGCCAAGGTTCATTGAAGGCACCACCCCCCATTGAGATGATACGTCGGGGTTTCGGCGCACCCAGGCGTTGCAGCAAACGATAGCCTTCGTTTTCAATGCTGGCAATACCTTCCAACATCCCTTGAAAGAAGAGCAGGTCGCTCTTGGGTCGTGGCAGTAGTCTCGGGGAATAATCGGCATCGTTGATGGGGAAGCGTTCACCAGGTTGCAGCAAAGGGTAGTAGTTGAGACCCGTGGGCTTGTACGGTTGCAGACCTTGGGTTAATGACGCTATTTCAGTATCACTGAAGTAGTGACTCAGTACGGCACCACCGCTGTTGGAAGCGCCTCCGACTAACCATTGCTCACCCAACCGGTGACTGTAGACACCATATTCAGCCGCAAACACCGGTTTGTCAGAGAGGATCTTCAACACCAGTGTGCTGCCAAGAGAGGTGACTGCATCACCCATCTCTACTGCACCGGCGGCAATGAAAGCGGCATTGCTGTCAGTCGTACCGGCGACAATCGGGATACCGCTTCTCAGATGGGTGACTGTGGCTGCCTGTTGGCTGAGCCGACCAATGATTGTGGCGCTGGGTACAACCTTTGGCAGGGTCTGTTGTGGGATGGCCAATGCATCCATCCAGGCAGGCCACTCCCGTTGGATCGGATCATAGCCCAACTTCAGTGCATTGTTTTCGTCACTGACAGAAAAGTTACCGCACAGCTTACCGATGATCCAGTCAGCTTGATGGAGGGCCAGATAGTGGTTGGTGGATAGACTTTGTCGCAGATGGAGCAGTTTGGCCAGACTTGAATTGGCACTGAGTACTGGGCTCCCCTCGGCTGCCACCTTTTTCAGTGTGGTCAGTGACTCCCGACTGCGGCTGTCGTTATACATCAATGCCGGGGTGAGCGGATTCCCCTGGAGGTCACTGAGTAGCAATGTCGAGGAGGTGCCATCCACTGCGATTGCCGCTATCGAGTGGTTATCATAAGCTTCGCTGATCTTGCGCAGCAGTTTGATGACCGCTTGCCACCAGTGTTCAGGTTTCTGCTGACGCTGTCCTGGCTTTTTCCCATCCGACAGCGGCAAAGGGTGGGTCATGACGGACTTGACTACACCGGTTTCATCAATGGCAATGGCGCGACAGCCTGAAGTGCCTAGATCAATGCCAATGAAGATTTTCAAGTGTGTAATGGGCAATTCAGAACCGGTATGGATGCAAGCCCGTTCATTCAGGGCAAGGATACAGGTGGGGGAGGGGACCAACCCTCAGCCCTATGATCGACTACCACGGTGGTGTAGATGCCACCACGGACATTGAATTCTGCCGTCAGCCGCATATAACGAGGTTGGGTTGCACCGACCAGGTCGCCCAGGATTTCATTGGTAACCGCTTCATGGAATGCGCCCTGGTCACGAAATGACCAGACATACATCTTCAGCGCCTTCAACTCAACGCAGTGTTTGTCAGGCACGTATTCCAGGGTCATCTCGGCAAAGTCGGGCTGGCCGGTCTTGGGGCAGAGGCAGGTAAACTCCGGGATATGAATACGGATGGTATAGTCCCTTTCAGGTTGGGGATTATCAAACGTTTCCAGATCTTTGCTTGGTTGGCTGGGCATGGTTTTCTTCACTCATCAGTCAAATAGCCGGGAATTATACGTGAGCCTGTGCCCGGTCAAAAGCATGACTTCTATATTCAAATAAAAACAATAACTTATCATCGCTAGTTAAAGTGTAAAAAATTGAACTGTCCCCTGTAATAATCACCTTCTTTGGTGTATCTTAGCCGCCCATGCGTCTGGAGAAAATCAAGCTCGCCGGGTTTAAGTCATTCGTCGATCCAACTACTGTACCGATCCCAAGCAATCTGGTAGGTATCGTTGGGCCAAATGGATGTGGAAAATCCAATGTCATTGATGCCGTCCGTTGGGTCATGGGTGAAAGCTCGGCCAAAATGTTGCGTGGCGAATCAATGGCGGATGTCATCTTTAATGGTTCAAGTGTGCGCAAACCTGTAGGCACCGCAACCATTGAACTGCTTTTTGACAATGCTGAGGGTAAGGCTGGCGGCCAATATGCACAATACAATCAGATCTCTGTAAAACGCCTGGTATCGCGAGACGGCCAGTCTCACTACTATCTGAATAGTGTTCGCTGCCGTCGCAGGGATATCACCGATCTCTTCCTGGGTACAGGTCTTGGGCCACGTAGTTACTCCATCATCGAGCAGGGTATGATCTCGCGCTTGATTGAGGCACGACCGGAAGATCTACGCAGCTTCCTGGAAGAGGCGGCAGGCATCTCAAAGTACAAGGAGCGTCGTCGGGAGACTGAAAACCGCATTCGTCATACTCGGGAAAACTTAGAACGTCTGACCGATCTGCGCGAAGAGGTGGCCAAGCAACTGCAACACTTAAAGCGTCAGGCAGCCACCGCCGAAAAGTACCAGGAGTTGAAACAGCATGAGCGGCAGGTAAAGGCCGAGTTGCTGGCCCTGCGTTGGCGTACCTTAGATGAGGAGTTGCAGCAACGGGAGCGAAAAATTGCAGAGCTGCAAAACCATCTCGAGGCAGCTGTTGCAGAGCAGCGTAAGCTGGAATCGGAGATCGAATCAGACCGGGATAAGCATACTGAGGTAAATGATCAATTTAACGAGGTGCAGGGACGATTCTATGGATTGGGTGCAGAGGTCAGTGGATTAGAACAGGCGATCCAGTTCGCCCGGGATTCACAACGTCAGCAGCAACAGGATCTTGAACAAGTTGAACATGCTTTGCAGGAATCCGAGGCACATCGAGCCCAGGACGAGGGGCGCTTGTCAGATTTAAACAACAATCTGCAGCAGGAGCAGCCGAAACTCGATGAGGCGCGTCGTCAAGAGACGCAATTGAATGAGGCTTTGTCACAAGCAGAGCAGGCAATGCAAACCTGGCAGACTGAATGGGATCAGTTTAATCAACAAGCAGCTGAGCCGGCCCAAACTGCACAGGTAGAGCGTACCCGAATCAACCATCTGGAACAGCAGGGTGGCAATCTGGAGCGTCGACTGCAACGCCTCGATGAGGAGTTGGGTCGTCTTGATGACAGCCGTCTGTTGAGTGAGATTACTGAACTTGAGTCCAATGAAACTGCACAGATGGCAGAGGCAGAGACCCTGCATGGACAGCTTGCTAAATCAGTAGCGCTGATCAATCAGCAACGAGAGAACAATCACCAACACACCAATCAGTTGGACCAGGCCCGTGCCGATTTTCAATCTAAAAAAGGGCGTCTGGCCTCACTTGAAGCCCTTCAACAGGCAGCGCTTGGAAAACAGGGCAGTGAAGCGGCCCAGTGGCTGGAGAGCAGACAGTTAAAATCTGCCAAACGTCTTGCTCAGCATCTCAAGGTGGAACCTCGTTGGCAGCAAGCGGTTGAGGTTGTACTGGGATTCCATCTGCAGGCAGTCTGTGTCGACGACCTGAATCAACTGCAGGAACCACTGTCTCAACTGCAAAAGGGCGCTTTGACCTTTTGGGATACCCGTGTCATTGATGAAAGCGATACACGGTCTGCCAGCGACTACCTGTTATCCAAAGTCGATGCGCCTTTGAATCTCCACAGCCTGCTGGGCGGGGTGAAACTGGCCGAGGATCTGCAGGCAGCAATGCATCAGCGCCATACGCTGCAGCCTGGCGAATCACTGGTCACACCCGATGGTGTATGGCTTGGTAGTCATTGGCTAAGGATTACCCGCGAGTCCGATGAGAGTGCGGGAGTGCTGGCGCGTGAAGAGGAGATACGTAACCTCAAACTGATCCTTCAGGAGCAGGAGCATCAGGTTGCCGGACTTGCGGAGAGTCTGGAGCAGGGAAGAGAGGTGCTTAAGCAGTCCGAACAGACCAGAGAACAGGCACAAGCAAACTTCAATCAGGTCAATCGGGTGCTCTCTGAAATACGAGCCGGTTTAAGTGGTAAACGTACCCGAGCTGACCACCTACGCCAACGGATTGAACAGCTTCAGCACGAGCAGAAAGAGATTGCCGAACAGATAAGCTCGGATCACGAATTGATGGAAGAGACACGTCAACGCCTGCATGCGGCGTTGGAGGCCATTGAAACGCTGGGCAGTCGCCGTGAGTCACTGGTATTAGAGCGGGATGAGTTGCGTCAGCAAGTATCTGGAGCCAGAGAGCGCCTCAACAAACAACGCTCCTCCACCCATCAAGTCGACCTGCAGGTTGAGTCGATGCGCACGGCGCATGCCTCACTGACACAGAGTCTTGAACGCACCCGTAGTCAGTTGACTCAAATGTCACAACGGCGTGATGAGCTGAATGCTACATTAGAGAACAGCGAGGCTCCTCTGCAGCAGCAGGTCACGATGCTGAATCAAAAATTGACAGAGCGGACATCTGTTGACAAGGAGTTGAATGAAGTCCGTCGGGGACTAGAGGATGTGGATGGCCGGTTGCGTGAAATGGAACAGGAGCGCCACAAAGCGGAACAGCAAGTTCAGGAGCGGCGTGACCGTCTCAATCAGGCACGTCTGCAGAGCCAGGAAATTAGTGTTCGTTGCAAGACCTTGCAGGAGCAGTTGCATGAAGGTGGATTGGATGCCCAGGAGCTTTTCAAGACCATGGCTGAAGAGGCCAACGAGGATGCATGGCAGGAGCAGGTTGAGCGTCTGTCTTCTCGCATTCAACGCCTGGGTCCTATTAATCTGGCGGCCATTGATGAGTTTCAGGAGCAGTCTGAACGGTTAAAATACCTGGATGAGCAGGATGAGGATATCACTCGATCTCTGGAGACCCTGGAAAATGCTATCCGCAAAATAGACCGCGAGACACGTACCCGTTTCAAGGAGACATTCGATAAGGTCAACTCGGGTATCAAGGAGCTTTTCCCTCGTTTGTTTGGAGGTGGACATGCTTATCTGGAGTTGACGGGTGAGGATCTGCTGGATACGGGTGTCACGGTAATGGCCCGTCCACCGGGCAAACGCAATACTAATATCCACCTTTTATCCGGTGGTGAGAAGGCGCTCACTGCAGTGGCCATGGTGTTTGCGATTTTTCAACTCAACCCGGCACCATTCTGTATGCTTGACGAGGTCGATGCACCGTTGGATGATGCCAATGTTGGACGTTTTTGCGATATGGTGAAGGCTATGTCGGATCAGGTACAATTTATATTCATCACCCATAATAAGATCACCATGGAGATCGCCAATCAGCTTTCCGGGGTCACCATGTATGAACCGGGTGTATCTCGTTTGGTTACTGTCGATGTGGAGGAGGCGGCACAACTCGCCGCGTTATAGCCCATGGATGCCATGACATTGCGCATCGTTCTGCTTGTCGCCGGCTTCGTTTTTCTGGCCGGTATCTATCTCTATGAGACCAAGCGTCGCAAACGGGAGTCAGCTCAGGCACGAAGGCGAATTCAGCCGAAAGTCAACTCAGCTGTCGATACGGTGGCTGAAGTTGAATCTGAACCTGATGCCGAACCTGAACCTGAACCTGATCATGAGCCAATGATCGACTCCCCGGACAGTGACGATACCTGGGTCAATTGGGACGAGGAGGATACCGAGTTATTGGATCGCGAGTTTAAAGAAATCGGAACACTACAAGCGGATGATGAAGCCTTATCTGAAAACGAGATGGGTGAGACAAATGTGGCGGCATCAATGTCAGAGCAGCAGGACCTATTCAGTTTTAGTGCTCGGGAAGAGTCTCCGGTCGATGTGCCGAAACTGATTATTCAGATTAACCTGCGTTCCAAATCAAAAGCATTTCCTGGCCCATCGATAGAGAAGGCGATGAAGGATACGGGTCTGCAGATGGGGGAGATGCCAATCTATCAACGGACAGCCACTGATGGCAGCAATCTACCCCTCTTCAGTGTGGCCAGTATGGTGGAGCCCGGTATCTTCCCTAAAAAAGACATTGAGTCTTTCTCTACGCCTGGCTTGACCCTGTTTACCCAATTACCCGGTTCGGGCGACGGTATGGCCATCTTTTCAGACATGCTGTTTACAGCAGAGCGCCTGGCGGCCATGTTGGATGGAGAGCTGCATGATGACACCCATAGCGCCTTGACCAAACAGACCATTGAGCACCTGCGTGGCCAGATTGTTGAGCACAGACGTCAGGTTCAGTTGGCACGGAGTAAGGGTTTAACCTAGAATCCTCAGTGGAACACCGTGCTTACCTAAAAGATGAATTCCCCTTGTACGAAAAAGCCTTTATTTTCAATGTGTTTGATACTATGTGTAGCGGTCAACTGAGGATTCCAGGTTGAATAGAACCGCTGCCGTGGTGGAACGTATTGAGGCACTACGCAACGAAATCAACTACCACAGCCGGCAATACTACGTCTTCGATGAGCCTGTAATACCCGATACGGAATATGACAGATTGTTTCGTGAGCTTCAGAATCTGGAGGCGGAATTTCCACAATTTATTATTGCCGATTCTCCGACACAGCGGGTGGGAGATACCCCGTTAGCGGGTTTTAATGAGGTCACACACAGCTTGCCCATGCTCTCCCTCGATAATGCCTTCGAAGAGGATGAGATGGGTGAGTTCGAACGACGTATACGTGATCGGTTGAAGCTTGATGGGGGAGAGAAGATCAGCTATTTGGCTGAACCGAAACTCGATGGTCTGGCTGTCAGTCTGCGCTATGAGCAAGGTCGTTTGGTGTTGGGTGCGACCCGAGGCGATGGTAGCCGGGGTGAGGATGTCACCAGTAATGTCCGTACCATCAATGCGGTTCCCCTCAAGCTACAGGGTAATGACTGGCCGCCTGTTCTTGAGGTCAGGGGTGAGGTGTTCATGCCTCGAGAGGGTTTTGAAGCGCTCAACAAGCATGCGCGAGAATTGGGGGAGAAGAGCTTCGTCAACCCACGTAATGCAGCTGCCGGCTCCTTACGACAGCTCGACCCACGCTTAACAGCAAAACGCCCACTCTCCTTCTATACCTATGGTTTCGGAGAGGTTGCCCCTGCACCCATTGCCTCCACCCAAAGCGAATCTATCTACCGATTACGCCATTGGGGGCTGCCTATCTCACCATTGCAGGAAGTGGTAACCGGTATCCAGGAATGCATCAACTACTACCTGCAAATCGTACAACAGCGAGATACCCTCCCTTACGATATCGATGGTGTGGTATTTAAAGTCGATGACTTGAATAGGCAGCAACAACTCGGATTTATTTCACGGGCACCTCGCTGGGCGATTGCTTATAAATTTCCAGCTCAAGAGGAGATGACCCAGGTTGAATCAATAGAGTTCCAGGTTGGAAGGACCGGCGCCATAACTCCAGTCGCTCGTCTGAACCCAGTATTTGTCGGTGGTGTGACTGTCAGTAATGCGACCCTGCACAATATGGACGAGGTGATGCGCAAGGATGTCCGACCTGGTGAGACGGGCGGGGGATGTGGGAGTTACCCTGTAAATTAGTTGTTTCAACTAGGCGATGAGCCCTGGATTCACCGTCAGATCCAGATACAGAGTACGATATTTTGATGTGTGAGATGAGAGAACTAGATCAAGTACTACAGACGTGGTTGTGACCCTTATGCCATATACGAAGAAAGTTTTGGATAGGAGAGAACTATTGTCTTCTATGCGTGTAGGTATTTGAGATGGAAGTGAAGATAACTAATGCTCAAATGACTGCGATAAAAAAGGCAGGCATTAAAATTGGAAAGGTACGTGCGAGAAACCTTCTAAAGGATGAGGAGGGGCTTTGGGCATATTCAGCTGAAGACTTAACATTAATTCTACAAATAGCAAATGCTACATATAGGGCTGGTGTTCCAATAATGTCGGATGCTAAGTATGACGCACTATATGTTAAAGAGTTGGAGAGCAAGGACCCAAAGAATGAATTTTTGACTTCTGTTGAGCCAGAGCCAGTCATTGAGTCAAAGACTGTTGAGTTACCCGTCAAAATGCTTTCAACAGAGAAGGCATACTCTTATGAGGAAATTGAGAGGTGGGTAAAACGGCTAGTAAAAGCAGCGGGTGAAATAAATCTTGATCTATCAGAGCTAAATATAAGAGTTACCCCCAAATTAGATGGATACGCAGCTTATGATGATGGTGTAAAGCTCTACACGAGGGGTGATGGATCAAGAGGACAAGATATTACGCGAGCATTTGATCGTGGTTTGACAGTTGCCAAAGGTGGCGTAAGAGGCTCTGGTGCAGGTGAAATTGTTATTAAGAAGAGCTATTTTGATGAGGTGTTAAGTGGGTATTTCGAAAATGCTAGAAATATCCAAGCATCCATAATTGCAGAGAAAAAGGTAGATGAAAGAATTCAAAAGGCATTAGATGAAGAGGCATGTGTATTTTACCCCTTTGATCAATTAGAAAATTGGGTTGGCCATTATCAGACCTTCTTATCTAATTTTCAGGATATCCTACGAGAAATTTGGGATTCGGTAGATTATGAAATTGATGGAATAATTGCAGAAGCTACAAATAGCTCTTTGAAAGACTATATGGGATCGACAAGGAAGAATCATAGATGGCAAATCGCATATAAAGTAAACACCGAAATTACAAAAGTAAGGGTCAGAGAAGTAGTCCCCCAAACTTCAAGAGCTGGAAAGTTAACACCGGTAGCTCAATTTGAACCAACGAAACTGAGTGGAGCCAGGCTCAGTCGGGCTACTGTTCATCATTATGGGATGGTAAAGTCAAAAGGTGTTGGTAAAGGAGCTTTGGTTGAGCTTGTTAGAAGTGGTCTAGTAATACCAAAAATCGAAAGAGTAATTGAGAGTGTAGATCCAGATATCCCCGAAGAATGCCCTAGCTGTGGATCACATGTTGTTTGGGATGGGGATAATTTATTTTGTCCTAATACAACGGACTGTCCGGCTCAAGCTGAAAATACGATGATACATTTCTTCAAAACACTAAGAAATGTCGATGGCTTTGGCCCTAAAGTTATAGAAAAAATCTACCAGTCAGGAATTAAGTCTATTCATGAAATATATGGTTTAGATGTTGAAAAGTTAATGGAGATTGGGTTTGGTGAAAAAACCTCAGAGAATTTGATTGAGCAACTATTGGCAAGCAGGACTTTAGAAATTAATGATTGGAGATTTTTAGCTGCCTTTGGTGTTCCAAGGCTTGGTGAGGGGTATTGTGAGAAATTACTAGAGCATCACAATATCACTGATATTTTTGACCTGACTATAGAGGATATGATCAATATAGATGGGTTTGCTGAAATAAGTGCAACGACTATTCATGAGGGATTGAAGAGCATAGAAAAGGAATTTCAGTCAATATATGAATTAGGTTTTAATCTTAAGGAAACTAAATGGGCTGTTTCAAAATCAGATCTGTTACTAAGTGGAGAGTTGATAGTATTTACTGGTTCAATGGAACATGGAAAGCGCCCTGATATGGAGGCTGAGGCTAAGATTCTGGGCGCAAAAATTGGCAAGTCCATTACAAGCAAAACAACTTTACTTGTTACGGGAAAAAGTGTTGGCGAGAAGAAGATAGCAGCAGCAGCTGATAAAGGCGTACGAGTATTGAGTGAAAATGAATATCTTCAGATAATAAAAAAGCATTAACGCGTTATATGCTCATGTATTATGCGTTGATAGATAAAGGCAAGAAGTTTGAAAATGGCGATAAAAACAATGAGAGCTGCTTCCAAGATTCGTGACAAAACTATCAGGCATGTCTTTGGTCAAGTACTGCGTGAGGCAAAGGAAATCGGTGATGACACATGATATCTGACGCAGACATGAAGGAAATTATACCTAAGGAGCCTTCAGTGACTCCTTCGGCAGCGCATGTGCATTCAGGCATACCCGTTCCCAAACCGATCCGTGTCAAAAATTTCAGTCCTGATGAATGGGAAGATTTTGTCGAGGAATGGGCGACCAGCCTTGAGAGCGCGTATGTTAAAGTGCGCCGTTTCGGCGGTTCAGGAGATTGCGGTGTTGATGTAGCTGGATTTTGCACCGACAAGGGTTTTGAAGATACGTGGGATAATTATCAGTGCAAGCGCTATGCGCATCCGTTGCGACCAAGCGATATTTGGGTCGAACTGGGTAAGGTCATTTACTACTCCCACATCGGCGAATATACGCCACCCAGAAAGCATTATTTTGTGGCATCCCTTGGTGTCGGAACAAAGTTGGAGAAACTTCTAAACAAGCCGACCGAGCTTTGCGAAAAATTCAAGGAAAATTGGGATGGGCACTGCAAAAGAAAAATTACGACAACCAAGGAAATCGAGCTCAACGGGAAGCTCCTGTTATATGTGGATGCCTTTGATTTTACGATCTTCTCATCGAAGTCACACGTTGAACTGATTGAAGCGCATTGCCATACAGGTTATCACGCGGTCTGTTTTGGTGGTGGTCTGCCGGCAAGACCATCACCCGGAGCGCCTCCCGTTGTTCCGGCAGCATCCGAGAGCCGGTATATCCGTCAGCTCCTTGATGCCTATGGAGATCATCTCGGGAACCCGCTCCACGATATGAGTGCATTAGTTGCGCACAACATGTTGGAAAAGGATTTCCGGAGGCAACGTGAGCGCTTCTATTATGCCGAAGCACTAAGAAACTTTTCCAGAGACACGGTGCCTGAAGGGACATTCGATGACCTTCAGGACGAGGTTTATCATGGCGTGGTTGATGTTACGGACGCAACCTATCCCAACGGGTACGAAAGGATGAAAGCGACAGTGACACAGGCATCATCTGTCGCTTTGACCGCAAATCCACTTGCGTCAGTCACTAAATCCCAGGACCGTCAGGGTATCTGCCACCAGCTTGCAAATGAAGATCGTCTCAAATGGGTGATGGGTGATGGATGATGACTAACTGCTCACACCCAGCACCATTCAACAGTCCGCTGGAGACCGGCATTCGCTCCCTTGCAATTCTGGTCGCTGCGTATCCTGTGGCTTTCGACTTGGAAAGGCTTGTCGAAATGGACTATCTCGTCGTGCATTCCGGTGATGCCAATGGTCCTGAAAGCCTTCACGCTGCCCTGCCTATGAGGGCAGGAGAATTGCTGGTTCGGCGCACACTGATTGAGAGGGGCCTTCTATTGATGAGTAGCAGGAGCCTCATTCAACAGCTACCAGCACAAGTGAGTCTTCGATCTCGTGATGTCTTTTAGGCGTCCCAGGCCTAAAAGACACTCGATCTTTGACAACCTATTAGTGCCCCGGACGGTCCTGGTCACTGACACTACGTGATCACATCGCAAGCTCGTGACCACTCCGCCGTCAGTTCCCAAATGACTGGACGCCGTGTTCGGATGCTCGCTTTGCATCCCCTCTGGCGCAAGGCACGACGGGTCTACAGTCTCGCCTCACGCCTACCGGGGACTAACCGCCTCGGCTTTCAGCCTTCCTTGGCGCTCAGCGGATGACGGTTTCAACTATGTTGCTGGAGATGCGGCAGCACCATTCCTCGCCTCGCTTACATCTATCTATTCCCAGAGGCTAAAAGAACGGGCGCAATGGGTGGTCGAGCGGTTTACTGGTATGACAACATCGGAGATTCGACAAATCACGCATCGCTTGTTTGATAGCTGGTCAAGTCAGTTCCAGGCTTTGGATGGTGCACGAGGTAGATAATGAGCAACAGTTACCTTCAACTGCGAAGGATCGTCTTTTCCGGTCCCAAGAAAATAGCTGAGATGACATTCTCCGATGGCGTAAATGTGATTTGCGGTGCGTCTGAGTCCGGGAAATCGTTCCTAGCTGAATCGATTGACTTTATTCTTGGAGGGTCCAAGCTCAAGGATATTCCTGAGCGAGCTCCGTATGGCGAAATTCAGTTTGACCTTGATGTAACGCCTGAGGAGAAATGGCGATTCTATCGTGCGACTTCTGGCGGAAACTTCAAGGTGAAGAATCTTCTTGATGATGCTGCAGAAGATGAGGTTCTCAAACAAAAGCATGCTCACGACAAAACCGACAATATGTCGGGATTCCTTCTAGATAAAATCGGTCTTCTCGGAAAACGCATATTGCGAAGCAAGAAGACGGGTACGACACAGAGCCTTAGTTTCAGGAATTTAGCGAGACTTGCCATTGTCCAGGAAGGTGAGATTCAGCAAACCGGCTCGCCCTTCTGGGGTGGTCAATACAATCTGAAAACTGCAGAGTTGGCAACCATCAAACTTCTTCTAACTGGCATTGATGACTCTAATGTTGTTGAGACACCCCGGCTTGAAGCAGATGGAACGAAACAGATTGAGCTGATCGATGATCTGCTTGTCGATATCAGACAAGAAATTACCGATGTTGGTGAAGATGAGGCAGATCTAAAGGACCAAATTGATCGGTTGGATGAGACGATTGAACAACGCAGGGGAATTCTAAATAGCGTTCAAGCGCAGCTTGATTCACTTTTGGCGCAACGTCGAGAATTGGTGGATATCCGAACGGCGAATCAGGACCGATTGGACGAGATTACGGATCTGTTGACAAGATTTGATCTACTTCTTGAACACTATGCCGTCGATATTGAACGTCTAACAGCAATCCAGGAAAGCGGGGCGATGTTTGCCTATGTCGAATCCACGCCTTGCCCGCTCTGTGGAGCATCAACCGAAGCGCAACAACATGATTCAGCTTGCGATGGTGACGTTGAGGCGATAGTCCAGGCGGCTTCTGCGGAAATTGAGAAAATAACGCGGCTTAGAGGCGAACTCCAAGGGACTATTTCTGATTTAAAGTCTGAGGTGGCTTCTCAAGAACAAGAGTTATCAAATAAGAATGAAGAGTATGAGAATGTTAACACCCAGATTCAGGAAACCGTTGCGCCGACGGTGGGTGAAGAAAGAACCTCTTTCTCGGAGCTTATCGAAAAGCGGGCTGAGGTACAGAAAGGGCTCGACCTTTATGGAAGAGTGGCAAAGCTGGAAGAGCGCAGGACATCTTTTGAGCAAGATGAGGGAGAAGAAGGATCGTCTGGCGCTATCGTCTCCGGTCTACCCGATTCCGTTGCACATGACTTTTCACTTAGAGTGTCCAAATTGCTGAAGGCGTGGGATTTTCCCGGCGACTGTCTTGTTCATTTCGATAAGGAAACCACCGACTTTGTTATCGATGGAAAGCCACGGGGGAGCCGGGGCAAGGGGTTACGTGCTATTACGCACGCAACGGTAACGATCGCATTGTTAGAGTATTGTCAGGAAAACGATCTGCCTCACCCTGGCTTTGTCGTGCTCGATTCACCGCTTCTGGCTTATTTCAAGCCGGAGGGTGACGAAGACCGGCAGTTACAAGGTACAAATTTGAAAGAACGTTTTTATTCATATCTTATCGATCACCATAATACCAATAGCCAGATAATAATCGTTGAAAACCAACATCCACCCGATTCAGTGTTGGTTAGGCTAGGAATGACCGTTTTCACCGGCAACCCAAATGATGGTCGGCAAGGCTTTCTTTAGTTGGATTAGACTGAACTCAAACTGACAGTGAGTCTAGGTGGATTGAACTTCAAGCCGAACAGCACAGGCAGATGGGTCTGGTTTCCTATCCGTGGAACTGTGGATGGGGGAGTGTTTCAGCGTATACTTTTTTAATCGTATTGCGCTAGCAAAGGTTTCAGCCATATAACCATTGTAAAACAATAACTTAACAGGAAGTCCTTCCAGGGGGCACAAAAGTCATTTTTACTGTAAACGGACTATCTTAGGCACCAAGGGTACCGTTTCTATGTGATATGGGGAGTGTTTCAGTGTGACTGGGATACAGTTCCTGCGTGATACAGATTAAACATATTCACATTCGTCAGAACCAAGCCCATATTACTCTTGTAGATACTTAGCTGCCTGGTCCTGATCAGAATTAGAGTAATCAGGCTCATGAATGATAGACATCAGGCGAGCTACCAGTGTGTGATTATCGGCATCAAGATTCGCTGCTATTGCTAAAAAGTTCGGTCCAGGTGCGGACCTCATGCTTTCTTAATGAGGGTGGGTGCTAGTGGCTTGATATTGTACACTTGAGGGCCTCCTCCGAATTCAGTAAGGAACGAGTTGGCATCCCAATCAAAATTACCTTTTCATTTAATGATAAGGAGAGGAGGCGGGATCGAAACTCACAAAAGCGGAGCAATTAGGCGTGAAAATCCTCGATGAGGGGGCACTGCGTGCTTTGTTGGAATCTTCAAAATAACGTTTTAGGTTGCCCGTTTATTCCAGGCAACAGTCATGCTAGTACTCCATCAAGGTGATATTGATGGAGTACTATTTTACCAACCCATACCAGGGTTCCATGGAAAATCAATGAACCAAGAATCTAAAAAAGAGCGGGAAATCATGATGGTGATGCGCAAGTTGCTAACCACTATCGTGCGCGAGGTAACCCCCGAACATAAGAGCTTGAGGCATCCCCTGTCGGATCATACGATACAGGATATCCGTAGCTGCTTAGGTCTGATCACTGCCCGTGAAAAGGAATTAGCCGATAATGACGGCAGAACGGCTCAAGAACGTCCCTATTTTACCGATGATCCTCCAGAGACGAAGATTGTTCCTATCTCAAGAATCGGTAAGGTCAAGCAAGAGAGTGAAGAATAGCGCAATAGACTAGAAAATTGTCCGCAAATGAACGCGAATTAAAACAAATACATTCTAATACAGCGTTTAAAAAAATATATGCGTTGATCCGCGTTCATTTGCGGACATTCAGTTAGCAATGAATCAGTATAGCAAGCGGACACTGATCGATAGAGACTACTCTTTAGCTTCTTTCATCTCTTCTGCTTGGTTTTCCACAGCGGCAGGGGCATCAGCAGCCGGCATCTCAGTAGCTGGTTGCTCGTCGGATGTCATCTCTTTACCTGTTGCCGCTTCCATTGCTCCTTCGGCAGGGGATTCAGCCGCTGGTGTCTCAGGGGTCTGCTCGGCAGAAGCCGCTGGTTTTGCGTTTTTCTCGTTAAAAACAAGGGTACTGTCATCACGTAGTCCCTGCATGTATTCCGACAGGGAGCCCTGTTGTAGCTTGGTTAAGATTTTACCTTTCACACTTTCCAACGTAGGCGCCTCTGTCTCACGGCTATCCTCTAAGAGAATGATATGCCAGCCAAACTGGGTCTTTACCGGAGCTGTTGTGTATTTGCCTTTTTCCATACCATTCAGGGCATCAGCAAAAGGTTTTACCATCTGTGCAGGATCGAACCAGCCGAGATCGCCCCCGTTTTTGCCAGTAGGACCTGTTGAGTGCTCTATAGCCAGCTCCGCAAAATCAGCGCCACCTGCAAGTTTTTCGATCAGCGATTTGGCTTCATCCTCCTCTTTTACCAGGATGTGTCTGGCCTTGAACTCAGCATTAGATTGTCCAGCATACTCGGCATCATAGGCCTGTTGGATCTGCTCATCGGTAGGTTTGTGAGAGGTTGCGTGCTCCTGTATAGCTACCTGGGTCAGGAGTTTAGCCTTCAATAGTTCTAATGAAGCCGCAATATCGGCACGTTCATGTAGGCCACTTTTTTCTGCATCCTGGGCCACAATGAGAATATTTGACAGCTCGTTGAGAACGCTCATCTGCATTTCAGGGGAGTTCTTCGCATCAGCTACATTACGCATGCGGTCCTGGAAGTAGAGGCTGTACATGGCTCGAGTGACAGGTTTTCCATTGACAGTTAACAGGGTCTCGATATCCATTTCATCAGAGGAGGCTTGTTCACTTTTTGCCGGTAACGTGGCTGAGCGTCCGGACTCTGAGGCAGCCTCTGTGGCAGTCTGTTCTGTGGTCTGATTACAGGCCGTCAGCAGCCCGGCGCTGCATAATGCAGCTAGAATGATCTTCTTTTTCATCGTTGAACATACCTTATTGTGTTTGAAGGATTTTTTTAGTGAATTTGCTGCAGTCATCATGCTGGCAGCACTTTTTTAAAGGGTTTTACATTAACTCGGGCGTAGACACCAGCCTTGATATAAGGGTCATCGTCAGCCCACTGTTTGGCACTTTCCAGGTTGTCGAATTCAGCCACTATCAGACTACCGGAAAATCCTGCAGGGCCTGGGTCGTCAGCATCGATTGCTGGGTGTGGTCCAGCCAGTAAAAGACGCCCTTCGCTCTGTAGGGCTTGCAGTCGCGACAGATGATCCTGGCGTACTTTTATACGTTGCTCCAGACTGTCTTCTCGATCTTCTGCAATAATCGCGTAGTACACTCAACTCCCCTCATGTTCCAGTTCGTTCTCACGCAGATGACGTGCAAGGTAGAATGCCTGCAATATTATAAAGCCCATGGTCAGGCCCATCATGCCAAACAACTTGAAGTTGACCCAGCTCTCTTCCAGGGAGTGTGCAGTATTACACATCTCCAGTTCATTCCCCTGAAAATGCTGGCCACAGTTATCAAAGTCTATCTGCTGTAATCCTGTGAGTTCTGCCAGTTGCTGTTCCGCTACAAAAAAATCGTTGGCGACATAGAGGTTGAGAAACCCCAAAAGGATGAAAAACAGACTCCAGGTAAGGTTGAGGCGCATCCAAATCGGATCAGGTACGTTGATGCTGCTCTCCATCATCCGCTGAACCAGTGGTTTTTTACCCACAAACTGGCTGCCGAGGAAGGTGGCGGCGAACAGCCAGTTGATAACAGAGGGTTTCCACATGATGAAGGTACGGTCTTGCAGCAGAATTGTGAGTCCACCGAATACGACAAGGATTGCGAGGGTGATCAAGTGCATCTTCTCGACATGTCCTTTGCGTAACCAACCGTAAGCAACCTGGGCAATAGAAGAGGCAATGGCAACACCGGTGGCAATATAGATACCGTAAAACTTATAAGCTACGAAAAAGAGAATAACTGGAAAAAAGTCAGCAAGAAATTTCATACTAAGTTCAATTGTTCTGATAAAAAGAGGCTGTTATAGATGGCTGTCAGCATAGTAGCAATAGAGTCTTTATACATCCTAAGTCAGACAGGCTCCTAGTGGAGCGTTCTGGGTAAACTCCATAGATTGTAATACTTTTCAACCACTTCCCGAACCGATTGTGGATAATTGAGGGCATCCATCTGTTCCATTCCTTCACGGAAAAACTGTGCTGCCTCATCAGGGATGACGCTACAGAGGGTTTGATAGGCTTCATCAATCAGTGCTGGTTGGTGGCTGCGAGTGGCAATGATAGCTTGATTCATCAACAGGATGCGCCTGGTGTCTGCTTTCAAGGATATTTCCTGGTCATTTTGCATAGTAGGTTCAACAGCTTGTAACAATTCAACAGCCACATCATAGAGCTGCTGTAGCTGAGAAGGTTCCCGTAGACTGTTTGCCAATCGGGCCAGTGAGTTGACAACAGGCTCCAGGGTGCGTAATTCCCAATGCTGGCGTAGGATCCAGAGTGCCATGGGTAGAGTGAGATCTTCCAGCTCCTGGCTCTGTTGTGACATGTTAAGTGCACTGGCAATGGAAGAGAAGTCTGCCAGAAGTTGAATCCCATAATCCCCTAATTCATTCAGCTCTTCCCGTGAGACCTGTGTGCTGTCAGGAGAGGCTTCGATTTGCCCCACGACTATTTTCAACAGTTCAATCAATCGATGCATCGCCTGCTGGAGTATAGGAGGGGATCGGTTCGGGTCAGCCACACGGGTGCCCTTACTGGCTGACACAACAGCGGGTGCGATGGTATCGAAACGATGACCGATATAGTTGAGATCGAGGCCTGGAAAAAGCATGTGGGAGATTGTATCAGCCTGTTTAGGTGGCGTCTGGTGCTTGCCCACAAATTCACTAATCCACGTTTTAGATGGCCTATAGAAGGCGCCAGGTTAATAACAACGTTATTTTCCTATCCGTTAGACGACACTATGGGTACAATCCGCCCCCATGTTTTGCGTATACGATCTACATAGCCACTCCACTGCCTCAGATGGCACCCTCTCTCCACATGCGCTGGTGCTGCGTGCTGCCAATGCGGGGGTTCAGGTGTTGGCTCTAACCGATCATGATACCACCGCCGGGATTGAAGAAGCGCTGTCAGCCGCCAAACAGTGTGGTCTTAAATTAATATCGGGTGTAGAGATCTCGGTTACCTGGAACAAGCAAACGGTTCATATCGTGGGTCTGAATGTGGATCCACACAACCAAGCCCTGCAGGAAGGTTTGTGTGAATTGCGGGAGTTCCGTGATTGGCGGGCCAGGGCGATGGCTGATCGGCTCGAAAAGGCGGGCATTGCCGGTGCCTATCAAGGTGCGCTTGCTCACTCCAATGGTGTGCTGATCAGCCGCACCCATTTTGCCCGCTTCCTTGTCGAACAGGGTGTAGTAAGTGATGAACGAAAGGTCTTCAAACACTATCTGGTCAATGGCAAACCGGGCCATGTTGCCGGTAAATGGGCCAGTCTGGAACAAGCAGTGGATTGGATTCACGGGGCAGGTGGGCAGGCCGTGGTGGCACATCCTGCACGCTACAGGATGACCCGTTCCAAGCTGCGCCGGTTATTTCGGGATTTTATTGAACAAGGTGGCGATGCAATCGAAGTCATTTCCGGAAGCCATAGTCGGGATGACTATTTTTCCATGGCCAAGCATGCTCAGGATCTTGGATTGAAGGCATCGGCTGGCTCTGATTTCCACTCGCCTGAAAATCCCTGGGTCGAACTGGGTCGGTTACCCATGCTGCCTGACAACTGTAAGCCTCTTTGGGCAGACTGGGAAGTCTCCTTCGAAAACCCATCGACCCGCCGAACGGGCTAGATTTTAATCAGATGGCTCAGTTTTTCCAGATTCACCCGGATAACCCTCAGGCACGTCTTATCAAACAGGCGGTAAGCATCATCCGGGAGGGTGGTCTGGTCATCTATCCTACTGACTCGAGCTATGCACTGGGCTGTCATATTGGTGACAAGAGAGCGATGGAGCGAGTCAGGCGTATCCGTAAGGTTGACGAATCGCACAACTTCACCCTGGTATGCCGTGACCTGACCGAAATCTCCAACTATGCCAAGATCGATAATCGTGACTATCGACTACTGAAGGCGCTCACACCTGGCCCCTATACCTTTATCCACAAGGCAACCAAGCAGGTACCGAGACGGCTGATGCACCCAAAGCGAAAGACCATCGGTATACGTGTACCGGACAACGCCATTGCCAGTGCCTTGTTGGAGGAGTTGGGGGAGCCGATCATGAGCACCACACTGATCATGCCGGGGGAGGAGATGCCCTTGACCGATCCGTATGAGATGCGTGATCTGTTGGATCACTCTGTCGACTTGATCATCGATGGTGGTTATTGCGGCTTTGAGCCTACCACTGTGGTGGTGATGACCGAAGAGGTACCGGAGGTGGTTAGGGCCGGTAAGGGCGATATCTCTCTGTTCGAGGTATAATCCATGGATCTCTATCTGTGCTCATTTGCCATTACCTAAGCTGCTAGAAAGTATAATGAATTTTCGCATTTCAGGAAAATCCCCCAATGCAAGGACTTGATCTGATACAAAAGTTGTCGATTTTTATCCTGCCGATGATCTTTGCTATTACTGTACATGAAGCAGCGCATGGCTGGATGGCAAAACGGCTGGGAGACAGTACTGCGGAGATGTTAGGGCGGGTGACGCTCAACCCGATAAAGCATATCGACCTGGTTGGAACCATTTTAGTACCTATCGGTGTCTACCTGATGACCGGTTTTATGTTTGGTTGGGCCAAGCCGGTACCGGTTAACTGGAATAATCTGAATCATCCTAAAAGAGACATGGGATTAGTGGCGTTGGCAGGGCCAGCCGCCAACCTGATGATGGCACTGATCTGGGCGATCCTGATCTATGTGGGGGCCATTATTATGGAAAATTTTGACTGGCTTGGTCTGCCGCTTTTGTTGATGGGGGTTGCCGGAGTACTTATCAATACCGTCTTGATGGCCCTGAACCTGATGCCAATACCTCCTCTGGATGGAGGGCGTGTGGTCTATTCCCTGTTGCCACCCAAGCAGGCCCAGGCCTACTCGCGATTGGAGGCATATGGTCTCTTTATTGTGGTTATTTTACTCGCGACCGGATTATTGGGTGTTATCCTCTGGCCTGTGGTGGGACTGACCATCAAACTCCTGCCGGCCAGTGATATTGTTACCCAACTTATTCCCGTGATTCTTAGTCCCTCAAGGAGTTAGTTTTGAATCAGACGCTTAGCTCATCCCGTGTGCTCTCCGGTATGCGTCCGACAGGTCGCCTGCATCTTGGTCACTATCATGGCGTACTGAAGAATTGGGTGGAGTTGCAGCATCAGCATGAGTGTTTCTTCTTTGTCGCGGATTGGCATGCACTGACCACCCACTATGATGACCCGAGCATCATCCCTGCAAGTATCTGGGATATGGTGATCGACTGGCTGGCGGCAGGAGTAGACAGTGAGTCCGCAACTCTGTTTATACAGTCCCTTGTCCCTGAACACGCTGAACTGCACCTGCTGCTCTCGATGATCACGCCCCTGGGCTGGTTGGAGCGGGTGCCGAGCTACAAGGATCAGCAGGAGAAGCTCAAGGAGAAAGATCTTGCCACCTATGGCTTCCTGGGGTATCCGTTGCTGCAATCGGCCGATATCCTGATCTACCGTGCTTCTCAGGTGCCGGTAGGTGAGGATCAGGTGGCCCATGTGGAACTGACCCGTGAGGTGGCGCGTCGTTTCAACCATCTCTACGGTCTGGAACCGAACTTTGAAGAGCATGCGGAAAGCGCACGCAAGAAGATGGGCAAGAAAGCGGCTAAACAATATAGTCAGCTACGTCGTGCCTACCAGGAGCAAGGTGATCTGCAGGCTCTTGAGACCGGACGTGGGCTGCTGGAGGCACAGCAGAATATCAGTGTTGAAGAGCGTGAGCGTCTACTCGGTTACCTGGAGGGAAGTGGGCGTATGATTCTCACTGAACCCCAATCCCTGCTGACCAAGGCCTCTAAAATGCCAGGACTGGATGGTCAGAAGATGTCCAAATCTTACGAAAACACCATCTCTCTGCGGGACACACCGGCGGATGTGGAGAATCGGCTCAAACGGATGCCTACCGATACCAACCGGGTCAGGCGTACTGATCCCGGCGACCCGGAAAAGTGCCCGGTCTGGCAATTCCATCTGATCTATTCCGATGAGGGTACGAGGGCATGGGTTGAGGAGGGGTGTCGTACTGCCGGTATAGGTTGTCTGGATTGTAAAGCGCCGGTCATTGAATCGGTGCTGAATGAGCTGAAACCTATGCAACAACGAGCTGCAGAGTTCGAGGCTGAGCCTGAGTTGGTGAAGCGGATCGTGAGGGAGGGTTCGGAAAAGGCCAGGGCGGTTGCACAGGAGACGATGCAAGAGGTTCGTCAGGTCATGTCACTGAAGAGTTTTGAGTGATGAATTTTGAATTTATAGTCATCGAACCGGTTATTGCCTCGTTGCTGTATACCTGCCAAATCAGAGCCTGTCATGGAACAAACTGAAAGCCATCCTCACTACCATCCTGAGCAGGAGGAGATGCCCTTTGCAGTGGTGCTTGGTGAGCCATTAGCAACGCCACCCACCGACCTCTATATTCCCCCTGATGCCCTGGAAGTGTTTCTCGATGCCTTTGAGGGGCCGCTTGACCTGTTGCTCTATCTTATCAGGCGGCAGAATCTGGATATCCTCGATATTCCAATTGCTGAAATCACCAAGCAGTACGTTAATTACATCGAAATGATGAATGAGTTGCGCCTCGAACTGGCAGCAGAATATCTGGTGATGGCGGCGATGTTGGCTGAGATCAAGTCACGGATGTTGTTGCCCAGGCCGGTCAGTGAAGAGGAGGAGGGCGACGACCCGCGTGCGGAACTTATTAGGCGACTGCAGGAGTATGAACGTTATAAACAGGCTGCAGAGGATCTGGATGGGCTGAATCACATGACCCGCAATACCTTCCAAGGGCATGCAGAACTGGTCGATCGTCATGTGGAGACGCGGGAACCAGATGTGGCATTGCGTGAGGTTCTGTTAGCGCTTCAGGACGTTTTACACCGCGCTGATATGTTTACCAGCCATCGGGTTGAAAGAGAGACTCTCTCGGTACGCGAAAAGATGTCGTATGTCATGCAACAGGTCAACGGCAACGATTTTACTGTTTTTACCGACCTGTTTGATATCACCCAAGGCCGTCTGGGGGTTGTGGTGACCTTTCTGGCTGTATTGGAGTTGATTAAAGCAACGCTCCTGGAGATGGTCCAGTCGGATGATTTTGCACCCATTCACCTCAAAGCCAAAACAACCTAGGAGTCTGTCGGACTTAGGTGATCGTAGCGAGGGAAAGCCATTTTGAGTCAGATTTCTCGATTAAATGAGGCGAATAGTGAGCCTATTTAACGAATTTAATCGGGAAATCTGGCCAAAATGGCTTTTCCACAGTAGATTCATCCTAAGTCCGACAGGCTCCTAGCAAACGCTGGGCATCAGGATTGTGTTAACAGGCCTAAAAATGACAGATGAAGATAAACTAAAACAGATTGTAGAGGCTGCCCTTTTAGCTGCAGGCAGACCGCTTAATCTAGATCAATTGCAGTCCCTGTTTCCTGAGCATGAAGTGCCGGATAAGAAACTTCTAAGGGATATTTTGGCAACACTCACTGATGACTTTCAGGGGCGTGGCATTGAGGTTATCGAAGTAGGCAATGGTTTTCGCATTCAGGTGCGTGCTGAGTTCGCCTCCTGGGTCTCCAAACTTTGGACGGAGAGACCCCCTAAATACTCCCGTGCCTTGTTAGAAACGCTGGCGTTGATTGCTTATCGGCAACCCATTACCCGTGGCGAGATAGAGGACATCAGGGGTGTCTCTGTCAGCACCAATATCATCAAGACCTTGACTGAAAGGGAATGGGTCAGGGTTGTAGGCCATCGCGACGTACCCGGGAAACCGGCACTCTACGCCACCACCAAGGAGTTTCTCGACTACTTCAATTTAAAGACATTGAATGAGCTACCTACACTGGCGGAGATCCGTGATCTCGACTCAATCAATCGGGAGTTGGAACTACTCGATCCAGACAAGGTGGTTGAAGATGAGACCACTGAAGTGGATGAGAAAGTAGATGATCAAGCTAGCGCTAACGAGGTTGATGCGTCTGCTGATAGGGCTGAATCTGATCTAGATGAAGACACGATTCCAATCGATAATCAACAATCCAGTGCTGCAATGGATGACGATGAAGAGATAGAGGATGAACAGATGAGTGGTGCCGATTCGAATAGTGACACTATACCCAAATCCACTGCACATGAATCAGAATAAACCACTGGCAGGTGAACGCCTGCAGAAAGTATTGGCCAATGCCGGAATGGGTTCACGCCGACAGATAGAGGGCTGGATTAGTGAAGGTAGGGTGGAGGTTAATGGTGAAGTGGCCAAACTCGGACTGAGGGTTTTGCCAAGTGACGCTATTCGCGTGGATGGCAAACAGGTTGCTAAGCGTATGCTCGAGGCACCGGACCGGGAGGTTATCGTATATAACAAACCGGAAGGGGAGTTAGTGACGCGCAAGGATCCTGAGGGACGACGCACAGTCTTCGAGCGTATGCCAAAACTGAAGCATGGACGATGGATTCCGGTTGGTCGTCTGGATATCAACTCTTCGGGGCTACTGTTATTGACCACTGATGGTGAGCTGGCAAACCAGTTAATGCACCCAAGCCGTCAGGTGGAACGTGAATATGCGGTACGAGTGATGGGTGAAGTGAGCGAGGAGCAGTTAACGCAACTTACCCATGGTGTTGAACTGGATGATGGTCCTGCCCGTTTTGAGGAGATCGTCGAATCGGGTGGTGAAGGCTTCAATCGTTGGTATCACGTGGTGATCATGGAGGGCCGTCAACGAGAGGTGCGGCGGATGTGGGAAGCGGTCGGCACCAGGGTCAGCCGACTTAAGCGGGTGCGCTATGGCAGTG
Organism: Candidatus Thiodiazotropha sp.; assembly: GCA_023838465.1. Classification (GTDB taxonomy): domain Bacteria; phylum Pseudomonadota; class Gammaproteobacteria; order Chromatiales; family Chromatiaceae; genus Thiodiazotropha. The sequence goes on from JAIVEQ010000006.1 coordinate 97,700, forward strand.
TGATCCTGGACAGTGTGTTGAAAGTGGGTCGTTGGCGCTATCTTAGCGATGATGAGATTCGTGAGCTGCAGGTGACCATGGGTTTGAAATCAGCCAAGCAATCACAATCAGGTAGACGTGAGCGCCAAGCCAGTAGTCAAAAAAAACGGGTTGCAACAAAGTCTAAGGATATGCGGCCTACCGATGGTCAAAAAAGGCGTACACGACAGGAATGCAGTCATAAACCTTCTACCAATAGCCCTTCGAGTCCATGGAAGGGCAAACGACCGGGGGGCAAGCGTAGCCGGTGATAACAGGGTCCAGTATGCAGCTGTTGGCAATCTTCCATCAACTGTATGATCGACATGGGCCGCAACACTGGTGGCCGGCCGAGACACCTTTTGAAGTCATGGTCGGTGCTATGCTGACTCAAAACACCGCCTGGCGCAACGTTGAAATAGCGATTGCTAATCTCAAGGCAGTCGGTAGGTTGGAGCTGGAATCGATACTGGCGATGCCTATCGAAGCGCTGGCACAGGCTATTCGTCCTGCCGGTTATTTCAACGTAAAGGCAAAGCGTTTACAGCATCTCTGTCAGTTTCTGCAACAGCATCCTGAGCTTGATCAGCTGGATAGTGATCAATTGCGCCGTCAACTGCTGTCGATTCACGGGATTGGACCAGAGACAGCAGATGACATTTTGTTGTATGCTTTCAATCGTCCGGTGTTTGTGATTGATGCCTATACAAGACGTCTGTTCAGCAGGTTGGGATTAGTTGAAGCGGATATCGGGTATGAGTCGATGAGAGAGGAATTCGAGCGGGTACTGGATGCAGATCCCCGTCTTTTTAACGAATATCACGCATTGATCGTCATCCATGCAAAAGAGATCTGCAGACCCCGCCCCATGTGTGGAGCCTGTCCACTTGTCCAGATGTGCAGCTACGCTGTAACCACCTGATTTCGACCATTCTCCTTCGCTTGATAGAGTGCCGCGTCGGCACGCTCGAAGAGACTCTGCTGCGTGTCATGCTGGTCCATGGTAGTGACTCCCACACTCAAGGTGATCCGGACATCTTTTAAAGATTTTATGCGTAAATTTTCGATATTCTTACGGATACGTTTCGCCAGTAGATGGGCTCCTGCCATATTCGTGTCATTGAGAACGACTGCAAACTCCTCACCGCCGTACCGGTAGAATGCATCACTGCTGCGAATGGTCTGTTCCACTGTTGAGGCCACTTCCTTCAGTACCATATCGCCTACTACATGGCCATATTTGTCATTGATCCGTTTAAAGAAATCGATATCCAAAATGAGGAGTGACAGGTCAGTCTGTTTACGTCTGTTAAACTCGATCTCTCGATCGAAATTGGCGTCAAAGGCAGTGCGATTTTTCGCCCCTGTCAACGAATCGATGAAAGCACTTTGAATAGCAGCTCTGTAGAGTAGTGCGTTACGCAGTGGATAGAACAGTGTTGCCAACAAGCTTTCGATCTGACTAATCTCGTCTTTAGCGTAGCGTCTGCCACGGCTGATCGTGATCTGGCCAAGCTCGGTATCCAATACCTTCAGATCATATTGGAGCTTGTTTCGACCCGCTCTCTTTCCAAATTTAATGTCGATTGCTTTGTCAATTGAGCAATAGCTGAGTGTGTCGTATTGAAAATGAGACGCTATCACCTGAGCAAACAGCTCTATCTGTGCATCCACCTCAAGGGTGGTCTGCAGTTTTCCACTCAGTTCCATGATCAGCCCCAGCGTATCACTATCATTAGTAGTGGTTGCTGTATAACTGGATGTCAGCCTGGATACAGGGTTGGAAGGGTCCTGAGTGATGCTGTGAATTCCGGTCATGGTTCTGGCTCACTTAAATCTGAATCTTGTCTAGCAATATGCTAATTGTGTGCCAATATTGTAAAAAACAAATAATAACAATGAGTTAGTGTGTATATGATTGACCAGCGCCAAAAATACGGCGCAATTTAAAGAAGTTATTTCCTTTTGTTGGCAATATAGATGACAAAAATATGTCGCCATTGGATTTGTTGACTGAACCTATTCTGAAAGAGATGCCTCTATTGATACACGGTTGTTAAAAGCTAAATGAGCACAACGACATGCTGAAACTCACCACGCTATTAATAATTCTGGCGTTTGGCACATCATCACCTCTGGCAGCAGAGGTTGAGGGTGGACTCACTCATGGATTGATCAATCCAGGGTTTCATGAAAAGCCCGAGTGGTTTAAAAACTCCTTCCTTGATCTCCAGGAAGATCTACAGGAGGCAGTGGAGGAGGATAAGCGGATCATTCTCTATTTTCACCAGGATGGCTGTCCCTATTGTGCCAAGCTATTGAATGAGAACTTTGCCATCAAGGCGATTGTTGAGAAAACCCAACAAAACTTTCAGGTTATAGCGATCAATATTTGGGGAGATCGTGAAATCAGCGGACTGTCGGGTGAACGTATGACAGAAAAGAGTTTTGCTGCTACCTTGAAGGTCATGTACACACCGACACTGCTGTTTCTTGATGAACAAGGCCGTAGTGTACTGCGAGCCAATGGTTACTATGCACCCCACCGATTCATGGCGGCACTCGACTATGTTGCTGGAAAGGAGGAGCAGATACAAACATTCCGTGACTATCTGGCCAAGGTGCAGCCTGTAGCGGCTAGCGGTAAGTTGCATCGGGAACCTGGCTATCTGCAACCACCTTTTAATCTGCACCGTACAGCACAGCAAGGACAGAAACCTCTACTGGTTTTGATGGAGATGAAGCAGTGTCCTCCTTGTGATGAGTTGCATCAGGAGATTCTAAGTAACCCAGACCTGCAGAAGACTTTGCAAGGATTTGATGTGGCGCTGGTCGATATCTGGTCTGCTGAAGAGATGATCCGCCCAGATGGCGAACGAAGCAAGGCCACTGATTGGGCTGAAACACTGGGTATTCACTATGCACCCAGTATGCTGTTCTTTGATTCAAAGGGAAGGGAGGTGTTCCGCTCTGAAGCCTATTTGAGGACCTTCCACACCCAAGCCGTCATGGAGTATGTGCTTTCCGGAAGCTACCGGGATCAACCAAATTTCCAACGATTTGTACAGATCAAGGCTGAGCAGATGCGTAACAACGGTGAGACGGTTGATTTAATGAAATAACGGCCAATATGCACGGTAGCATATAGATGCATAATTGGGGTTCACTCGGAGGGGATTCTAGGGTAGTATTGCGCGTTCGAATTTTCGGGTCGTTAGCTCAGTTGGTAGAGCATCTGACTTTTAATCAGGTGGTCGCAGGTTCGATCCCTGCACGACCCACCAATAAAAACAAAGGCCTAGCAAATTATTGCAAGGCTTTTTTTTGTTTTTTGCGTAGTAATGGGCAATAAAACACAACATTTAGTTGGCTCATAACGCCAATATTAGCCACTATCAAAGAGCAGGGACTCTCACTGGCAGTACACCGCAGTACTGCACGGGCAATCCTTGAGGTTCGGATCCATTGGTGAAGGTCCTAACAACCTAGTCCAAAGTCATCGCTGAAGATAAATTGGAGAACATCACTGGCCTGTGGGTAACCACGATCAGCCGCCGCCCATAGCCATTTTATTGCTTCATCGTCATCCGGCGTTATGCCCTCACCATTCAGGTACATTAAACCAAGCTGGAATTGTGCTTCTAAAAGACCCTCTTCCGCAGCTCGTTTACACCATTTGTAAGCATTGTGCTCATCTTTTTCCACGCCATGACCCAGATTGTACATTGTGCTCACTAAGTATTGGGCACGAACATCCCCCTGTTTAGCGAGCGCTTCGAGACATTGAAATGCATTTTCATGTTCTCCTGATCGGTGAGCTGACAATAGCCTACATTGTCGTTCATCAGCCAGGTCATTAGAGGATGATAAGGTGAGAACAGTGCTTAAAAGTACTGATAAGGTAAGACTCTTGTTTACGCCAAATACTTTGTTCATCAGAGAGGTCCTTTCCCATGAAAGATAGGTCGTTAATTACTGATGGCAATACGAGCCGTCTTTTCTAAGACGCCTGTAGTGAGCGATTCTGTCCTGATTGAATATGTTTAATGGAAAATAGAGAGAACGCATTGATTCATCAAAGGGGTTAATCTGTAAGCTCAGCAACACACATCTTGCTGTTATGGCTGACATATCATGGATGTTGTGTGCTGTTGGCGTGTAGGCCGCACATTCATCACGCCCTAAATCATGGTCCGCTACACTTATGAGCGTTACAATGGTGTTATTTTTTTCAATATCTGAATTTTGTTCAAACTGTCGAATATTGATACGTCCTGATAGAACAAGCTGAGCTCCGCTACTGCCAGGGTGGTCATGGAGAGGAATGGGTGCAATGTGGAATACAGTAAGCAGCCCTAACATCATCTCTGGCGCTTTTGCCACTGTCTGCCAGTGACAGGGCGATGTCAGTGATGGCTGAGCTGTTGCAGACTCTTTCACTAGATGGCTAAACAAGGGCTGATCTATTAGTTGTGAATAGAGATATCGGACTGTTTGCTCCAATAACTGTTCATCCTCCAGTCCCTGATTACAGGAGAGTGCATTTAAAGCTGTAATTGCTTGCTTGAATAACGGCCTGTTTTGAATTTCCATCTTCAGAATCCGTAAAAAAACTATTCAGATTGGAATGGGAATCTCCATCCTATTAGGTACTATTTCAACAACCTCAAATTATTGATGAGATTGTGCCCATGCACCTATCCTTTACCCAGTCCGTTTCGGTTTTCAATCAATTAAACTGAGTATTACAGAGATCAAAGAAAGACAAAGGTGAATATGTCACAGCCGAAGTTGAACCGGGCAAATACATGTTTTGGGGTGGGAAAAAGGGTGGAAATCCAATTATCTGTTAAGTATCACACCACTCGCATGCCTCTATTAGAGATGGTGGCTCTATCAAAGTGTAAGAATGTGTGCTAGAAGTAGTGAGATAATCCTTGTTTTTTATTAAGATAGAGAGATAGTTTAAGGAAATGTCTCAGAAAAGCTGGTGAAAGAGAGCAAGCTGAAGAAAAAAGAACTCGTGGTCAGAGTGGAAAAACTGATTAATCAGTTTTCCGATCTGAACAGCCGACTCAATCGAGTTTCCTACGATAAAGTCAAACAAGGCATTCAACTGGGTCAGTTGAGCGAGGATAGTGCGACCCTGCAGCAGCAGTTAGGCGGCATAGAGGCGCAGATCGATCAACTGGCGTCGACAAATTCAGATTTGAGTGGGCAGTGTCGGACACTGCAAGAGCAAATTTCCGGTCTTGCTCCCAGCGACGATTCGGCATCCGATCAGCAACAATCCCAAGAGGCTATCAACCAACTGACCTTGCAGTTCCAGACGTTACAGGAACAGCTTCAAACGACCAGACAAAGTTTAGAGCATGATCGCCAATCTGCAGATCATATTGCCAATAAGTCGGACGACCTCAGACGCGACACTGATGAACTGTTAGCTCATATTCGTCGACTGGAAGAGAGTGGCAGTGAACTCTCGGTCAGTGATTCTCATCACGAGTCGCAGATTCATGGATTACAGAGTGATATTGCCGAGCTATCTCGAAAGTTAGAGCAGACTCTCAACGAGAGTGAGACGCTAACTAGCGACACATCCCAATCGCTACAGGAGACCACAGAACCTCTGCGCAATAAGCTGGAGCAGCTTAGTTATCTGATATCCGAGAATAGCGGTCAGAATAAGGATGTTGAACGACGTCTCTCGGAGCTCGCCAATCGTATCGGAGAAACGGGCGCCAGAATTGATCATCAGCAACAGGATAGAGAGCGGTTCGATGAAAGCCTGGAGCATCGGCTTTCCGGGTTAGAAACTGTTATCGACAAATTCAAGTCTGCTGTTGAAGCTGACAAGGGCCAACCTGAGGCATTGGATGAGAGACTCAAACAAGTTGGGCTTGAAACAGATCGTATTATACAAGAGATCGATGTACTACAAGAGAACTATCGTCTACTAGGCGATCGCGATAATGATATTGCTGCACGCATGGATGCTATAGATGGTGCAATGCAGACTCAATCTGAGTTGAGTCAATCCACTCAGGATATAGTCAACAAGATTTCTGATGATCTGGCTAGTGAAAGACAAGACATTGATGAACACCTCACAGCTGTTGATCAACGTTTATCTGACTACATTGAGCGTGAATCTGAACAACCTGATCCCATTGCATTGATATCTCAGGAGGTTGAAGGGGAGAGGCAACAATTCAATGCGACAATAGACAACCTAAAAGCGGATATTGACGCTCTTCAATCAAAGATAAAGTTGCTAAATACGGATGAACATGAGGTTTCTGATCGTATTAACCTCCTTGCTGACAGCGTCGATCAGCAGGCCGGTCAAAGGGAAGATGTTCAGCATGCACTGACCTCTACAAGAGATGAAATCAGTCGTACCATTGCCGAACTCAAAGTTCGTCTGACGGGTGCAGAAAGCCTCCTCTCACAACAGAGAAATACTACCCAGGAACAGATACAGCAGTTGATGAAGCTGTCTGAAGAGGTAGGTGAGCAACACAGGAACGCTGAGGTATTCAAGCATCTGACAGCAGCCTTGCAGGAAGATACAAGTGGCTTAAAGGAGGGTAGTAGCAAGCTTCATCAACGTCTGGATGAGGTGGAGCAGATCCTCAAGGATGAAAATCAGAGTAAGGATCAGGTTTTTCAACAATTAGCGGCAGTGGAACAAGTACAGACGACACTACGTGAACAGAGTGACCTGGGGATAGATTCCCTGGAAGAACGGCTTAAAACACTGTCGGCACAACTGGTGGAACAATCCGGGTTGAGTGATGGGCTATCGACACGACTGGATGATCTTGCATCCTCATTAGAAGAGCAATTTCGTAATTTGGACTCAAAACACCAACGGTTGGTAGAGAGTGAATCAGATTACCTCGAACGGTTGACGCTTCAAGAGAGCAATAACCACTCCATCACTGAAGCCCTGTCTGAGCTTCAGACAGGCCATCAGGGACTGCTTGGAAAGAGTGAACAACAGACAACTTTTCTAGAGGCAATGACTGCCGAATACAGCAAGCGGCAGCAAGCGTCTGAAACAATGACTCAACAACTTGGACAGATGGGTAATCAGCTTGAATCTGTACAATCTACCGGGTCGCATCACACAAAGGCTATTGCCGGTTTATCTGTTCTGCTGCTGTTGCTCGGTCTACTTGGATATTGGTTTATATCTGATGGGATCGAGGATGTTGAGCGTGAAGTCTCTCTTGAACTGGAACGTTATAGTGAAAACTATATGACACGAGATGAGATAGAACGCCTGCCAATGACAAGATCCAGTGCCATATCAGAGCATCAGTTAGCAGATGGGTTCGATGCAGAGGCCATCGCAGCGATAATAAAGAAACAGGATGGATTCGAACAACAATTGGTTGAGATCGAGGAGCAGTTCGCTGCATCGTTTGATAAAGTTGGGGATAGATCAACATTCTCTGCCCAGGATCGGATGATGCAGGAGCAGATGCAACCGGCAAGATCGGATCAGTCTGCAGGACAAGGAAGTGCAAGCAATCAATTGATTGAAGACCGATTCGAAAGCATGGAGTCAACATTAAACGCCCTCAGGGATGAATTGGAACAGCGTATCGAAGCGCTTGAACATCAGGGAGATACCTATCTCAGCCATCAGAATGAGATGGCTGGCAATATTGATACAATGGCTGCCTCACTGGCTAATATGAAGGGGCAGTATCAACAGATAAAAAAACGACCGAAGTCTGAGCGAGGCTGGCAGGCATTGAGAGGTAGTGGTGGCTATACCATCCAACTGTTAGGTGTTTCAAATAAACAAGCGATAGCCTCCTTTGCGATCAAGCACAACTTGGAAGGCGAGCTTGCCTATATTGAGACGGAGTTGAATGGCAAGGAATGGTATATATTGATGTATGGTATCTATGGTGCTTTCAGTGAAGCCACTACAGTGCTGGAATCTCTGCCTGAAGAACTGAAGCATAACCAGCCCTGGATTCGGTCAGTACCTGCAGAAGGCATTCTCACACCCTTTAACGAGACTGTAAATTAGATTGTGTATCTGCTTATCATTAACCCCTAAAGGGAGATAAGCAAGATGAACAAGAAAGAGATAGAAGCATTAG
>JAIVEQ010000007.1 GCA_023838465.1 Candidatus Thiodiazotropha sp.
AGCTAATGCTTCTATCTCTTTCTTGTTCATCTTGCTTATCTCCCTTTAGGGGTTAATGATAAGCAGATACACAATCTAATTTACAGTCTCGATATTGATGGAATACTAGTCAAAAGACTGTTTTTGGTATGCGACGATAGCTTCCCTTCCCAATCTTACTTTTCTGCCGTCTTTCACTACAAAATCCCTGGCTTCGGCGCAGATTGACAATGCCCTGTCATTTAAATCCAGAATCGATTGTATCGATTCCTCGACCATGCGATCCTGACTGTTAACATTACCGAGCGAAAAAAATGCCTCTAATAATTGCAATCGCTGCTGGTCCAGCTGCTCCATCTCCGACCATGCTTTTTGTTCGGCTAAGCGGACAATCTCTTGACTTAACTCCAGCGCGAGTCTTAAATTTTCCTTGTGCTGTGGCATCAGAAAGAGCTGCCTAAATGGTTTTTACAGAATCCCGGATATTGGATGCATTCTGTATCGCTTCCGGCATGGCATCCCACGCAACCTTGATCTCCTTCAGAAGAGAAGCTACCTCATCGAGTGCCTCTACATTTTGTTCAACATCTGCAGTGTACAAGCGACGATTTATATAGTCGTACAGCATGTCAAGGTTGTTGGCTATTTCCCCGCCTTGTTCGAAATCCAGTGCTCCACGTAGTGCATCAATCACTGAGATGATCCAATTGATCTCATTATGTCTCGCTTCATGTTCCAAACGGATGGTAGACCCTCTTGCATTAGCAATACCATCCAATGCTCCGCTCATTAGCATCTGTACGAGTCGGTAGGGTGTTGCATACATAGCCTCAGAGGAAGCTGCTTGACGATAACTGTTAATTGCGGGATTTTTTACCATTATTATGCCTTCAAGCAATCTATATAAATAAACATTGTAGTCAATTAAATCATCCAGACTGCAAGCTAGCCAACTGCCCGGTAAGATAATTGCTTGTACCTTGTAAGATCGACATTGTCCTGTCTAGTGACGCAAACTGGTTTATGAGTATTTTCTCATAGGTTTCCAGATGCAACTCTTGTCGTTCAATCTGGTTTTGTAATGATCTCTTTTGGCTACTTAAGCCTTCATTCTTGGAATCAATAATCCCACCCAAATCCAGTAACTGATCTGCATAGGTAAAAAATCTTGTGGCGTACCCTGTAGTCGCATCAGAAAGAATCTGCGATACACGATCGAAATCATTGGCAAGGGCATCGGCTAATTCACCACTATCCACTGAGATGACACCCAGTTTATCCCTTGTTATGCCGATTTCAAAGAGATAGGCATCCGAACCACCAATATTAGCGGCCTGATTGATAACATTTACAAATCCCTGTTTAATGCGACGAAGGCTGCTGTCCCTTCCGAGGGAACCCGTTTCAAAATCATCCAGTTCACTCAATATTGTATTGTAAGTATCGACAAATTGATTGATTTTCTCTTCAATCTTGCTGTTATCCCTGCTTATACCGATTGAAGCAGCGCCAGCTGCAACAAGTTCTAAAGTTACACCTGACACAGCACCAGTGACAGCATTCGATGAACTCACAATACTGAAGCCATCAATTGTCAGCAGGGCATCCTGAGCGGTATCCACCTGTTCAGCGAGCCCATCATTTCCCACACCCACATGAAACAGCCTCGACAAACCATTTGCATCGGTATTGCTACCATCGTCCGCATCGACCACACTGACTGAGATGGCATTTGCCAATCCCGTCTCTTCGCTGGTCAGGATCAAGCGACTTCCACTCGCCTCGTTGAGAATAGTGGCGGTAACACCCGGGTTATCGGAAGCATCGTTGATCGCGTTTCTCAATCCAGCCAAGGTGTTGTTGGTGGCATCCACTGCAAGATTCATGGTTGTACCATCAACCGTGATAGAGAGCGACCCCGTTCCAGTTGCAGTAGCGCTATCTGTATAAGCGGATGATGCCAACTTATCTCGACTGGCCAACTGGGTTACAACCACATCGTAACTCGATGCGACAGCGCTTGAATCAGCAGCGACTGTCAATACAGCCTCATCAGAAGAAGTTGTTGAGAATGCCGCAAAACCAGTATCATTGGTTAAATCTTCAACAGCGGACTTGAAGGTGTCTACAGCACTCTTTACAAGGCCATAGTCACTGATCTGCTTCTCGATCACTTTCTCTCGAGTTTGCAGTTGGGTTAAGGGCCGACTCTCAATCTGCAATAACTGATTGATAATGCCGTTCCAGTCAGCCCCAGCCCCTATACCTGAAAAACCAATTGCCATGATTTAGCTAAGCCTCGTGAAGTATGAGCACTCAGTACAATTATACTCTGTCATCCAACAATACACCCGGGATCATCTCCTCACGTGATTCCTGAACCTGGGAAATGACGTGTAGAAGATGTTCCGGCGGAATCTGCCTGACCAACTCACCGGTATCTGAGTCGATGACCTTGACCACTTGCTGACCAGTATCTTCATCGATACTGAATTCGAGATTCCGTTTGACCAGCTGTGAAAGATTTTCAATCTTACTGATCAGGGCTTTACTGTCTACAACCTGTTGGGGTTGTTCAGTATTTGCACTCTCTTTCCTTTCAGCCTGTTGTACAGATGGACTCGCGTCGGCTTTGGAGACTTCCCTTTTATAGGCGTATTCATGGGCCAAATTTGTGATTACGTTTGGCATATCTATACCCTACCCTGTTTATTCCGCGTCAAACCCCCGGGGGGACGGAAACCGCCCCCGAGGGTCCTATCCTTAACGAAGCAGGCTCAATGCCAGCTGTGGTAGAGAGTTGGCCTGGGCCAATGCAGCAACACCTGCCTGTTGTACAACCTGTGCACTGGTCATTTTTGCCGTTTCGCGGGCGAAGTCAGCATCCATGATCCGACCGGCTGCGGCAAACTGGGCCTCTTCCATACTGGCAGCTACTCTACCAGCCTGTTCCAAGCGGCTCTGCAATCCACCGACATTAGCCAAAGCAGTTGCAACAGCATTCAGGTCGGCATCGATTGTAGCGGTATCGGTGATTACTGCAGTACGTGCTGCGAGTGCCGCTGTAGAGATATCGATAGTCTGACCGGTGTTAGCACCAACCTGGATGGCGCCACCGCCACCAAATACAGCTGTACCGTTAAAGGTTGCACGAGCGAGTGAGTCGGTTATTTCTGTCGTCAGTGCAGTAAATTCAACAGACATAAGCGCTGTCTGAGCTGAGGTATAGAGACCACTACCCGCTTGCACAGCCAGTTCACGTTGGCGCTGCTGCATGTCACTGACACTACGCAAGGTAGCATCGGCCACGTTCAGAAAAGAGGTGCCGTCTGCGATATTACGCTGGGCCACTGTCAGGCCGCGTGCCTGGGCTGACTGCAACTGGGCAACGGCCAAGCCGGCTGCGTCGTCTTTAGCCATATTAATACGCAGACCTGAAGAGAGGCGCTGAATGGAAGTTTCAAGATTGGATTGTGTACGACCCAGGTTTTTTTGTGCGGCTAGGGAGAATACATTAGTGTTGACTGTAAGTGCCATGAGACTATTCCTCTATCGGACCGGTAATGGCGTCTGTTGATAAGCGCTCTACCACCGGTGATTTGCATTTGGCGGATATATCAATCAAATTTGATATTTACCGCCTCCGATATTTGTAGCGGCCCCGGATGACAGAACTTTAACCGGTTTATCACTCTCCTGAATCTGGAGGATCTCAAAATACTTATACATTAACTGTTGTTTTTATTGACTATTTCTTGATTTTATATTGAAACAGACCAAGGAATAAACATCCTGAGCATTAGCTTCCCTTTATGCTGCTCAACCAATGGATGAAACCACCGCATAGCATCAAGACCCTCTGTCTTAAAGCAATCTGGGTAATTGATTGTGAACGAGGAAAACCGTTCGCATAGAATTTGCGATAGCTGGCCCCTCAGTGTGGCTCCTATCCCAGGGGTCTGTTGGTCTTAGGATTAAAGATAATTGAACAGCGACAGGCCCTGCACCATATTAAAGGTCTGCTGAGCTGCCTGCAGCGCCAGAAGATCTTGTTCAAAACGGCTTACTGCCTCCGCAAGATCCAGATCCTCTGTTTCAGAAAGTGCACTCTGCATGGTAAATATGAAATCCCCATTGACATTATGCTGCTCATCGATGGTATTCAATCGGGCACCACCACGGGCTCTGGTTGCCCCAATATGTTCCTGAGCCAAATTCAAGTCATCAATTAATGCGCCGTTTGGTGCATCGGCTTCCAGACCGGCAATAATCGCATGCACAGTTTCGAAGATATTCCGCTTGGTGCCAGCTGTGGTACCGACATTCATGAATACATCGTAGCCATTCTCACGATCCTGCACCTGACGGGTAGCTGAGATCTGAAGTGCCCGGGTACCCATATCACCGGCATAAGCGAACACACCGTCGGCCGGATTGCTGAATGGTATGGAGTCGGCATCATAGCCGGCGAAGATATATTCTCCGTCGCTGTCCCTTGTATTGGCCAGCGCCATCAACTCATCATTGAGTTGCCTCAACTCCTCAGCAATTGCCTGGCGGGCACCGGGTGTGTAAGTGTCGTTTTGGCCCTGAATAGTCAATTCCAAAATGCGGGGCATCAGATCATCCACGCCCCTCAGAGTGGCCTCCTGCAGTTCAAGCCGGGCACGTGCCCGGTCTGCATTATTCTGGTACTGCTCTACCTGTGTAATGCTGGTCCGTAAATCAAGTGCATAAGCAGCGCCAGGCGGGTCGTCCTTGGGGGTCAGAATACGTTTACCGGTAGAGATCTGCATCTGTGCTCGACTGAGATCTGACTGACGTTCCAGCATACTGCTGATTCCCCGGTCAAAAAGCATCGATGTGGAAACTCTGTCCATACTGTTATCTCCTGACCGCGCCTAACAAGGTATCGAAAAGGGTACTGGCAACGGAAATCACTTGTGCTGATGCCTGATAGGCCTGTTGGAACTGGATCAACTTGGCTGCTTCTTCATCAAGATTGACGCCGGATATTTCTGCCATCGCCTCGCGGGATCGCTCCAGCAGGCTCTCCTGTGCCCCCAGGTTCAATTCTGCATGGTGTGTCTTGGAACCCACATCTGAGACCATCTGGATATAAGTCTCATCAAAGGTGGCGGTACCACCCAGTAGTCGATCTAAATTCTGCAGGTTTTCCAGACTGAGGGCGTTGCGATTATCGCTGCTGCCGTTGGTGTTGTTACTGATGATAAAACTGTCGCCGTCCGCGGGGACGCCCGAGATATTGAAGCTGATGCCTCCCAAGGTGGCAAACTGCGCACTCGGCACGTTACTGCCTGCAATAGTCGCGCTATTCAGATTGTCATAGGTAATGAAATCATCAAATGGGTCCACACCGGGTACTGAGCCTGGATAGTAAACTTCGAAACCACTGGTGGCGCCTCCCTGGTCGTCATACACCAGTTGAATATCCCCACCTGCCAATGGTAGACCGGCCATTGAACTATTGGCCGGCTGGGTGATTCTTGCATCACCGCTATTGAGGGGATTGCCATTCGCATCCACTGCAGGTTGTACCTGCACGGGGCCAGCCGCCGCCAACCTTCGTACATCGTTTACCAACAGATCAAAATTCAGGGCGGCATTGCGGGTCGGTTGAATCAGAAAGATATCACCCGCAGTCGCTCCTGCAGCATTGATATTGATATCCATACCATCAACGATATTCGCACCGGCAACCAGGGTCTGGGTAGCACCACTGGTTAAGTTTTCCAATATAAAATCCGCGCCATCACAAGTGAGTCTTCGATCTCGTGATGTCTTTTAGGCGTCCCAGGCCTAAAAGACACTCGATCTTTGACAACCTATTAGTGCCCCGGACGGTCCTGGTCACTGACACTACGTGATCACATCGCAAGCTCGTGACCACTCCGCCGTCAGTTCCCAAATGACTGGACGCCGTGTTCGGATGCTCGCTTTGCATCCCCTCTGGCGCAAGGCACGACGGGTCTACAGTCTCGCCTCACGCCTACCGGGGACTAACCGCCTCGGCTTTCAGCCTTCCTTGGCGCTCAGCGTAAGTCAGCTCATAGGCATCGCCAGTCAGATCACTGACATTGTCGTAGCTGGCTGTAATAGAGCTGCCATTGCCCGGTCTGGCTTGTACTTGAACCGATCCCAAACTGAACAGGGCCGTCCCAACCAAACCATCAAGATCGAGACCCAGTTGATGCTGGGTATTGATTTCGTCGGCTATTCCAAGGGCCACCAGACCAACTCTGTCCTGGGTTGGATCGAGAATCTCATCACGAAATCTGAGCATACCGCCAATCTTGCCTCCACTGATCTGGTCAGTCACGATCTGGGTACCGAAGGAGTAGTTGAAGGCAATCTCCAAATGGCTGGGATCGAGGGTCGAAGGTTGGGTACTCAGTGTGGCCGCGTCGTAAGCCATTACCAGGGGCTGACCCTTGCCGATAAATAGGTTGTATGCGCCATCAGTCTGCTCTAAAACCTGCACATCCACCAGTTCAGAGAGATCGCTAACCAGTTGATCACGCTTGTCCAGCAAATCATTCGGCGTGCTGCCGTAGGCGATTTTGATATCAGCATTGATATCAGCAATCCCCTGTGCCAGGCGATTGATTTCGGTGATATTGAACTCAATCTGGTTATTCATCCGGGATCGGCTGTTAACAAACTGTTGTTCAAAATAGTGAAAGCGGTCAACCATCGACTCCGCTTCACTCAATACCAACTGACGTGCAGGTATCGAGGTTGGATCATCAGCCAATCCCTGTAAGGCATTAAAGAAATTCTGGATTGTTGGTTGAATGCCTGCATCAGGATCGGCTACCAGATCGTCAAGTTGACGGGCACCTTCAAAATAGGCGCTCAATTCAGAGGTCACAGAAAGACTGGAACGCACTTGGCCGGCAATGAAGCTGTCATATTGACGCTGAACCTCAGAGGTTTTTACCCCTGAACCCAGGTAACCCACAGGACTTAGAAAGGGCTCCCGTGTGGCAAAATCGACCCGCTGACGGCTATAGCCCTCAGTATTGACGTTGGAGATGTTGTGACCGGTGGTGTCGAGGGCATGCCTGTTGGCAATCAGCCCAGAGACTCCGATGGATTGTATGCTCACCTAAATCGCCTCTCTTTCGCTCTGTATCGGCTGATGGGACGCGCTCTTGAATTGACTCAGAGCAGTCTGCATCTCCTGCCCATGCATCACACGTATTATCTTCTCGGCATAATTGGGGTCTGTTGCATAACCCGCATCTTGCAGCGCCTTGAAGTAGGCTGTGGCATCCTGGGTATTCTGCAAGGCATCCGTATAACGGGGATTCTCTTTGAGAAAGCTCACATAGTCTTGGAAACTCTCTTCAAAGGAGCTGTAAGTACGGAAATTTTCCCGTTTGCGTACCGCCACATCCTGTTGATATTCCAGTGTCTCCTTCTTGACCTGTCCACCATCCCACCGCTGATCTGCCTTGATACCAAATAGATTGTGGCTATTTTGTCCATCAGTTGATTGCATCACATGCCCACCCCAACCTGTTTCAAGCGCTGCCTGAGCGAGCAGTGCCTCAGTGGGTAGCCCAAGTTCAATCGCCGCCTGCTCGGCAGCTGACCAGAGGGATTTAACAAAGCTCTCTGGCGAATTGATCTTGTCCAGAGATGACTGTTTATCAAGATCGACCTTATTTGTTGTCGATGGAACAGGGTTTTCTGTAATGGCCGGTGTCTGTCGTCTCGCCAGTGAAGCGGGATTTTGCCAATAGTTATCCAGACCGGAGAGTGCTTGTGCGGTGCCTTTCTCCTCGACACCCAACTGGCTACGCAACATCTGCAACATACCGAGGCCACGCTTCTCGGAAAGATTGACCGAAAGCTGTTGGTCGTACATATCCTGTACGAATTGGGTCTGTTTACTCTCAAACAGACCACCGCCAAAACTGGCCTGACGCATCTGTTTGACCATCATCTGCACAAATAGGGATTCAAACTGACGAGCCACCTGCTCGGCGGTCCCTGACTGATCATCCCGCGCCTGACGCTTGAGGGCCGTCAACCCCGAAAAGTCGTGGTAGAGCGATGGCGCGACACTGTTCATCAGATCACCAGCAGTTCAGCGCGTAAGGCACCGGCCTCTTTCAAGGCCTCCAGGATGGCCACCAGATCGCTGGGTGCAGCACCCACCTGATTGACAGCACGTACCACATCGTCCAGGGAAGCACCCGGATTAAACAAAAACATGTGATCCTTACCCTCTTCGGTAATCGTCACTTGGCTCTGGGGTACTACCGCTGTTTCACCTGCACGGGCAAAAGGTCCTGGTTGGGAGACAGCCGTCTCTTCGCTGATACTCACCACCAGGTTGCCATGGGATACAGCTGCCGGGTAGACACGCACTTGATTATTGATCACTACCGTACCGGTGCGGGAATTGATAATCACCTTTGCTGAGGTAATACCGGGTTTTACTTCCAACTCCTCCAACATAGCCACAAAGGTGACTTTCTGACCGGGATCGGTTGGTGCGTTGACACGAATAGAGGTTGCATCGACTGCTTTGGCTGTTGCAGGACCGATGGTCAGATTGATTGACTCGGCAACACGCATCGCCGTTGTGAAATCACCGTCGTGAAGATTGAGGGTCAATATGGGTGCCTGATTGAAGGCATTCGGTACTTCACGTTCAACAGTGGCTCCATTGGGTATTCGTCCAGCACTCGGAATATTCACCGTCAATTTCGAGCCATCCTGCCCCTCTGCACTGAGTCCACCAACGACCAGATTACCCTGCGCCAAGGCGTAATTATTGCCATCTGCGCCCTTTAGGGGAGTCATCAACAAGGTACCGCCACGCAGGCTTTTTGCATTACCCAGTGAGGAGACGGTGACATCGATTTTCTGTCCGACTTTACTAAAGGGAGGAAGATCACCATGTACGATGACCGCTGCAACGTTCTTAGGCTTGATGTTGACGCCATCGGGAATCTGCACACCCAACTGGGAAAGCAGGTTCTTTAAGCTGTTGATGGTATATGGGGAGTCGGTATCCTTGTCACCGGTACCGTCCAGTCCAACAATCAAGCCATAACCGATTAACTGATTGCTGCGTACACCTTGAATAGAAGCCAGATCTTTGATTCGCTCCGCCAACACTGTTTGTGTTGACAGAAGAATACAACACAACAGCAACAATGTTTGTTTCAGAACGGCTTTCATCTCATGGTACCTCAAAAGGGAGACAACACACTGTTAAAGAAGCGAGACAACCAACCCATCGAATTGGCATCGGCCAACGCACCTTCGCCTTTGTAAGTGATCGTGGGATCTGCAATACGTGTCGAAGCCACGGTGTTTGCCGGTGAAATGTCTCGTGGCCGGACGATACCGGACAGACGCACGTACTCAGTACCTTGATTGATGCCGATACGTTTTTCACCACGCACATAGAGGTTTCTATTAGGTAGGACTTCAATCACCGAAACCGTAATATTGCCACTCAGAGCGTTGCTCTGGGAGGCGCTGCCGTCACCACTGAAATCATGGGTTGAAGCCAGTTCGAAACCTAAACCGGCATCCTTGTTATTCGCTATCGGAACAAAACCGGGCACATTAAATTGCATCGGCGAGCCAAACAAAGTCGGATTGGTGATACTGTTATTACTGCTTTTCGCAGTGGTTGTGCTGGCTGACTTATTTGCCTGGGTACTTTCCACCAGATTCACCGTCAACAGATCGCCAACACGTCGGGCACGGATATCTTCGAACCATGCCAGTTCATAACCCGCCTGATAGATCGAACCGTTACCCTTTGGTGCAGGTGGCGGCATGACCGGACGAATCGGCGCATAGGCAGCATCACGCACGGGGGTGGTGTTCTGACAACCACTCAGCAGTAGTGCCAGCAAGGTCATCATCAGTATCGTATTAAAGTATCTGTCCATCAGCCTGGTTCCTGTCATAGTTGCTGATTGACGTAGGAGAGCATCTCGTCAGTGGTGGAAATGGCCTTCGAGTTCATTTCGTAAGCACGCTGGGTTTCGATCATGTTGACCAGCTCTTCCACCACGTTCACATTCGAACTCTCAAGAGCCCCTTGAATCAGCGTGCCGGTGCTATCAGTGCCGGGAATGGCTGTATTGACACCACCACTGGCGTTACTCTCCCGATAGAGATTGTCACCGACCGGTGCTAGACCTTGGGGATTGACGAAGTAGGCCAATTCAATCTGACCGATCTGGGTCGGGGTGTTGTTACCCGACTGCAACACCGAGACCACTCCGTCGGAACCAACGGTCAGACTGGTTGCATTGGTCGGCACGGTCATCGCCGGCTGTAGCTCGTAGCCGTTGGGTGTGACGATATTGCCGTCAGCGGTCAAACTGAAGGTGCCGTCTCGACTGTAAACAATATTTCCGTCCGGGTGGAGTACCTGAAAATAACCCTTGCCCTGGACGGCAACATCCAAGGAGTTACCGGTCTGTACGATATTTCCCTGGCTGTGTTCCTTCTGCGTCGCCACAACCCGTACACCCGTTCCTAACATCAGACCGGATGGCAGTTCCGTATTCTCAGAGGATTGGGCACCCACCTGACGCAGGTTCTGATAGATCAGATCGTTAAATACAGCCCGGTCACGTTTGAATCCGGTGGTGTTGACGTTAGCGAGGTTGTTGGAGATTACAGACATATTGGTCTGTTGTGCATCCAATCCGGTTTTTGCGATCCAGAGTGCCGGGTACATAGTCTCTTCCTCGTACTTATTGAATTCAGTTAAACATTAAGTTTGCAATTAACCTGCCAACATCAACTCATACTCATAATGCTGGCGGACGCGCTGTCCAAATCTTCAGCGGTCTTCATCATCTTGACCTGCATCTCGAACTTGCGGGACAGTTCGATCATGTTCACCAGGGCATCGGCAACATTGATATTGCTGCTCTCAATCATCCCGGACACCAGCTCGGTAGAGGCATTGGCATCGGCTTCACCACCCTCTTTCAATCGCAGTAAACCCTCTTCCCCCTTGACCAGGGCCCCCATCGGAGGATTAACCATCTTGACACGATCAATGATCGCCAGTGCTGATGGGGTGGCCCCTTCGGGAAGAATGGTAATGGTGCCATCGGGCGCTATCTCAAGCCGCTCATAGGGCGGCAAAGCAATCGGCCCCCCATTGCCGATTAGCGGCAAACCTTCGCCGTTGGTAACCAAACCGTTGGCATCAACCTTCAGGTCACCACGACGTGTATAAGCTTCAGATCCGTCAGCTGCCTGGACAGCAAAATAGCCATCCCCCTTGACCGCCAGGTCCAGAGGATTCCCAGTAGACTGCATACTGCCCTTGTCAAAATTGATATTTGGCCGTTCGTCCAAGGCATACACACGGGTTGGATAACCCTGACCAAACACAGGCATACTGCGGAATTGATTGAGGTCTTCCATAAAACCCGGCGTATTCACATTCGCCAGGTTGTTGGAGTTGCTGGCCTGGGCTATCAGTGTCTCTTTGGCCCCACTCATGGCTACGTAAATCATGCGATCCATGGGATTGGCTCCTGTCTCTAGTTCAAAATAGGGGTAATCGATGCTGGCCGAAGCCAGCCTGATCAGGCCACAAGACCGATCTAAATTGATAACTGCAAAAAACGGGCCGTTTAGCGATAATGGTCACCCACCAACCTGCTAAAAACAGCACGACGGAAACAAGATGGCGAAATATTCCAAAAACCAAAAGCCCTCTGATGAGACGGCAACTGAAGCGATGAAGATGGCCAGAGCCACACAACGCCCCGGGCAGACCAAACATCAGACCAAACTGATCGCCAGCGGCATTCAGAAAGGGATCGATCAATACAAAAAGCAGCACAAAGCCAAGCTTCGAGAGATGGACAAAAGGAAACGAAGTAGCACTCCCCAAACTGAACAGATCACCACCAGCCAGGAGGTATCAGCAGCATCCATCAATAAGGGAGGTGGAGATAAACTACCCTGGATACTTCTGATAGTCTCATGGGTACTGTTTGCTGCTTATCTGTTTTTCACTATTCGTTGACAACACCCCTTTCCAAGGGCTTTCACCGTACCAGCTACTGAACTAGCCGTGTTGATTCAAGTTTCTTCCAGATCTTGATTATTCGGGTTCAGCTACACTTCAACGACGAGTGCACAGATTTGAGTTTTTCCGATCCAGCGCTCTGGATTCCGCAGCTTTGTTGCTTTCTAGATCACCTTGCGATTGACAAGAATTTATTGTTCCACATCGCTATCACATTGTGCTGTCGCCACTAACTAAATAGGGCGTACTTACTGACATGATTTTTTGGTATTTGGGGAGCTGGATATTTCTGTACAAATTATCGAGCACTGTAAATGTTTTTTGAAAACCATTTTATACTGTACAAATCAAATACTATGTGATTGCAAAAATCAGATATAATTTCATTATCTCATATCGCACTCACTCAATTAGAATTATTAAAATGGCTTCTACATTATCTCTGCTTGTTTTTCCTGTAGACATGGATGCAGCTAAACATTTTATCTCGGTCAGTCAATCTTTGGGTGTAAATATCATCGGCGCCAGTTCAGTAGCCAGTCCAAATATAACGGTTGATTTGGATCACTTCACTCACATGCCCTACATCACTGACCCTGCTTTTACAGCAGCACTGAAAGCTGCCGTCGAAGACTATAGTGTCACTCATATCTACACCCCACATCCTGGAGTATGGGCACATTTAAAATATTTACAGACAAAGCAACCGGATCACTACTCATTTAAATTATGTGATCCTTCGCCTGTTCAGGCCATCTGGGATGATACAGTTTCCAGCTATGAATGGGCTGAAAATATGGCATTGGATGTTTTTCTAAATACGCTGGAATTAGACCCAGTCTCAACACTAAAGCCCCGGCTTACCGGGGGGCGATACATAAGTCTACACAAGCAATTTTTTCGTATTCCAGGCGAATGTGACATCAACAAACTCACAGCCTTAGCCCATATATCTCGGACATTACCTCAGGGTGACCTGGTCGAAATTGGTTCATTTTGCGGCCGTTCTGCCTTTGCAATCGCCTGGCTGGCCAAGCAATATGAGATTGGAAACCTGATTAGTATTGACCCATGGTCCAGCCAAAAAACCGAGGATCAAGGTCAGCAAGCTGAGATCCTTAATCGACGCATTGGAGCGGTTGATTTTGATAAAATATTCTTGGTTTATATCAGCAATATGTTACTCCTCGATAATGTTGGTTATATCCGAGAGATATCATCCGAGGCTATCAATCAATATAAGCAAACCACACAGCAGGGGATATTAAATAGCTCCGAGCTCAGCCCAATTTCAGTTTCAGGAGCCATTTCATTGCTGCATATTGATGGCAATCATCGCTACACACACGTATGTCAAGACATTGAAGCATGGGCACCCTATGTCATGCTAGGCGGGTGGATATTATTAGATGACTACGTTTGGGCCTTTGGTGATGGGCCTTTGGTGATGGGCCTTTGGTGATGGGCCGAAGAGAGCGGGTGATGAGTTGCTAGCTTCGAGAAATTTTGATATTGCATTTTCTATGGGCGATACGCTGTATTTAAGAAAAATGACAGCATCTGACAATCTATAATGAGTGGTAACTATTCAACTTTACTGCTGTTGATTTGCCAGTTATAGCCAGCCTACGAACCATCTTATAAAACCTACCCATTCATACCGCTTATATCGCGACATATACATTAGCAGGAGACAACTGATTCCAGTTGTGGGGGGTAATGTGCATAATAGTTACCCTGGATGTAACCTAGGCAGCAAGCAACATTAAAAAAACCGCCAGCCCTCTTCCCCGTACACTGGGAAGAAAGCTGACGGCTGTAGATCAACTATCGAATATTGATAACCGTCTGGGTAACGGCATCCGCGGTGGTGATAACCTGGGCGTTAGCCTGAAAATTACGTTGAGCAGTTATCAGATTGACCAACTGTTTGGCCAGATCGACATTTGAGTTCTCAAGCGCACCGGATTGAATCAAACCAAAGCTGCCGGTTCCAGCTTCACCCAATTGCACATCACCGGAAGCGAAGGATTCAACCCAACTGGTGTCGCCATTCTGACGCAGGCCCTGGTTGTTGGTGAAACGGGCCATCGCAATCTTACCCAGTGGTTCCGACTGACCATTGGTAAAACGGGCAAATACAATCCCTGAACCATCCACATCCACACCACTAAGACGCCCAGAGGTAAAGCCGTCCTGACTCAACTCATTGACCGAAAAACTGGAGCCAAATTGAGATGTAGCACTATAGTCATATGTCAGACCGGTGATATCCGCAGCACCGCCACCAGGGCTAAACGTATCCATCAAAACATTTCCCAGGGCATCCACATCACCCACCCCGGGGTCCAGTGAGCCTGAGGTGGTGAACTGAACATCCGCAAAAGCATTACCACCAACCGTCACATTCACACCATCCACAAAGGTAAATGCATTCCATTGATTATCTGCCACCTTGCTGTAAAACATGGTTGCGGTGTGCGCAGTCCCGAGAGAATCATAGATCGTGGTTGCTGTGGAGTGGTTATAACTCTGCGGATCAGGCGGAAAGGTAAAAGTCGGCGCGGTTGGGTCCAATAGGACAGTCGGAGGCGCCTCTGCCGCGCTTAGATTGAGAGTGGCCTCAATATTGGTGGTCGGCAAGGGTGTCCCGGACACAACAGGTAGATTCAAATCCGTGGTATCGCCGGTATTAAACAGGCTACCGGTAGTACCGATACGTGGAAAAACCTGTAACCGGGAACCCGTATGGTCTACTACGTTCCCTTCCCGGTCGACTGTGAAAGCGCCAGCACGGGAATAGGCGACATCGCCTGCTGAATCTTCCATGACAAAGAAACCTTCACCATTGATCGCCATGTCAAGATTGCAAGTGAGTCTTCGATCTCGTGATGTCTTTTAGGCGTCCCAGGCCTAAAAGACACTCGATCTTTGACAACCTATTAGTGCCCCGGACGGTCCTGGTCACTGACACTACGTGATCACATCGCAAGCTCGTGACCACTCCGCCGTCAGTTCCCAAATGACTGGACGCCGTGTTCGGATGCTCGCTTTGCATCCCCTCTGGCGCAAGGCACGACGGGTCTACAGTCTCGCCTCACGCCTACCGGGGACTAACCGCCTCGGCTTTCAGCCTTCCTTGGCGCTCAGCGTTGGATGTGAACTCGGTACTGCCTTGAGAAAACTGCTGGGCCACACGGGTCACACGTACACCTCTTCCCGGTACTGAGCTACTGACATCACTGATTGAGTTAGCATAGATATCGGCAAACTCGGCTCGTGACTCTTTGAACCCGACCGTACTGGCGTTGGCGACATTATGTCCGGTAACTTCAAGATCGGTGGAAGCCGCATCCAAACCACTCAGAGCGATACGAAATGCCATCTTTATTCTCCTGTCTATACACTAATGGCTATCAACGCATTCAGCGTTGATGCTGATGTTCTATTGAATCTGCACAACGTCATTCATGGATATCTGGCCCAGACCATCCAAATTGAGCTGTATACCGCCGAGACCGCCCAGGTTGACACTCTCCACCTCAGCAGCAATCAGGACCGCAGGTGCCATCTCGGCATCGTCCACATTGGCCACTGCGCTCACCTGATAAAGGCCGTCTCCCATATAGTCGCCAGCATCGTCATAACCGTCCCAACTAAAGGCAACTTGTCCCGCCTCATGGGTACCGAGCTGTAGCTCGCGGACCAGGGCTCCGGAACGGTCGGTGATCATCACCCGTACATTGCTCGCTGAGGCAGGTAGATTGACACTACCCTGTAGGGATTCACCATTCGCGAGTGAACCGACATTACTCTCCACCAACACATCACGCCCAACCAGATTGGCTGCCTGCAAGGCTTGGTCTGAAGTCAATGAACTGCGTAATTCGTTAAAGGAGGCATTCAGATCATCGATGCCGGAGACAGTGGCAAACTGGGATACCTGGGTCGCCATCTCAGAATTTTCCATGGGCTTGAAGGGGTCCTGATGGGTCAATTCGGTGACCAGCAGGTTCATAAAATCCTCCAATCCCAACTGACCCTGTTGTTTCTCTTTTGCCGGAGCATTGGTAGCTAGACCAATATCTTCATAGAGATTGTAACTGCTGCTGATGGCGGTCATAAAAATTCTCCTTATTGGCCCATACGCAGGGTAGCGATAAGTAACTGTTTGGCTGCATTGGCCACTTCGACATTACCTTGATAAGAGCGCGAAGCGGATAGCATATTGGCCAT
This sequence comes from Candidatus Thiodiazotropha sp., assembly GCA_023838465.1. Taxonomy (GTDB): domain Bacteria; phylum Pseudomonadota; class Gammaproteobacteria; order Chromatiales; family Chromatiaceae; genus Thiodiazotropha. The sequence goes on from JAIVEQ010000007.1 coordinate 16,274, forward strand.
CTCTTCCACCGTGTTTACATTCGGTCGAAAGATATACCCTTGTTCGTTGGCCAGTGGATGCTCAGGTGCGTATTCCTGAATTAGTGGTGCCTGACTCTCCACCACGCCCGCCATACGTACACCACTCGCTGCCGCATCCGGATTGGCCTGATCCAATATCGTTTGAAAAACAGGCTGTCGTGCCCTGTAAGTCTGTTCAATACTGCTGCTCACGGCATCCACGTTAGCCATGTTACTGGCCACCAGATTCAAACGCAGACTCTGGGCACTCATGCCTGATGCTGCGGTATCAAAGATGTTGAACATAGACATGGCTATTCGCCCCTCAATGCTTTACGTATGCCATCAATTTTGCTGTTGATAAACCCAAGGCTGGCCTGGTACTCAAGCGCATTGGCGCTAAAGGCAACATGCTCCCGCTCGGTATCCACGGTATTGCCATCCATCGAAGGCTGCATAGGCGTGCGATAGAGCAATTGGGAAGGGGGTACCGGACCGGATTCAGTTTGAATATGTTGATTATGAGTCGTCCTCATTCGGCTTGAACTATCCATTTCGCTATTGAGGAGTGTCTTAAAATCGAAGTCTCTCGACTTATAGCCTGGGGTATCAGCATTGGCCAGATTGGCTGCGAGCACTTCAGCTCGCTGAGAACGCAGAACCAGTGCCCTCTCATGTATTCCAAATAGGTTGTCGAAGTTCATCAATAGCTCCAATACTGTCTCTTGATCGAGAGTAATGCAGGGAGCGTGCCAAGCGCATCAACTAGGAGGTAGAGCTGATTTTCAACGAGAAAGGAAGTAGGGGCGCTCTATTTCAACCACCCTATTCCGGCAAACCAGTGCCGGAAAGCGGCAACCATTGCCGCTTAGGATTTCAATCGGTAGGAGATACCGCCATGACCCACTTTCATTTCAAAACGATTCGTGAGCTGATTGATCGATTCGGTGGAGCCAAGAAACAGATAACCACCAGGATTCAGTATATTGGCCATCCGGTCGACGATATCTTTTTTTAATTCGTTGGAGAAATAGATCAAGACATTACGACAAAATATGACATCAAATTTCCCCATGGCCTGATAGCTACTGGTGAGATTTAGAGATCGGAAACTCACTCGTCGCTTGATCTCCGGCTTGACTTCGAGACAGCGTTCTTTGGGAGTGAAAAACTTTTTCTGTTGTTCATGGGTCAGTCCTCTCTCCACGGCGAGACCACAGTAGACCCCAGCACTGGCCTCATCGAGAACCTTACTGGAAATGTCGGTGGCAGATATCTGTACCGGTCTGGCGGAGGCTTTTAACCCTTGATACTCATCCGCAATCATACTGATATTATAAGGTTCCTGACCACTGGAACAGGCAGCGGACCAGATCCTTATGCTGCCTCCTCGTTGCTGATTCAGATCGGGCAGGATGGTATCCTTTAACAGGATATAGTGGCCAATATCACGAAACCAGAAGGTCTCATTGGTGGTCATGGCGTCGATGACTTGAACTTTGAGACGTGATTGAGCAGGTGACTGGATCAGCTTCAATAAAGCGCCCAGGGAGTCTACCTGAACATCTTTCATAATGTTGCTAAGTCTGCTGGAAACCAGGTATTCCTTTCCGTTTCCCAGCAGAATACCGCACGCTTGCTGCAGGAATAACTTAAACGAGTCGTACTCTGCCGGAGTGATCGCAGCTGACCGATTATGCATGATTAGGATGTTCTTGTTGAATGTATAGCTACAACTTGTTCACGCCAGAAATTTTAGACGTTCAGTCACCCGATCTACCAACTCATCAGGCATGAATTTAGCGAGGAAATGGTCAGCTCCCACCTTCTTCACCATGCTCTCATTAAACACGCCGCTCAATGACGAGTGCAGGATGATATAGAGATCCGATAGTTTAGGATTTTCCCGAATCGCCATCACCAGGGAGTAGCCATCCATTTTCGGCATTTCGATATCGGAGATGACCATCGCCAGCCAATCACTGACCTTACCCTCCTCTGACCACTGCAGCAACAGGTTCAGCGCCTCACTGCCATCTTTTGCCTGAATGGTTTCGATGTGCATTTCGTGCAGCACCTTTTTTATCTGGTTGCGTGCGACCATCGAGTCATCCACCACCATTATCTTAAGCCGGTCCAGGTCAGCACCGGTATCTTCCATCGGGTGTGTAATCTCTTCGTCAATACCCAACACTTCACTGAGTACCTTCTCTACGTCAATTATCTCAACCAAGGTCCCATCGAGATCAGTGACAGCCGTCATGTAACTGCTATGCCCAACACCTTGAGGTGGTGGCAAGATATCTTCCCAATGAGTATTGACGATACGCTCTACATTACCCACTAAAAAAGCAAGCTGGCGGCGATTATATTCGGTGATTATGATGAAGTAATCGGTTGCTTTACCCATCCTGGGGCCACCGATGGCATTACACAGGTCCATCACCGGAATATTGACGCCTCTTAGCGTGGCCACACCCCGAATCACCGGATGTGATCCCGGCAACTCAGTCAGTGGTGGGCACTGCACAACCTCTTTCACTTTAAAGACATTAATGCCAAATATCTGACGTCCATTTAGCCGAAAAAGCAGCAATTCCAGTCGATTTTGCCCAGCTAGTTTGGTTCGTTGATCGACACTGTCTAAGACACCTGCCATTATTTTACACCCTGAGAACAAGATAAAGCCCAATACAAGCACTATGGCGGCTTACATACCCTGACCTTTAATACCGTTGAAACACTCAACAACAAAAACCTCAACCACCTTACGACTTCAGTGACAAACAAAGAGCACAGCCAGCTTACGAGTAGTGGCTCTATCAAGGTACCGGGATAATTATTCAACTGGAACTCATATTACGGCATGACGATTGCATATTATTCAAGTGAACTGCGGAGATACTGTCCTCATGATGAACTTGAAATCGACATCCAACACGCTACTGGCGATACTGTTTTTCGCCATACCCACTCTATGCCATGCTGCCAATAACGCTCACCAGTCTCATCAATCGATTATGGATGCTGCTGAACAGTACCTGATGCAAACAGTCACCCATCATGCCAGTAACGCTATCATCAAGATCACACCACTGGATCATCGGCTCAGACTGACACATTGCGATACTCCTCTGGAGACCTTCAGTCCGCCGGGTGGAAGTAAAGCCGGACGAACCTCGGTAGGCGTACGCTGCCAAAGCACTGCCCCATGGACACTCTATGTCTCTGCCAATGTTGGCCTTGAGTCGCCGGTGGTCGTCGCAATACGGGACCTGGCCAGAGGACAGGCCATAGCTAAAGACGATCTGAAATTGCAGATCTCTGATACAACCCATCTACTTCGAGGTCACTTTGAATCGATCGATGAAGTTTTGGGCCAGACACTGAAGCGAACACTACGTCGAGGTCAAGTCATAACCCCATCGATGCTTGTTGTGCGGAAAACAGTGAAACGGGGTGAACAGGTCACCATTCTAGCTGCAACCGGTGCAATCGAAGTGCGTATGCGCGGCAAAGCAATGAAAAACGGTAATCCAGGTGATGTAATCCCTGTAGTCAACTTGAAATCGAAGAAAAAGCTTCAGGCACGGGTGGTTTCTGACGGATTGGTGATGGTGGACTGATAGCCGAAGAATTTGAGAAAACGCACCACAAAATAAGGATTCTAACTCTCCATATTTGGGCTAAATTGCTAAAGAAATGGTGAGATAAGACGATATTTATGGCATACAGCATGCAACAGAGGATGAGCCATGGCCGTTGAAATCAATAGTCTCTCTAGCGGTAATCTGAAAGGCACGGGAGACAGTGGCCTCGTAACACGCTCGGGTCTTCCAGGGGGTAAACGCTCCGCAACATCGACAACATCCACCCGCAAAGACCGTTTTAATATGACCGGCTCTGCCGGTAGACTGCTGGAACTGGAGGGACGAATTGCACAGATGCCAATCGTGGATGGACAAAAAGTCGAGGCTGTAAAACTGGCCCTGGCCAATGGCAGCTTCACCATCGACCCACAAACTGCCGCTGACAAAATGCTGGCGATGGAGCTATCACTCCCTTGATCACAATGAACCACTCAGCAGAGACCCAACAGACCTTTTTCCAGATTCTCAAAACCGAGACCGCGCAAACCCAAAGTCTGCTCGATCTGCTTCGCTTGGAATATGAAATGCTTCAGAGCAGTTCATCACAGGCCTTGCAAGATCTGCTTGAGAAAAAGAAGCAACAACTGATCAGTGTCGAAACTGTTGTTACGACGCATAATCAGTTCTTGGAACAGCAGGGACTCAGCATTGACAAGCAAGGGACGGATACCTTTCTACATCAGTGTGACGACAACGAGCAGTTGCTGGATATGTGGCATCGGCTTACCTCTCTGTTGGAAGCCTGCCGCAGTCAGAATGAGATCAATGGGGGTGCGGTACAACTCAATCAGCGTCACGTCTCCCAGGCACTGGATATCCTGCACGGTATCAGTGAACGTGATAAGACCTATGGGCCGTCAGGCGAATCGAGACCCAATTCTACATCAAAATCACTGGGCAAGGCGTAAACATCAAGTTCCTTCAACCGATTTAGATCAACCGGCCTATCCAAATCCCAAAGCTCAGGCAACTCCTGCCAACGCCAACATAAATGTTGGAATACCTGTCTCGTCGATGCGGCTACATCGCCCTCTCCCCAATTGTGGCCAGAAAACAGGCATTGTTGATAGGTTTTCAGACCGAGCAACACATAACCGCCATCTTCAGCGGGACCCAACACCGCATCCTCTCCCGCAGATAGCCAATTAAAGGCCTGCTGCAGATGATCGGCGGTCAACACAGGACAATCCACGCCCAGCAATACAACTTGTCGATAGCGTGTAAGTGACTGCCGGGTTGCGAAACCCATGCGTTCTCCAAGATCACTGCCTTGCTGTAAATAGAGCTTTAACCCATGACGAAGGGAAAGTTGTTTTAGTACCGGATGGTCAGCATTCGGTGTCACCCATAATTCCACAGCATAGGGTGTGTAGTTTCGAATCCATTCAACCTCCATTTCCAACAGTTTGATATAAAGATCAGTGGCAGCTCTCTCCCCAATAGCAGGAATCAACCGCGTCTTCACTTGTCCAGTGTAGGGTGCTTTGGTGAAAATCAGTATGGCATTCTGTTTCATCTTTCAATCAGCACGATTATCCTAGAAACGGCCGCCTGGGTGCGTGCCCTGGTGGTCGAAGCGACGTTCACCCAATGGGTGAGTTTCATGATTGTCCATAACCACCATTAAATCCATCACTTGCCAGTTACTCAAAGCGCTCAACTGCCGTTTCTAGGATTATGACTGTAGTGCTTCGCTAAAGAGTCAGGCGAGACACCCAGCCAATAACCCAAGCGCAACATCCACATCAAAAGAATTGTTTGTACTATCCCCTTCGATTCCCAACGACGGCTTGAAGTGACAATCTTCTCTTGCAGACAGATCGGTGTAGCGATTCGCTTCAAACGTCTACTGATCTCGATGTCCTCCATCAGCGGTTGCAATGGGAACCCCCCCACCTTACTGAAAAAATCACGGTGGATAAAAATGGCTTGGTCGCCGGTGGCAATACCCGAGAAACAAGAACGTCGGTTCATCATCCATTCTACGATACGCAACATGGGATGGGCGCCGCTGAGCCTGACATCGAACCGCCCCCAAACAGGACCCTTTCTGGCTGCATGAATGATATTTTTTTCTAAACCGGTGCCAATCTGAGAATCGGCATGTAGAAACCAGAAAATATCACCCGTTGCTTTCGCTGCCCCCTGGTTCATTTGATGTGCACGCCCTGGTGTGGTTTTCACAAGATGGTCTAGATAGGCATCAAGTTGAGAAATAGAGGGCTTGTCACTCCCTCCATCGACCAGGATCAATTCATGTCCCTCCGACCTCAGAGGCTGTAATTCAAGCAGGCACTGCTTGAGCAACTCACCCTCATTCAGGCAAGGAATAATGATGCTCAGTCTAGATTTTCTATCAATCAGCAAGCGCCCCGCCGCAACTACTACCTTGACCGGCAGTACAACCGTAACAGTGCTCAGCTACCTGAATGGAAAGCCCCTCCAGGTCGACATCAAACAGATCCTTGAGTCGCGGTTGAAATTTATCACCTGTCCTCAGATGGATCTTCAACATCTGATTAAAGTCACAGTCATAGACAAAGCCCCGCCAATCGACACTCAGTAGATGACGACACATGACATTCTGAAGGTTGCAGGGTTGGTAGGTATTCCGTAAAAGCTGCAAATAGTTGTCGAATTCGCCTTTCGACTGCAGATAACTGCCAAACCGCTGAATCGGCATATTGGTAATGGTCAATAGTTGATTGAAATGGATACCATAGCGGTCCAGCAACTGCTTCCGATACTCAGATTCCAGCGGCCCTTGCGGTGGAGGCAGGCTTGGACCCAATGGGTTGTAGACAAGATTCAATACAAGCCCACTCTCCGGCATCCCATAACCAAGTTGATTTAACTTGATCAATGCCTCAATACTCTGTGAATAACTCCCCTTGCCTCGTTGTTGATCGACATTCTCTTCCAGATAACAGGGAAGAGAAGCGACCACTTCAACCTGCTGTGCAGCAAGGAAATCGGCCAGGCCATCCTGTCCCTCTTCCAAAAGAATAACCAGGTTACTGCGATCGATGACATGGATACCCAGCTGTTTTGTCTGCTCCACCAGATAGCGGAAATTTGGATTTAACTCCGGTGCGCCACCTGTCAGATCAAGCTGTTTGATATTATGATGCTGTAGGAAGGCGAGTACATCCTCAGCCGTGTCACGACTCATCTCTTCTGTTCGCTTGGGACCCGCATTGACATGGCAGTGCACGCAAGAGAGATTGCAACGAAACCCAAGGTTGACCTGCAACGTCTCAAGCCTTCCCCGATTGACAGCAGGAAAGCTACTGGGTTGGAGTAGATGTACCGTATCAAGCATTTCTGTTCCTAATGATCATTTCTAAAGCCACCTCAGTGAGATACGTCAAATCAGGCAAAATGGATGTCTTATTTAGTCTTGAGCACAATCAGAGTATCGCAACAGACACCATTTAGACCGGTTATCTCTTTGTTTTTAATGATTGTTATAAGTTTTCGCCGATTTCTCTCTTTCATAACTGTTTGAACCAGTTCTAACATTTGCACTCAAACCAGATACTATATATTTAGATATTTCTAATATACTAATGGTTAATTTCATCTAAGGAGTTTAAAGATGTTACCCATATTCTTAGGCCTGATTCTCGCAATGCTGTTCGGCATGATGTCGTTCTTTGTGTATGGACTTGAAGGATTAATCAACTACCCGTGGATCGATACCGTGTTTTGGGTACTGATCCTCACCGGTACAGCTATTACACTGATCAACGAAGTCGGTCAATGTCTGGCCTGTAAACTCAAGAGAAGACTGTCCATTGACTGGTTTGAACGATACTGCAGCGAACTGGTCTGTGCAAAGTAGAATATCTCCTTCCTAGCAGCTATCTGATCAATGCAAACCTCAGAAAAGTTGATACATCATTACCCTTAATCTTGATTGCCCAGTCCTACACTAAACAGTAAACTGCTGTTTATCATAAAAAATGCATAGCTTATGACCCGTACCGCTTTTTTCAGTTGTTATTGGTTAGTCACTTAAAATTTGGGGTTTCTGCGTGTAACATTACTCACCCTTTTGTCAGCACTCGGAAACGACGTATTCGGTGCTGATCCAGAGCCACAAACAGTGTCTTCTGCCCTCGTAGCTCAGCAGGATAGAGCAATCGCCTCCTAAGCGATAGGTCACAGGTTCGACTCCTGTCGAGGGCACCAATCTTGAGAATGAGCAAACTATCCGGTAGGGGTACCATAAGGTGAAATCATCATACCCACTCCTTCGCAACCTTCTGTTGATGCTGTTTTTGGGTTGCCAGTGTTTTTGTTGCAATACTTTTGCGGCTGTTGCTGAAGGTCAGGTAACCGGCATTCAAAGTGGTAATCAAATCACCCTCAAATTGTTAGATGGCCGACAACGAAAGGTCAAACTTTTAGGAATCCGTGTACCTTCAGCAAACAGACGCTCAGCTGAAATTGCCAAGCGCCATATCAATATGCTGCTGGCAGGCCGATTTGTCAGCATCGAATACGAAACGCTTTTACCCAGTGGTGTTATACTCGGAACTGTTCTGCATGGTGGCTCGGATATCGCATTACGTATGCTCCAGGCCGGATTGGCAGAGGTAGCAGACCACCGATATCTTCAGCCTTTGCAATTGAGAAGCTATTCAGAAACAGAGGCCTTTGCCCGCTCTAGAGGGATGGGTTTCTGGCGAAAGTCTAGATAAACCAAACCACAGCTTACATTGCTTGCGAGATTGTCCGATGGGAAAAAAAGCCGATAAAGCGGGTAGGAAAAAAGATAAAAAAATAGAGAAACAGAATAAAAAAAGAGAGAAAAAAGCTAAAATACTCAAGCAAAAAGCATCCACGATCACCCCTGAACAACGCCTGGATATGATTGCCACTGCTGCCTACTACATTGCAGAAAAACACGGCTTCGATCCTCTAAGGGCAACACAAGACTGGGAGGATGCAGAGCAGCAGATCGACACAATTCTCAAATCGATCCCATAGGTTTAGACGCAAGGGTGCGGCCCTGCCGCACCGATTTCTTGGCCTGTAGATCCACACACCTTTGAGACAACACTCAGCAGTATCAACCACTCATCCATTAATCAGGCATGCTTATGGTTCAGCAGAACCCTACCCTATGATATTTGACAGCGTGGTGTAAAAAAATAGCGCCCATATTGCCGTGATGGTCTAATCCTTCACATCAGGTTCTTTCTTGCGGAGACGTTTCAGGTTCTCATGTAAAGCGACTTCCAGTGCCTTATAGACCTTTAGCTGGGCTAGCTGGTAGCGGGTCTGGGGCTCTCCAACAAGTTCAAGCCGGGCACCAAAATAGGCAAGGTCCGCCTCCAGAGAGATCGGATTCAAGTTAACCCTTAGTTTGTTGTTCTGTTGATCCGACAATATCTTAAAACCTTTGCATCCTTTCGACAGCCCTGTAACTGGTGAAGTGTCCAATACCTGGGGCCTGGCGAAGGGTTACCTCCTTAGATTTTAGGGTTTCCAAAGATGAGATGCCTTACTCACCCTTTTAATCAGCAGCAGGAAACTTTGTTTTTAGCTGCTGATCTATACAGTTACAAGCCTTTTTTACCTGACTGCACTAGTTTAGCAGAGGTAAGTGATGAATCGTGATAGAGATTTGAGGAAATATTCTCCAACATCTTCTGTCAAGCCATCTGCCTGTGCTAACATTTGCTAATAGCTGCCCAAAAATAAATAATCCACCACTAAACCCTGACGGGCTATACACATAATGAGCAATATCCTGGATTTACTCAGATCCACCTCCGCCTATTCCGGCGGTAATGCTACCTTCGTTGAAGACCTCTACGAAAGTTATCTCAAAGACCCTGAAAGCATCCCTCAAGACTGGCGCCGACAGTTTGACGGGCTCCCCAACCAGGAGCGTATTGATACCGCCCATGAACCCATCAGACAGCGTTTCCTCCATTTGGTTAAGGAGAAACGTTCTGCCACTGCAACCCCACATGAGAGTCTCTCACCTGGCGCAGCGGAACAACAGGCCTCTGTCTTGCGCTACATCAATGGCTATCGCATGCGTGGTCACCAGAATGCCAACCTGGATCCACTGAAATTGCGTGACCCTGTGCATGTCGATGATCTCGACCTGTCGTACCACAAGCTGGATAAGCTTGATCAGAATTCAATATTCAATACCGGCTCGCTGTTTGCGCCTGAACGCATGCCGTTACGTGACATTATTGAACTGATTAAAAAGAGCTACTGCGGCAGTATCGGCACAGAATATGGTCATATCACCAGCACCAAACAGAAGCGCTGGATTCAGGAACGCATTGAGCAAAGGCATCTGTTTCAGAAGTTCGATAGCGAGCAAAAGCTGTGGCTTTTAACCCTACTGACTGCGGCAGAGGGTATCGAGAAGTACCTGCATACGCGTTATGTGGGGCAAAAGCGGTTCTCCCTTGAAGGGGGTGAGTCCCTGATCCCGTTATTGGATGATCTGATTCAGCATGGTGGTAGCAATGGTATCAGCGAGGTCGTCATAGGCATGGCTCATCGCGGGCGTATCAATGTCTTGACCAACATCCTCGGTAAACCTCCACAAGAGATTTTTGATGAGTTCGAAGGCCGGGTATCCGTTGACCCCGAGCGTCTTTCCGGTGATGTGAAATATCACATGGGTTTCTCGAGCGATATCGATACGCCCGGAGGTATCGTTCATCTTGTGTTGGGCTTTAACCCCTCACATCTTGAGATTATCAATCCCGTCATTGAGGGTTCAGTACGGGCAAGACAGCGTAGACAGGGCGACCATGATGGTTCCCAGGTACTGCCGATATTAATCCATGGTGATTCGGCGTTTGCGGGACAGGGTGTCGTCATGGAGACCCTGAATCTTTCACAGACACGGGGATATTCGACTGGCGGTACTGTGCATATCATTACCAACAACCAGATCGGATTTACCACCAGCAATCCGTTGGATACCCGCTCTACCCTCTACTGCACCGATGTGGCCAAGATGGTGCAGGCACCGATTTTTCACGTCAATGGTGACGATCCGGAAGCTGTTATTTTTGTTACCCGCCTGGCATTGGATTTCCGTATGCGCTTTCACAAAGATGTGGTCATTGATGTGATCTGCTACCGCCGACTCGGACATAACGAGGCCGATGAACCCGCAGTGACGCAGCCGGAGATGTACAAAAAAATTCGCAACCATCCCACTGTGCGCACCCTCTATGCAGATCAGCTTGTACAGGAATCAGTGATTGCACCTCAGGGAGCACGTGATCTGGTGGATAACTATCGGGAATCGTTAGAAGGCGGACTCGTCGAGGCAAGACCTGTAACCTGTGCCTTACAACACCCCTATGCAGTCAGATGGAATAGCTTTAAGGGTATCCAGTGGGATCATCCCTGCGATACAACTGTCACCGCAGAACGTTTCGATCTTCTGGCGGAACAACTGCTTCATGTACCCGACGCCATTGAACTCCACCCCAGGGTCGAAAAGGTCTGGACCGAACGCCGACGCATGGCAAGCGGTGATCAATTGATTGATTGGGGCTTCGCTGAAAACATGGCTTATGCCACCCTGTTGACAGAGGGCATCCCGGTCCGTCTTTCTGGCCAGGACTCTGGACGCGGCACCTTCTTCCATCGCCATGCAGTCGTGCATAATCAGCTGAACGGTGAATCATTGATACCGCTGCAACACTTAAGCCGCGAACAATCTGACTTTCTGGTCATCGATTCTCTTTTATCGGAAGAGGCGGTACTCGGTTATGAGTATGGCTATGCCACGGCGGAACCCAATTCCCTGACTATTTGGGAAGCACAATTCGGTGATTTCGCTAACGGGGCGCAAGTGGTAATTGACCAGTTCATTACTTCAGGCGGTGAAAAATGGGGGCTCCATTGCGGCTTGGTGATGCTCCTGCCACATGGTTATGAAGGTCAGGGTGCAGAGCACTCTTCAGCGCGTCCGGAACGTTTTCTACGACTCTGCGCGAACCACAACATTCAGGTCTGCTCACCCACTTCAGCAGCACAGATATTCCACCTATTGAGACGACAGATGATACGCCCGTTTCGTCATCCGCTGATCGTAATGACACCCAAGAGTCTGCTGCGACATCGTATGGCGACTTCACCCAAGCAGGAACTGCTAGAGGGGTCATTTAAAAATGTCATCGATGAGATTGATGACATTGATGCAAAAAATGTCAAGCGACTGATTATGTGTTCCGGCAAGGTCTACTATGAACTGCTGGAGACAAGACGTTCTCGTGGCCTGGATGATGTAGCGATTATTCGGATAGAACAACTTTATCCCTTCCCTCAAAAGGAGTTCGATACAGTTGTGAAGCGCTACAAGAATGCAAAAATGATTATCTGGTGTCAGGAAGAGCCACAAAACCAAGGCGCCTGGGACCAGATTAAACACCGTTTCTATTCATTGACCTCCAAGAGCAGACAGCTACATTATGTCGGCCGTGCAACGGCTGCCGCACCATCTGTCGGCTATCGTTCTGTCCACATATCACAACAGGAGACCCTGATCGATGAGGCACTCTCTGGACGTATCAACCCCCGTATGAACTACAGGAACCAGGCAAATCAATGAGCATCGAACTACGCGTTCCACAACTTCCCGAATCTGTTTCTGACGCCACCATCCTTAGCTGGCATAAGCAACCGGGAGAGCATGTAAACCAAGATGAAACCCTGGTCGATCTCGAGACCGACAAAGTGGTGTTGGAAGTACCGGCTCCCCAATCAGGTACGCTGAAAGAGATACGCTTCAAGGAGGGTGAGACAGTCCAGGCAGAAGACGTGCTTGGTATTTTGGAGGCTGGCGCTGCACCACAAAAAGAGCATGCAACATCAACCCATTCCGACCAAGAAGCCCCTGTACTCTCTCCCGCTGTGAGGCGCTTGGTCAGTGAGAGTGGGATAGACCCGAGTACCATTCAAGGCAGCGGGAAAAACGGACGAATTGTTAAGACAGATGTCGAAGCCGCATTAGCAGCACAACAATCCAGTACCACATCCACTCAAGCACAAAGCCAGCAGGCAACATCTTCACCCCCTGCCAAATCAACAGTCTCCTCTGGTCGTATTGAAGAGCGGGTACCGATGACCCGCCTACGCAAGCGCGTGGCAGAACGTCTGGTGGAAGCACAACAGACAGCTGCTATCCTTACCACATTCAATGAGGTTAATTTACAGGCTGTATCTGATCTTCGGGTTAAGTACCGTGAGGTGTTCGAGAAACGGCATGATGTCCGCCTGGGCTTTATGTCGTTTTTTGTCAAGGCCGCAGTAGAGGCACTAAAACAGTTTCCTATCATCAATGCCACAATCGATGATGCCGATATCCTCTACCATGGCTATTTCGACATCGGCATCGCGGTCTCTTCGCCTCGTGGCTTGGTTGTACCAATCCTGCGTGATGCAGACCAACTCAGCTTTGCTGCTGTCGAACAGCGCATCAAGGATTTCGGCACCAAAGCCAAAGAGGGATCGCTTAGCTATGATGACCTGACTGGCGGAACATTCTCCATAACCAATGGTGGCATATTCGGTTCCATGCTCTCCACACCGATCCTGAATCCACCACAAAGTGCCATTCTCGGTATGCATTCGATCCAGCAGCGACCGATGGCGGAAAATGGTGAGGTGGTTGTCCGACCCATGATGTACCTGGCACTCTCCTACGACCACCGGATCATCGATGGACGTGACGCTGTCCAGTTCCTGGTCACTATCAAGCAATTACTGGAGGACCCAAGCCGGCTGCTGCTGGAAATCTGATCGCCTCACCATTGGTTTTTACCATTGGGGATGTTTGATTGCTCCCGCCTTAACCTCAATGAGTGTTGGCGGGAGCCGGTTTCACGATAAACAGGGTCTCGGTTAATAAATAATCATCCAAATCTGCTGAGTCGCCTTCCAATCGATGCGGGTGGCGAAAAATAAAGAAATGAGAACCTGACATAATCAAAACCAACACCTGCCGTGACCGACATTGGCTGGTATGTACTCTTCAATAGGAAACAACATGACCCGCATCCGCCAGGAAGATCTAATCCATAGCATCTCCGATGCCTTGCAATTTATCTCCTACTATCATCCAGTAGATTTTCTTAAAGCAATGGGTGAGGCTTGGACAAAAGAGCAAAGCCCTGCCGCCAAAGATGCCATGGCACAGATCCTGGTCAACTCCCGCATGTGTGCAGAAGGAAAGCGGCCTGTTTGTCAGGATACCGGTATGGTGGTGGTATTCCTCAAGATCGGCATGCAGGTGCAATGGGATGGTGCTATGTCGGTGAGCGAAATGGTCAATGAAGGCGTACGTCAGGGCTATGCCCATCCCGATAATATTCTACGCTCCTCAATGGTCTATGATCCATTGGGGAGTCGCAAGAATAGTGGTGACAATACACCAGCAATTATTCATATGGAGCTGGTCCAGGGAGACAAGCTAGAGATCAAGATTGCCGCTAAAGGTGGGGGTTCTGAAAACAAATCCCGTTTTAAGGTACTTAACCCTTCCGGCTCCCTGGTCGATTGGGTATTGGAGGAGTTACCCAAAATGGGTGCTGGCTGGTGCCCACCCGGTATGCTTGGTATCGGTGTCGGAGGATCTGCTGAAAAGGCCATGTTGCTTGCAAAAGAGTCACTGATGGAACCTATCGACATCCATGAGCTTATGGCGAGTGGTCCAACAAATCGTAAGGAAGAATTACGCTTGGAGATCTTCGATAAGGTCAACGCCTTAGGCATAGGTGCACAGGGACTTGGTGGGTTGACTACCGTTCTTGATGTCAAGGTCAGCGACTTTCCTACCCATGCTGCGTCGCTGCCGGTGGCAATGATCCCCAACTGTGCGGCTACCCGTCATGTAGAGTTTACCCTGGATGGTAGCGGGCCCGCCGTGCTCACGCCACCGAGCCTTGAAGACTGGCCCAACGTAACCTGGGAGGCCTCTCCACAAGCGCGCCGTGTAGACCTGGACAAGATCAGTAAAGAGGATATTGCAACCTGGAAACCGGGAGAGCTGATTCTCCTCAATGGCAAGCTATTGACCGGGCGGGATGCAGCGCATAAACGCATTGCTGATCTCTATGCACGCAATGAACCACTCCCTGATGGCATCGATTTCCATGGTAGGTTCATCTACTACGTCGGACCAGTCGATCCAGTACGCGATGAAGTGGTGGGACCAGCCGGGCCCACTACAGCCACCCGCATGGATAAATTCACCGAGCTGATGCTGGATCAGGCAGGCCTGTTCGGCATGGTGGGTAAAGCAGAACGTGGCCCTGTGGCGCTGGAGGCGATCAAACAACACAACGCTATCTATTTGATGGCTGTCGGTGGTACGGCCTATCTTGTCTCGAAAGCAATCCGCAGTTCACGCATACTGGCTTTCGAAGAACTCGGTATGGAGGCCATTCGGGAGTTTGAAGTGGTCGACTTCCCAGTCACGGTTGCAGTCGACAGCCGTGGCAATTCTATTCATAAAATGGGCCCCACCGAGTGGCGGGGAAAGATTGGAAAAATACCTGTGGTAACGGAGTAGTTCGTCATGACTTCCTATAAAGCCTTCCGTATACATCGAGACAATGCACAGCACTCAGCCGGGATCGAGGAACTGGAGTTGCAAGCGCCGGATGAGGGAGAGCTTCTGATCCGGGTTAAATACTCCAGCATCAACTACAAGGATGCCTTGGCAGGCACCGGCAAGGCGCAGATCCTGAGACACTATCCCCTCACAGGGGGTATCGATGCCTGTGGTGAAGTCACTGAAAGTAATGATCGACGTTTCAAACCGGGAGATAGTGTCATCGTCACCGGATACGAGCTTTCCGCAACGGCAGATGGTGGTTATGCAGAATATCTCAGAGTACCGGCTGACTGGGCTATACCGCTACCTGACGGACTCACTGCAGCCCAATCAATGGCCTTAGGGACAGCGGGATTCACCGCTGCATTGGCGTTGTACCGAATGGAAATCAATGGTCAAAAACCCGACATGGGGCCCATTCTAATAACTGGCGCAACGGGGGGTGTTGGCTGTTTTGCGGTAAACATCTTCGATGGGGAAGGATTTGAGGTCAATGCAGTTACCGGCAAAGCGGATCAACATGGCTACCTTGAGCACTTGGGAGCACAGGAAGTACTGGGTCGAGAGAAAGTCACCACCTATCACCATGCCCTGGAGCGTGGTCACTGGGGTGGAGCGGTAGACAATGTAGGTGGTGAGATGCTCTCCAGTATCACCCGCAAGATAAGGCCCTGGGGCAATATCGCTGCTATTGGCTTGGCAGGTGGTCACGAGTTAAACACGACGGTCATGCCATTCATCCTGCGCGGTGTCAGCCTACTCGGCATCAACTCCGCCGGCTGTCCCTACGAGATCAGAGAGGAGATCTGGCAAAGACTGGCTACTGACCTCAAACCCAGGCACCTGGATGATATCGTCACTCAGACAGTAACACTGGAACAGCTTCCCGAGGTCTTTGATCAAATGCTGGAAGGTCAGATTATGGGCCGTACCGTGGTTTCCCTGTAGAGCTGCCTACTTGAATAAACGTAGGGTGTGGCTCTACCGCACCATACTGAACTAAAAAATAGGAAATGGATTTTTCTATGTGAAGCTAAAAGTACACTGCCCTAGTTTAATGACAGAATCAGGATAAAAGACCTATGACCGATACAGGACATGTCAATCTAGAACAGTTTATGGAAGGTGTAAAAAGACGCAATCCAGGACAAAATGAATTTGTGCAGGCGGTACAGGAGGTTGCTGAGGATGTTTTTGATTTTATCCAGGATAAAAATGAATACCACGAATATCAAATTCTACGACGAATCGCTGAGCCGGATAGAGTCGTAAGCTTTCGGGTCTGCTGGGAAGATGATAACAGTAATATTCGCGTACAACGCGGCTGGCGAGTACAGAACAACAATGCGATCGGTCCTTACAAGGGAGGGATTCGTTTTCACCGTGACGTTAACGAAAGCATACTCAAATTTCTTGCCTTCGAGCAGACATTCAAAAACAGCCTGACCGGTCTACCAATGGGTGGAGGCAAAGGTGGCGCCAATTTCAACCCCAAGGGTAAATCTGATCATGAAGTGATGCGTTTCTGCCAATCTTTCATGACGGAACTCTATCGACATGTTGGGCAGGACATCGATGTGCCTGCGGGTGATATTGGGGTAGGGGCACGTGAGATAGGATACATGTTCGGTCAGTACAAGCGCATTACCAACGAATTCACCGGTGTGCTTACCGGTAAAGCACTTGAATATGGCGGTAGTCTTATCCGTTCCGAAGCGACAGGCTATGGGGCAGTCTATTTTTTACAGGATATGCTTGCACGGGTAGGCAATTCGATTGAAGGGAAGAGCTGTGTCGTTTCCGGCTCCGGAAATGTAGCAACCCATGTGGTCGAGAAGATTAACCAACTCGGTGGTAGGGTAGTGACACTTTCAGATTCCGGTGGTTTTGTCTATGACCCCGACGGAATCGACCAGGAAAAACTCAGATGGGTCAAGGAGCATAAGACCCGGCACCGCGGTAGAATTGCCGACTATGTTAAGGAGTTTAAGAACGCAGAGTTTTACCAAGGCATGCGACCCTGGTCTGTCAAATGTGATCTTGCCTTGCCTTGTGCAACACAAAACGAGATTAATGGTGAAGATGCGAGAACACTGATTAAGAATGGCTGCATCGGCGTATCGGAGGGTGCCAACATGCCGACCAATTTGGATGGCGTACATGCGTTTAAGGGAGCTAAGATTCTCTTCGCTCCCGGTAAAGCGGCTAATGCAGGGGGTGTAGCTGTCTCCGGGCTGGAGATGAGTCAGAATTCGGCCCGCATATCGTGGAAAGAAGAAGATTTACAGCAACTACTGGTTGATATTATGAAGCAGATTCATGATAGTTGCGTCGAATTTGGCGGCACACCAGGCAGTGAGCATATTGACTATGTGCGTGGTGCCAATATCGCGGGTTTTATAAAAGTAGCGGATGCGATGCTGGCTTATGGTGTGGTGTGATAGCGGACCTGAGAGCACTGGGGACCAAAATAACTCCACCAAAATAACTAAATAACTCAGACACTCAATTAAATAGGGCAAAAACTTAGCCCATAATTAATAAGAGGAAGTTATTTAAGTGGATTTATTTATTGTTAGTAGTCGCGTCTTGATTGTCATCGACTTAGACTAAAAGGGCTCTTATACTTCCTGTAGTCTCAGACTTGGCTCGACATGTGGCTACACGGAGATAACACGATGCTAGAGATATACAGAGCAGATACAAGAAGCCCAGACATCATCAAGAATGAGAAGTGTTTCAAAGCCTGGCAACCGTTGGATTTCGAAGAAGCAAAGCGGATGTTGAAGAAATTCTGCGGAGCCGATATCAACCTTGGACTGAAAAGCAAAGCAGCTGAAGGTCTGGTCAACAGACTGAAAACACCCAAGCTGAAATTCGATAAAAAGCTGAAGAGGAATATTCCAACAGGGGATTCTCATCCCCTCAACAAGAACGATTTAAGTCGTCTGATCAAATCACAAAAGACCCGTGAATCTTTCTGGATCTCTACAGATGAAAAGGAAGACTGCGGCGGGCAGGCCAGTGGTTATATCTACAAAATGAGGTTCGACTCAAATAGTCTGTCGCTACCTGGCCTCAACAGCTTTGCAGCTACAATCGGTTTGTCCAAAACAGAAAAAACGAGTAGTTGGGTTCGCCTCCTTATGGACCCGTCACTCAAGATCATCGCCATACACATAAGTGGTGGCGCAGGAGCAGAAATCTCTTTTTTGACCAGGATTCCACTGAAGTACATCGTGGAGGTCAGGCCCCTGAGCGGGTATACGATGCCATCCAGCTTCGGTTCGCCAAATGCTGAAGGCTGGTATGCGATGTCGCAGCAAGCGTCCACCTCCCCCCCCAGCATGGGCCAAACCCGCCCGCAAATCCCTTCCAGGAAAGGTCGGCCGCCGATCCCACCGAGGACCGGACGGCCAAAGAGGTTCTGACAGCACCTGTGATTGGATATCAAGCGCTTCAGCAGAATAGTGAACAGCATACATTGATAAAGCGTTTTCGCTATTGGTGCATGGGAGTGCCGACACTTCGGATAAGGTTAAGGACAGCGGGAGAATACAGCCCTTTATGGAGGGCATTCGCACAGTAATGGAACTATGACAAGAAAATCAAAGGATAGGTGTAGGCGGCCCTCAAGCCACCACTGATCATGAATAGCGATATTTGCTCAGTGTTGCCGGTATCTGGAGTCTAGCCAGCATTGGGGAAGTGGCTCGCCAGAGGGGAATTTCATCTGATCTTTGGCAAATTTTTCGGCATCCTGCATCTCTTCTCCTGCATGGAAGCGACCAACGATTTCAACATGGTTTGGATTAAAAAGATCGGTCAGACTCAGTACCTCAACCAGTTTTTCACTGTTTTTCTGCATTAAAAACATCGACAACCTCCTTTCTATCAGGGCAGGGAACTTCAAGCCCTTATATACCTTAAGTATGGATTAGAAGGCGTGATTTTCAATACTGTTGCAGGGCCGGAAGGCCATTCATCATCCAGGGTTTAGAGCACTTTTGTCTGTATGCTTGAAAAGAGCCCAGTAAAAAAACACAAGGAAGCTCCCCTTCACCAAACCCAGTCAAGGCAGGTGACGGAAAACTTCAACTAAATCAAAGCTCGCGTGTAGCAAGAAATTTGATCTCCGGCCACCGCTCTATAGCCAGATCCAAATTGACCCGTGTTGGCGCCAGATAGACCAGTTGATCACCCCCATCCAGTGCAAGGTTGTCATAGGCCTTCTCCTTGAAACGATCGAGCATCTTCTCATCCTTGCACTCTATCCATCGGGTGGTAGCCACACTCACCGGCTCAACGATCGCCTCAACCTTGTACTCATGCTTCAGACGTTCCACAGCCACATCAAACTGCAAGACACCCACTGCGCCCAGTATCAAGTCATTATTCTTCATCGGCCTGAAAACCTGAGTAGCGCCCTCTTCGCACAGCTGCAACACACCCTTCAACAGCGCCTTCTGCTTGAGTGGATCCCTCAATACCACACGACGAAACATCTCGGGGGCGAAATAGGGGATGCCTTCGTATTTCAGCAGTTCCCCTTCGGTAAAGGTATCGCCGATTTGAATCGTGCCATGGTTGTGTAGACCAATGATATCCCCTGGCCATGCCTCCTCCACGTGCCTTCTTTCATCGGCCTGGAAGGTGATGGCATTACTGATCTGTATGGTCTTATCAATGCGAACATGACGCATCTTCATACCCTTACGGTAGCTCCCGGAACAGACACGCAGAAAGGCAACTCGATCTCGATGCTGAGGATCCATATTGGCCTGGATCTTAAAAATGAAACCACTGAATTTGGGTTCTGCCGGCTCCACCAGACGTTGCTGGGTAGTACGTGAAAGTGGCCCAGGTGCGTATTCAACAAAGGCTTCCAGTAACTCTTTAACACCAAAGTTGTTAATTGCAGAGCCAAAAAATACCGGTGTCAGCTCACCACGGGCGTAGGCCTCAAGGTCCAGTTCATGACTTGCACCACGCACCAGTTCGATCTCCTCGCGTAGCTCTTCGGCCTGGCTGCCGATCATCTCATCCAGCTTGGGATTATCGATACCCTCGATGATCTCACCCATTTGAATCTTACCCCCGTGGGTCGCACTGAAAAGATGGGTAGTATCGGTACGCAGATCGTAAACCCCTTTTAGGCGCTTGCCCATGCCGATTGGCCAGGAAATAGGTGCACACTTGATCTTCAAGACCTCCTCAATCTCATCGAGAATCTCCAGTGGATCACGACCTTCCCGGTCAAGTTTGTTGACGAATGTAAGGATCGGCGTATCGCGCAGGCGACAGACCTCCATCAACTTGATGGTGCGAGCCTCAACACCCTTCGCCACGTCGATGACCATCAAGGCAGAGTCAACAGCTGTCAGGGTACGGTAGGTATCCTCAGAAAAGTCTTCATGTCCGGGAGTATCGAGTAGGTTGACGATCTCGCCCTGATAAGGAAATTGCATGACCGATGAGGTAACCGAGATACCGCGCTCCTTCTCCATCGCCATCCAGTCAGATGTCGCATGGCGTGCCGCCTTGCGCCCTTTGACCGTGCCCGCCATCTGGATTGCACCGCCATATAGCAGCAGTTTTTCCGTCAGCGTGGTCTTTCCCGCATCCGGGTGAGAGATGATGGCGAAGGTTCGGCGACGACTGATTTGTTCGAGCAGTTCAGACATAGAGGCTACATTATGGTGAAAAGCCGCGGATTATACCCCATTCATTGATTGTGTATGAGCTTTTTGGAGAATACCTGACCTTGTGGTTAGTTCGTCAGTATTAGGAATACGATTTTCTTAACAGACCCCTGATAAGAAGTAGATTCCGCAAGCGTCCACTGTTTAGGCTATACCCATTTATTTTTACAAATATTTCATATAATCCTGTTAAGAAAATGTGATTTGGAGATGGCATGGACCTATCCCTCGGACGCTTGTCAGGTTTCAGTAATAACGCTTCTGCTTCAGGCAGCCTCCAACATGGGTTGGAATCCCCCCGGGCTGATCAGATCACAGTGGGCAGTTCAGCCGAGGGTTCTGAAGCTACCCCCGCCACCCGGGAAAGCACAACTCAGCGTCCCGTCATGGAAACTGGACAAGCCAACCCGTTGACGCCGGAGGAACAGGCACAGGTCAGGGAGCTACAAAAGGTAGACCGGGAGGTCAGAGCCCACGAGGCTGCCCACAGAGCGGCGGCAGGTGGTCTGGCATCGGGGGGCAGCTACACCTATCAGACAGGACCGGATGGACGTAACTATGCAGTTGGGGGGGAAGTTTCTATTAGCGCGTCATCGTCCGGGACACCTCGTGAGAAACTTCAGCAGGCAGAGACCATCCGCAGGGCTGCTCTGGCACCGGCGGATCCATCATCCCAGGACCGCCAAGTCGCTGCACAGGCAGCTGCAACTGCCGCGCAAGCCCGCAGTGAAATCAGCGCTGCAAAACACCAGGACCAGACAAAACAGGGGAAGGAGCCAGCTGGCCAGGATACCCGGCAACAAACTCAGCAAGTCGGTAACCTCTCTACCCTTGGACGTCGAGCCATTGCCTCATTCGAAGGGGTCGCTGGCATCAATGCTTTGCGAAGCAACCCAACGCCTATTGACGAAATCATTTAAAAACAAAACCTGATCACCCACCAATCATGGCTAAAATCCACCTCCGGTTCTAAATCCTCCACCGCCACCTCTTCTACGGCCCCGTCCAAAACCACCGTCTCCACCTCTGCCACCAGGAAAACCGCTCCGTCCCAGATCACCGAGAATATCCCCGATGCCACCGTTCCAGACAGTCCCACGGCCAAAGCCACCCGATCCAAAATTTGGATTGGAGCGTCTTGGTCGATAACGTTGCTGTTGCTGTAAAACCTTCCATAACACATCCCGGTCCAGCATACCGGCAAAGAACTGGGCGAGTACCGTGCCAATGACACTGTCATCTGTGAAGGTTGAGCCCATTCGATCATAACGATTACGTTTGAAATCCATGCGCAATGATTCGAGTTCACTGAGACGCTGTTGGTGTTGCCCGATTGTCTCTTTGAAGCCGTCAATCGCCGACTCCAGGTCAAGGCGCTGGTCCTCCCTATCCAGCATCCGACTAATGATCAGATCGTCATCTGGAAACGGCGTATTCAAAGCATCATTACGTAGTGCCATCAAATCGTCTCGTTTGAACTCGGCGGCAAGAAATGTCACCGCTTTTTGTGTGAATTCATCATCGCCGGTAGCGAATTCAGCCTTTTGGCTCAGTAACCTCTGGTAGTTGGCTTCATGCCGCCCAATATCGGAGTCGATCTCATCCAACCGGGTCTGGGACTCCTCCAGGGTCTTCTCCAGCAAAAGAATGCCATCAGCCTCCCGTGCAGTCTCATCCAGTACCTTCAAGGCGGCAAACGCCTCGTCAGCAAACCTGCTGATGGTGGTGGCGTGCTCGCGCAGGCGTTCGGGGATCTCTTTCAGACGAGTGAAGTTAGCACGAGCATCGGCAAAACCGATCAAATGCGCCACTTTGCCATCAAGCCAACGTACCAATCCGCTGGCCTTGTAGGCCGGCAATCCGTAGTTGCGTTGCCAGAGGTACATAAATAAGGGATCGTTGCGGTAAGCATCCCCTTTTTGTTCACGTTCGCCCTCACTTCGAGAGGCCTTTTCACCCGCATGCATGGCCTTGCGTTCCACCACCTCTGCTTTCTCTCGCTGATGACGGTAATCAGGGTCCTGATCAAGCCTTGCCTGGGTCTCAGCCTCAGCATCATCGACCATCTTGGCAGCATGATCCACCTGCTCGACCTGTGTAGTTCGTTTGGCGGCTAACAATTCAAATGCATCTTCAGCACTACGGATCTCTCTCTGCAAAGCGGAAAGGACCTCATGCCGTTGGGCAAACAGGGCCTTGACCTGGTGTTCAGTCTTATCGAGTTGCCGCTCCATCTCTCCATCGATCAACCAATCCAGGTGAGTGCTTGCCAATTCCCGATAATCCTGGGTGATAGCCTGCTGCTGATCGGCGAGCTGGCCGGATATCGCTTCGATCTGCCCCTCGAACTCATCGATCTTGCTATGTGCCTTGTTAACTGACTGGTCAATGGAGGCCAGCACCTGTCGTCCGGGGATCATTAAGCTCTCCTCACCATCGGGTTATCGCACCACCTGTGGTGGGCATTTCGTACTTGGGGACAAGGTATCCCCGGTCTTTATATCCAAACCGGTCCTTCTCGATGATGCCATCATCCTGCTTGTCGTTGGCGACTGATTGGAACACCGTTTCGTCCACCCGCAGACCCCACACTTTTACCCAGCTGGTTTTACTGCTCTCTTCGCTCTCGATAGGTACACTCAGCACTTTTCCTGTCGGGTCGATGGCCTCAACGATAAGGTAATAGTTGCGAGCATCAGTATTCACATCGGGAATTCGCCATACGCCGGAACGCTGCTCCTGACGGTTGATGATCTGGATGGTATATTCCTGCTCCAGCCGGGTCTGAAGTTGCTCCAGTCGGTCAATGGCCTCTTTTACCTTCTCACTGTTCTCATCACTCAATGCCACCTTGCCTGCATTGAAAATCCGCATCGCTGTTGTGCGGGCATTGTCCGACTTGGCCAGCGCCACCACATCCCCATGGATTGTGTGCAATTCCTCAGGTAAAGCTGCATTTGGCACCACGAATGCGAAGTAATTGGCAGCCAGTGCCACCACACCGGCAAGCAAACCACCACCGATCCATTTCCCCCACCTTCCGCGTTTGATGTAGATGTGCGCCAGTCGAGTTGTAAGACCCCGCTTCGGAGGTTTATAGGTAAAACGGTCTTCCTTGAGTGCGGCAACCCCCTGTTCAAGGATATGATCCGGCACCTCAATCCCCTGCTGGGTATAGATCTTTCGCAAGCGCTGTTTAAGCTCCTCCTCACGGCCCACCTCATCCAGTTCAAGGTTGACCAGGCGTTCCCGGCGGCGCAGTGTATCGACCACGTCCATCGCGAGCATGACCTCGTCCAGAGGTGGGGACTCATGGGTGTTACCAAGCTGCGTTGTAGATTCCGCAGGCGTTGTCATCTTATCGCTCATGCATCCAGCTCGGCATCAAGCCCTTTACCCTCCTCTGCCAGTCGTGCCAGTTGACGTTTGCCTTCTTCAACCGCTTCACGAATTTCGTCAGCATTCTGGGTGCTCAGTCTACGCATCTCAGCGATAATTTCGTGTGAACGAGTCTGCCAGTTGACGACGGAGTCCACCAACTTTTTCACCGACTCTGCTCGGATCGTAGGACCGTAACCGGCCTTGACCGCTGCTTCCTGGACCTTGCCACCAATTTCTGCCAGATCCTCCAACGACTTGCTGACACCCTCTTTCATGGCCTCGATGGTTTGAGTGCCCTCATGCAACCCGAACATGCCAGTAAAAGAGGCAGTCAGGGCGGTCAATACGACTTCGTTGGTAGAGAAGAAACTGACTGCCTGAGCGTAGACCCGCTCCTTTGCGGTTGTGGTCTGAAGCAGACGTGCCATAACCACCTCCGAGGTGTTATAACTGACTGTGAGGTTATCGGAGAGATCCTTGCTGATCTGGTAGCGTTTATCCTCTTTCTGTAATGCACGAACCTTCTGGTCACGGGTCATCTCCAGTTTTGCCCGTTCAGCGGCATCTTCATTGGCATAGGCCTCCACACCCTTCATCGCTTCGGCAACACTGGCCTTGGCTTCATCAACTTTACCTTCAGCCGTTTTCAATACTTCCAGGGCCAACACTTCCGACTGCTTCAATGCACCGCGAAAATCCTGATAGGCCTCAAGTATGGTGTGCTCTCTCTGAATCTGGTCGTTGCTCGATGAAGTCACATCGAGGTAGGTCTCCTTGATCTCATCGAACCGACTCGCAATATCACCACGGGTGACTTTCATCCACACATTACTGATCCGCTCAAAACTGTCCACTTTGCCATCATCAATCTGTTCCACCATTCTTTTGGCATCGTCGCGGATACTGTTGAAAGCATTGGTGATCTTTTCGTAGCGTTCACCGATTTCCATTGCCTTGACCTGCTCACGCACCACATCATTGAACATCGACGCCTTACCCAAAGTCCTGGCAATGGCTGTCACACGTCCCTCGTCCAGATCTGATATCTGGTTAAGCAGTGCGATAATCGGCTGCTCCTGGGTATCCTCATCGGTTGGAAGTAATCCTAAGTCATGCAGACGATTCATGGCCTTGTCGAGGTACTTCATCGGTGTGGATGGGGTATTCATGGTTTCTCCGTTGACGTTGGATCGTCAGTTAGTATTAATGGGTGGCCCCAGGGCAATCTGTACGTATTACACCTGCTGGTCAGATTTAAAACTGAACCCACGGATTCAGGTTAAAACTCCAGCGCCATGACTAAGGCATCTTCCCGTTTCCTATCAGCAGCCGGATAGTAATTCTTGCGCTGACCAATCTTCACAAAACCTATTTTTTCGTAGAGTTTGAAGGCAATTTGATTACTTGCCCTGACTTCCAGAAACACCGTCTCAGCACCATGCTGTCGCGCTATTTTCAGTAACCGTTGAGTCAGTTTATAACCCAACCCCTGCCCCTGCCACGTGGGATGGATACAGATATTGAGGATATGTGACTCATCGATCACCACTGACATCACGCCATAGCCGATGACTTGCTGATCCAGCGTCACCACCCAGCAACAATAACCAACACGTAAACAGTCCTGAAAGATGCCCAGTGTCCAGGGAAAGGGGTAAACCCTCTCTTCCATGGCCATCACATGAGATAGATCCTCATTTTGCATGGGACGTATACCCAGCAGGGGATCAAGCTGTTGTGCGCTCATCAGGATTTGTTCCCGAGAACGGACAGGGCCAGCTGGAGATCCTGCCAGGCTTTCCTTTTCTGCTCTGGGGAGCGTAATAAATAAGCAGGGTGATAGGTAACAACCAGTGGGATCTTCCGTGCTCCAAACAGGTGGATACGCCCACGTAACTTGCCCACGGCAATATCGCTTTTTAGTAGATTCTGTGCAGCGATCCGTCCGACTGCAAGAATCAATTTTGGCTGTATAAACTCAATCTGTTGTAGCAGGTAGGGTTCACAGCACGAGGCCTCCTCAGGTTTGGGATCCCGATTATCTGGCGGACGACACTTGATAATGTTTGCAACGAAGACAGCCTCACGCTTGAAGCCCATCGCCAGCAACATTGCGTTAAGCAGTTGTCCGGCACGTCCGACAAAGGGTTCACCCTGTTTATCCTCATCGGCGCCAGGTGCTTCACCAATTACCAATAAGTCAGCTTGCGGATTACCGACACCAAACACAGTCTGGATACAGCCGGCACGTAATGTACAAGCCTGGCATTGTCTGACCTGTTGTTGCAGACTCTGCCAATCATGCCTGGGCATCGTCGTATCTTCTGTGGATAGCACCTCTTTTTCAGCTAATCTCTGTTGATCTGCCACTCTTTGATTCACCGAAGCGTGTGATTCGGGCACCCTATCAACAGGCCTCTGTTGCTCGGCAGGCAACAATTGACCGCGGCGTTGCCAAACCGTCAGGCCCATCATTTTCAAGTAGTGGTTACGTCTCAGTTCATCCATGTTGCAAGCGCAAAATGATCTGTTCTGTCAGTTGGAGTGACTGACTGGAATAGACAATCGACCCGTCATCTAAAATGAATAGCTTCATCATTCTTACATGCGATGGAGTGATGTGCAGGGTGATGGCGGATTGGGCGAATTGTGTTTTATACCAGTATAGGAGGTCTGCACTAAACGTCTCCCGTTTGCGGATGGGCTTTTGAAGCAGACTCAAGAATCTTATTGACTGCACTGATGTAGGCCTTTGCCGAGGCAATTACGATATCGGTGTCAGCTCCCTGTCCATTCGCAATCCGCCCTCCCTTCTCCAGCCGCACTGTCACCTCACCTTGGGCATCAGTCCCACTGGTAATATTGTTGACGGAATAGAGTTGCAGCTCCGCACCACTGTTGACAATGCTTTCAATCGCCTTGAAAGCAGCATCAACCGGGCCTCCACCTGATGCAGTCCCTGGCTCCTCCTCACTATCAACACTGAGTGTAACCTCTGCATGGGGCGTTTCACCGGTCTCGGAGCAGACCTTCAAAGCGATCAACTTGACCCGTTCGTTGAATGACTCTGTCTTGGCATCGGTTACCAGTGCCTGTAGATCTTCATCAAAAATTTCATGCTTCTTATCGGCCAGATCCTTGAACCGGGAGAAGGCGGCATTCAACTCTTCCTCTGACTCAAAGCTGATTCCCAGGTCTTCCAATCTGGTGCGAAAAGCATTTCGGCCGGAGTGTTTGCCCAAAACCATACGATTTTGACTCCATCCCACATCCTCGGCACACATAATTTCGTAGGTCTCTCTCGATTTAAGTACGCCGTCCTGGTGAATGCCCGATTCATGGGCAAAGGCATTTGCACCGACGATGGCCTTATTGGGTTGCACTGGAAATCCGGTAATGTTGGATACCAATTTGGAGCAGGCAACGATCTGCGTGGTGTCTAGCCTTGTCTGGCAGGAGAAGAGGTCCGGTCTTGTTCGTACCGCCATCACAATCTCTTCCAATGAAGCATTGCCCGCCCTCTCACCGAGGCCGTTGATGGTGCATTCCACTTGCCGTGCCCCATTGCTTACAGCAGACAGGGAGTTAGCAACCGCCAAACCCAGATCATTGTGACAATGGACAGAAAAGATGGCCTTGTCAGCATTGGGAATCCGCTCACGCATCCGATGAATCAGGTCACCGAACTGGTGTGGCATAGCATAGCCCACCGTATCGGGAACATTCAGGGTCGTTGCGCCGGCATTGATCACCGCTTCAAAGATACGACACAGAAAGTCGATTTCTGAGCGCCCTGCATCCTCTGCGGAGAACTCTACATTATCGGTATAGTTTCTTGCCCGCTTAACGGCATGCACAGCTTGTTCGACCACCTGATCCGGATTCATCCGCAACTTGTGCTGCATATGAATGGGGGAAGTGGCGATAAACGTGTGAATCCTTCCCGAATTGGCCTCCTTCAGCGCTTCGCCTGCCCGATCGATATCCTTGTCAAGTGCACGAGCCAGACCACAGACAGTGGAATCCTTCACCGCCTTTGCCACAGCTGAAACTGCTTCAAAATCACCATGACTGGCAATTGGAAAGCCTGCTTCAATGACATCCACTTGCAACTTCTCCAAGGCCTTGCCAATACGGACCTTCTCATCCTTGGTCATGGAAGCACCGGGGCTTTGCTCACCATCACGCAATGTGGTATCGAATATGATCAATTGATCAGGTTGGCTCATACAGCTCTCCAGCAGGATACTTAGCCAGACTCAGATAGAGGTCTGGTTGATCTGTATTTAAAGATCCAGATCATAAAAAAACAACGGTTGAATATAACCCAGCCCCTTGGGATTGCCAATCATCTCGGCTCTACTCTGATGAGGAGAATAACCTGCTATAAGGTAGGAAACTGTTTAGTTGAAATTGTTAACTTTCCTAACATCAGATGATCTACAGCCAAACACTGTATAGGGTGGGAGATTCCTATTTCAGCTAAGTTCCAAGAATAGGCTGATATTGAGGGTAATAAAAAGTGAAGCATTATAATACCACTATAGAATTAAGCTTACTTTAAATAAGGGTATATAGGGATACTTATGATTAGCCAGCTCAACTCGAAACAGATAGAGTGACCGCCATGAGTAAAAAGCGTATCGACTGGGTAGCTGAATATGAGCTGGGAATCAATGATATTGATTTCCAACACCACTACTTTTTAGATCTGATCAATCGCCTCTCGGATGAACTGGGGAGCGTTGACAACATTACCTACCAATCAGCACTTATCTCAGAACTGAATGCTTATGCCCGATTTCATTTCATCAGTGAAGAAAATATCATGGGACGCGCCAACTATCCGATGTTGGATGAGCATAAAAGACACCATCTCGAATTGATAGATCAACTCACTTCCAAGGAAGCCAGATTGCAGATGGACCGGTCGGAAACAAGGGCCAAAGATATCATTGATTTTTTAGTAGAGTGGTTTCTCAAACACACAACCCACGAAGACAGGCTGTTCTCAGACTACCTGCAAAATAAAGGGTAAACATAGGTGACTCATTATTCCTTATCAGGATCTGTCGTTATCCGATGCTCACGATGCTTGCGTAGTTGTAACAAGGTCAAAACAGGACCTGAGATAGCGTAGACAAGGAACAACACAAACAATACGGTTGGTGGATGGGTCTGCACAATGGCCAGTACGACTACCACAACCACCAACACGATAAAAGGAACCTTACCGTGAAAATCGATCTCCTTAAAGCTGTGATAGCGAAAATTACTCACCATCAATAGACCGGTCAGGGTAGTCAGGATCGCAGCGGGCCAACCCAGGGTATTGCCGTCAACCCCATAATCAACACCTAGCCAGACACCACCGGCAATGATCGCTGCAGCAGAGGGACTGGGTAATCCCTGAAAAAACTTTTTGTCGGCGATCCCGACCTGGGTGTTGAACCTCGCCAGGCGCAGAGCGCCACTGGCAGTATAGATAAAGGCCGCCAGCCAGCCCAACTTACCCAGATCACTCAAGGCCCACATATAGATCACCAATGCCGGCGCCAGGCCAAATGAGACCATATCTGACAAGCTATCGTACTCAGCGCCAAATGCACTCTGTGATTTGGTCATCCTGGCCACCCGACCATCCAGACCATCCAACAGCATGGC
Organism: Candidatus Thiodiazotropha sp.; assembly: GCA_023838465.1. GTDB lineage: Bacteria > Pseudomonadota > Gammaproteobacteria > Chromatiales > Chromatiaceae > Thiodiazotropha. Next base: position 46,285 of record JAIVEQ010000007.1, read on the forward strand.
CACAAAAATGGCTACTGAGGCCACTTCGAACTTACTGTTGACTGCGGCGAGAATAGCGTAGAACCCGGCAAAAAGAGCCCCGGTGGTAATCAGGTTAGGCCATAGATAGATCCCTCTACTACGCTTCTTTTGCTTTATCTCTTCTGATTCCATGAATAAAACCATTGGTTACTATTTAATGGGCTGAATTATAACAAGGCTGACGCTCAATAGCCCTATTACGATGGTGGCTGAAACCTATTCACTAATCCGAACCTATGTGTAGTGTCTCATATAAATGGTACTTCCAAAGGAGGCGTCTTGGAACATTTGTGGGCCTCTGATAGGTGCCATTTATATGAGACACTGCACTATTCATAACCAACCAATTTCAAAGCTTGCCGGAGGCCTTCACATCCAGATAGGCATTCACCAGGTTAACAGGGAGCTGCTGGGGCCTGCTGTCAATAATCAAGGCTCCCCGATGGGTGAATCTCTCATGGGCCTGTTTGCGCTGACCAAGGTATCCCAATACCGCCTGGAAGCGTAGTGCCCCCTGCAGATCGACGACCGGGTGTTCTATCACTGCATCCAGGGAGGCTTCATGGAGATCTGCAATCACCACCAGATGCCGTCTTACCAGCAGCGAGATTGCCTTTAACAGATCATCACGTTCCTCGTTACGGCTGTTGGTCAAAATGATGATTAATGCCCTGCGTTGTTGCAACAGTATCAATTTGTGTGCAGCGGCAAGGTAGTCAGCCGCATGCAGGGTTGAGTCGAGATCATAGGTGCGATCCAATAATCGACGCACCACGTCCCCTCCCTTCAGCGGTGGTTGCCAGCGCTCTTCGCCGGCAAAGCTTAAAAAACCAACCGCATCGCCCTGTCGGTCTGCGACATAACTCAGCAGTAACATTGCATTCAGGGCATGATCAAGATGGGCGCCGTCACCATCCTCATGACGCATGTGTCTGCCACAGTCAAGCATGAAAACGATCTGCTGATCACGTTCATCCTGGTACTCCTTGGATATCAGCCGACGATAACGCGAACTTGCCTTCCAATCGATCTGGCGCATGGCATCACCAGTACGGTATTCACGAAGCTGATGGAAATCACTGCCCTCACCACGGCGCTGGCGGCGACGAACCCCCATCTGACTGAGATGGTTGTCGGTTGCCAACAAGGCATAGCGGGCAATCTCGCGAAAGTTTGGAAACACCCGAACTTGAGTAATATGATCAATGAAATACTTCTGTCGCCATAGACCCAGCGGGGAATGAACAAGCAGATCAACGCCATCGAATTGCCTCTCTCCGCGCCGGTTGGGCAACACACGATAGCGCAAGTTCGTCTGACGTTGCGGCGGTATAGCGATCGATTGAAGCTGATCCTGTACGTTGAAATCACTTGGATGGTGATCGTGGACCGCTAAATTGAGTACATACTCCGATCTGTTACGCAGCCGTAACTCCACATCTGTCCAGACGCCTACCGGTATACTTGTGCGGATATGGCGTACCAATTCAGGTATTGGCAACTGCCGTAACCGCCACAGATCCAACAGTGCAAATACCAATAAAAGGGCGCTGAGTAATTTCCAGGGTATCGCCCAAGCCGGATACCAGATCGCTAACAGTGCCGGTGTACTGAGTAGAAACAGGGCCGTTATCAGTCGGGATGAGGGAATCACTGACGTGGCGCAGGGATGTTATCCAACAGATCGTTCAACACATCGTCCGGCTGGTAACCCTCGATCTCCAGATCGGTGGCGAGTCGTATCCGGTGTCGCAACACGGGCAGTGCTGCAACTTTGATATCATCAGGTGTGACGAAGTTACGCTGTTGCAAAAAGGCTTCAACCCTGGCTGCCCGTAGTAGAGATATGGTGCCACGGGGTCCCGGACCCGCCTCAATACCATTCCAATCCCTTGCCGAACGTACCAGACGTACTGCGTAGTTGATGATCTGCTCATCCATCTGCAGTTGTGCTACATGGGCTTGAAGCTGCGGGATCTCATCAGCCTTCAGCTGAGGACGAATGGCTGAAGTATCGAGCTGATCACCCACAGCGCCCAGTGTCACTTGCTTCACCATCGCCTGCTCTTCGCTCTCAACAGAATAGTCGATAAACACCTTTAGCAAAAACCGGTCAAGCTGGGCCTGAGGTAACGGATAGGTACCCTCCTGTTCAATCGGGTTCTGCGTCGCCAACACCAGAAAGGGGGGAGTAAGGGGAAAGGTACGACCCTCGATAGTCACCTGCTGTTCTTGCATCGCCTCAAGCAGGGCTGACTGGGTTTTGGCAGGCGAGCGGTTTATCTCATCAGCCAACAGCAGGTTGCAGAATACCGGCCCCTTTCGCACCCTGAAATTCTCGCTTTTCATATCAAACATGATGTGGCCTGATATATCACTCGGCATCAAATCCGGGGTGAACTGGATACGGCTGAATGCGCCCTGAACTGCAGCTGCCAGACTACGTACCAATAGTGTTTTACCTAGACCAGGCACTCCTTCTACCAGAACATGCCCCCCTGAAAAGAGCGCCAGCATGACCTCATGGATAACCTGCGGCTGACCAATAACCACCCTTGCAATCTCGGCTTCCAGGCCTCTGGCTCGTTGTAAAACGTCCTCATTCAACGCTGCTTGACCTACCATAGTTAATGCTCTCTCTTTTCCGGGTGTAACGCCGATAACAGGCGCTGTAGGTTTGTCATGGTTTTAATCAGATGACCGGTATCGCCCTGATGGGGATAGAGGGCTTGGTGTATTGAATGGGCAGTCATCCCCGTCTTTTCCGCTAACCATTGGCATCGGGCCTCTTCATCCAAGTGATGTAACAGAGGATGGCTAGCCAACCAACGTTTTTCCACTACACGTCTACCCTTCTCGAACAATCCCGCTGAGGGGTCATGTCGCCAGGCAAACTCCGCTGCCGCCTGTAAGTGTTCGAGTAGATCCCGTCGTTGTCTGCTTGTTGGTAAAATCAACGGTCCGCTACGTTGACTCAGACGCCAGATCATCAACAGAACCAATAACGCCAGCGTTATCAGAAGATAAGGTGCATGTCGCCACAGCAGGCTAAGCAGTGATGGCATCTGGGAACTATAGAGGAGCCATACCGGGTTATTATCTCCAACCAGGCGGGCCAACAGCAGGGCATGGTCATGCTCCCCAATTCGATCATTACTGAAGAAGTCGTTATCACTGAGAAAGGTAACCCTTCCCTCGCCCCAGGGAAAGATCAACAGCTGAGGGTAGTCCTCATCAGGAGCCGCCCAGTGTGCCTGCTCGCTCTCCACATCGAACCATTTGTTGTTATCGAACTTGATCTGCATCGAGGCCGACTCATCCGCCAGGAAGAGTGTGCTTATCTCTTCATCTTCATCTTCATCTTCATCTTCGTCTTCAGTCGACTCACTGCTCACAATAGCAACACCAAACTGTTCCAGTAATGGGTGTACAGGCCCATCCTCCAACAGTGTTCCCGGTGTGACCAGTAAATGCCCACCGCTTTCTACCCAGGCAAGCAATGAAGCAACACGCGCCTGTGGAAGCGGCGGCCCCAGATCCCTGACAAGTAACAAGCCTGACCGTTGTGGTGGTTCAGTCAGGAATTGACGACCAGAGTGACTGCTTACATCTATCTCCAGACGTGACAGATAATACTCAGCCGCCAATAATGGATTGCGCCTGGCTTCTGTTGTCATACCGCTGCGTATCTGCTTTGAGTGATGCTCAAAATTTTCTACAAACCAAAGTGTAAAGTAACCGCAGAGCAGGATCAGCAGGGTCAGTCCGACAGCAATACCCAGACGATTATCCCGCACTGTTCACCCCGAAGTGGCCGGGCCATTCCTGACATAGCTTTACCGCCAACTCATATTTGGGTTGTATGTGTCCATAGGCCAGTTTCTGCCACACCCGTGTCAACTGAGTAAAATAGTCATTGAGATCATCTTTTACAAAACCTTGGGCATTATCCAGGCACTCCCCCTCAGTGGCACCTTCTGAAATCTGTAACGAATAGACGTGTACCAGTACCGATAGGGAAGCACGGTAGAGAAGACTCAGCCCACCCCTGTGGTCACCCTGCTCAATCAACCTGGCTGCCTCTGATGCCGGATTAGCCGGCAGGCTCTCAGGCCTCAAATCAAGACCCAGGATGTGGGATGGTGCCACTTTTTTCTTATCACTTTGTCCGATACCATGACCTTGCAGCAGGGTACGGTTATGTATAAACCAGTAGAGCAGATAGGCCAGCACCCCCCCCGCAGCCAACCACATCACGATCTCGCCCAAATAGGCAAGATTTCCGTGAAATCCACCCAACATCTGTTTTAACCACTCCTCTAGCCATCCACTATCCTGGTCGCTATCTTCACCCCTATATTTCCAGTAACCACGCTCCTCATAACGTCCAAAGGCCTCTTCAGCCAAAACCTCCTGAATCAGCTGTTGAGAGGCAGTCGGGTTGATCTCCAATGCCTGGGATGTTTTGGGTTGTAACCCAAATACCAACAGAGAGACCAACAACATAGAGGCAACACTCACCAATCCTCTACGCTGATGTCTTTGCGCCAACTGTCTCAATCCCAGTTCCAGATCCCAGGCCTCGAGCTGACTGCGTCGATTGAGATAGAGCGCAAACCCTCCAGCAACATAGAAGGGGGCGATCAAGGACATTGCCACCAATGCAGATGTATGATGCAGCCACTCACTCAAAGGATCGGGATCGAACAGATAACTCTGCCAATCGGTCCAAAGCAGCTCTTGCGGAATCACGGCAACAATCAGTCCGATAAAACCCAACTCCAGAACAACTTCAAAATGGAGTCCCACCAAGGTCAACCAACCAGCCGCATGGGCACGCCGTCCCAAAACACCAATACGGCTAATACGGCGTTTGCCCTTTAGTCCCTCCAGGACAACCACCGGCATGACAAAGGAGCGAGACGGAATTAGCCGACGCCAAGTCAGACTGGCAAATAATTGCGGTAACACAATCCTCAACCAACTTCCGAAGACCGCTTTGACTGATGTCCGTTCAGCGAACAGTCGACGACTCAGCCAGTAAAGCAAGGGTGGTTCGTAGAGCGGCTTAAACCACCAGAGTAACAGCCCTGCAAGCCACAATGGTAAAGGCAACAGAGTCAATACAATCATCACCGGCAATGCGCTGCATAGCCATAGCAACCAGAGTGGCAGGAACCATTGACGTGCCATGGTAAAACCCAGATCGATACTCTCCCAGGGCGTACGTGGACGCAATTTGATGGAAATCTTAGCGAGATCCATGATCCTCCCTTCCCATTAACATCAGATACAAAGCCACACCCAACCAGAGTAGCGTTGCCACACTATATTTAATGGTTGGCTGTAGTGTGCTGGAGGACCAAAATGCTTCGATGAACGCTGCCGCCAATAACATGAGTGCAGCCCCCATAACCAGTTGCAGGGACTCTTCGGCATGCTCCCTGAGAGCCTGCACACGGGTTCTTTGTCCAGGAGCTATCACCGCATGCCCTAGCAGTAGTCCTGCCGCACCGCATATCACAATCGCAGTTAACTCAAATGCGCCGTGGCCGGAAACAAATGGCCAGAAGGTCTCATGATAGCCCAGCTGGCTTAAATGTCCTGCCACACCACCAATCACCAAGCCATTAAAAAGCAATATGAAGAGTGTCCCAACACCCAGCAAGATACCGGTTGCGAAGGTACGAAAACCAATCCCGATATTGTTCAGAATGTAGTAACCAAACATAGTGAAATCTGTTTCCGAACTACGTTCTATTGAGCGACCAGGGCGTTCATTGGTCGGATCATAGTTGGTCTCCATCTGCGCCACCATGTTCTCATCCATGACAGTGTAGATCAGATCCTCCTGCAGGTAGCAACCCACTCCCATCAACAGGGCAGGTAATAGAAAGAACAACAGAGAGAGCGCAAAATAGCCCCCATTTCGACGCACCGCCCGAGGGAAACCGCCCAAAATAAAGTAGAGCACACGCCATCGCCATCCACCCTGTTGACGATAGAGTAGCCGATGACCACGCAACACCAATCCATGTAGTTGATCGATCAGGGCAGGACTAAAGCCACGGCTGCGTGCCAAGGCATAATGATTGCAAAGCTGACGATAGCGGTCAGGAAAGCCTAGATGCAGCGTATGAGGCAAGCGTCGCTTACTGCGAGAACGCTGAAGATCGTCCATCAATTGAGCGATTTCATCCCACAGCACCTGGTTCTCCGCTTCGAACTGTTGCTGCCTCATTAACCTAGAATCCGCAGTTGAACATGGACTTGTGGGAAATCCCGGCGTGCCCCGCAAGGCGTCGCTCGCCGTTAATGGCCATTCCCTTAACAAAATCGACAACGCAGCAGGGTGCGTTGGGATTTTTCACAAATCCATGTAGCGTTTCAGAACGCACCCAATGGGTGCGAGAAAAATGCACAATTTCATTTCGCATATCATTACCTTACGTCAGATATTAGCGATCAACTGCGGAATCTAGGTTTAACGTCCCTTGAGAATCCAGTTGGCATAGGCATAGAGTGCATCAACCGCTTTACCATCCTGCAGTCCAGTCTGCTCAACGAGCAGTTCCGCCAACTCTTCCCGCCGGCCTATAGAAAGGTTTTCACCACGTTCGGCAAATGCCAAGAGCGTTAGCTGCTCGGTTTCGGAGAGTTCAATCGGCGGCTTTCTCGCCATGGCCAAAGGTGGATCTATTCGTTCGTGTTGCTCATCACAGTAGACCACCAGGGTACCCGCAGCCAAATCACCCAGGCGTTTAAACTCCCGATTGATCAGCATGGCGACCAAGCCTGTAGCATAGAGGAAGGGAAGAAAATCTGCGGTCCGCAAAAGATTTCTTATCACAGATGCACTGGGTGTGACCGGCGTGCCATTATCCTGTATCACAAGGATACCCATCGCCCGTTTACCCGGTGTGGCCCCATTGTGTATCTCAAATACGACTGGGTAAAACCACTCGATAAGAAAGAACCCTATCAGCATCAGGGCCGTTCCAATACCACCAAGTAACACCAGAACCATTACCAGAACCAGATAGATGACACCCCGTAACGCGGCATCAATCGCCCATGCACACGCCCTGACAACGGGTCCGGCAAGACGAAAGTCAAGCAACACACCTTCCGGAATCTCATAACGCCACAGGGTATCGAGCTGTTCTATAGAACGCCCTTCTGTCACTCCGGCTTGCATCGATCAAGCATAAAAGATATCTAGATAGGCCGAGTAGATAGCTCCGATCAGGATAGGAGAGACAATCAGTAAGCCTAATCCAAACGGAATGGATCCAACGATCATTAACACCATTGCCACTAAGCTATAGAGCAAAAAAGGCAGGATATTTTTCAAACAGGCCTTGAAGCTCAGTTTCATCGCTTCCCAGGCAGACATCTCCTCCAGTGCAACCAGTGCAGGCGCGAACAGGTAAGCCATCATAATGGGGATAAATAGCAATGAAGCAATGATAAGACCTATCACAAGCGAGGGAGAAAACAGCATCATCGCCATCGCTTCAGGGTCAGCCTGCTGTGAGGCCAATTGCCCAATACTACCGAACATGAATGCACCAAAGCCAACAAAAAACAACACCATGAACAGCAGATAGAACAGGCCTACCATCACAGATTGACCCGCGTTGTTTGCAAAGCCGGCAAATAGATGACTGACTGAGAAATCACCTCCCTGATCCTGCTCGTGGCAACCAACCATAAGACCGGCGATCAACGTAGGGGTCAATAGGGTAACAGCGATGAAACCTAGCAAGGGGATCATACTGACCACAAAAGTCAGTACTATCCAGACAATCATGACCACAATCCAAGCCAGAGGCGCCTGTTTGAAATGCCACCAACCCCGGCCAATCCAAGCCAGTCCATTTCCAGCTGGGACGCTTTGAGGACCCTCCATCTCGCCTTCCTCAGGCTGTACTAATTCAGCCTCCGGTGGAGTATAGGGGTCGCCCTCATCCTCACTGCCCTGATTTACCGCTTCGATTTGTGAGGCCAGCTCAGCATCCCTTGCCTTAACTGCAAGAAATTTTGTTGCCACGATGCCACAATCCTGACAGATCCCCATCTCCATGTTGCTGGAACCACATTTTGGGCATCTATTACCGGGTTGCAAGGAGGAGTCAAGTACTTCTGTTGCGTCCTCATCATCACCATTGTCGATGGCTTCAAGAGCAAGACCTGAAGGGATATTTATTGGGTCAGATTCGACTGACTCCTCAATTGGGGGCTTTGGATCGAGCTCTATAACCAGGCCCATTTTTTCAAGCGTCTGTTGATACTTCTCTGCTTTTTCCCTATCGAGATCCTTTTTCAAGGTAGCGGCCTTGCCACTGAAAATCAGTTTTTCCGCCTTCTCCGGTCCCAGTTTGAATTTTTCACTGAATAAGCCAATGATCCGTTCCTGATTTGCATCAGGCCTCAGTTTGCCGGTAAAGATGACCTTGTAAACTTCAGACATTCCCTCTCTCCAATAGACCTCTATGGCAGACACAGCACTACCAAGCCTGCACCTTTGTTCCTGTTAATTGCGGCAACAGCCGTCTGTTCTTAAATCGAAGTATAAAAATACATCCATTAGCTTGACCCACTCGAAAGTGGTCATCCTATTGATTTAAATGATTAAAAGCCATTTATTGTGTAGCTCATAACCAGCTTGTCTTTGCTTTATTATTGATCCGAGTCAATCAATCTACAGTTATTTTTCATCCGTAACACGGATAACTCACTCATCGTAGGCGCAAAATAGATCAGATAGAGTCCTCGATAATGCCTTCAAGCAGGTTGACAATCTCCTTTGTCGCCTGCTGACCATCACCCGCAAGATGCGGAGGACGATAAGCCACATAGACCTGCTCAGGTTGGGCTTGTTTTACATAGACAGCGATAGTAAAAGGACATATCGCAATATTCTCCACGGCGGCCTGGGCCATCTTGTGGGACATCAGTGCACTGCAGAACTCTACCGATTCAGCTTTTGAAAACAGTTGAGAAAAGCCAAGGTCAGTAGCGGTGCGATTCAGCATCTCACTGACATGCAAGGTACCACTGACCAACAGACCACGCTCGATGATGGCCATCTTGATATTCTCCACTACATCCTCAAAAGACTCCTCAGAGGTAAAAATCTTAACGGGCGAAGGTTCGTTCAAAGGTTCCACCGCCACTGACTGGCACGCGCTGAGAAGCAGTGTACAGACAACCCATAAGTATCTCATTTCATTCTCCAATTCTTGCTCATTCCAACCCAACCTTACGACGATATTGCAACCACCCGATCAAGCTCAGCAGTATCAGAGGTGGAAATAGAAACCAGCGGCTGTCTGGCTGCTTTTGTTGGATATAGAAGCCGGTAATACGATGGGAAAAACCCGCGACAAGACCAGCCTCTTCAGCTGGACTTAAAAAGCCGATATCGATAATACGAAGAGTATCGCCATCAGGCTCAGTAAGAAAGCCCAGGCTTTCAAGTTTGCCACCCTGAAAGTACTCTGGAATCGTCAACAGAACCTCTCGTGCTTGCATCAAACCCTCTTCACTCTCTACCTCCACCTGGAGCCGCACCTTTTCACCGGCAGGAATGGAATCCATGAATGCTTCTACCCCTTGTGCTGACTGCCAAAGCCGCTCAGGATAGAGCATCCCCTGCCAATAGTCGGGACGGAACAGGGAGAAGACGACAAGTAACAATACCCCGGTTTCCCATAAACGGTTTCGCACCAGGAGCCAACCCTGGGTGGCGGAAACAAACAGCAGCATGGCGAGTACGCCCTGTGTCACCACCAGTAAAAAGTCAAAAACCCCATCGATGCCGATCATCAACAATTCAGTATTGAAAATGAACATAAAGGGAAGAATCGCGGTACGGATATCATAATAAAATGACTGCATGCCCGTATGAATCGGATCGCCCCCCGAGATACCGGCTGCAGCATAGGCGGCCAGCCCTACCGGGGGAGTATCATCAGCCAAAATACCGAAATAGAAAACAAACATATGCACGGCCACCAGAGGAACATCCAACCCATGTGCGGCTGAGAGCTGAACAATGACCGGCGCCATCAACGTCGAGACAACAATGTAGTTGGCAGTTGTGGGCAACCCCATCCCTAAAATCATACAAATCAGTGCTGTCAACAAAAGCATCAGCAGGATTGAGCCCAGCGAAAGGGTCTCGACTAACTCACCCAACACCTGTCCAATGCCTGTCAGGCTGACAGTGCCAACCACAATGCCGGCAGTCGCTGTGGCGACACCAATTCCGATCATATTCCGTGCGCCACTCTCCAGACCCACTACCAGCGCATCAAAACCGTGTCGAAGCCCACGCACGGCCGATCCACCTGAAAACAACCCTCGCAGTGCTTCCTGGGTCAGCTGAATGACTATCATCAGACAGATGGCATAGAATACTGAGGTAGCCGGCGAAAGACGCAGTAGCATCAAACACCAAACCAACACCAGGATCGGCAATAGAAAGTGCAACCCACCTAACAGCGCCCTGCCGGCCGACAAGGTTTCAGGTGATACTTGCTCCTCTTTTCGCAAGCCACAACGTACCTCGCAATAGATCAGAACGCCGTACAACAGCAGAACCAATCCCCCATTGACGTAGAAGCCATAGCTACCAAACAGGCTATTCAGCGTACCCACAATCCAGTAGGCAAGGAGAAAGAAACAACTCACCCCCGAGAGCGTCACTCCCCAGCGCAACAATCGCTGTCTGACATTTTCGATTCTGACACGCTTCTCAGCTTGCATACCTGCCTTGACTGCTTCCAAGTGGACCAGATACATAAGGCCGATATAACTCAATATCGCGGGTAGAAAGGCGTGTTTTATAACTTCCAGGTAAGAGATGTTGAGATATTCCACCATCAAAAAGGCAGCAGCACCCATCACCGGCGGCATGATCTGACCATTGGTCGAGGCCGCTACCTCAATGGCACCAGCCTTTTCCGAGGAAAACCCCACTTTTTTCATCAGCGGTATGGTAAAGGTACCCGTGGTGACCACATTGGCAATGGATGAGCCTGATACCATGCCAGTAAGCCCGGAGGCTAATACTGCTGCCTTTGCAGGTCCTCCTCTTCTATGCCCGACTAAGGCATAGGCAACACGGATAAAATAGTGACCGCCACCCGCCTGCTCCAAAAGGCTGCCAAATAGTACAAACAGAAATACAAAGCCCGCAGATACACCTACTGCCACACCAAACACACCTTCGGTAGAGAGCCATTGATGGGATGCAACACGTTCAAGGGAGGCACCTTTGTGGGCAAGCAGATCAGGTAACCAGGGTCCTGCAAAAGTGTAGCCAAGAAAACAGATGCCAATCACCATCAGTGGCCAGCCCAAGGCACGACGCGTTGCTTCAAGCAGCAATAACACACCGATAACAGCAACAGTGACATCCCATTCCGTCGGTGCACCAGAGCGGTCTGACAATGACTCATAAAAGAGAAACAGATAGGCAGCACAAAAAGCTGCCGATAAACCAAGCATCCAATCAGAAAGAGGAATCGAATGGCTGATCATCTTACGGCGAGGAAAAGAGAGATAGGCGAGAAAGATGGCAAAGGTCAGGTGAACGGAACGGACCTCAGTATCATTAAACACCCCGATACCGATACTGAAAGGTAAAGGTGAGGCAACCCAGAGCTGAAACACAGCCCATGCAAGGGCCGTCCCCAATAAAACCTTGCGGGCCCAACCGGCCGGACGCCTCCCACCGAATTCAACGGCCTCAATCAATTCGAGCTGAAGCCCATTACTACTCTTTTGATTCATCTAATATTTCTCAATGAACAGAGAACTCCCCGAATCAAAACCCAAAGCTGCATAGGGTGTGACCCTGCCGTACCATTTGTTGGTATAAAGATCCACACCTCATTGAAGCAACACACAACGATAGAAACTACTCTTCTGTTTATCAGACTGACGTATGGTGCAGCAAGGCAGCGCCCTACAGCTTAAAGTGTTATAGCCATCCTTTCTCTTTGTAGTAACGCAACGCTCCCGCATGAAACGGTGCTGAACTCCCTTTCAGCATCTCCTCTGACTGCAGATGGGAAAATGCAGGATGGAGTTTCCTGAATAGTGCCAGATTTTCAAATACTGCCTTAACCATCTGGTAAACAACTTCCTCATCCACTGCCGCAGACGATACCAATGTCGCCTTAACGCCGAAGGTTGAGGTGGGGCTATCACTGCCACGATACATCCCTTCAGGAATCATTGCCGAGGCATAGTATGAATTTTCAGCAATTAACCGATCAACAACTTCACCAGCCACCGGCACCAAATGCGTATCACAAGCAGTCGCCGCCTCTTTGATCGAGGCATTAGGATGGCCTACCGTGTAGATCATGGCGTCAATCTTATTATCACACAGGGCTCTTGCCTGCTCTGTTGCCTTCAGCTCCGAGGCCAGTTTGAAATCATCTTTACGCCAGTTAAACTTTGTCATCAGTACTTCCATGGTGCCACGCTGTCCAGAACCAGGATTGCCGATATTTACCCGTTTTCCTTTTAGATCAGTGAACACTTTGATACCACTGTCATCTCTTGCCATCACGGTAAACGGCTCACTATGAATCGAAAACACAGCACGTAGAGATTTGTTTGGTCCCTGCTGACTGAACTTGGAACTTCCTTGATAGGCATGATATTGCCAGTCAGATTGAGCAACGCCAAAATCGAGTTCACCATTGGCAATAGTATTGAGATTAAAGATGGACCCTCCTGTCGACTCTACTGAACAGCGGATACCATGCTCTTTTCTTCCTTTATTCAGTAATCGACAAATGGCGCCACCCGTTGGGTAATAGACACCCGTCAGGCCACCTGTACCAATACTGATGAAACGCTGCTCTGCTGCGATACCGAGCAATGGCACAAACAGCAATAGAGACAAACCGATAAACTTGTTCATAGCACCACCTTTTTTATGATTTCAGAAAAGCCAGCACAGCTTGCGCAAAGGGCGTTGGCTGTTCTGCATAGAGCCAATGACCTGCATTGTGCAGCAGTCGTTGTCGATAGTGAGGGAATAGTTGACCCATTTTTTTTTGATAGGCCCTGGTCACATAATCTGATCTCTCACCATGTATAAAGAGTACATCCCCTGCAAAGGCCTTTCCCTCTACCATGGGAAACCCCAACAAAGCGGGCATTGCAGCCTCCAATCCAGACAGGTTGAATCGCCATGACCAGCCACTCGGTTGCTTCAGTAGATTTTGCATCAGATATTGGCGTACTACCCGCTCTTTTACCCACTTGGAAAGTATCTGATCTGCGGCTTCACGGCTCTGTATTTGTTCCAGGGACAATGCATTCAATCCCTGAAAGATAGATCTGAAGCGATTGTCATAGGTCACTGGAGCCGTGTCGGCCACGACTAACTTGTTAGTGCGCTCAGGATATTGCAGCGCCAACCACATGGCTGTCTTGCCTCCCATGCTGTGCCCAAGAAGATGGACACTATCTAAACCCAACTGGTCAAACAATCCCAGTAGATCCTCCCCCATTAGCGTGAAATCCATTAAATCATGATGTGGGGACCGTCCATGGTTACGCAAGTCAGGAGCCAGTATATGGAACTCATCCTGTAAGTGTTTGATGATACCCAGCCAATTATTGGATGAGCCAAAAAGCCCATGCAACAGACACAACTTGGGCATTTCACTATTACCAAATTCACGGTAGTAGAGGGGTTGCGCTGGATTGGTCATGTTTGGTGCAGTGTCCTATACCATGTCTTGTTCAGGATAAGGACGATACAAAAGTTCACTCTCAACCAGATCCTGGATACCTTGTAGGACCTGCTGTGGTTCGTAATCCTGCTCTGCCAACATGTCGACCATATTCTTTCCTGTAAAACCTAGCGAAAGTTGCTCTGCCTTCTGTAGTATATTCTGACAACAGGCATTATGATTTAGATCAATGTGTCGTCGTCTCAAGGTACATGTCAAACCATTCACTTCATGCCTATTCAAATGTAATTGAGGATTAATGGCAAACTGACTCGATGCTACCTGGTTTGCTAATAATGGACTGCGCGGCATGCTTCCCTGTCGAGCGGCCAGCAGGGTAAGTTTAGGCCGGTAGGTAAGGCGTTCTATCAGTCGATATCGACTGATTTCATCTAACATCTCTAGCTGGCATAACAGATCTTGATCGTCGATTATGCTCTGTAAAGACCAGTCATTCGGTTCCAACCATCGAATAAAGCACAAACCTGCCGAATTAAGTAGTTGCCATAGCGCGGTTAAGTCATAGCTGGTTTGATGAACATGTAGACAACGATCGGCAAACTCTATCTCGTCAACCCGGGAAGTGCCCTGCCAATAATTGCCCTTGAACAGTTGCTCTTCTGCCGCGTGGGCAAGTGCTCGCGCCACTGGCGATCGATCTTTACCGGACTTACTCCTGAGCTGAACAAGATCCAAAGCCTGCAGATAACGATCTAATGGTTGCCGGCCAAAGCTGCCATCCAGCATCAATGCAATAACGCCATCAGAGGCAAGCAGGGTTGTAAGATGCTGCAATCCCTGTAAGGGGTCACTCAAGTGGTGAAGCACTCCATACGATAGGATAATGTCATAACCACCACTAACGCCAGGCAGGGTATGCTTGTCGAGAAGATCTGCCAATAAAAATTGCAGATTTTCCAGACCTAGTTCTTTACTTCGCTGAGTTGCTTCTTGAACAGCGATACGATTAATGTCGATACCGGTGAAATCGACTTCAGTCTGTTTACCCGCCATAGTCTGGAGGTTCAAACCACGCCCACAACCGGCCTCCAACAATTGTAAACGTGTCAATTTACTACAAGTACGCTGCAGGTAACTGAGTAGTAAGGGCCCATGATAGCCATCACAATCCACCTGACCTTCTGGTGGATAGGGATAGGCCTCGTAAAATGCCCGTACCTCTGTGGTGATCTTATCCAAGCCAGACCATCATAGAGTGTTTATTTTCTCTTCTTCGGTGGCAGTAGATCGGTAATACTGCCCTCGGCCATTTCGGCTGCAAAACAGATGGTCTCATTCAGGGTTGGATGAGGATGGATAGTCAGCCCAATATCCTCAGCATCTGCACCCATTTCCAGTGCCAAAACTGTCTCACCAATCAACTCCCCAGCATTGGGTCCAACGATACCAGCTCCAAGAATGCGTTTTGTATCTGGATCGAAAAGTAACTTTGTCATACCTTCGTCTCGGCCGATTCCGAGTGCCCGTCCACTGGCAGCCCATGGAAACGCACCCTTCTCATAGGCTATACCCTGAGCCTTGGCATCGGTCTCTGTTAGACCCATCCAAGCCACTTCCGGATCCGTGTAGGCCACTGAGGGGATAGTCATTGGATCAAAACTGGCCGGTAATCCGGCAATGACTTCAGCAGCCACCTTTGCTTCATGGGTCGCCTTGTGTGCGAGCATGGGTTGTCCGACAACATCACCAATGGCATAGATATTCGGCACATTGGTACGCATATGCTGATCCACGGTAATGAAACCTCGCTCGTCGACTGCCACACCGGCTGCCTCTGCATTGATTTTCTTACCATTGGGAGTACGCCCTACAGACACTAGCACGCGATCGTATATCTGTGGTTTATCCGGCGCCTGCTTGCCTTCAAAAGTCACTTTCAATCCACCCTTCAGGGCCTGGATATCAGTAACCTTGGTGCCCAGTATGATCTGTTGATATCGCTTGGAGATACGTTTTTGCAGTGGCCGAACCAGATCTGGGTCACAACCAGGGATCAAATTCTCCTGCAGTTCAACAACATCTATTTCGCTACCCATGGTGTTGTATACCGTGGCCATTTCCAGTCCAATAATACCCCCTCCCACAACCAGCATGCGCTTTGGGACATCCTCAAGTGCTAAGGCCCCGGTGGAATCGATCAGACGTGGATCATCATTAGGAAAACCGGGAATCTGCACTGGACTTGAACCGCAGGCAATGATGGCATCCGTAAAGGCAATGGATAGGCTACCCTCAGTTGAATTAACAGCAATACGATTGGGTGATTCAAAACGGGCGACACCGTGTACCAGTTCAATCTTGCGCTGCTTGGCCAATTGTTTCAAACCGCCAGTCAGACGCTTCACAATCTTATTTTTTCCCTCTCGCAATTTCCCTAGATCAATCTTAGGCTTACCGAAACTGATACCCATTTCGACCATTTCGGCCGCTTCATTGATTACATCTGCTGCATGCAACAGTGCCTTGGAAGGGATACAACCAACATTCAGACAGACCCCGCCCAATGCATCATAACGCTCGATTAGGATGACACGCTTACCAAGATCCGCGGCCCTGAATGCAGCTGTATAACCACCCGGTCCGGCACCCAACACAACCACATCCGCCTGCTTGTCTGCACTCCCTTTAACGGCTTCTGAGACTGGCGCCTTGGTGGGAGATGGCTTTTCAACCGCTGAGGCCGCTTTGGCCAATTCAAGCTTGAGTATCGGAGCACCCTTTGAGATCCTGTCGCCAACCTTGACTTGTAACGCCTTGACAACCCCAGCATGGGGTGAAGGTATATCCATGGTGGCCTTGTCACTCTCCAATGTGATGATCGAATCCTCCGCTTCAACCATGTCTCCAGGAGCGACCAATATCTCAATGATATCAACCTGCTCAAAATCTCCTATATCTGGAAGGGTAACCTCAACGATGCCACTCATGCATGCTCCTCAATCATTTGTTATTTCAGATTGTTGTCCCAATGGCAGTCAAATGCCTGATCATTGACACTATTCTAACCCTTTATAGCATTTCTGCTTTATAGAGCGTAGGCGAACAATGCAAATTGACCGTGGTAAGAGGCAGTTTGTGGTCGCCTGAAGATACTGACAACACATAACACAATGATTGCCAAGAAACGCAAAGCACACAAAGTATTCAGAGATATCAATCTTTTAGCTTTGCATCCTTTACGTTCCATTTTGTGCATTGCAAATCTAAAGATCGATTAATGGAAGGACGTTTCTCTGGTGACACTACCGTTAGCTAGCAGTATAGAATAGCCCTCAACTGCAACACAGTTAGAACAATTTCCTAAATGTGTGATGAATGCCAGGCAACTATTAACCCTACAGGATCAGGTAGTACCTGTCCCTTGAAAACCGCTGCTAAGCCAGCTTGTCATATTGGCGGCCGTCATGGGCTTGGCGTAGTAGAAACCCTGCAAATTGTAGCATCCGATACCCACAAGAAAATCAGCCTGTTCTTCAGTCTCTACTCCTTCGGCAATCAGCCCAAGATTCAAGCTGCCTGCCATCGCCACAATGGTCTTAACCAATGATGCATCATCGCTATTCGAAGGTAGATCCGCAACGAATGAACGATCAATTTTGAGTACGTCCACTGGAAACCGCTTCAAATAACTCAATGATGAATAACCTGTTCCAAAATCATCCACAGAGAGATTAACACCAAGCGCTTTGAAGCTTGATAGCCATGTGATCGCCTCATCGGTATCTCGCATCAGCAGGCCTTCCGTCATCTCCAAGTTTAGTGCACCAGGAGAGAGTCTGTTGTCATCTAATACCTGCTTTAGATAGCTGGCTTCCAACCCAAGTTCACGCTGGCGGCTTGAGAGATTAACTGCCAGTTTCAAATCAGGATAACCACTTTTATGCCATTGGCTTAATTGCTCGCAAGCGCCCTTAATCACCCACTCACCTATCGGGCCAATCAAACCGCTATCTTCTGCGAGTGGTATAAAAATAGTAGGTGAAACAATTCCCCTGTGTGGGTGGTTCCAGCGTAATAGAGCCTCAACACTGATCACTCTATCAAGATAGGCATCCATCACAGGTTGATAATAGATCTCCAACTCGCCGCGCTTAATCGCCAGCCTCAGGTCTAACTCAAGTTGCTGACGTTCCAGTGTCCGCTGTTGCATCGACGCAGTGAAGAATTGATAACTGTTTCTACCACGATCTTTAGCCTGATACATCGCCATATCAGCATTTCTTAACAGCGAATCGGCATTGGTTGCATCGTCTGGAAAGATGGTAATACCGACACTTGCACCGATGTAGATCTCACGTCCATACAGGGTAAATACCCGGGTTATTTTTTCGATCACCTTGGTTGCAACGTTAGCGACTGCGTCCATGTCACTGACATCCTGCAGGAGGATAATGAACTCATCACCGCCGAATCGGGCCACTGTATCCGACTCTCGTACACATTCACCTATTCGAGACGCTACCAGCTGCAGCAACTCGTCGCCCATCACATGGCCAAAAGTATCATTAACCATCTTGAATTGATCAAGATCGATAAACAGTATCGCAAGTTTCCATTTTTCTCGATGCGCGGACCCGATCGCCTGTACAAGCCGATCAGACAGCAAAGAGCGGTTTGGTAATCCGGTCAAGGCATCGTAGTTAGCCTGATAGCGGATCTGCTCTTCATCCTGCTTATGCTTGGTAATATCTGAAAAGACTGCCACATACTCTTTAGCAACACCATCTTCACCTGGAATTGCAGCAATCGACAACCATTCTGGAAAAACACTACCATCCTTGCGTCGATTCCAGATCTCACCGGTCCAATACTTCTTTTGTAACACGGAGTCCCACAATGCCTCATAGAACTCATTATCGTGTCTCCCTGAGCTCAACATGTTTGGCGAATGCCCGATGACCTCCTCAGCTGGATAACCTGTAATGCGGCTAAACGCTGGATTCACGGTCTTGATCATATTATCTGCGTCAGTCACCATGATGCCTTCAGCCGTCGTTTCGAAGACCGTGGCGTTCATACGCAATTGATCTTCAGCCCGCTTTTGTGCCGTTACATCCTCTTTGACCGCGATAAAATGGGTAATCTGTCCCCTGTCATCGCGCAGTGGGGAAATCGATGCTGACTTACTAAAGAAGAGGGGCTAATTTTTTTCAGCTGTTTAAGCGTATTGTTGATATCCTCCAGTAGAGAATCGGTATAAAAGAGATCATAGGTATAGAGGGAGTTAAGCAGCTCAAGGATAGCCTGGTAGGTATTGGGATCAACCGCCTTCAAATCTTGTGCTGCAATTGGAAGATAATGAATACCATTGCGTACAATCGCAGCCTGGAATTTTATCCTCTCAAGGATATCCAGCTTCTCATCCATTCCTTGCCAATAGGTTTCAATAAGATCGCCTAAAACCTTATCACTTACCTTCACTTTGTTATTGATCTTCTCTTTCAGTTCTCTTAGACGATTACTGGTTTGTACCAGTGGATCGTACTGGACCAACAAAAATGTTGTGATCCTGAATACATCACGATCAAGACGTGCATCCATTTCCTTCAGTTCAAGTAGATTGTGTGATAACTCGGCATAATTCTGGGTTTCATCATCCCAGAACACAGTCAGTAGCAGAATAAACGCTATACCGAGTGAAAACAGCAGTAAGCTCCGCTTGGAACCAAAGGTCTTGAGCATCTTCATGGCTTCAACCTGATATGCTCACCAACCAGACAGAAAAGGAATGAAACAATATCTTTAATATCCTCCTCTGGAAGTTCGCGCCCCAACTGATAACGGCCCATGATCCGCACTGCTTCATCGAGAGTTGACGCTGAACCATCATGAAAATAGGGGGGATTAATGGCTACCAGGCGTAGACTGGGAACTTTGAAGTAGTGTTTATCTTCATTCCGTCGTGTGACATTGTATCGTCCGAGATCCGCCTCGGTGATTTCACTTTTCCGTTCCTTGAAATAGTCACCCATTGCACCCATAAAACCATACATGTTGCCACCCACATTCACACCTTGGTGACAACTGATACATCCATAGCTCTTAAACAGACGATAACCACGAAGTTCCTTTACCGTAAGCACGCCCTGTTCACCCTGAAGCCAACGATCAAATCGGGAATTGACGGTCACCAACGAGCGTTCGAAAGCTGCGATAGCGATCGAGATGTTATCGCCTGTGAGACTGTCTTCGAACAGGGTATCAAACTGTTCCATCAGGGCAGGGTCATTACTCAGTTTGGAAATAACCTCTTCCCAGTTGGAATTCATCTCAATGGGGTTATGCACCGGACCTGACGCCTGCACCTCTAGACTCGGAGCGCGGCCATCCCAAAATTGCACAAAATTGTAGCGACTGTTGTAGACGGTAGGCGCCTTGATACCACCAATTGCACCACCCGCACCCACCGATCTGGCCCTATGATCAGAGCCACCTGTAGAGAGCACATGGCAACTGGCGCAGCTCAAACTGTTATCCTGAGAGAGGCGGGTATCATGGAAAAGACGGTCCCCCAAGGTCACTAATCTCGGATCCAGATCAGGTTCCATAGATAGGGGCTGTATGGGTTCATTTTTTACTCCATCAGCCAATGCAACCGATACAAAAAAGCACAATATTAGTATTAATTTCAAAGTGTTACACATAATCAACAACAATAATTAACAGCTGCAATTTGCACTTGGATTAGAGACATCCATATCTATCAATCGGGGATATTTGGGCATGCATAATAGAAATATGCGCCACTACAACTAGTTTTCGGACTTTTTATGAATATCTTTAAGCGGATGCACCAATCGGAACCTCTCCCTTTGGGTTAAGAATCTGACCGACAACAGCTGTGTTCGGATAACCTAAAACAACCATGCATCTTCGCTGAGAGGAACAAGATATAAGAACTCTATTCTTAATCCCACTAAAAGTATAAGGAAATGAGAAATTGGTTTCGGAAATCTATGACTGTCCCATCAACCCGGACAACATTTAGTCCAGGTTGATCTGTATCAATCATAACAGTAAATGACGAATATCACCCAACAGTGAAGTAAGATAGGAGGTAAACCTGACCCCGTCGACGCCATCGATGACCCGATGATCGTAGGAGAGGGACAGGGGCAACATTAATCGTGGTTGAAACACCTCTCCATCCCACACGGGTTGCATGCTACTTCGGGAGACACCGAGAATAGCGACTTCAGGAGCATTGACAATAGGCGTAAAGGCGCTACCCCCAATCCCACCTAGACTTGAGATAGAGAAACACCCTCCCTGCATGTCACCAGGAGCCAGCTTGCCATCACGTGCCTTGGCGCTGACACGCATCAGCTCACCCGCGAGATCAAATATACCCTTCTGGTCGACATCGCGTATCACAGGTACTACCAACCCATTGGGTGTATCAACGGCTACGCCAATATGGATATAGTTACGAAATATCAGCGACTCACCATCCACAGAAAGGGCCGCATTAAAACCGGGCATCTGCTTTAGAGCCGCAGCAACCGCCTTCATTAGAAATGGCATCAGGGTAAGACGGATTTCCTGTTTAGAAGCAGCCTCTTTCTGAGATTTTCTGAATGCTTCTAGTTCGGTGATGTCCGCCTCATCAAATTGGGTAACATGAGGCACAGTCAACCAACTACGATGGAGATGAGCACCACTGATTTTCTTGATGCGATTGAGTGGCCTACTCTCAATCTCTCCAAACCGACTGTAATCCACCTCTGGGCCTGCCGGCATTTCGAAAGGTGATCCAGATGATCTTGCAGCCTCCCCTCGGCGCAGGGATTGTTTGACAAATTGTTGTACATCCTTCTTTAAGATCCGTCCCTTAGGACCACTCCCTTTGACCAAAGAGAGATCAACCCCAAGCTCACGGGCAAAGCGTCGCACCGACGGACTGGCATGGGGCGTGACACCCGCTCCACTTCCAGGAATAGTGACGGGAACGGGGGGAACTCTAGCCTCTTTATCTCCAGGTCTCCGGGCCTGCTCCAATCCCTGCATACGCTCTTCAGTAGGAGACGGGGAGGGGGCCTGGACAGTCTCCAACTCTTCAGCAGCCGGCGCAAGACCCGCAGTTTGTTGCGGATCTTGTTGAGTGTCGCTATCCACCGCTTCAATGCTGAGTATCTTATCCCCTTCACTGACATGATCACCCACCTTGACCAGTAGGCTTATAATCTTTCCCGCATGCGGAGAGGGTATCTCCATCGTAGCCTTATCACTCTCCAAGGTCAGCAGAGACTCTTCAACCGTGACTTGATCACCCTCTGAAACCAGGATTTCGATAACTTCGACTGAGTCGAAATCTCCAATATCCGGTAACAGCACATCTGTTGTTTTACCCACGTCTCATCCTCTTTGCCACTCTGGCATCTTCTGTTTCTTTCAGGTTCACCTGCCTATCACCTTATACCGTGCAGGGATTGGGTTTTTCAGGGTCGATCTTAAATTTCTTTATCGCCTGGCTGACCAGATCTGATTTAATCTCACCTTCATCGACTAACGCCTTCAAGGCAGCGATAACGATGTAGTAACGATTGACTTCGAAAAACTTGCGTAACTGACTACGCATATCACTACGACCAAAACCATCGGTACCCAATACACTGTAGTGCGTTGAAATAAAGGGACGAATCTGATCTGCATAACTTCGAATATAGTCTGTGGCTGCCACCACAGGTCCTTTCTGGCCTGTCAATTGTTGGGTTACATAACTGACCTTTGGCTTATCTTCCGGATGCAGGGTATTCCACCGATCCACATCCAGACCATCACGGCGTAACTCATTAAAGCTGGTGACACTCCACACATCCGCTGAAACTTTGAACTCTTTTTCCAGCAGTTCTGCAGCGGCGATCACCTCACGTAAGATGGCCCCGCTTCCCAACAGTTGTACGCGTAACTTCTGTTTACCCCCCGTTTTGAACTGATAGAGACCGCGTACTATACCCTCTTCAATACCCTGCGGCATGGCAGGTTGAAGGTAGTTTTCATTCATCACTGTGATGTAATAAAAAACATTCTCCTGTTGCTGATACATACGACGCATGCCGTCCTGCACAACCACCGTCAACTCATAGGCAAAGGCCGGATCATAGGCAACACAGTTGGGAATAGTTCCGGCAAGGATATGGCTGTGTCCATCCTGGTGTTGCAGTCCTTCACCTGCCAGGGTTGTACGCCCTGCAGTACCGCCAATAAGGAAGCCGCGTGCCTGCATATCCCCCGCCGCCCAAGCCAGATCACCGACACGCTGGAAACCGAACATCGAATAGTAAATATAAAATGGGATCATGCTGACCCCATGATTGCTGTATGAAGTAGCTGCCGCTATCCACGAAGACATCGCACCTGCCTCATTGATACCTTCTTGCAGGATCTGTCCCTTTTTATCTTCGCGGTAGAACATAACCTGATCGGCATCGACCGGTTCATACAGCTGGCCTACTGATGAATAGATACCCAACTGACGAAACATACCTTCCATACCGAAGGTTCGTGCCTCATCAGGTACAATAGGTACAATCTGCTTACCCAGTTTCTTATCCCGAACCAACATATTCAACAAACGCACAAAGGCCATGGTGGTCGACTGTTCACGTTCTCCACTACCCTCCAGCAGGGCTTTGAAACTATCCAATGAAGGTACTTGCAGAGGATCAAGCTTGGTACGACGCTGCGGCAGAAAACCACCTAAGGTCTCACGGTGCTCATGCATATATTTCATTTCGGGACTATCAGCCGGTGGCTTGTAAAAGGGTGCTGCACCGATCTGGTCATCAGAAATAGGGATATTGAAGCGATCACGAAATGCCTTCAGTGCCGCCTCACCCATCTTTTTCTGTGAATGGGTGATATTCTGGCCCTCTCCTGCCACCCCCATGCCATAACCCTTAACCGTTTTCGCCAAAATGACAGTGGGTTGTCCCTTGTGGGAAACCGCCTCCGCATAGGCCGCGAAAACCTTATGGGGATCGTGCCCTCCCCTGTTCAGTCGCCAGATATCTTCATCGGTCATATTGGCAACCATCTCTTCCAGTTCCGGATATTTACCGAAGAAATGTTCACGAGTGTATGCACCACCCTTCGCCTTATACGCCTGGTAATCCCCGTCGACACACTCCTCCATACGTTTCAGCAGAATGCCATTTTTGTCTCGTGCAAATAGCGGATCCCAGTATCCGCCCCAGATCACTTTAATTACGTTCCAGCCAGCACCACGAAAGCTAGCCTCAAGCTCTTGAATAATCTTGCCATTGCCTCGTACTGGACCGTCCAGACGCTGCAGATTGCAATTGATAACGAACACCAGGTTATCCAGACGCTCACGACCCGCCAGGGAAATAGCACCTAACGCCTCTGGTTCATCCATTTCACCGTCACCACAGAAAGCCCATACCTTCCGTTCATCGGTATTGAGCATGCTCCGGTCGTGCAAGTAGCGCATAAAACGTGCTTGATAGATGGCCATCAAAGGACCGAGGCCCATGGAAACCGTTGGGAATTGCCAGAAACCTGGCATTAACCAGGGATGAGGATAGGAAGAAAGACCACGACCATCGACTTCCTGGCGGAAGCTGTAGAGTTGTTCCTCACTGAGTCGCCCTTCAAGATACGCCCTGGCATATATTCCAGGTGCACAGTGACCTTGAAAAAAGATCAGATCACCGTCGCGTTCCTTGTTCGGTGCATGAAAAAAATGGTTGAACCCGACATCAAAAAGTGTGGCACTGGAGGCGAAGCTGGAAATATGGCCACCCAGTTCTGTAGATATCCTATTGGCCTGTACCACCATGGCCATCGCATTCCAACGGATAAACGATCTGACGCGACGTTCCATGGCTCTATCTCCAGGAAAACGCTGCTGTTTGGTCACCGGTATCGTATTGAGATAAGCGGTGTTTGCACTAAACGGCAGATAGGCACCGGATCGGCGAGCCTTGTCAACCAGGCGTTCAATCAGAAAGTGGGCGCGATCCACACCTTCATTTTCGAGCACGGCTTCCAAAGCATCCAGCCACTCCTGTGTCTCTTGCGGGTCGATATCAGGTCTGGTCGGCATGATTATTCTCTAGCTGTTCAGTTGGCATACAAATACCCCTCATAACCCTGCAGAAAACAACTTCTCAGGTCTGGTTAATAGAGAGACTATTTGGAATACCAATAGTTTGGATTGATCGGCGTAATATACAGCAAGATGTTTTACATTTCAGCGTTATTGGGAGATTATTTTTCTTAACTTAATACCCTGTTTTTGCTATTGATTAATAGGAATCCCAAACAATTTCCAATCGCTCTAACGATTGACACATCCTCTCCCAAAAACGACAAAAGGCGCATCCGGATCACTCCGGATGCGCCTTTATTTAAGTCACCGTATAACGAATTGCTTAGATATCTTTACGTGACTCAAAAACCGGCATTTCGAAAGGTCTACGCTCCATGGCCACCTTACGACGCTCTTCCATCTGCTTCATCACCTCAGCACGACGTGTCTCCATCTCCTTTACCATCTGTTCGCGACGAGCATTGGACTCTTCCATGCGCTTTGCCATAGCTTCAGGCATTTCTGGTCTGGTAGGTGCATTATGGGCAAAACGTGACTGCATCTGTGTGCGCTGAGCTTCCATCTGCTCTTGCATTGCCTTCATCTCTGCTTCCATAGCAACACGAGGATCGGCATTGTATTGTTCAGCATATTCACGTTGAGCTGCAACGGCCTGCTCGAATGCCTTTTGCTGTTGTTCGGCGAATGCCTTCTGCTGCTCAGCAAATGCTTTCTGCTGTTCTTCCATAGCAGTCTTCTGCTCTTCAGTCAGTACAGGTGCTGCATAGGGCGCATAACCATAGTAAGGCGCATCATAGCCGTAACCACGACCATAACCATTGCCACGACCATAACCGTTGCCATGGGCACGCATGTTGAAAGAGAAGTCGAAATCACCAGCACCGAAACCGTCACCGAAAAAATCGTCGCCCCAATTATTACCCCACCATGCATTTGCAGAGGCGGATGTGGCTGCCATAGCGATTGCCGCAGCAATGATAGAAATCTTTTTCATTTAAGTACCCGAAAAATCTGTATTGTGAAAACCACGCTTGTCTGTTTTGCACATCCTTGTGCAGATAATCCCTGTTTTACTTCAGTCTTAGACTACCTTACTTAGCAGGAGCAGCCGGTGCAGCAGGAGCTGCAGGCGGTGCTGGGTAACCATAAGGCGCGCCATATGGGGCACCGTAAGGGGCGCCATAGCCACCGTAAGGACCACCATAGCCATAACCATCATAGCCACGGTAGTAGTTGTTACCGCGTCCATAACCGGAACCACGGGCGTTACCACTCATGCCAAAGCTGAAATCACCGGAGCCATCACCCCAGCCATCACCCCAACCGTCATTGCCCCAACCACGGTTTCCGTAGCCAGGACCACCCCACCATGCAGAAGCAGAAGCGGAAGCAACGATCAGAGCAGCAGCTGCAGTAGCTTGAACGATCTTTTTCATTATTCACTCTCCTCGAGATAGAATGTATTCATAATCATGCTAGAGAAAGCAGGTACTACGTAGCTTTCGAGATATAGAATATTAGAAAATACTTAAATTAACAAATTGCAATTTCCAATTGTAAAAAAACTTTAAATAGGGATTATCTAAAAGTACCCTTTAACCTCTTTATCCTGATTGATTCGGCTAGCCATGCAAATAACACTTATCCAACCAGACGATTGGCACCTGCATCTGCGTGATGATGATGCGATGGCCTCAGTTGTAGCCCATTCTGCTGAACGCTTTGCCCGCGCCATCGTGATGCCGAATCTCAGACCCCCGATAACAACTACCCAGATGGCATCGGCGTATCGAGAGCGTATTCTCAATGCTCTGCCTGAAAGCACCACCTTTACACCGCTGATGACACTGTATATGACGGACCGTCTCAGCCATGATGAGATCGTGACAGCCAAACAGAGCGGCATAGTAAAGGGGGTAAAACTCTACCCTGCCGGAGCGACAACCAATTCCGATGCAGGCGTGACCGATATCCGAAAACTCTACCCGGTGCTTGAGACCATGCAGCGGGAGAAACTTCCATTATTGATTCATGCTGAAGTCACCGACCCACAAGTGGATATCTTTGATCGCGAACAGGTCTTTATAGATCGCCACCTGATACCTTTGAAGCAGGATTTTCCAGACCTACCCATGGTCTTTGAACATATCACCACTAAGCAGGCAGTCGATTTCGTTAGAGCATGCGAAGGCAGGTTAGGCGCCACTATTACAGTTCAGCACCTGTTGTATAACCGAAACGCCATGTTGCAAGGTGGCATACGTCCTCACTACTACTGTCTACCCATCTTGAAACGTGAAACTCATCAGACAGCATTGATTGAGGCGGCAACCAGTGGCGAGCCCCATTTCTTTCTGGGTACAGATAGCGCCCCCCATCCACAGCATGCCAAAGAGTGTGCCTGTGGATGTGCCGGTTGCTACACCGCACACGCTGCAATTGAACTTTACGCTGAGGTCTTTGAGCAGGCAGATGCGTTGGACAAACTCGAAGGCTTTGCCAGCCTGTTTGGACCGGACTTTTATGATCTGCCAAGAAACTCAAAGACCATCACATTACAAAAGATGGCTTGGCAACCACCTGAGAGTTATCAATTTGGAAAGGACAAGGTCGTGCCACTAGGAAGTGGAGAGACGATCAACTGGCAGCTGGTCAGATGAACAAAACTATTCCTCCATATCGAACAGTTCTTCATCCTCAAACAGAGACTCATCGAAAAGATCTTCATCATCCATATGATTTGGACCGTCCTTGATCTGGGAATGTCGTTTCTGGAGGTAGAACTCCCTTTGAAAGGCATATCGATCGACAGCAGCTTCATCCAGAACATCCCCTGCTTCAAGCAAATCTGCTCTGATATCGATGAATTTCAAGGCAGTCAATGAATAATAGATGTCCCGTGAGGGATAGCTGATTGGATTGATCAGTGTATCCCCTACCATGCCTATCAGATCTCGCAGTGTTTTTGGCCCCAGAAACGGTACCACCAGGTAGGGAGTATCTCCCATTCCCCAGTAACCGAGGGTCTGCCCCAAATCCTCTTTATAATTCGGGATACCCATATCAGAAGCTACATCGAACAATCCAAACAAACCTAACGTTGTATTGATACAGACCCGGCCAATATCTGTCAGCGCATGGGTGGGTTTAAGCTGTAGCAGATTGTTCACAGCAGAAGGCACATCTGCCAGGTTGTTAAAAAAATTGGTTACACCCAAATCCAGTACAGAGGGTGTGACAAAGCGATAACCTTTTGCTACAGGCTTACCGACCGCGACATCGAATTCCTGGTTGAATTGATCTATCCCCCGATTAATCGACTCAAGCGGATCAGATGCTTGCCTGTTTTGTATACTGGCGCAACCTGATAGAAACAACAGAAACAGACTGACTGTGACAATCCTTTTACTCACGGTATTCAAGCTCATAGAGTGATCCAAACTCCATTTTCGTGTATGGAACTATTCGGACCGACATCATATCAGCCAAGTTGCCAACAGGCGATATTAAAAAATGTTAAAAATACCCAACCACGGGTGGCTCTATGTACTGTACGAACCTAAAAGAGTCGTAAAAGCTTCTACCTTTCTTTATCCTTCAGCTGATGAGTACTATCAACTACAACAGTGCCATGGCACAACGCTTTCGCGGCTACCTTCCTGTCGTCGTCGATGTAGAGACCGGTGGATTCAATGCAACGCAGGATGCGCTCTTAGAGATTGCAGCCACTACCATTGGCATGGATGATCAGGGGATGCTGTATCCCGTTGAGACCCATGCCTTTCACCTCACTCCCTTCGAAGGCGCTAATATTGACCCTAAAGCGCTAGAATTCAATGGCATTGACCCTGACCACCCCTTCCGTGACGCGCGCCAGGAAGCAGAGGCATTGAATCTACTCTTCACACCCATCCGCAGGGCTATTAAGGCAAGTGGCTGCAAAAGGGCAATTCTGGTTGGACACAATGCCTTCTTTGACCTGGGTTTCCTCAATGCTGCTGTTGAAAGGTGCGGTATAAAGCGCAACCCTTTTCATCCATTCAGTACCTTCGACACGGTCTCTTTGGCGGGCGTCGCATATGGCCAGACAGTACTTGCCAGAGCAGCACAATTTGCCGGCCTGGATTGGGACAGCACCCAAGCTCATTCAGCAATTTATGACACGGAACAGACAGCAAGGCTATTTTGTACCATCATCAACCGCTGGCAACAGCTATCTCCGGATAGGCCCTGGGAAAATAGAGAGGTCTAGGAGTCTGCATTAAAAAATCTGGTAGGAGGTTATTTCGATGACGCGAACTGTATGGAACAGGATTTCGGCGTGATGAAGATCCACCTTTCCCGCACCTCCCGACTACACCCATGAATACACGGTTGACCGGTACAGAAAATGGCGTTTAAGCTTTCTATACTCAAATCCTATACATAAACCTACTATGAAACTGAAATATCTTCTCGTTGTTCCGAAAATTGTCAGTAGTGTAGGCCACTGGTACCAGCCACCCTTGGGGCTGGCCTATATCTCAGCAGCACTGAAAGAAGCGGGGTTTGACCTGTATGGGGTAAACCTGAACAACGAGGAAGTTTCGGTCCACGCGGCGCTTGAGGCTTACATAACTGAATATGCCATCAACGTAGTGCTGACCGGCGGTGTCACCGGTCAGTATGGCGCCATTCGCGATATCATCGAGAATGCTAAGCTAATTAAGCCAGAAGCCATGACGATAGTCGGCGGCGGGATTATTACCAGCACGCCGCACGAGGCCATGGCGGCCCTTGAGTACGTAGACTACGGCGTTATCGGTGAAGGAGAAGTCATCGCTTGCGAGCTTTGTCGAACTCTGGAGGAAGAAACCGATATTGCAGAGGTGCCTAGCATCATCTACCAGCCAGCTTCATCGAAAAATCATCCTTGTCTCGAAATACAGGGACAGCCAACACCGCACGCCTATCGACGAACAGAAGGTGTTTCGCCTGAAGTCGATATCGCTATATTGCCGTTCCCGGATTATGAGGGGGTTGGCTTCAACCGTTTGCTTCATGCTGTGCCTGACAGTCTTGGCATGTCTGAGGAAAATACAGTACCCATCGTCACCAGCCGTGGCTGTCCGTTCAAATGCACTTTCTGTTATCAACCGGATGGCCAGAAATACAGGAAACGCCCGCTGGATAGTGTTTTTGAAGAAATCGACCATGTGGTGGAACGTTATGGTGTGAAATACCTCTGCATCGTAGATGAGCTGTTTGGTACGAAGAAGGAATATGTTAAGGAGTTTTGCCGGCGTATCAAGCCGTATGGCATACCGTGGATTGCAAACTTCCGAATTCCACAGATCACTGCTGAAATGGTCGCCATGCTCCAAGATGCCAATTGCCACACGGTTTCGCTGGGCATTGAGAGCATGGATGATACCGTACTGGAAAGCATGAAGAAGAAGATCACTCGAGAGCAAATTAAGCGGGGCTTGAGGCTCATCTATGAGGCAGGTATGGGGATACAGGGAATCTTGATCTTCGGCGATCCGGCGGAAACGGTGGAATCCGCCACCAATACATTTAACTGGTGGAAAGCTAATATCCATTACGATTTGCAGCTGAGTGCCGTAATAACTTATCCGGGGACACCGATCTACGATTATGCTTTACAGGAAGGGATCATCACAGATCCTGTGAAATATATCCGCGAAGGGTGTCCCCTGGTGCGTCTGTCGAAGATGACTGATGAGGAATATGCCTGGATGTTCGGGCAGATTATTTCTCTACCCAGGTCCATGCATGATATGCCACGGGATGTTCAGATCATGGATATCGATTACGAACATGCCACGCTGAAGGTGGCGGGGCGTTGCATGCATTGTGATATGCCTAACGAATGGAAAGGTGTCAGGACTTTTTTTCTAGAATCGATGGCCTGCGCAAAATGTGGACGCCGGCATATCTCCCCGATACCTGATGAGTTTATCGAACGGATTCGTGCAAATCTTGAGCAACTTGCCGGGCACTACGGCAAGGTCGCATTCTGGGGAATAAATTCTTACTTCTACGCGTTTTCAGAAAAGCTGAGCCCCAAGCCAGAAAAATATATCTATGTCGATAAGAGCGAGTCACGTATTGGGGTTCATGTTGCAGGTCAAACTATCCGTTCACCGGAATCTATTGCTGATTTGGGTATTCAATGCGTGGTGGTTTCCGTGCCGACCTACTATGCAGGTCTGAAGACGTCGATTGAAAAGGAATTTCCGAAAGTCGAACGGGTTATCAATATATTGGATCTATTGCAGATTGATTTTTCCATTGAGGATCGGAATATTTCACCTTGTGATACGAGTCTCTTCGTTCAACCGGACCTGGAGACCTGTGTGAAAAGTCGGGGGTAGAACTGGCCTGGTGATTTCAGCAGGGTATAATAATGGGACACCCCACAAATACTCGAACAAAAACAGAACATGAGTTAGCCTGAACTCACTATCATCAAGGAAGAGATGGAGGTTAGGATAGCCTATGCCCGCCAAATACGAGTGTAGTGCTCATCCATGAATTCGTATGCGGTGAAGGCTCCATAGGGGCCGTATGAACCCGCCTCAGTAGCTTTTCGTTACGTTAGTTGTCTAAATCAAACTCTTCTTGTCGACGCTCCGTCTCTTCCTGATGCCAGATATACTGCCTTACCTTGGCTTCATCCAATCCGACTGCGCTCACACAGGTCTTTCAGTACTCCTCCTATCTTCTTTCGTAGCACCCCGTATATTGCCTTCTTGTCTCTTACTTGGATTCTCCTCTTTACCTTGGCGGGTTCAGAGGAGAATCCACCTCATTCCTTTACTCTGAAACGGCAGAGTCTATTGGGATCGCACATGAAAAGCTGGTGGCTTACATCATGGAAATCATGGAGTTACGCAGGCTTTAGGCTGATTTAAATATCTATTGATATCGATCTGTTGTTCTGAATCACAATGCTGTATATATTTTTATATTATTGTTTTTAATAGTATTGTTTAATTTAAGCAAGCTTATTACTATCCTTGTACTACCCATAGAAGCTGTTCGGTAAGCTTATTTTATATATGGAGAAACAGTACATGGCACGCCGCTGGTCCACAGACGAAGACAAAATAATCTTTGACCACTACCAAGACCGAGGTCTGACCTGGGTAACCTCACAGATCGAAGGACGATCTCGCGGTGCAGTCGTTAAGCGAGCAATGCAACTGGGAGTCAAAGGCCGACACTGGACCGCGAGGGAGGACTATGTCATCAGAACCTGCTATCAACAATATGGTACCGAGTATTGCCGGCGCTACATGCTCCATCGCACTGAGATTGCGATCATGTCACGTGCCAGACGCTTGGGTGTTATGAGAGACAGGGGATTGACCGGCCAGGATCGAATAGAGACTCACGATGAGATCGGATGTATGCAGGCGGCAATCAAGACGGGCTGGATGTCTAAGCCTAGCGACTTACCGGAGGGGTTTTTTGAGTTGATGGCATCGGGTTGAGTATTGAGCAAAAGAAAGGCCCGTCAGCTTTTACCCAGGTTAGAAGCCCGGGGTGCTGGCGAGCCTTATGTAGCCCCAGACTAGGCGGACTATTCCCGCGGACTCTAAGGGATACACTGAATGTTAGAGACTACCAGACTCAGTTTTACTCCGAAAGCTTTGCTGAGATCCACCCTATTCTCTCTGTTGCTCAATACTCCCTTCTTCCAGGTATCCTTCTACCAGTTAACTAATTCTCTGGAGAATACCGATGTGTGATCCTGTAAGTTTTACCACTGCCGGTGTGGCCGCTTTTGGTGCCGTACAACAGCGTAATGCCGCCCATCGGCAAGCCAATGCCATTAAACAGGCCAACAAGCCTGCCCCAACAGCTCCCACACAGGCCAGTGCTGGTGTACGCGATGCAGCTACCCGCGCACGGCGTAGAGCCTCTAGCGGGGGCCAGTCATCGACAAGGCTTACCAATCCCCTAGGCATCCCGGGTGATGCCCCAACGAGCGGTAATACACTCCTAGGGAACTGATATATTCAGAATGAGGCGTCAGCCTCTCAGGCAGCGCCCCAGAAAGGTGGCAACAATCGCTAAGGCTCTGAGGGATACGATAATAAATATAGTCGATCCGGCGTTAGCTAAATAGACATTAATGGCCAAATATAACCATTATTATTTATCATACCCAGTACTCAGCTACTGATGAGAATCATCAACAGTTCGTCGAACTTTCCTTTTCAGAATTTCTAGCCAATCGGAAAAATCCTCAAAACTCTCTTTGGTCATTCTTGAAGGCCATTGGATTACAACTTCTCCAGTATCAAGGGCAAACGTCTCCTGGCGCATATCCGCTACCTTACGAGAGAGAGTAGTGAAACTGTGTTCTGAAACAGCGCCATCTATTGTATTTTCAGGAGAAATCTTCGCTACACTTTCATTAAGGTTTTCAATTTCGCATGAATCAGCATCAATATAGTTTCTACGTGCTTCCTCAACAAACACCACAGAGGCCAAATATGAGCACGCAGCCTTCCTAGCTGCTGGAGGCTTAAATCCAGTCTTTGTAAGAAATGCTACGATATTCTTCTCTGATACGTTGACGCTAAATTTGTCATTTAGTTCTGCAAAAAGATCAAACCCAACAAGCGTTCTCTCTAGAGCATCTATTCTCTCTGATTGGTCTTTTACGTTTTCATCAGCAATTATCGTAATTGCATCATTACTAACCGATAGCTCCTCTCCTCGACCTTCAAGAAGACCGTATTTTTTTAGTGCAGAAAGCACTTTCATAGATGAACCGTTGAGACCGCTATACCCAAGGTGGTCAGCTGCAACTACTGGCATCATAGGGCTGCGGTGTTCATTACTGAATATTATTTTAATTTTATCTACTGCATCTACAAGAGAGATTGCAGGATATCTTGGGCTTCGAACTATTTTCATGAAACATTCTCCACTATACGTTACCGCAAGTGTAGTGCATGGCGCTAAACATTGCAATATTTAGCGGTTGACATAGCGCTTAACTGGCGCTAATATTCACGCTAACATATAATTAAGTGGTATTTTAATGCAGATAAAAAGAGGATCGTTGAATGTTATTAGACTGAGGCCGGAGTAGCAGCCCTTGCAAAAGCAACAAAAAAAGGACAACCCCCGCGAAGAAGCGTCCCTAAATTGTTGACCTACTCGGACATTTTTAGCTGTAGTGGCGGAATTGGTAGACGCAGCGGTCTTTAAAACCGACGATCTGGCGGATCTTGTGGGTTCGAATCCCACCTACAGCACACTAATTAACAGGTTCATTATGGCAAATACAGCGTATTTGTACAATGTGAACACATACTTAGGAGATTCTTTAGTCATGGCTAAAAAGCAATCAGGTAACACAACCTCATCTCTTGCTGGAAAGATATTGTCTGGTAGCAAGAAGGCGACACAGGCAGATGCTAAGAAGTTAGCTGCATCTGTTCTGAGTCAGGATGAGACAAAAGGCCGTCGTAAGAAGTAGTTTCTTGTAATTCAACCGTTCTGGTGATGGTGCTCTTTGGGATACGGATAAATCCAGACCCTTGGGCACCACTGCCAGATTCGTAATCTCCAATATTAGGTACAAGCATTACGACCTTGTCATTTTCATCTATCAGCCAACCTACAGATACACACTGAATCACTTCAAGAGATGGGGTGTTAGTCAAATAGCTCCAATTTGCTACAGGTTGTGCACTGTCTTCCCATTCAACTTGAACTAGTTTCTGCAGTAATTGGATCATATCTTTTACTGTGCAGGCTACGCTGCCCACAAGTCCCCTTCCCTGTTCAACACCTGCTGTCTCATCCAGGCCTCACCCTCTGCCTGGGACTCAAACGCCGGGCCACATACATCGTTGCAGCGGCCAGTAACTGTGTCCAGAACTACACAGGGTGTGGTGGGCGGGAAGTCTGTGATTGTCACCGGTGCCAATACCCTGCCCCCGTGCTCGCCTGTCGTACTCCGCCAACCGAGGATTGGATAGGTATCGATCTGAGGTTTGCCGCCGTAGAACAGACCAACGAGTAGCACCAGGTGGGATTGTGAGTTGATCATAGGCTCAGGCTCTTCAGGATTCAGTCCGTGGATTTCAAACTCCTTGCCGTCTAAGGTTTTGATCCATGGCTGAGGTTTCTTACCGGGGGTTCGTTTGTAATATACCCGGTCAATCCGCGACTCAGCGATAAATTCATTTGATCCAAAATCACCAATTGAAAAATAACGCATCTTCATCTCTCCACTATTCTGCCAGTTGCTCGGCAATCTGCCGCAAGTGCAGCAAGTTCTGAAACGGCATCAGCCTGGCTAATTGTTCTGGATCAAGATTCCCATCAGCAGCTCCCAAAACCACCCTGACAGCGCGCTCACCCTGCTCGGGTGTTGGTCCTGTGAATGTGCCGCTGATGTTCCTGGCAGCAAACCGTGAAGGCGTATCACCCATGGTCATGCGGCCCCAGTTGAATGGGTAGCTCAGCAGCCCCAGCACACCCGATCGGTCCACGCCCTCAGCAATCCACTCCTGTGGGTTCTTGGGCTGCTCTGCACCTCTGACAGCGTTCTTGACGTAGGCTGTCAGCATGCCGACGAATACGCTGGCCAGGATGCCGGTCATGAATGCCATATCGTGACGCTGCAGGCCGTTGATCAGCATTCTGTTCTGCGCTGACATAATGAAACTTTGGAACTGAAAGGTGAGCTTGCCGACCTCAGTACTCGCCACCAGGGGCTTGTCAGCAATGCCCGGCTGAATGATGGTGTGCTGGACCTCTGACCGGACAGCCGCCTCAAAGATCTCAGCTGCTTCAGAGTCGGTCCACTCGGCTGTATTGGCGATCCTCAACCCACCATCGGTGATGCCATGGGCTTTGAACTGCTCATTGATCCGGGTGAGCATGTTCTCATCCAGACCAGCACGGGCCATGATCTGCTTTTGGTGTTTGGTACGTTTTGCCAGACTGGCCCAATTCAAGAAACTGTCCACTGTCATCACACCGCTGAATTGTTTCATGCCCGCGTTCCAGGCATTGAGCAGGGAGACCTTGCCGAAGACATTGAGTGCCTTCTGTTGGCCTGCCTGCATCATGTCGGCAGCATCAGCAATCGCCGCCATACGGGAGCCGGTAGTCATATCAAGCCCCACGCCCCAGCGTTTGAGTTCTGTCCGGGAGAGATTGAACCCTTTGACGTTGCCGATCATCTGCGTCATACCCTTCATGAAAGGGCGCATACCCAGCTCCATGATCGGCCTGGCCATATCCGGCAGGTTGGAGACGACAGCACCACCCAGCATTGTCATGGTGTTCCAGGCCCGGATCGAGGCGCCTGCTTTCACCAGTCTTGATGAGGGGTCTTGTGGTCGTTCATATTGACCGGTGAGACGATCACGCATCGCTCGTATATCTCGAAAGACAGCCGTGCGCTCTGCCTTCAATCGTTTGGCCTCTGCCCCACTGCTATCAGCAATCAAACGATCATACTCGGTGCTGATATTGGAGAAGGCTGCACGCATGTTTTTGGAACCGAAGACCTTGGTGAGCTCGATATCAGAGCCAATTTGCTTGAGATAACGCGAGAGCAAAACACGGCTGTCATTCACCAGGTAGGGTTCGAGGAACATATCTGGAATATCGATAGTCCTTTCCTGAAGTGCACCAGCTTTGGGGACTAAGTACTTCGGCAGATCGGTATCCTCAAGTCCACCATGCAGGAAGACATTGCGGAGGACAGATTCAGCGATATCCTCGGCCTCATCACGGGCGATCAACTCACCGTCTGGGACGTTGTATTGCAGATAATCAGTGATCAATTTCTTGAAACCCTGGAGATCACCCGCCAGCTTTTCATAGTCATAAACACGCGGCGCATAACTCGCACCGTCTTTGGTCAGTGTGTCGGGTGCTTCTGCATAGCGTTGCAGTAGATCATCCGTATTGGTGCCCTTGGCCTTGCGCTGCTTGATCAATCTAGCGAGAAATTCACGGTCCTCTGGGAGCAGCTGCAGTCCCTGGGCTTCGTATTTTGTGGAGTTTAAGACGTTCTTGCGCACGTACTGCGCCGCCAGTTCAACCTCCTTGACCCGGTGCTTGTCATAACTGCGTAGTGATGTAGTAACGGCTTCAAAGAACTCATCCTCTGATAACTCACCCCCCGCTTTGGTGTGCTGCTTATAAAGATTATTGAGTGTCTGCAGGGCTTCGCCTTCGGTTGCCTCAAAACGGCCCATGCGGGCCTCGACACTTGGCCCAAAGGATTTACCCTCGCCATGTTTACGCAGGATAAAGGGGAGATCCGCCAACTGTTGTCCGATCTTTCGGGCTTCCAGTGAGGTGGCACGCATGACACGCCCCAGGGGGCCAATAGTGGCGTGATTGACGGCATCACCACCCACAAGGGTCTCTTCCTCGATGGTCGTCTCATTAACACGCTGTGCACCGGCTGAGTCCAGATTGGTGGCCCGTTTCATCTCACTGGCCATGCCTTCATCCAGCCTCTTCATCTGGCGCTTGGTGAGTCCCTGGACAGCGGTACCCAGTAGTCCTGATACAGCAGCTGCAGCACCGACATTAATGGCTGACTCTGTGAGCGTGCGCTCAGGCTGTTGCTTGTGCAGGATGAATTCAGAAGTGAGTTCTGCACCAGCTTCAGCCGCCATG
Source organism: Candidatus Thiodiazotropha sp. (assembly GCA_023838465.1). GTDB lineage: Bacteria > Pseudomonadota > Gammaproteobacteria > Chromatiales > Chromatiaceae > Thiodiazotropha. Next base: position 83,842 of record JAIVEQ010000007.1, read on the forward strand.
ATTGCTGGGATGGATGCTTGAGGTGCCAACAACATGGGCGCCCATAGGATGGGATTACCTACAAAACCAGCAATACTCGCTGCGGTTCCGTGAAAACTATCATCTTCCGCCAGCAGTTGGCGGTCCCGGTTTTGGTAGTCGATGCGGCGTTTGAGAGCCTGGGTTTCATCCGGTGACCGTGAGAAAGCAAACTCTTCCGGATCGTAGCCATCCAGATCTTCAACAGCTAAGGGGTTGTATCCGGGTTCTTCTTCGAAATCGGGGTGTAATCCATAGCGTATTGCACCACTGAGTGGATTCTGTAACGCCATCCCTGCAGCCCAAATATCCAAAGTATCTTGGTCCTTTGGTTGTGCTGGCTCATATTGCTGCCGTGGTTGTGTGGTGACAGCGTTCTCATCAACTTCAATCAGAGGCATGTTTGCCGTTCCTCTGCTTGTATATTGTGGCTTCAGATCGCAACAGCCGTTCAAATGCTTGACGACTGAACGTTGAATTATGACAGCCTGTAGACGTTCGCTGCCGTATCCAACCGCCCAGGAGTGCCACGACCTCTACCGCAGTTAGGAGAGGCTTGTCATCGCCACCAAGCTGTTGGGAGACATAAGCCGCTTCTTGAGTTTTTGCCTTCATTGTCAATTAACCTCCATCTGGAAAGTGCTGGCGAACACGTTCCATCTTCATATGCTGTTTTCGCTTTTGACCTGCTCGCTTCAGTCCCTCTTGGTGCTGTTTCTCTAAGATGGTGTGAGGCTCAGGCACCCAGCGCAGAGGCATGTTATTGGGTCCACGGAGAATTTCGGGCAAACCATCAGGGCGGACCTTGATCACGGCATAAGACCGCTGACCTCGTTTTGATCGGGCGGTGATCACATCAGAGACGATCTGCACACTCTCAGGTTTAACTTTGATCTCTTCGAGTTGCGTATCCAGATCCTTGCGCAGCACCTTGGTGGAGACACCCAGATCGAACTCAGGGGAGTAGCGCATCAGTTCACCCTCACCGTTGATATCGGAACGTGTCCAGGTCCGTTTCAATGACTTCCACGCCAGTTCACGGGCGCGATCAATATCACCACCGGTGTGGATGTAAAAAGACTCGGCGAGTCGTTCATAGTCGGCTGTCATCGATGCGGGAGGAGTTGGCGCCCCAGAAAATATTTCCGTGTCATAGTGATCATCACTGTTAAGGGTATCCTGCAGCCAGGTTGTGTCTTTGGATGCATCTTCCTTGTAACGCGCTTTGATGACCTTGCGCTCACTCTCGGGCAGGTTGGCCTGTGTGCGTGATATCTCGAGCGCTTCCTGTGACACCATGCCGCCCCTCACCAGTTCGCTGGCGGTATCAAGTACGGCGACATCCTTGTCACTCAGGTCATCGAGGGCAAGAGGAATCTGATCATCAACAGCAGAATAGAGCTCAAGCACCTGGTCAGCCTTTGGACCGGTGCTTGTGCGTGCAGTGGTTCTAAAAACTGATTGGACCTGTTTCGGCAATAGGCCAGTTTGTTTGGTCAGTGAAAGCGCGACAGGACTACTCCCACCCAATCGAGTGAACGCTTCATCAACTGCCAGGCGGTGGTCTTTGTTCTTTGGGTCCAGTGGTAAACCGGAGGTAATGAGTGATTCCCGGTTCTTACCGGCCACAGCCTTGTCGGCACGCTGCCTGATCTCTTTGATCAACTGGGTGCGTTTGGCACCAGATATGACTTCTTCCTCAAAGGCCGCATCAACTTCAGGCACCGAGGCCTCACCGCTATAAACACTTAACTCCAGATCGGAGGCAACCTTTTCCCGTGCACGGTCACCGATATCTTGAAATTGTATTTCAATCTTGGCGCGTGAAGTCGGATCAATCTCGTTGATGTTCCCCTGGTAATACTGTTGTGCAGTTTCGAGATCACGGCCTGAGATCCGCTCAATCACAGCAGTATGCAGACTCGTGGTGAACGATTGCCCCCTGAGATCACGTTCTTCTGGTGACCAACCCTTACGTTGTGCTGCATCACTGATCTCTGCCAAGCCTGTACTGATCGATTGCCGGATCAATCTCGGATCATTGGCGCTAACCGTGGCGTCATCAATGGCCGTTTCGAGTCGGGCACCATAGACATCATCCTGCCATTGTTTGAGCTGCTTACTGGCATGCTTTGCAATACTATTGAGTGAATTTTCAACTCGACGATCTGCTGCACGACTGAACAGCGGTTCACTGGGACTACCCGGTTTCAGAGCACTCTGGTGCTTTAACCTCAGCTCCTTGATCTGTTTAGCCGTATCATTGTGTGACTCATAGGCGGTCTGCCCCAGCTGGTTCAGATACCCTTTTTCAGGATCATCCAACAAACTGCGCAGATCATCGGCAAAAGCTACATCGGCAGACTTGGCCTCAGCCTCTGCTTCTGCCTTATGACGTAACTGGTTGCGTTTGCGCAGATCAGCTTCAATTTCCCCAAGTGCTGTACCAACCTGATAGCCAAAGTGATCCGGGGTCGTTCTGAAATGAAAAGAGGTGTCAGGTCCAACCGATGGCAAGACATGAGGTTGTGCTGTAGGAACTTTCATATCAACCTCACTTACTCATCTGATACCAGCGTGAGTGAACAGTTTGGCCATTCAGAATTGAATTATTACTCGATTCAGACATAGCACTGCCAAATATTGAGGTCATACCCGAGAGCATTGCGAATTTCCCCTTCTGCCGTTCATAGGAGGCCATCGCTTTGCATTGACTGGCCTGCATCTCAAGACCTTGGGCATCCAGCTCTGTGTTATATCGGATTGTCAGGGCGTCCAACTCACCGAAGGCAGCAATATCCCCGATCCGGTCCAGACTACTGCCACTGTCGATAGCGAACCCATTGGAGGCAATTGCAGCCTTGGTGGTTCCTATGGTTTGCTTAGTGCGGTATCGGCTGTATCGCTCCTCTGCCCGGCCTCTAAAACGTACAGCATTGGCGCGTATCATTGCCGCCGCTGCGTTATTACGCATGATCCGTGCGTTGGCTTTACTCGATTCATTTTGCGCTACCATCTGCAACAACTGACCAAACATCTCAACTCTCCTCAATGAAGGGTGTTAACGTCAACTTCTGAGTCGAAGTACTTTTCACGTAGATCATTTATAAGCCGTTTATAACCTGACCTTTCATCTGTGCTGGTGATTAGAAAGGCCATGTGATCAGGATTGTTCACATCTGCCCTTAACAGCTGATCATAGCTAAGGTCTAAAAACCGATTAATCACTTCATCAACAATCTTTTGCTGTTCAAGCTGAACGCTGGCATCTACTCCCTGCGTATTCAGTTCAGCAATACACCGCTCGTGTAAAATTGACACACTTAACAGGTCACTTAGTTTGAGCGGACGATTGGGATCGAGTATTTTCTTATCATCACTCATGGGGTCACCCCTTCTTGTTGCGTCTACGATTAATACCGGGAGCCTTTCTGACAAGCAGGTCAATAATCTTTGGATGATGACCCAGGTTGTGGGTGTGCAGGAATTTCTTTAGTCCAGGATTCAGGTCCAGTACTTCTTCAGCCTCCTGAAGTTTGGCACTTGCTTGAGTCCCATAGGTACGATTCAACTCAAGCATGGCCTTTGATTTCCAGCCTTCACGATCAGTATCACGAAGTCCTGCAACCACAGTATTTAGAAAGTCTTTTTCCTCGCCGCGGTCCAGCTGTAGAAAACCCATATGTACCTTTAGCTCATCACTGGCCTCATCACGATCAAGATCGAGGTACTCATCAGAAGACTCAACCAATCTATCAAGCACGGGGGTTGTGTCTGCATCCATGATATGAGATGACACATCACCATATAGCTTTTCAGCACGACTACGTTCTTTGGCATCTTTAGACATCAGCCGCTTCCTCTTGCTGGTCGAGGACTAGCTGCACCTTTTTACGATAACGAATGTTTTCGTGCTGCTTGGCAATGCAATCGGCTAGTGTCACATCTTCGAAAGGTGGCTTTGGACTCGTGTAATTGTTGACATATGCACTGGAAGCCATCGGAGAAAGCCCTGCTTTCTTGATGACGTTTTGCCATCCAAAAATCTGTGGAGTTTTGTTGAATACACCATCGTTTTGAAATGCCCAACCAATATTAACGTCCACTAATCCATAGTGGCCGACACGTACCTGTTCAGTAATGTCCATAAACTCATCCATCACTTTCCCTAGTGCAACGAATTGTTTATCTAGCCTCTTGGCAATCTCAACACGCTTGGTTAGTAACTGCTTTCCTGCTTCGACTTCATCAAGAATGCCTTGAATTGCTGATGCGTCATATTCCTGTGCTTCTTTCTGCAAGGCAAATTGTAGAGCGGCCTCATTATCACGAATGACGCCTTTGAAATAATCAACTTGACCCCGTAGATCAAGCATCCGCTTCTTGAGATCATCATTACCCGTTTCTGCATATTGAAATGCAGCTTGCTTGTGTTCATTTTCCGTCTTAGTGATCGCTGAGTGAAGGTCAGCAATCTGTTTTTCGATATCGGTACTATGGAGTGCCATGTTATTTCCTCAGTTCATGTCCTGCTGGGCCTCAAGAGCGGCCAGGCGTTGTAAAATCTCTTCAAATTCTTTTGCGCGTAACAGATCAGACAAGCCGGATAGAAGTGGCTTAACCTGCTCGACAGATGCTTTCCCGTCCGCCGCTGCAGTGAGTAGGGCTTCAGCAGCTGCTACCGGATCATTTGTCGGTAGATCGATATTCATTCGCTGTGACTCAGGTTTGAGTGCCGGCAATAGACGTTGAGCAATGAGGCCTACACATGTTTGGTCTCCTTTATCGGCTGCTCGACATACCCTCAACCAGAATTTCTGCTCTGATTGCGCTTGAGTGCCGCCATAGTGATCCTGGAGTGCTTTGACAAGGGCGGTACGTTTATTACGCGACCCTTTACGTCGACCACTTGGATTGCCTGATTGTCCTGCCTCAAACGTCATAAATCTTGTTGATACCTTGTTGTTTACAAGTTGCTATAAACTAGATTTGAGGTTAGCGCAGAAAGGGGTGTGAACACGATGTGAACACCCCCCTATAGATATTCTTGATTTAGTCGTTGTACTAGAAAGGCTGTCCCATAGGGATCAGGTTTGACAGTGATTGTTTTATCACCCTTGATGTAAAGATTTTCTTGGATGTAGTCAGCGGTAATATTTGCGCCAGCATTTTCAAGACGTTCAACTACACGCTTTTTTGTGTTTCTGAGAGACGCGACTGTATAGGCAAAATCAAGCAGATGGTAATACCCTACTCCTTGTAGAAATATATCTGCGATTGTTTCTAAGGCATCACCTTCATAGGATACAGGGATATGTCCCCCATTCTCTACGATTGTCCAATGCCCTGGAGTTTCTTCATACAGACATAAAATACCTCCATTGCGTTGGTGTAAATCCTGCCCCATTTCAATCTCACGCTTCAACCAATCAACAGCAAGATCTTCCATAGGGTTCAACGGTACAGCCGATAGCTTTCGATAGCGCCGTGTCATCTCGAGTAAGGCCTCGAGATATTGCCAAGATTCAATATCAGTCTGAGTCACTTCTTTACTGACTCCTCAGTAGGATCATACGGATATGCATTTCCATCGAAATCAAACCCAAGCTCTCTCGTTACCTCATCTAATACTTTTTCGATAAGATCCATATGGTCTACAAAACCGCCCCAATTTTGATCTTTATCCATAATTTCGACCGCACGCGCAGCTTCTCTTTGTTTATATACTGCTTCATAAGCAATATGGCGCCTGTTGTACCGCTCTAGAGCTTCATCACTCCAATCTTCCATAACTCGCTTGTTCGCGGCATCCAATTCCAATTCCAACTCAGCTCCAGATGCCGACTTAGAAGGCAAATCATCCTTTTCATCCAACCTTTTGTAAAAAGCCACCTGGTTTCTCATCAGCGTATCGAAATCATCGCGGGTCATGTAATCACGGTATTTTTCCCACTCCTTCGCATACCGTTCTTCCCGGGCCTGGAGTTGGGCTTCGAATGCCTCACGCTCTGCCGCTTGCACCTGGGCCTTTTGTTCAAGCTTAATAAGCCGTGAATTACTATTTCTCATTTAATGTCCCGTGTATCCCACGCTGAGCGCCAAGGAAGGCTGAAAGCCGAGGCGGTTAGTCCCCGGTAGGCGTGAGGCGAGACTGTAGACCCGTCGTGCCTTGCGCCAGAGGGGATGCAAAGCGAGCATCCGAACACGGCGTCCAGTCATTTGGGAACTGACGGCGGAGTGGTCACGAGCTTGCGATGTGATCACGTAGTGTCAGTGACCAGGACCGTCCGGGGCACTAATAGGTTGTCAAAGATCGAGTGTCTTTTAGGCCTGGGACGCCTAAAAGACATCACGAGATCGAAGACTCACTTGTCTCTTTCCTGACCTGTTGGTGTGCTTTATCGGCAATTGCCATTCTCTCTGCCAGTGTTTTAGGTCTGTGATTCACCAATAATTCTGAAAATCGCTTGCTGCAAGCATCTCGATATTTTTGGTACTGTGAATACTCTTCAGGCGACATCCTTTCCCTATCGTGCTTATCAATCCTTGCATCTGCTGCCTCCATTCTTCGCCTGAGTTCGTTCTCCTTGGCATCGATCACTTTTTGTTCTCTGGATCTCTGCTCAAGCTTCATAATTCTGGTTTTACTGATTCGCATACTCAATCCTCATGTATTTTCCCCACCATGGTTAATACGGGTCATCATGACCCGCACCAGGTTGCATCATTTCACTGCCCTGATTTTCTCTCTTCCATTCTTGGACTCAATCTCATCTTGCTGGCGTCTCCATTTCGCCCAGTCCTCGATAACCCTCTGACGTGTTTCTGGATCCGCATAGGCCAAATCAAATCCGCCATTTTCATCCGAAACAATAATCGACCCGCAAGGATATTGAATCAGCCATCTCTCCCTGCCCGAAATGATGGGTGAATTAATCCTGCTGTTATCGACGATTAATTTCAATTTGCCATCCAAAACTAAAATGTCACGCTCACTTCCACAAAATTACCCAGAGTGACCGTGACACGTGACATTCTTTTAGAGGAATGTCACGTATGTCACGCTAAATGTCTCTCTCTACCGTGACAATGTCACGGTAATGTCACGTGTCCCTTTATGCCTTATTTCCATGGTTCAACCACCGGCCTAGAGAGGTCTGTTGCTATAAGCATTCCTGCCAATTCTGGCCACTGCTGACACCGCTCAGGTGTCAACCAATAGAAATCATTGATTACAAAAATCACCTGGCTTTTCTGCATATCACTACGAACCCGCCGAAATGCTTGTCGTTTTGTGGCGTGATTATCACCGGTGTGTTTTTCATAGAAGGCTTCACGCCAGTCTGATAGATGGGCAACTCTGTCTGGTGGAGGTACTTCCCAGGGACGCTTACTCTCGGGTGGTAAGACACCCTTAGCCCTGATTGCTTCCAATAGGGTCTCAACCCCCAGCTTTATAGATCCCGGCATCTTGCGCGCCTTACATGCCGTGGTCAGGTTTGTTGTACTCAGTACAACAGACGTTTCTAAATCACCGGCTTCTGTAGGCCATGGAAGTTCGATTTCTTCTAACTCAAATGCCCTTTGCTGTGGTGTGGGTCCGTCTTTCATTTTTTGACAGGTCAACACCCGTTCACCACCGGCACGGACCTCCAGTTGAAACTCAGCATCCATAGCAGCGCGTATGCTACTGCTCCCACGGCTTCGGTCTTTTCCGGTGTGTCCTGAATGGTGAACAATCACCACGCTCGATCCAAAAAACTCCCGTAGCCTGTCTGCAGCATTGATGAAAGTCGCTATATCTGAGGCGCTATTCTCATCCCCAGGTCCAAGGTTTCTATGGAGTGTATCGATAATGATGGCCGATGGGTCTCCATACTGACTTGCTAACTGAGTGATGGCGTCCAGCACCTGAACAAAGCTGCTTGCATCCAGAAAGGCTGCACCAGTGTCTGAGAGGAATAACTGCGCTTCTGCTAACTCACTTTCCAAGCCATGCTTTATCGCCCAGGCCTTTAGGCGCCGTTTGATACCAAAATGTCCTTCACCTGCAATGTAGATCACTGGCCCTGGCTTTACAGTACCTGTGAGCCAGTCTTTACCAGTTGCAATACTCGCGGCCCAGTCGAGTGCAAGCAGGCTTTTGCCTGCGGCGGGATCACCGAATATTAATCCTAGGCATCCCGGGGTGAGGTACTCAGGAATCAAATAACTGAGTGGCTCAGGGGTTACAAGTAGGTCACTGACCGGTGAAAACGTAAATGCAGATAGTGTCAAACTGCTTTCTTGTTCAGGTGTATATCTCGCAACACTTGAAGCTATTCGCTTAACCTCAGTTTCTGATAAAGGTGGTACACAACGTTTATTTTCAACAAGCAACGCATTTTTAATTGCATCTGCTGACATATCACGCCGCCGCATACTACCTGCCAAACTGGCCAGGTGAGCATTTCTATTTCCTTCGACATATAGTGAATCACTGCTAGGCGACGATTGAGTCGTAATAGGTTCAGGCTTTCTTGTGAGTGAAACTAGCCAGTCTGGCATCGATGAAGGGAAATCTGGGGAAGATGCCTCCCACTCGTATGCTTGCTGCTTTATCGTGCTTGGTGGAACGATTAAATACCCGCCGTCCCCCCGAATATCAATTCCCTTTCCAAGTTCGCCAGATGTGGATTTAACGGGCGTACCTGGATATTGAAACCAGAAATGCATACCTCCCGATGGTGTCAATACTTGAGGGGTATCTGGTAACGCCCCGTACTGCTTTTGGAGTTTAGAGAGCTCCTCGTCACCATCAAGTCCATTTTTCACATCAACATCCAGACCTACAATCCCAGAAACCTCCCCTGTTGGCATGCCAATATTTGCATTTGGCCATTTTTTCCACCAACCAGAGATTGTCTCAGGGTCAGTCGTAGCCGCTTTAAAGCCATACTCAACTAAAGGCCTTTTCCCTTTACAGGGAAATACTGGTAATCCAAGTTTTGCATAATCAAGAGCTGCTTCTGGCTTTGCTTCAGAGACCTCTATATATGAGGGATCAGGATTGAGACACCCGTCACCCTTGCTGACTGGTTCATCGACCGGTTGTACACTACTCACACGCATATTCTCCATCCAAGCCCGCCGCGGTACTCGCAGCCCGGTGGGCTTTTTTTTTGTCTGACCCACACCCATCAGTTCGGCCAAATCACCTGTGTGGACCCATCACCATTGATCCGCTCGATCTTCAGTGTGCCGGGATTAACCTCCACACAGGCAATTGCATCGTTATCATCGCGGAGGTC
>JAIVEQ010000008.1 GCA_023838465.1 Candidatus Thiodiazotropha sp.
TGCATCCCCTCTGGCGCAAGGCACGACGGGTCTACAGTCTCGCCTCACGCCTACCGGGGACTAACCGCCTCGGCTTTCAGCCTTCCTTGGTGCTCAGCGGTGGTGCGATGGGTTTTACCTCCAGTGCCCCCCAGTCCTCCAGGTCATATTCTTCGACAGTACCATCATAAAACTGGACTTCCACGGTGCCTTCATCGGCATCGAATGCCACCACTTCAAGATTATCGCCATTGACCGTTTTAAACCAGCCGCCAATACGGATTTTTGGTGAGTTCATACTATTGCTCCTCCGTTTGTTGTTGGTAGCACCGAGTACCTCTCGATTATGGTCCCGATAAGTGGTCTTTACCAATACCTTTAATCATTTTTCAGTAGAATTCTTCTCAGCTAAACGCTTAAGTTAACACGCCGGTTAATAGCGTTCCCGTACTAGTGTAGGACACTACACCTGGGTTTTGCATAGTCTGGCGAGTCCTACGGGCTGGGGTTTGGTTGTTGTCGATGGATGGCCTCTATGCCCTGGAGGGTTTCGTCAGACAATGTCATGTGGATGCTATCAATATTCTGATCCAATTGTGCCAGTGTGGTGGCACCTATGATGTTGCTGGTCACAAAAGGGCGGCTCGTGACGAATGCCAGGGCCATTTGTGCGGGGTTCAAATTTTGTTCCCTGGCTAATGCAACATATCGTTCGGTTGCCCGATCCGTTTCGGGATTGGAGTATCGATTGAACCGCTCGAAGAGGGTCAGACGCGCCCCTGAAGGTTGTTGGCCATCCAGGTACTTGCCTGAAAGGACGCCAAATGCCATTGGAGAATAGGCCAGTAGACCGCAGGCTTCACGGTGAGCGATCTCAGCCAGTCCGATTTCAAAAGTACGATTCAGCAGATTGTAGGGGTTTTGTATACTTACCACCCTGGGCAGGTCCAACTCTTCTGCGAGCTGCAGATAGCGCATCAACCCCCATGGGGTCTCATTTGAGACGCCGATATGGCGTATTTTGCCAGCCTTTATCAGATCACTTAAAACCTGCAGGGTCTCCAGGATTGGCGTGGTCTGCTCTTCTTTATCTGGTCTATAACCGAGTTCACCAAAGTAGTTAGTATGGCGATCGGGCCAGTGCAGCTGATAGATATCAATGTAATCTGTCTGTAGCCGTTGCAGACTCTGCTCCAGTGCCGTTTCGATGTTGCTTTTATCGAGGTGCAGATTACCGTCTCTGATGTAGTTTAACCACTCACCGGGACCGGCAACCTTGGTGGCGAGAATCACCCGATCACGTCTACCCCGGCTGGCCAGCCATGTGCCTATATGACGCTCAGTCAGCCCTTGGGTTTCTGCACGTGGTGGAACCGGATACATCTCTGCCGTGTCGATAAGATTAATACCGGCATCTAAGGCCTGGTCGAGTTGTTTGTGGGCTTCGGTTTCACTGTTCTGCTCGCCGTAGGTCATAGTGCCGAGACAGAGAGCGCTGACTTCAATATCAGTTTGGCCGAGTGGACGGTATATCACTGGCATCCTCCCTAGGATGAAATAGATTCAATCAACTATTATCAGCATAACTGAAATCACATGAGTGAAAAGGATTAACAAGAGATGGAACTGGATGGTGACCTGTTCTCCGCTAGCGTGCTGTTTTGGCTGGCCGGTCTCTATATCGTAGTGGCACTCTATGCACTGCGCATGGCACCTTGGAAGCGTCTTACCCAAAAGGGGCAACTACACGTCTTTCTGGGTGCGATTGTGGTGTTGATCGTGCTTTGGCATATACGGGGACAATTGTAGCCAGGCCTCTCTTTTCACCTGCTTGGTGTCACGGCTATCACATTGATGTTCGGCTGGTCGATGGCGATCATTATCGCCAGTGTTGCCCTTGTTGCTGTGAGCCTGAACGCAGGCTATGGATGGCAGGATTATGTGGTTAGCTTTTTAACCGTTGCCCTGGTGCCGATAACCCTCTCACAGATCGCCTTAGTGCTCATACGCAGCTGGCTACCTAAGCACTTTTTTGTGTACGTTCTGGGAAATGGCTTTTTTACGGCCTGGTTGGTGGGTTATGTCAGTGGCTACCTGGCGATGCAGCTATTGGTGCAGTGTGGTGCCTATACCATGGCTGAACTGCAGGTCACGATCATACCCTTCTTCCCTTTGATGTTCTTTCCGGAAGCCTTGATCAATGGCTGGATCATTACCCTGATGGTGGTGTTCTTTCCTGCATGGGTCTACTCCTTCAGTGACGAACAATATATCCACGGAAAATAGACCCTGGAAGATTCACAGAGGTGTTTTTGACACTTCATCCGCCCTGAATCCACTGATTCAGGTATAGTGTCAGACAATTTTATCACTCAGTTAGCGTATATTAGAGGTTGCCCTTTGAGTTGGTGGGGAAAATTGGTAGGTGGTGCATTTGGCTATATGCTGGGTGGGCCGTTGGGTGCGGTGTTGGGTGCCGCTTTGGGACACCGTTTCGATAAGGGGCTACAAGGCTTGCCTGAAGGCCAGGTCAGTTGGGGGCCAGGTGCTCAGGAACGGGTCCAGACAGCCTTCTTCACTGCCACCTTCTCTGTCATGGGGCATCTGGCAAAGGCGGATGGTCGTGTCTCCCCCGATGAGATCAAACTTGCCGAAGCCCTGATGGCGCAGATGTCGCTTTCCAGTGAGAAGCGCAAGACAGCCATTCGCCTGTTCAATGAAGGCAAATCAGATGACTTTCCCCTTGATGAGGTGGTGGAACAGTTTCGACTGGAGTGTCATCGGCGCCAGACCTTGATTCAAATGTTCCTGGAGATTCAGATCCAGGCTGCCTACGCAGATGGGCAAATGGACAAGGCGGAAGAGTCGCTGTTGTTGCATATTTGCGGCCTTTTGAATGTTGCTGAATTCACTTTCCGACGACTGGAACGGATGGTGCGCGCGCAGACCCACTATGCGGGTGGTGGTCGAGGTGATCGTGCCCCTTCCAGGACCCAGGGGTTGTCTCTGGAAGATGCCTACGCCATCCTCAATATTTCATCGAATGCTTCCGATAAGGAGGTCAAACGGGCTTACCGTCGTCTGATCAGTCAACATCATCCTGACAAGTTGGTCTCGAAAGGTCTCCCCGAGGAGATGATGAAAATGGCAGCGCAAAAGACAGATGAGATCAAAAAGGCCTATGAACGGGTAAAGGAGGCTCGGCGTATGGCCTGACCTACGTGCTTATTGATGAGCTGCCTGTAAGTCGTTTTTTTACAATCCTTTTAGCACCTCTTTTTCACTCCTTGGAGAGGAAATATGACTGATTCCATCGATCCAATTATTCTAAACTTCATCTATGTCATCTTTGGCGGTGCATTGACAATCTTTTTTATGTGGTTTGGTTGCAAGGTTTTCAGTCACATAGTGAATTTTAGTATTCCTGACGAGTTGCAAAAGGGGAATATCGCAGTAGGCATCATGATTATGGGAATCTTTGTCGGTATTGGCACAGCCCTCGGGCTGGTTATAGGGCTTGGGCTTAACTAATGTTTGTTTGCCGTCCCTGATCAAATCCATGTTGACGTTGCGTTGGTTTCTGCTGCTGGTGCTTATCCCCGGATTGGCGTTTGCAGGGGTATTTAAACACGTCAAGGATAATCACTGGAGCGATCAGTACGATAGCCACTTCCGTAAATACACGAAACACTACTTCGGTCCTCATATTGACTGGCACTGGTTCAAGGCTCAGGGTATCGCCGAATCCGGACTCAAACCCAATGCAAAAAGCCCGGTTGGTGCAAAGGGTATTATGCAAATCCTGCCAACCACCTATGCCGAGATACAGGAAGACAATCCACACTTCACAAATATCAATGATCCTCGCTGGAATATTGCAGCGGGTATCTATTACGACAGAATGCTCTACAGAAAATGGAAAAAGGGACTCCCGACAGAAGAGCGTATGGCCTTTGCTATGGCAAGTTACAATGCAGGGTACGGTAACGTTCTGAAGGCCTATAAACGGGCAAAAAAACAGATGGGTGAAATCAGGAACTGGGTGCAGGTCGAGTCTCATGCGCCTGGTGAAACCCGCCACTATGTTAGACGGATCAAGGCGCTTATGGGGGGAGGATGAATGGTGTAGGGGGGTTATTCTATTAACTTGGTGACATATTAGGTTGCCGGATTAATACTCATTCTGCTCCAGAGGTTGCACCGTTTAGCCAAGCTCGGACTCTGATCAACAAGTTTTCCTGCAGACCAGAAAAATAGTGATCGGCGCCGGTAACACGGTCTTGTCTGTATTTTTTGCGTTCAGCTTTTCTGGCAATAGAACGACGCGCCCCAGCACTTTGAACAACTGATGTAAGATCCTGGCTGCCATACAGATCGAGTAGGGGAATATCCAGGGCTGATAATGCGAGTTGTACGGGGTCCTGGGTATCATCCTGTGTCATGGGAAGACCAATCATTACAACAGCGCTAAAAGTCTCGGGTTGTTTTAACAAATGGTTCAGGGCCATGGAGGCCCCCAGGCCATGGCCGACAAGGGTGAGATGCTTGTTCTGTTGGTTGTTGAAATAGTCGATAGCTGCCTGAATGCGGGGTGAGGCATCAGCAATCATCTGTTTCATCATTGCTTGATCCGGCAATCTATTAGAGACAGGTAGTTGCAGCGACAGTGTATCCCAGCCATGTGCTGCAAGCTGAATTCTGAGAGGATTGATCACTTCATGCCAGTCAGCATGGCCGCCCGTGTCATGAAGGAGAATGACGCCACCATGTCGTTTTTCAGCCGCTGTCTCCTTGAGGAGAGCAAGAAACCGAATAGGGCCGGCATCGAGCCACAAGGCTTTACCGTCGAGGGACTCAGCATCGATGGTTTCGGAAATTCGTGCTTCAAGACTCAGGTTGGATGCATGAATCAAGGTAGCAAAACATGTGATCACTAACAGAATTAATCGCATCCGGACAGTATAAGCCACTACACGGGTACTCTTTCAATATTTCATTGAAGGAGTACCCATACAGCTCATTCAAGTTTCAGGGCCACCCTGTTATGTGGGTATAAGATTGATTGGTGACAAAGTTAGCCATGATATTGCTGAAAACAGAGAGACTTTGGGTTAAAGTGACCTCCCTTTTGACACAGGCGTGAAACTGGTTTTCCGCCGAGCCTCGATCCGCTTTTGGTCGGGGTTGAAAACAGTAGGAGAAAATCATGGCCCGTCAATCCGATAAGATCGCACCCTCTATACTATCAGCGGATTTTGCCAAGCTGGGTGAAGAGGTGGATAAAGTCCTCGCCTCAGGTGCCGAGATCGTTCACTTTGACGTCATGGACAACCATTACGTGCCCAACCTGACTATCGGCCCGTTGGTCTGTGAAGCGCTGCGCAAGCATGGCGTTACCGCTGATATCGATGTCCATATGATGGTTAAACCTGTGGACCGCATCATTCCCGATTTCGCCAAAGCTGGGGCTACCTACATCACCTTTCATCCAGAGGCTTCCGAGCATGTCGACCGTAGTTTACAGCTGATTCACAACGAGGGATGCAAGGCCGGTCTGGTCTTCAATCCGGCCACGCCCTTGTCTCATCTCGACTATGTGCTCGACAAGGTCGATATGATCCTGCTGATGTCGGTCAACCCGGGGTTTGGCGGCCAGAGCTTTATTCCTGCCACCATGGACAAGCTGCGTCAGTGCCGCAAATTGATTGATGATTCAGGCTTGGATATCCGCCTTGAGATCGATGGTGGCGTAAAGGTCGACAATATCGCCGAGATCAAAGCCGCAGGTGCCGATACCTTCGTCGCCGGGTCGGGTATTTTCGGATTTCCCGAAAACAGTGACGCCAATCGTTATGACACCATTGTGGGTAAGATGATGGCGGAACTTGCCAAGGTTTGACCTATCACCAAACCTGAATTGTTCTCGCAAGCTCGGCTAAAAGGCCAACCAAAATTGTAGGGTGTAGCAGGACAGCTCCCTACGTTGAAAACATTTGCGGACTTATATAGTGTCGACATGTTGCAGAGAAATTAGCATGATCAATAAACCTAAAATGATCCTCATCGATGTGGACGGTACCCTGGTCGACAGTGTGCCTGACCTGGCGTACTGCGTGGATGAGATGATGAAGCAGCTGGGACGTGCTCCCCATGGCGAGTCCAAGGTACGCGACTGGGTCGGCAATGGTGTGGAACGCCTGGTACGCCGCGCCCTGATTGGTCAACTGGATGGTGAGCCTGAAGAGGCTGACTTTGAACGTGCCTACCCGATCTTTCTTGATCTCTATGCGGTGAACACCAGTCAACGCTCAGTGCTCTATCCTGGCATTCGGGAAGGATTGGACTATCTCAAGAAGCAAGGCTACCGGCTGGGTTGTGTGACCAATAAGGCTGCCCAGTTCACTCTGCCGCTGTTACAGGATCTTGGTATTCATGATGATTTCGAGATCATCATTGCAGGTGATACCCTGGCGAAGAAGAAGCCCGATCCCATGCCACTGCTGCATGCGGCTGAAAACATGGGCGTAGATCCGTCCGTATCCTTAATGGTTGGTGACTCTCAGAGTGATGTAAAGGCGGCCCGTGCGGCTGGTTTTCAGATTGTCTGCATGAGTTATGGCTACAACCATGGTGAGGATATCCGTCAGTACAATCCGGATGTTGTTATCGATTCGTTGACCGAGATTCGTAGTATCCTGGAAAGTGCTGCTTGAGCACGGGTGTGGTTTTCGATTATGGTTAGCACCAGCATTTGATATAGAACAAAACAAGATGACCCTACTTTCACACAATAAGACCTTGATGAACGGCGCACGATGGCGTTGGTGATTGCCAGCCTATTGAACCCCGTCTTTTGGTCTATTGTGTGGAGAGGAAAATGACCCCCCAAGCATTCGCTGCCCTGGCGCAACAGGGCTACAATCGCATCCCTGTAGTTTGTGAAGTCCTGGCCGATCTCGAAACCCCCCTTAGCGTCTACATGAAGCTGGCGCATGGTCCCTATTCCTATCTGTTTGAATCTGTACAAGGTGGGGAGAAATGGGGACGCTACTCCATCATTGGTCTGCCATGCCGCACGCAAGTGCATGTCAAAGGGCTTCAGATCGAAGTAGTGACCGATGGTGAGGTAATTGAGTCCCATCAGGCGGATGACCCACTGGCTTGGATAGAGTGCTTTCAGCAGCGCTACAAGGCGGCCGAGGTGGATGGTCTGCCACGTTTCAATGGTGGTTTAGTCGGTTATTTTGGTTACGACATCATTCGATACATTGAGCCGAAGCTGGCTGATTGTCCCAATCCCGACCTGCTGGGAACGCCGGATATCCTGCTGATGGTCTCCGATGAGGTGGTGGTTTTCGACAATCTCTCCGGGCGCATGTTTGTCATCGTACATGTTGATCCCACCCAGGGTGGTACCCTGGCGTCTGCTGAACAACGCATACGCGAACAGATTCGGGCCATGCGTCAACCGGTGCCTCGCGACGCCTGCGGTAGTGAGCGACAGATCAGCGAGTCCGATTTTGTTTCCGGATTTACCGAGCAGAGTTACAAACAGGCAGTCGAGCGAATCAAGCAATACATCCTTGAAGGCGACTGTATGCAGGTGGTGGTCTCCCAGCGTCTCTCAATCCCTTTTCAGGCCCCCCCACTCGATCTCTATCGTGCCTTGCGTGGACTCAATCCTTCGCCCTACATGTACTACCTCAATTTGGAGAACTTTCATATCGTAGGCTCCTCTCCGGAGATACTCACTCGATTGGAGGATGGAGTGGTTACGGTGCGGCCCATCGCCGGTACCCGCCGGCGTGGTCATAACGAGGAAGAGGATAGGATCCTGGAGGCCGAGCTACTGGCCGATCCCAAGGAACTGGCGGAACACCTGATGTTGATCGACCTAGGGCGCAACGATACCGGACGAGTGGCAAAGATCGGCACTGTAGCGCTGACCGACAAGATGATCGTAGAGCGCTACTCCCATGTCATGCATATCGTCTCAAATGTCACCGGAGAGTTGCGTGATGGCATGAGTGCCATTGATGTATTGAGAGCCACCTTTCCGGCGGGTACCGTCAGTGGCGCACCAAAGATTCGTGCGATGGAGATCATCGATGAACTTGAACCGGTTAAACGGGGTGTCTATTCCGGTGCGGTAGGTTATCTCTCCTGGAACGGCAACATGGATACAGCAATCGCGATTCGCACAGCCGTCATCAAAGATAAGACCCTGCACATACAAGCAGGTGCCGGGGTGGTCGCCGACTCAATCCCCGACCTGGAGTGGAAGGAGACTATGAATAAGGGACGGGCAGTATTCCGTGCCGTGGCCCTGGCTGAAGCCGGGCTTGACCGTCATGCCTGTGATGAGGAGGCGTAATCATGCTGTTGATGATCGATAACTACGACTCCTTTACCTACAACTTGGTGCAGTATCTTGGTGAGCTGGGCGTTGAGGTCAAGGTCGTGCGCAACGATGAGATCGGGGTGGCCGATATAGAAGCCATTCACCCCGATCATATCGTTATCTCTCCTGGACCCTGTACACCTAACGAAGCAGGAATCTCGGTGGAAACCATCCGTGCCTATGCCGGGCGGATTCCCATTCTCGGGGTCTGTTTGGGACACCAGTCCATCGGTCAGGCATTTGGCGGTCAGATCATCCATGCGCGGGAAGTGATGCATGGCAAGACATCACCTATCCACCACGCAGACACAGGCGTCTTCAGCGGACTGGAAAACCCCTTCCAGGCCACCCGTTATCACTCCCTGGTGATCGAGAAAGAGACCCTTCCGGACTATCTGGAGATCACTGCCTGGACAGCGTTGCAGGATGGGATGGATGAGATCATGGGTGTGCGCCATAAAGCACTGGCGATTCAGGGGGTCCAGTTTCACCCGGAATCGATCCTGACCCGGCATGGACACGATTTGTTGCGAAATTTTGTGGAAGGCGTTTAATCCATCATTGAATACAGCCTATGTCGGGTGCGGCTTTGCCGCACCCGACAATTATCTTTGAAAATACAGGATGTTTTGTGTTCATTGGCAGACTGAAATAGATTCCGGGTAAACAGATAGAGGAGATGCATCCGTGGAAATGCAGCAAGCCATCAATAAAATACTGGCCCGTCAGGACCTCACTACCGATGAGATGACAGGCGTCATGCGCAATATCATGACCGGTTGTGCTACACCGGCACAGATCGGTGGATTTCTTGTCGGCCTGCGCATGAAAGAGGAGACCGTCAGCGAAATTACCGCAGCTGCTTCTGTGATGCGCGAGTTGGCATCCGGTGTCTCTATTTCCGGTTTGTCGCATACAGTCGATATTGTCGGTACCGGCGGTGATTCATCCGCAACATTCAATGTTTCGACAGCCAGTATGTTCGTCGCCGCTGCAGCCGGTTGCCATGTTGCAAAACACGGCAATCGTTCTGTCTCTTCCAAGTCGGGTAGTGCCGATGCGCTGGAGGCGGCTGGTGTGAGACTCGACCTGTCTCCTGACCAGGTTGAGCAGTGCGTACGTGAGATGGGTGTCGGTTTTATGTTCGCCCCCGGCCATCACAGCGCCATGAAGCATGCCATCGGCCCGCGCAAGGAGATGGGAGTGCGCACCATCTTCAATATCCTTGGGCCTTTGACCAATCCTGCCGGTGTGCCGAATCAGTTACTCGGAGTGTTTAGCAGCGATCTTCTTGAACCCTTGGCAGAAGTTCTGCAACGTCTTGGCAGCCATCACGTCATGGTTGTTCACTCTCGCGATGGTCTGGATGAGATCAGCATAGGTGATGTCACTGACGTGGCTGAGCTGAAAGAGGGTCGGATTCGGCGTTTTACCCTACAGCCAGAGGATTTTGGGCTGAAGCGCAATTCACTCGATTCCATTCGGGTGAAGGATGCTACCGAGAGTCTGGCAATGATTCGTGGGGTACTTGAAGATAACCCGGGCCCGGCCCGTGATATCGTGGTGTTTAATGCCGGCGCAGCAATCTACACTGCTGGATTGGCAACTGATCTGAAGCAGGGGCTTGACAAGGCTGACCAGGCCATCGCCAGCGGTGAGGCGCGCAACCGGCTCGATCGATTGGTGGTCCTGTCACAGAGTTTTGATTGAATAATCTTAGATTCCGCAGTTGACCGCTGCAATCTGACATAAGGTAATGAAATGCCGTATCAAGTGATGGATTTTTACCACATCCATGTTCAACTGTGGATTCTAGGATAATGACGGATACACCCGATATCCTGCTGAAGATCACCCGCCGTAAACGGGAAGAGATTGCTGAAAAGGAAGCTCTGCAACCCGTTGAAAATCTGAAAACATTACTGGCTGAGGCTTCTGCCCCACGGGGTTTTACCACGGCGATTGCTCAGAAAATAGCGGCAGGAGAGGCCGGTGTGATTGCTGAAATAAAAAAAGCCTCACCCAGCAAAGGCGTTCTGAGAGAGGATTTTTGTCCTGCCGAAATCGCACAGAGTTACGCTGAAGGGGGCGCTGCCTGTCTCTCTGTATTGACCGATATCGACTTCTTTCAGGGGCATGATCGTTATCTGCAGCAGGCACGAAATGCTTGTAACCTGCCGGTGATCCGTAAAGATTTCATTATCGATCCCTATCAGGTCTATGAAGCGCGGGCCATCGGTGCTGACTGCATCCTGCTGATTGTCGCTTGCCTTGATGACAGGCAACTCAGTGCACTCAATGATCTGGCTCATCAGTTAGGGATGGATGTGTTGATTGAAGTGCATGATGCCGATGAGTTGGATCGTGCATTGCGGGTGAATAACCGTCTGATTGGTATCAACAACCGCAACTTACGCACCTTCGATGTGAGTCTGGATACCACATTGGAGCTGTTGTCGAAGATACCCGCTGAACGGATTGTGGTGACTGAAAGCGGCATCCTGGCGCCTGAGGATGTTACATTGATGCGAGAGCATCAGGTGAATGCCTTTCTTGTCGGTGAGGCCTTTATGCGAGCTGATGAGCCTGGGGCAAAGTTGGCACAGTTGTTTGCCTGATGCGTCGGGCCGACCGCCTTTTCCGTATCACTCAAGAACTGGAAACTGAACGCTATCTGACCGCCCAGACACTAGCGCAAAGATTGGAGGTCTCGCAACGCACGATTTACCGAGATATCGATGATTTGTCGGCCTCAGGCGTGCCCATAGAAGCGATGGTGGGGGCCGGGTATCGCCTCTGTAGGGGGTTTCGTCTGCCTCCGTTGATGTTCGACGATGAGGAGCTGACAGCACTACTGTTCGGTATGCGCATGGTTCAAGGCTGGTCGGATCGGGAGCTTGCTGCAGCAGCGAGTCGGGCTTTGCGTAAGGTAGAGGCGGTACTACCGGAACGGTTAAGACCTGTGCTTGATCGGGAAACCTTGATGGTGCCCGACTATCACGTGCCAGATGAGGTGCGCGAGCATGTGGCCTCATTGCGTAAGGCCATCACCGAACAGCGCAAGGTACGCATTGCCTATCGTCGGGTAGATGGGGTTTCGTCAGAGCGGGTGTTGTGGCCTCTCGGTCTGTTTTACTGGGGACAGAAATGGACCCTTGGTGCCTGGTGTGAATTACGCGGGGCTTTTCGCCACTTCCGTCTCGATCGTATCGAGAGCTTGGTTATGACCGGTTCCCGCTATGAGTCGGCAGCTGGACGCACATTACACGATTTTCTGGTTGATGTGGGTGCTGATTCCGCCTAGTGCGCCTGTTCAGTGTTGCCCGTTAAAGTACCTGGATTAAATTTTTGGTGCCTGATGTACTTTCAGCGTGCGTTTAATAACCGGCTGCTTCATACCGTCGATGCTGAGTTGTAGCCTGTACTCTCCCTCTGGTAAGCCGGAAATTAAAGCTTGCGGGCTTGTCCCCACGCACTTTCCATCTACACTCCAGCGCAGTGCAGCGGGGAGGCTACGATTTCCCTGAGGATCGTCCACCTCGGCCACGAGGGAGACCGGAGCTCCAGCGATCAATGTTGTCTCCTCACGGGGCTTGAGCATCCTGAGATGGGGCTTGAGCGGTGCCAGCGAGAAGGACGGACTGACCGCGGTCATGCTACGGAATCCGACCTGGTAGGTTACAGACAGGCGGCATGCTTTACCGCCGGGCAGATCTTTAGGATCGAAAGTCAGACTCTCAGACACCTCACTGATAGCCACCACACGATAGTGCTTTGCTCCCCAGTGTATGGCCAGGGTAAGTAAGGCATCATCCCCTTTATCTGGTTTGGACAGCGTCAACGACAGATGGTATGACTTTCCCCTTTGCAATCGACCCTTTGGCCATTTCACCTTGATATCAGGACTTTTACCGACCAGGCAGCGGTAGATCTCACGCTCCTGTCGAAGTATCACGACAATTGCCGCACCCGGGAGAAGAGGGAGCCTGCCTACCAGCACTTTGTGGTCTGGCTCAAACTCATGACAAACCACTGGGGTACGTATCATAGGGTGATCATGCATCAGTGTCTCACCCTCTTCATCGAGAAGGAGCAGACTGTACTCACTGGTTTTCTTAGCACCCTTTGGCTTATGCGCTGATACCCGCTGCTGGCTGCGACTGCTCAATAGGGAGAATTTTCCACCAGGGCCTATCAAGCCTTCAATGATCAGCCATTCAGATCCGGTACTCAGTTTTTTTTCGATCATGGTGGTCCCACAAAGTCGAACATCTGTTGCCAACGCTGAGCAGATACCCAGCGCCTCCTGCAGTAAGTCATCAAGTCAAAGATAGTGCCATTGAGAGCGCTGTTGTTGAGGATATCGAACGGAATTCCGGTGACCATGCCATTATTTTCAAAGTCAATCGGGTCGGTTCCACCCGGCGCCTCACTGCCGTTGGGACACTGCACAGCCAAGTGTTGTTGGTTGAGACAGTGGGCCAGTTCGTGGGCAGCTGTGATTGGCCGGTAGGGGGTCAGGTATTCCAATCCACCAATATGAGCCCGTCCCCAGCCACCGTCTGTCGGGACTATAATGGCCCAGTAGGCATCATCATCCTCAGGGCAAAGAAGACCGGTGATGTCGATAAAAGCGCAGATGCGGATGAGTCGAATCCATTCAAGATGGCTGTTGCCAAAAATGTCATAGCCGAGAGAGCGGGAGAATTCACCGAATGGCGTTTCGATGATGGTACGATCCAGAGAGATGCGGATGGAATAGCTATCATGCCGGGAGATGGATTCAGCGGTTGTGGGTATCTGTTGTAGTGACTCCTCGATCAGGTCACGACACTCTTGATTGGTGGGTGGGTTGCTGATTCCTGGAGCCATATTCAGGGTGCCGGTAGTATCAGGATCAACGGTGACCGGAATGTAGCGAATTCGGATCGGCTTCCGTTCCTCAAATTCGAATCCATCAAATCGCTGGGAAACTATTTCACTGAACCCTTCAATCTCATCAGTACCACCTGCCCCCTGAACCCGTAGTTCCACCTCAATATCGAGCACGTCATGACAGAGTGCCTCTGGAATGAGGAAGTTAACTGTGTCATTTGTAACCCCCAGATTGGGGCTGGTGGGGAGATCAATTCTTGCGCCGAAGTCGGCCTCTGGAGGTCGCTCACTTGAGTCGTTGATAGGGGCATCCCATCCAGTGCCAGTGGGGAATTCCTCATTGAAATAGCGTATCCGGCCCCAAACGCCTGGTAAAGCGGGTTGGTTCATTTCGGCCATGGTATGGGTTCCGATGAGGCGGACCACAGTCGATTTCCCGGCTACCAGTGCCACATCATCTTCTGGTGTCTGCATCCCTTGGGTGACTTCTATACCGATTATTTCCAGTTCAGGGGATTTCGATAACAGAAAAGTGACCGATCGATCCACCTGACCGCAATCATTCTCGGCACGCAGGCGGTAGGTGGCGGTCGTTACAGAGGTATGGCTGCTCGGTTCGAGGGTGATGCTGTTGGTGCCTGTCACTGCAAGAAACTGTTGGAACCCGAACGGGTTACTACCAGGAATGTCCGGACCAGCCGCCGTCTCGCGGGAGAGGGTTAAACTTTCCGCATTCTCGACCTCCCATGACAACTCGAGCTGATCACCGGGGCCCACTACATTAGTTTGTGCCGAGTTACCTCCAAGGCTGCCCTGGAAATAGCGTATAACGGGTGGTCCGACAGCTATGACATTGACAGCAGTTTGTGGCGGGCAAGGTATCGCCAGGGTTGCCTGTAGGGTGGGGAAAACCAATGGCCTGCCAAGACAGGTACTGGCAGCCAGGACCTGGGTGGCGGTTGCATTCATATCACCGACCCAGCTGTTGAAGGCATTCATCGCCAGCTTGTCGTAGAATCCCACCGCTCCGGAAATGAGCTCATTCGGCATCTGCACACGGATTTCAGTCGAACTCCAGTCACTTGGGTCGACCTCGAGTTCCCTGCAACCATTCACGGTGTGTGCAATCAACGCGATATTGTCAGGCTGAGGGTCGCCGAAGCCCTGGCCCTGGATGACCATCCAATCACCATGACAGGACCCTTCCAGCGCGATGCTTTCAATGTTGTCAGCCCAGGCCCTGAGGCGGCCGAACACCTTCAGGCTGGGTGCTTCCGAGTTGAAGATGTCGATCAATAAGCCTTCGCAACCCAGGCGGAGGGAGTTGTCGTCACCAGGGAGGATGGGCCATGCAGGTTCACCACATGCTTCAGGATCGTCCGGTTCAATCCAGCCTCCAGGTAGGCCGCCCCAAGGATCACCTTCAGGTCCGCCCCCCCACGGGTCTCCTTCAGGCCCTCCACCCCAAGGGTCACCTTCAGGTCCACCTCCCCAGGGGTTACCTGATGGGTCAATCTCAGGTCCACGCCCAGGAGAAGAACCGCCGCAAAAAGGTCCCCTAGCGGAAGCAACACCCCAGGCAAACTGATCATCCAAGGCGGCCTGCCCCCCTCTTCCCAGGGTGCGGTGCAAGGATTCAAGGGTCTGTTCGGCATGACTGAGTGAAGCGATATGACCAAAGGCATCATGCATGATCTCTGTGTTGCCGCCACTGGCGAGGAACGCTGCTTGATAGAGGGGGGCAATAGCCTCGAAGGTGACCAACTGAGCGGATGGATATTTCCCACGACTGCTTCGCTTTGTTCTGACCACCTTATCCATGTTTGCCAGGGAGGCAGAGGGTGCTGGAAGGTGCTTCCGTAATGTGCGAAGTCCCTCGATAAAGCGATCAGGTGCAGTCGGGTCGTAGCATAAAACCGCATCGGCTTCCTTACGCAGCAGGGTAAGCAGGCGTAAGGGAAAAAACAGTCTGTCATGAATTGTACTGGCATAGCTGCGGGAGAGGCCAAGGCGGTTGGCAGTGATGCCCAACATCAAGGATAGGCGCTTAGCTGAATGTGGGTCATACAAAGGTGGCGGGGGAATCACATCTTCATCTGGCTTGCCGTCCAGTACTTTTTTGGCGGCCACTGATTTTTCTTTTTTTGAATACTTCCTTTTCTTCGCCACCAGGGTCTCCTGTATGCACTTTTAAGTTGGCTTTACTGGTGAAGCTGCCCTATATCCAGTTAGCGATATCTCCTAAACTTTTGACAACAATACCCAAATAAAACGACTGAATGATTTGTAAGGATTAAAAGTAATGCATATGGGCATATAAAAAATAATAGAGGTCATTTTCCTAATGTCAACGCAGTAAACAACTACTGTCTGCCCGGTCTTTATCCAAGAGGCGTAAAAAAACAAACTTGTTATCTGTCCCTGTTTTCTTACCTGAATCCGCAGGTTGATACTTAATGATATAAGGTCATCATGGCTATAGACCTACGGATTCAGGCTTCAATCATCGTATTTACTTACGTCGCTTAACGGCCTTCAAACGGCGTTGCAGATCCTCAATGGCTGTTTCAGCTGATTTCCGTGCTTTCATCTGCTTGATGGTGCTCTCCAGGGTAGAGACCGCCTTCTCTTTGTTGTCGAGTTCCATATGGCTGTTTGCAAGCTGTTTGATCAGTCGAGTCTCGGACAAGACATCAAATGCAGAGTCTCTGCCATAATCACTGGACAATTGAGTTGTGGCAGCGGTCAATTGTTCAACCGCAGTCTTGTGATCGGCGCAGTCTGCCACAATCACTCGCTTACCCTTTTTGATATCGACTCGTTTGTGGATACGTGCTGCGTTACGACCAAGTGCTGCCGCGATGTGTCGAACCGCAATCGGGTCTGTGTCTGCATATCGCTCAGTCGCTTCGGTCAACTTGTCGATGACAGCCGGGTCTCTTCGCGATCCCCCATAGTAGAGAAATTTTGCTGCTTCCGGGCTGGTCATCAGATGGACGAGCTCTTCACTACCCCTGGATAGTGGATAGGCAATCCGGATACGTTGCGTGGTAGTGGCGACGAACCCAATTGGGAAACAGGGGTAATAGACCCTGAGCAGATATTCACCAGGTTCGGCAAACTGATGTCCCTTGGCCCCGAAGCTGAGACTGATACTGGTCAATGTCGAGGCGCCAGGGGCAAGCTCGAATGGCTCCGGTGGTGCCATCAGGTGTCGCACTGGTGGAATAAAGGCGACAATATCGCCGTTTGGCCGTTCAATGATGACCCGTAGCAGTCCCTCTTCCGGTTGTAGGCGATCGATCACATGGACAGGCTGCGTAGAGCTGTTGGTCAGCTTCAGTCCGAGAGTCACCGGAACCCCGACATCAAACACATTAGGTCCCTGCAGTTCCAGAGTGACTGGGGTCTGGAGCTGCTCGAATGCCGGCTTAAGGTCAGCACTGAGGTTGTTGCCTATCCAGTCCCTACCACCGAAGATGACATCGTTACGATCGGCATGACGCATCCAGATCAGTTCCGGGTCGTCGAATTCCCAGCGGAAATTTGACCAAAAGTTAGTTTCACCACCGCCATTATCGGTATACCCCCATGGGTAGTTCATGAAGGATTCAGATCCACTATCCGGGTTGACCGATCTGGACCAGGAGTGCGGTAGATTAAAGGCGTGACCGATCTCATGGATCAGCGTCTGCAGGATCAGCCGGTCCTTTTTAGCTGAGCTGTCGTAGAGGCTGTCGACCTCCCTACCCCGGATGGCATCTTCCGCAATGGCCGATCCTTGACGAAGGAAGGTGTCACCGGCCTGCCAGCCACCCCAGTCAAACATAGTGCCGTAGTAACCGGAGTTATAGCCGGGATCGCCAAATTTCGGCACGATGACACTGTAGAGGTTCCACTGCAGTGTGTTGGAGAACCGGTCGAATCTGGCCTCCATCAGGTCATGCAGTTCAGCCTCACTCCAGTTGTCTTCTGCATCATTGCTGTCCGCATCGTTAAGCAAGTCATCATGGACCACAGTGAGATCAATCCCGGAGCGCAAAAACGTATCACGGATGTCCACTGAGCTTGGTAATCCACTGGGTGACGGGTCGATATCCGGATCGAGAGTCGGTGGGAACACGGTCCCTTGGAATCGGTCGACCTCCAGGGTTGCGGTACGGAAATACTCGGATATCTTGGGGCAGACATAGGATTGCACCAGGTTGCCGTTACTGAGCCAACTGACACAGGCTGCTGCCGGTGAGGCAAAGTAGCCGGTATAATAGGTGATCGGTATTCCACAGAACGTAAAGTGGGTATAAAGGTCGCCACTCAGGCGCTCCTGGGGACGACGCTTGTCCACATCAACGCGCAATTCGAGGATCGAACCATAACCAGCGGGTGTGACATTGCGGTAGCTGCCGCTCACCGGCCGCTTCAGAAATGTAACGATCCAATCGGGATTAAGTTCGGCAATCTGCTCGATGTTGAGCTGGGTAAGATCAGTAGGCATAGCTATCTCCTTTTGCTATATCAATACGCCTGCCGCGTTACTGCACCCGGACAGCAAATTCGAAAATGCTGTCGTACTACAAGGCTTGCGCCAGATGTCCTGATGGATACAGGACTATTTGCTTATTCGTCTATTTAGCCTGCTGCTAATGGCCCACACTTGATATGTAAAAAGTCACATCCGTACGATGAATTATTTACCTGGCCCTTCCCCCTTTCTTCTCGAATCTGTTGATGTATTTAGATAGGGTTGTCGGGGAAACAGGGCAGGGACTCCTGACACCCCGTTGTCAGTAAGGTGTTGATAGAATTCTCTTCACATAACCATTGAAAGAGGAGAATGCCCGTGAGTCTGCTTTCTATTATCGAGCCCGATCAAGAATATGACCTAATCACTGAAATCCATAGCGAGATCAAGTCTGTCTTTGGTATGAGACACAACTTAATGACACTTCATAGCACGAGTCCCAAGTGACTGGAAGGGATCTGATTATGCAGCCAAGAATCAACCTGATTACACTCGGTGTGAGAGATCTATCGCAATCCCTGGCCTTCTATGAGGCACTTGGTCTGTCGCGCTATCCCTTTGACAGTGACGCGATCGCCTTTTTCGAGTTACAGGGTAGTTGGCTGGCACTCTATCCCCGCGAGGCTCTTGCCGGTGATGCGGGTGTGCCTGCTGAAGGTTCGGGATTTAGCGCTTTTACTCTGGCCCACAATGTCACAAGTCGGGAGGCGGTAGAGCGGGTCATGGAAGAGGCCCTGGTTGCTGGTGCACAGCAAGTAAAGCCGGCTCAAGAGACCTTCTGGGGCGGTTATTCAGGATATTTTGCTGATCCTGATGGTTTTCTTTGGGAGGTTGCTCATGTGCCGCAATTTTGGATAGGTCCGAGAGAGGGGGAGGCGACATGAGCGGTGATCCCTGTCCCTGGTGCCTGGGACATGATGAGTATGTCCAATATCATGATCAGGAGTGGGGCGTCCCCTCTTATGACCCGCAACACCTGTTCGAGATGCTTATCCTGGAAGGTGCCCAGGCCGGTCTCTCCTGGCTGACCATCCTGCGAAAGCGAAAAGGGTATCGAAAAGCCTTTGACAATTTTAATGCTGAACGCATTGCCGGCTATGGGGAGCGTGAGGTTTCACGCCTGCTGGCCGATCCGGGCATAGTACGCAACCGACTCAAAGTGGCTTCAGCGATAGGGAACGCTCAGGCCTTTCTGGCACTGGAGACGGGCGAAGGATTTTCACAGCTGCTCTGGTCGTTTGTCGATGCCAAGCCTATCCAAAACCAATGGCGCACCCTGCAGCAGGTACCGGCCACGACAGCGGGTTCGGATGCCATGAGTCGTGAACTCAAGCGGCGTGGTTTCCGCTTCGTTGGAAGTACTATTTGTTACGCATTCATGCAGTCGGTTGGCATGGTCAATGACCACCTGCTGAGTTGCCCGCGTTATCAGGAGGTTGCCTCTCTGGCTATGACAGAGAAATCGTAGAGAACGCCGCACCCGGGGGTGCGGATCTCTCTGGATTTTATATCTGATTCAGCGGGTACCGAATACTACAATGGTCTTGCCTTTGACACTGATCAGTCCTTGCTCCTCCAGGTTTTTCAATACCCTGCCGGCCATCTCCCGTGAACAGCCGACAATGCGTCCGATCTCCTGGCGCGTGATGCGGATCTGCATACCGTCGGGGTGGGTCATGGCATCCGGTTCCTTACACAAATCAAGCAGCGTGCGCGCGATACGTCCTGTGACATCGAAAAAGGCAATATGCCCGACCTTATCGCTGGTTTGTGATAGGCGCTGGGAGAGTTGGGCACCCAAGGCATAGAGGATATCCTTGGTGTACTCCTTGAGGTCATGGGTAAAGAGCTGTTCCAGCCGCTGATAGCTGATCTCTGCAATCTGGCAGGATGCGCGGGTGCGTACCATGACACTGCGTTTTGGTTCGGGTATGAATAGGCCCATTTCACCTACGAACTGCCCCTTGTTGAGGTAGGTGAGAATAATCTCACGACCATCTTCATCTTCGATGTAGACAGCTACCGAGCCTTCCGTGATGTAGTACAGGATGTCTGCCGGGTCACCGATATGGATAATCTCGGTGTTCTTGGGATAACGCCGACGGTGACAAAAGGAGAGGAATCGCTGAAGATACTCAGGATCCTGTGGTGGCGGTTTTATGATCGTCATGATCTTGGGACTCTTAAGTGTTATGGGGAGAGATCAGCCTGCAGAGTGATCCAGCTATCTGCCAATCGGCAGCCTCCGGTGATCTTCATCGCAGTTTTTCTGAGCCCTCTATTGTCAATTATATATGATGATCTCTATTACAGAGTTTAGGATCAAGTTTAGCAACCCTTTTCAACTTGTCGAATTTACAGCCTTCTGTAGACTCAACTGACACATAGTGTAACAAAAACAAGAGTCCATTAATTTAACGCAATTCATACTAATCAACTATCCCGGATCGCACATCCCTGTGGTCTGGTGGGAAAACATTTGGAGCAGCAGATGAAGGCACGGGTCATTTGGGTGGAGGCAACCACCATGATGGGGGAATCTGGCAGTGGCCACGCAGTGGTGATGGATGGGCCGCCAGAGCATGGAGGACGAAATCTGGGGGTCAGGCCAATGGAGATGTTATTGCTGGGTATGGGCGGGTGCGCTGAATTCGATGTGCTGGCCATTTTAAAGAAGTCTCGTCAACAGGTGACCGGTTGTGTGGTGGAGCTGGAGGCACAGCGGGCTGAGCAGGATCCGAAGGTATTTACCCATATTCATGCCCATTTTATCGTCACCGGAAAGGCATTAAGTGAAAAGCATGTAGCTCGTGCCATCTCCCTGAGTGCGGAAAAATACTGTTCCGCCTCCCTGATGCTTGGCAAGAGCGCCGAGATCACCCATGACTACGAGATACGCGATGAGCAGTGAAGCCGCCACCTTTGATGAACTGGTAGCCGAGTACTACCGGGTCTGGTTCCGCTTCCATCCGGTGGCTGCAGTGTATGCCTCGGTATCGGGCTATGAAGGGCTTCTGACTGCTGACGGGGATGATGACATGGGCGCCCTGGCTAGCCTGATCAGTAGCTTGCTGGTCAGTCTCAAGGAGCTTGACTACGATGCCCTGGATGCTGATCGACAGCTTGACCTGCAGCTGATCTACGGTGCTGCACTGGTCGAACATCGTATGCTGCTCGAACACGACTGGCGCCACAGAGACCCGGCCAGGTATCTCCCATTGCACCTGCTCCAGGAACTGGTTGTACGTCAGTCTGAGAGGTTGTGTGAGGCCTTAATGGGCGTATTGGAGAAGACCCCCAACTATCTGCGGGATGCGCGTGGCCGACTTGCGGAGCTACCTGGTCTGGTCTCCACCCTCTGGCTTGCCGATGCCCTGGAGACTGCGGAAAAGGGGGTGCCCTGGTTGAAGCGCCTCGGCAGGGACCTGCCACAGACCCATGAATGCTGTGCCGATAAGGGACGCCTGCAGGCACTCAGCAGTCAGGCTGCTGAATCAGTTGAAGATTTTAAACAGATATTGATCAAGGAGTTGGCGCCAGCAGCCACGGGAACCGCCGATTGCGGCAAGGCGATACTCAATTGGCTGTTGAGGCATCGGGATCAACTCGAACTCTCTGCCGATGATGCCTTGGACTATGCACGAAAAAGGCTGCATAAGACCTACCAAACAATGGAGCAGCAAGGCTTGACGCTACAGACAGTGAAACAGTCCGGTGGCAAGCCGCTCAGCGGTGATAGCCGCCTGCAGGCCTACCACGAGGAGGCCAATACCCTCAGGTCGTTTCTGCAACAACATCGGCTCCTACCCGATTCTGAACAGCCCCTGGAGTTTCGTATTACAGACAGTTGCTTCAGACAGCCCGACTGCGGCAGCTATCTGCGTAGCGAGCAGGGGGGTGTCTTTCTGATCCCCCATGATCAGCAGGTGGGTGGTGGAGAAACCCGCTCGGCGATACGTATGCGCAACCTCTATAGCAGCTGGGCGGGCCGTCACTATCTGGCTTGGGCAGGGGGGGTGTCGGCGCATAGTCTGGTCCGCCAGATCAACCCCTCAGCCGCGTTCAAACGGGGCTGGGCTCACTACATGAGCCGGATCCTGGAAGAGAAAGGCTACTTCAACGAGCAAGACCGTTTACTGCTTTATCAAAGGCGCCTGGCGCTGGCGGAACAGGCCACCATCGATCTAGAGTTTCATGCCGGCGAGATCAACAGCCGCCAGGCCCTTGAACGGTTGAAAATGTTGTCAGATATCCCCTGCTGGGCAGAGGTCAGTCTGACCGCCATCTCAAGACGTCCAACCGATGCCTTCATGGCCCTGTTGGGTGCCGATCTGATAGAACATCTCACCCAACAGCTGCTTGCACAAAGGCCCGGTGTGACCCTGCACTCACTCCACGAAGAGCTGCTGGCCCATGGTGCAGTCGCCCTGCCATTGGTTGTTCAGCGGGCATGCGGTCAGGAGACCTGGGAGAACGCGATAAATGAGGTGCTGTCGTGAAACGTCCGGAAGGGCATCTGGGAATGCGCCATGTGGCCCTCAATGTCAGGGATCTTGCCACCAGTGAACACTTCTACGTCACCCTGATGGGGATGCAGATCGAGTGGCGACCCGATCCGGATAACCTCTATCTCACCTCGGGGCCGGACAATCTTGCGCTGCACAAGGCGATTGGCAACAGCTTCGATGAGGCCGCCCAGCGCCTCGACCATATCGGTTTTTTTCTCACCAAGCCTGAGGCGGTGGATGCCTGGTACACCTACCTATCGGCAGAAGGGGTGAGGATGCGAAATGCGCCGCGCTCCCATCGGGATGGGGCAAGAAGTTTCTACTGTTTCGATCCGGACGGGACCACTGTGCAGATCATCTACCATCCGCCTGTAGCAACCCATGAGGCGAATTGTTGAAATTGAAAAAACTAGGTTAAGCCAATTCGCCTCTCATGGGGTGATGGATTGTTTCTGACATCAAAAAACCCGCACAAGGCGGGTTCTTTGATGTTGGCTGGGGATGGAGGATTATTCGGCCCATTGGGCCTCACCCCTTTGGGGCCAGCGCTGCCGCTGTTCGCCTTCACTTCGTTCAGACGTCGAACCTCGGTGGAGCTTCTCATCCTCCATCTGGCAGATTCTGGCAGGTACAAAAAAACCCGCACTATGACGGGTTCTTTAATGTTGGCTGGGGATGGAGGATTCGAACCTCCACATACGGAGTCAGAGTCCGTTGTCCTGCCGTTAGACGAATCCCCAGTTGCAGACTCGGTGCAGGCAGAATCTGCCGGCAAATACCGAGCCAGACTTAACGTTTAGAGAACTGAGGACGCTTACGGGCCTTGTGCAGGCCAACTTTCTTACGCTCGACAGCACGCGCATCGCGGGTCAGGAAGCCGGCTTTACGCAGGGTGCCGTGTAAAGACTCATCATAGGCGTCGAGTGCGCGGGAGATGCCGTGACGTATGGCGCCTGCCTGTCCTGTGGTGCCACCACCGCATACCGTGACTTTGATATCGACCTTGTTGCCGGTCTCAGTCGCATCCAGAGGCTGACGAACCACCATACGGGCTGTCTCGCGGCCAAAGTACTCATCGAGTGGGAGATTGTTGACGATGATGTTTCCGCTGCCGGTGGTCAGGAAGACACGTGCAGTGGAACTTTTACGGCGTCCGGTCGTGATGTGCATATCTGCCATATTCTTAAGCTCTAAGTGTTTTCTCAGATTTCCAGCGGCTGTGGCTGCTGGGCCTGATGGGTATGTTCGGAACCGGCAAAGACGCGCAGTTTCTTAAACATGGCGCGGCCAAGTGAGTTTTTAGGCATCATGCCCTTGACTGCATGTTCGATAGCACGCTCCGGTGTGTTCTTTAACAGTTTGTCCAGACTGATGGACTTCATGTTGCCGATGTAACCTGTGTGATGGTGATACATCTTGTCGGTCAGTTTATTACCGGTTACACGAACCTTCTCAGCATTGACCACGACGATATAGTCGCCAGTATCCACGTGAGGGGTATATTCCGGTTTATGCTTGCCGCGCAGGTGTCGTGCAATTTCGGTGGACAGACGACCCAGGGTCTTGTCTGTTGCGTCCACGAGATACCAATTGCGGCGAACCTCAGCCGGCTTTGCGCTTACAGTAGTCATCCGATGTCGCTCCAATGGAGAACTAATTATGCCTCGAAAAAGACGGCGGATATTACATGATCCTTGAGAGGGGTACAAGGCCTATCCCAGATAATTCATTCCGGGAAGCCACTTTAGCTCAAGCTGGTATTAAAAGGGAGAAAGCAAAAAAAAAAGCGCGACAGGAGATGTCGCGCTTAAACATATACCACCAAAGGAGGATTACTGTTACTCAGCGTATCAGTATGTATGAATTATCTAATATACTGACATACTTGTCAAGTCAATTCACGCATCTTTCTGCTATTATCTCAGCCCTTTACACCACCTGACTATCAGGTGAATCATTGACAAAAAAAGGAGCGAGCCTTTAATGGGTATTTTCGCTTCCCGTAACTTATTGATTATATAGATAATATTAATGCTTCTCTTTAGTATTGCAATATTAGTCGGTCTTATCATCCTGGTGTGGAGTGCGGACCGTTTCATTAGTGGTGCAGCAGCCCTGGCTGATAATCTGGGTGTCTCCCCCATGCTGATTGGGCTCACTGTCGTCGGTCTTGGTACCTCGGCACCGGAAGTGTTGGTTTCCACCATGGCGGCGATGAGCGGTAATCCGGGGTTGGCAATTGGCAATGCCATTGGCTCGAATATCGCCAATATCGGATTAATTCTCGGATTTACGGCCCTGCTCATTCCTCTCTCAGTACATTCAAGCGTGTTGAAAAGGGAGTATCCAATACTGCTTGCAGTCACACTTCTCTGTCTGCTGCTGATGTGGGATGGGGAACTGAACCAGTTTGATGGTGCAGTTTTGGCTATTACCCTGGTGGGGGTACTCGGCTGGATGATCTATACCGCTAAGACAGGTGCTGCTGATCCTATTGCAGGTGAATTTGATGCGGAGATCCCACACGATATTCCAACCCGTAAGGCGATTATTCTGTTGTTGGTGGGATTGGCTTTTCTGTTGTTGAGTTCCCGTCTGCTGGTGTGGGGGGCGACCAACGTGGCTATTGCATTGGGGGTTAGCGATGTCATTATCGGTTTGACGATCGTCGCCATCGGCACCAGCCTGCCGGAATTGGCTGCCAGTATCACCAGTGCCATGAAGGGTGAAGACGATCTCGCTATTGGTAATGTGATAGGTTCTAACCTCTATAATATGCTGGCAGTTTTGAGTATTCCGGGTTTAGTGGCCCCCGGGCCCTATGCCCCTGAGGTATTGACGCGTGATCTGCCGGTGATGTTGGGTTTAACACTATTCCTTTTCTTTATGGGCTATGGTTTCGGAAAGCCAGGACGTATAAACCGGTTGGAAGGGGCAATTCTGCTATTGGCCTTCGTCGGCTATCAGTCCTTTTTATTCTTTACCTTGGTCAACACCTGATATCCCTGCGTTGTGAAACTATCTAGATGACAAAACCCATTAACCCTCCAAAAGAAGAGATGACCCAGATGATTGAATTGGGTAGGGCTGTGATTGAGACTGAGGCAGATGCAGTCACCGCGCTCATTCCACGTCTGGATCGAGAATTCGCCCAAGCCTGTAGTTATCTGCTCCACTGTAAGGGACGTATTGTTGTGATCGGTATGGGTAAGTCGGGTCATATCGGCAATAAGATCGCAGCAACCCTGGCAAGTACCGGTAGCCCTGCCTTTTTTGTCCATCCAGGCGAGGCCAGTCATGGTGATCTCGGCATGATTACCTGCCAGGATGTAGTACTTGCGCTTTCTAATTCCGGAGAGACCGGAGAGTTGCTGATTATCTTGCCGCTGCTAAAACGTTTGGGTGTGCCACTGATCGCCATGACCGGTAAACCGCATTCAACCCTGGCAAGGGAATCTGAAGTGCATATCGATGTCAGTGTCGAGAAAGAGGCTTGCCCTTTAGGGTTGGCACCTACCTCGAGTACTACTGCAACGCTGGTGATGGGTGATGCGATGGCTGTGGCGCTGCTACAGGCACGTGGTTTTACCGCCAAGGACTTTGCTTTATCGCATCCCGGTGGCAGTCTCGGCAGGCGCCTGTTGCTGCATGTCAGTGACATTATGCATGTGGGAAAGGCATTGCCTTCTATTGATCTCAATGCCACCCTTCATGAAGCCCTGGAAGTGATGTCAGTCAAAGGACTGGGTATGACGGCGATTGTCGACCGGGAAGGGATTGTTGCTGGTGTCTATACAGATGGCGACCTGCGGCGTACTCTCAATAACCCCATCGATATTCACCAGGTCAAAGTCAGTGAAGTGATGACAAAAAACTGCCTGACCGTGCAACCGGAGATGCTTGCTGCAGAGGCCTTGCAGATGATGGATGAGAAAAAGATAAATGGCTTGCTGGTGGTCGATCACAAGCAGCAATTGATCGGCGCATTTAATATGCACGATCTGTTGAGAGCCGGTGTTATGTAAGGGGAGTTAGATGCAGGATATTCATACCAAAGCCAGTGGGGTCAAACTGGTTATCTTCGATGTAGATGGTGTGCTGACTGATGGCAGTCTCTATCTGGGGGATGACGGCCAGGAGTATAAGGCCTTCAACTCCCGGGATGGCCATGGCATGAAGATGCTGCAGAAATCGGGTGTGGTTATCGGCATCATTACCGGCCGCACCTCGGAAGTGGTACGTATCCGTATGGAAGGACTGGGGATTGAGCACGTCTATCAGGGCAAACATGACAAGCTTCCAGCCTATCAGGAGCTGCGTGACAAGTTGGGCCTGACAGATGGTCAGGTCGCCTATGTGGGCGATGATGTGGTGGATCTGCCTATTATGCGGCGGGTCGGTTTAGCCATTGCAGTCAACGATGCCCATCCTTTTGTTATCCAGCATGCTCATTGGCAGACGCCCCATGCCGGTGGCCGCGGTGCAGGCAGGGA
Source organism: Candidatus Thiodiazotropha sp. (assembly GCA_023838465.1). Taxonomy (GTDB): domain Bacteria; phylum Pseudomonadota; class Gammaproteobacteria; order Chromatiales; family Chromatiaceae; genus Thiodiazotropha. Next base: position 26,779 of record JAIVEQ010000008.1, read on the forward strand.
TGTCTGCGAAATGGTGCTCGAGGCGCAGGGCAACCTTCAGGCTGAGCTGGACGGTTATCTTTGAAGCCTCGACTGCTCGGCCTCTTACTCATACTTGCAGCACTGCTGAGTTTAAGCTGGTGGATGAATGAATTGACGCACTCCCCTGAAACCAGGCCACAGAGTGCCGAACAGTTTCCCGACTCCTACGCTGAAGGCCTGGTGGTACGAACTTATAGTGAAAAAGGGACATTGAAGCAGAAATTAGTGTCAACTAGGATGCAACACTACCAACAAACTGGAGTGACAGAGTTGCAGCAACCGGTCCTGTGGCAATTCAATGAACAAACCCAGCCTTGGAAGATGCAGGCGGAGGAGGGGTTGGTGAAGCGTCGTGAAGAGATAATTTTTCTACCTGGCAAGGTGGTCATAGACCGTTCTGGCGATGAAAGCTTAGCGCCCTACCATATCCTCACCCAGGATCTTACCTTGCAGTTCAAAGATTCATTCGCTTCTACCGAACAACCGGTTCGGATTGAAAGTGGCAGTCAGTGGGTTACTGCTGTGGGTATGGAGGCTTGGCTAAAACAGCCTATGCGTCTAAAGCTGCTGCATCAGGTACGTGGGTACTATGATTTTAATTAGACCTGAATTCGTGAGTTCATCAGGGCACATCGCACAAGCTCTTAATCCGTCTAGCTATATAAAAAATCTCACCAGACCTAAGGGTATGGCTGCGATTTTTTATTGCGCTAACCGAATCAATATCTTGCACGCTGCACGCCTTCTGAACCCATGGATTCAGGTTAGAAATATCATTGGATTAGTTACAGTATTTTTACTCTATTTCGGGTCTTGCCAGGTATTTGCACTAAGCAGTGATAGTGATCAGCCCATGCATTTGGAGGCTGATAGTCTGTCAGTCGATGAGGCTACGGGAGTGATTCTCTACGAAGGGAATGTGGAGATATCTCAGGGTAGCCTGAAGTTGTGGGCCGATCGACTGTGGGTTTTTCGCCGTCAAGGCAAGACAGAAAAGCTGGTCAGTGAAGGAATGCCAACCCATTTCCGTCAATTGATGGATGATAGTGAAGAAGAGGTTCGCGGCGAAGCCCGGCGAATGGAGATGTATGTCGATCATGATGAACTGTTGCTGATCGATGAAGCCCTACTTGAGCAAGGGAACAACCAGTTCAGGAACGACCGTATTATCTACAATCGCACTAAAGCGATGGTCAAGGCCGGTACCAGTGCCCAAGGGAAGCAGCGCGTGCAGGTTGTGATTGAACCCAATCAGAAACCTGCTCCATGAGTCAGTTGCAAGTCGAGGCGCTACAAAAGCAGTATCGTAAGCGTAAGGTGGTGGACGGTGTCTCGCTTGTGGTCAACAGTGGTGAAGTGGTTGGGTTGCTGGGACCGAATGGCGCAGGGAAGACAACCAGCTTTTATATGATCGTGGGACTGATCCAGGCGGATAAGGGTAAGATTTTTCTTGATGGGGAAGAGCTGACTGACCTGGCAATGCATAAGCGAGCCCGTATCGGAATCGGTTATCTGGCTCAGGAGCCATCGATTTTTCGTCGACTGAGTGTAGAACAGAACATCCTGGCGATTTTGGAGACACGCGCAGACCTGGATGGCAGTAGCCGCCATGAACGGTGCGATCAGCTTTTAGCAGAATTCGGCATCGATCACTTACGTGAAAGTCAGGCGATGAGCCTCTCCGGCGGTGAGCGCAGACGATTGGAGATCGCCCGTGCACTCTCCATCCAGCCCCGCTTTGTTTTACTGGATGAGCCATTTGCTGGAGTTGACCCGATTGCCGTTATTGATATCAAGAAAATCATTCAACATCTCAAAGCGTTACAGATAGGTGTCCTGATCACAGATCACAATGTCCGGGAGACGCTCGATATTTGTGATCGGGCCTATATCATCAATAGTGGCAAGGTTTTGGCTGAAGGCAGTACCAACGAGATTCTGCAAAACAGCGAAGTACGTAGCGTATACCTTGGTGAAGACTTTTCAATGTAATATCATTGATATTTGCTAACCCCATTGATATACAATGGATTCTTAGCAAAAATTTGAGTCCGGGTGGGAATGAAAGGTGCTTAATAGCAGTCTCCAGACAAGAAATTTTTACCTCGGCCCTTTTTTTTAGCTAGAATGAAGTTAAAGACATACAAATAACATACCAGGTCTAAAGATATCTCTGCGATGAAGCAGGCGCTGCAACTCCGACTCGGACAACATCTCACAATGACACCACAGCTGCAGCAGGCTATACGCCTGTTACAACTGTCGGCGCTCGACCTCAGTCAGGAGGTGCAAGAGGTGTTGGAGACCAACCCCATGCTGGAGGGTGAGGAAGACTATGGGCAAAATGGAGCTGGGCCCGATGGTGAGTCTCGCGAGGCCGCATTGTCGCAACAACCGGCCAAGGATGATGCAAAGACCAACGATATCAACAATGAACGTGAGATCCAGACAGATACTCCACAAGTCACAGAAGATTTGCCGGTAGACAGCGAATGGACCGATGTCTATGACAGCTATTTACCCAGTTCCAGCGGCAGTGGAGAAGCGGCTGACAGTGATTTCCTGGTGCAGAGTAGTAGTGCTGCCACCCTACATGATCACTTGATCTGGCAGATGAATCTGACACCATTTTCCCCACAGGATATTTTTATTGCCACTAACCTTATTGATAGTATCAATGAAGATGGTTATTACACGGGTGATTTAGATGAGGTCCTGCAATCGCTGGATGACGAAGAGGCGACGCTCGAGGAAATCAAAGCTGTTCTGCATCGTATTCAGGCCTTTGATCCTCCGGGTGTGGGTGCCCAGGGTCCGCAGGACTGCCTGCTTATACAGCTACGTCAACTACCGGAGACGACCCCCTACCAGGCGCAGGCAATCAGGCTCTGCAGGGATCATTTCAATCTTCTGACTACGCAAGATCAGAATCAGATCATGCGTCGTATGAAGATCGACAAACAGGTACTTACAGCTGTCATGCAACTGATTCGTACACTCAACCCTCATCCAGGAACGCTGATTGACAGCAGCGAGCCGGAATACGTTGTGCCTGATGTATTCGTGAGTAAACGCAATGGTCGCTGGGTGGTGGAGCTGAATGGCGAGGTGACGCCCAAGCTGCGGGTGAACAATGATTATGCGAGCCTGATAAGACGAGCGGATCAGAGTGAAGATAATACGTTTCTGAAGAACCATCTGCAGGAGGCGCGTTGGTTCATCAAAAGTCTAATGAGCAGAAACGAGACTATTCTACGTGTGGCTAGTAAAATCGTAGAATATCAACGTGGTTATTTTGAACATGGTGAAGAGGCGATGAAACCCCTGGTTTTGAGGGATATTGCCGAGGCGTTGGAGATGCATGAGTCGACCATCTCCCGTGTTACAACACAAAAGTACATGCATACACCGCGGGGTACATTGGAGTTTAAGTTTTTCTTTTCCAGTCATGTCAGTACCAGTGCCGGTGGTGAGTGTTCATCCACTGCAATCCGTGCATTGATTAAAAAGCTGATCGCCGCTGAGTTGCCCGCAAAGCCGCTTAGTGACAATAAAATTGCCGCCATATTGTCCGATCAGGGTATCGAGGTAGCCCGTCGGACAGTGGCAAAGTACCGTGAGTCGATGAGCATTCCGCCATCGAACGAACGTAAACGTCTGATGTAGGAGATAATGGCAATTCAGGTCTATTCGTTGTCAACCATCAAACCACTTGCGGATGCTGTGATGCACAAGGCAAACGTGGATTTTGTGGACAACATGCACTGGATGCATTAGACCTGTACTGTTTTCCGATGTCAGGCAGGGTGATGAGTAACTTCATCTAAGATAGGAGAAAATTATGCAAATAAGCGTGACCGGTCATCATGTGGACGTAACAGATGCCTTGAAGAGCTATGTTGATAATAAGTTCGAGCGCCTCGAGCGCCACTTCGATAATGTGATCAATGTACATGTTATCTTGAGTGTGGAGAAAATGAGGCAAAAGGCAGAAGCCACAATGCAAGTGAACGGTGCGAGTGTTTTCGCCGATTCTGTACAGGAAGATATGTATGCAGCCATCGATGTACTTACTGATAGGCTGGACAGACAAGTGCTCAAACACAAGGAGAAGATGCAAAGTCACCGCGCTGGCAGCGGTGTGAAGTACGCAGCAACTGAGTAATACTGGCTGATAGAATTGGTGAGGTCTCCATGTTTCCAGACGGATATCTACAAGAGGAACGGATCGGCTGCAGCGTGGAGGCGGCCAGTAAGAAACGCGTATTGGAGCAGCTCGGCCAACGACTGGCTGAGTCTGCTCCTGGTCTCAACCAAGATCTGGTGTTCGATGCGCTCTTGGAGCGCGAACGACTTGGTAGTACAGGCCTGGGTAAGGGGATTGCTTTACCGCATGCGCGCATGTCACAAATATCTCAAGCGGTGGCTGCTTTTATTCAGCTCCCCAAAGGAATCGATTTTGATGCTATTGATAATCAGCCGGTAGATCTTGCCTTTGCCATGCTGGTGCCGGAGGATGCTACGGATGAGCATTTACAGTTACTGGCCAAATTGGCTCAGATGTTCGATGACAAAGGCTTCTGCACAGCGCTACGGGAGGCAAAAACAGCGAATGAGCTTTTCCTATTGATTCAACAGCGGGAAGCTGTGATATCAGCTTAATGAAGCCAACTTATACCATTCGGGATCTCTACGAGGAGCTTGCCACAGAGCTTTCTCTGAATTGGAATGGTGAGGGTGGCGATGCAGGCATTATTCTGGATGTAGAGTTGCAGGGAGGTATGCAGCCTGCAGGACCACTCAACTTGATCCGTCCCAATCAGATTCAGGTCATTGGGCCACCGGAACGGGATCATCTGTTGAATGAGGAAGATGATGTCTACCATGACTATCTACAGGTGCTATTCAGCGCCTCGCCAGCCGCTCTCATATTCACCGATGGGCTGAAGCCTTTACAGGATTGTCAGGAGCAGGCCCGGGAAAAAAATGTTGCGCTTTTCTATACACCACAACCTGACAATCAGGTCATACACCGCTTGTTGGAGCGCTTCAGCCAGCCGATGGGGGAAAAGCTACTGGTACACGGGGTCTATATGGAGGTTCTCGGCAAGGGTGTGTTGCTCAGCGGCGATCCTGCAATAGGTAAAAGTGAGCTCGCTTTGGCCCTGATCTCCCGTGGCCACTGTTTAATTGCCGATGATGCTACAGAGCTCTACAAGACCGGCAGTAATACCCTAAGTGGCCGCTGCCCCAAGGTGTTGCAGGACTTTCTTGAAGTGCGTGGATTGGGCCTTATCAATATCCGTGCGATGTTCGGTAACAGTGCCATCAAACCCAATAAACAGCTACACTTAATCATCGATCTGTTGCACTTTGACGATAAAAAACTACATAACATGGACCGTCTTGAAGGCTGCCACTCAACACGTACGCTACTCGGGGTCGAGACACCACAGACCAGTCTGCCGGTTGCTGCAGGTAGAAATCTGGCGATCCTTGTCGAAACTGCTGTACGGCAACATATGCTGATGCTTGATGGTTATAACGCAACCCAGGACTTTACCGATCGTCAGCAGATCTATATCGATCAGGAACAATAAATTACTATGGCTGAGGGGATCAAACTGCAAATTGTCAGTGGCTTGTCTGGCTCTGGCAAGACGATAGCGCTGCATACCCTGGAGGATATGGGCTACTACTGTATCGATAATCTGCCGGTCTCATTATTGGATTCAGTCGCTGATCATTTGATGGGTGAGCCGGAAGAAATTTTCTGCAAGACAGCAGTGGGCATTGATGCACGTAGCCAGCCCAACCAGATCTCAAACTTGCCAAACATGGTGGAGAGCATTCGTAAGCGGGGTCTCAGTTGCAACATGCTGTTTCTGGACGCCCAGGCCGATACGCTGATCAAGCGTTTTAGCGAGACCCGGCGGAAACATCCACTGACAAATGACCAACGCTCCCTTGCTGAAGCCATTCTGCATGAACGAGAGTTGCTTGAGCCGTTAAACAAAGCGGCTGATCTCCAACTCGACACCACCCATACCAACCTCCATGAGTTGCGCGATCTGGTGCGACACCGTATCGGTGGTGAAAGCGGCCAGGTTTCGATTTTGTTTGTATCATTCGGATTTAAGCACGGCCTGCCTCGTGATGTGGACTTTGTCTTCGATGCTCGTTGTTTGCCGAATCCCTACTGGCAGGTAGATCTCCGCCCCTATAACGGGTTGGAAAAACCGATAATAGAATTTCTCTCATCGCTTGATGAAGTGACCAGAATGCAGTCGGATCTAATTAACTTTTTAGCCAATTGGATACCGGCATTTGAGACAGATGGACGTAGCTATCTGACTATCGCCGTGGGTTGCACCGGAGGTCAGCATCGCTCTGTCTTTTTGGTGGATAGGCTCGCAAAACATTTTGCCAAGACAGGTTTACATGTCATGAGTCGCCATCGGGAATTGTCATGACCATCGGCCTGCTACTCATTACCCATAGCAGGATTGGGGAAGCACTGTTCGAGACGGCGCGTAAAATGCTTGAAGGTCCGCCACCATCTGTTGAAACCTTGCCTGTAAGCACTGATTGTAATCCGGACGATCTGCTAGAAGAGGCCAGAGCCATTGTGACTCGGCTCGATCAAGGTAGTGGTGTGTTGGTGTTTACAGATATGTATGGCTCCACACCGAGTAATATTGCCTCCAGTTTGGCTGAAAAAGGTCGGATCAATGTGATTTCAGGGGTCAATCTACCGATGTTGATTCGTACCCTTAATTACCAGACCCTTGATTTGATAGCCTTGACTGAAAAGGCGGTCAGTGGTGGTAAAGAGGGTATTCTCTATTATGAAACTCCAAACAAGTAGCTATTGAAAATGTTGGATGAAGAGGTAGAAATAATCAATAAACTGGGTCTGCATGCCCGAGCTGCGGCAAAGCTGGTGAGCTGTGCCAACAGCTTCTCCAGTGATGTCCATTTGCATCGAAACGGTCAACGTGTGAAGGGTAAAAGTATCATGGGTGTGATGATGCTGGCCGCGAATCAAGGTTCCATCCTTAAACTCGAAATCAATGGTAGTGATGAGCAGGAGGCCATGCAGGCACTGACCTCACTTATCAGTGAACGATTTGGAGAAGAGCAATGACACTCTCCTGCCAGGGGATAGGTATCAATACCTCACGAGAGGTCGCCATTGGCGAGGTCTATCTGCTGCAACAGGGTATACCTGAGGTTACTCATCGTGAAATCACTAAGGATTTGGTTGCGAGTGAAATAGCACGCTTCGAAAATGCACTGCATGCCACTACCAACCATCTCCGTTCGGTGCGTGAACAGATTCCAGCCAACACAGCATTGGATATCAGTGAGTTTATCGATACCCATCTGCTGATGTTGGAAGACAATGCCATCAGCCAGGCGACGATTAGTCTTATCAAGGATAATCTGTATGGTGCTGAGTGGGCATTGAAGGTGCGTCGGGATGAGCTGGTCAGGGTGTTTGATGAGATGGATGACCCCTATCTGCGTACCCGCAAAGACGATGTTGATCATGTCGTCGGTCATGTACAGTTTGTCCTCGCAGGCGGTCAACCGGAACAGCAGGGGGATTTGAGTGGCCGGGTCGTGGTGGCACGTGATCTAACGCCTGCTGAAACCATCATGATGAAAAACCAGGGAGTGGCTGCATTCGTTACCGAATTCGGCGGTCCACTGTCTCACACGGCAATTCTAGCGCGCAGTCTGGGCATCCCCGCAGTTGTCGGTATCCATCAGGCCACATCACTGTTTCGTCATGGTGAACAACTGGTAGTGGATGGTGCACAGGGAGTGGTCCTGGCGGATCCCACTGATCGGATACTGGCCCATTATCGGCAGCGTATTGAAACCAAACGCCTGAGAGAGGAGGAGCTGCGACGCCACGTCGATCTGCCGGCATTGACCACCGATGGTGAGCGGATCTTTCTGCATGCGAACATCGAGCTGCCTGAAGATATCGGGATTACGCTCAACAACCGGGCCGATGGCGTTGGTCTGTTTCGCACCGAGTTTCTGTATATGAACCGCCCGACTCTGCCAACCGAGGAGGAACAGCTGGAAGCCTACCTCTCAGCTGTCCGTGGACTTGGCGGCATACCTCTCACGATTCGCACACTCGACCTGGGTGTGGATAAGACCACAGGGAACATCTCCGAGTCGGGTTGTATGCCTGCCATCAATCCTGCATTGGGATTACGTGCGATACGTCTTTGTCTGAAGGAGCCCGAGTTGTTTGTCCCACAACTCAGGGCCATTCTGCGTGCCTCTGCTGCGGGTCCGGTCAGGTTGATGATACCGATGCTGTCTGGAATCCAGGAATTGAAGCAAGTGATTCAGATCATCGACAGGACCAAAGATGAACTCTCTAAAAAGGGGGTGCCTTTCGACACTGATATACCCATTGGCGGTATGATCGAAGTGCCTGCAGCAGCACTTGCCGCTGATAGTTTTGCGCGCAATCTCGATTTTCTTTCGATTGGCACCAATGACCTGATTCAGTACACATTGGCAGTCGATCGTATGGATGAAGAGGTGAATTTTTTATTTGATCCCCTGCATCCCGCAGTACTCCGTCTGATTCAGCATACCATCGACGCAGCGAATAGAGCGGGCATCCCCGTCAGTATGTGTGGCGAGATGGCGGGTGAGCCGCGTTATACCCAGTTGCTGATTGGTATGGGTTTACGCGAGTTGAGCATGCAGCCCAGCGCATTACTTGAAACAAGAGAGCTGATACGCCAATCAAGTCTGTCTGAACTCCAGCAACGGACCAGAACCTTCTTTAAAGAATTGGAGGAGAAGGGGGAGAGTCAGTCGTTTGATACCCTGTTTGATTGAGCCTTTTGATCAGAGCCTGTTTGCGCTAGTTGCTATTGCCAGTTTCAAACCTGTCAGACACAGAATTCTCCAGATCCCGACATATGCCGGGATGACAAAGTGCTGAAAAATAGGTTTGTATCTGGACCGACCCTAGCTAAGGTCTTTCATGGCAGAGGGTGCAACTCACCGCTGTTCCTTTGGCGACGAACAGGGTGTCATCACCATCATCGTCGTGCAGAAAGTTTCGATCTGCAGCTGTCATTGAGAGTACCGTTCCCTCCAGGTTCAAGCCATGACAACTCCGGCAGGCACCGGGATTGTCCTCGTAAAAATCTTCATGTTCCAGGTTCCATCCTCGACTGTTGACATTGTGCATGCCATGGGGGCCATTGAGGGTTAGCGGCAGACTGGTGTGGCAGGTGCTGCATTCGCTAAGGGTGCCGGCATGGCCCTGTAGTTGAATGGCTGCCAGATTGTCATTCGCCGATGCCAATGCATTAGGCCAGATGGCATGGGTCGATCCATGGCAGCCTTCACAGGCCACATCCCCATGCCCCAGGCTGTTGCGATAGAGGGTACCGCTATTTTCGGCAAAGCGCGGGTTAGAAGCCAAGCGTGGTGTGGCACTATCGATATCACCCTCCCAGGCCTGGGTCAGGCGGAGTCTACTACCCAGGTGGTTGACTGCATCACCGGTATGACATGACTCACATCTGGGTTCATCCAGCCAGGGTTCACGGTTGCTATTGCCGACAGCAAGCATACTGCCATGACAATCCTTGCAGACGATACCAGCGCCCCCCATAGCGCCTCTGAGACACTTTGTGATCTTACCCGGATGGCACTGATAGCAGGTCTCCTCAAGGGTGCCATCGGTTGGGAACAGTCGCTCATTGGTGGATGGGTCAATCAATTGGCCATGATGGCCATGCATGACCTGGGACATCTTACCCAGATTGAGTTGCTGGCCAGTTGGGCCGGTGCCGTTCAAGTCCAAAGCTGCGGAGTAGTGACAACCGGCACAAAGCACGGGGGTTGTGTTAAGCAGGTTGGTAGCGTGTTCGCCATCATGCAGTGCCAGGATATTCTGTTTTGCTGCCTGCAATACACTGTTGGGATCGTTGATATCCTCAGGCAGGACAAAATCTATTGTGCTATCGAGTGGGGCGGCAATTTCACCTGCGGCATGGCAGTTTTGACAATCGGCTTCTGCGGCAACAGGTAATACTACATCCACACTGGCCAGATTTGCCCCACTGGTTGGGTGAGTTGCCGTAACCCGCATTAACGGATAGGCATTGAGTTGTCCCACATCATCAATGGGCAGAATCGGTATCCCGTCGGCTGCAAACCACCCTTTGTCCTGATCGAAATGGTTGAAGGACTGGGGGTCATTTGAAGTGTATGGATTCAGTATGCCGGGCATGGCTTGGCCAAAGAGCAGGCCTTCGTCAGGGGGTGGCGCAAGGCCGAACAGATCAGTGACATAAGCATTGCCGCTAGCGGGATTGATGTTCCAGAAATTGGTCTTGTTGATGCTGCCTGTTTGATTCTGGCTGGTGGTGTTGATCGATCCGCTACCATCCACAACTGCCCGGTAGTCGACATGGGCCTCTGTGGTGTTAAGAATGCGTGGTGTTGCCCCCCGTTCAATGACCTGGGTATGAACCACATTGAATGGAGGAAGAATGACGAAGGTTGAATAGTCCAGGTCAGCGCAGTGCATGCCCAGGTCATTGAATGCCAATACCCGATGGGTACCTGAGACCGTTGTTACACCAGGACCATCATCATGGTCATCGTCGTCGTCATCATCACCGCCACCGCCGCCACAAGCAGATATTGACAGGGTAATAATCATCGTAACCAACCATTTACGAGTCTCATTCATTGCATACTCTCCCTGCACCTAAGCTTGAGAATAGTATATATTTGGGAATATTATCCTAAATATGCAAAGCCTGCATAGTTTTGTAGCTTCCCCAGACAGCTGTTTAGGTGCTATACATCGACTATCGCGGCACTGGCTTCACATGCCAGACCTTTTCTGCATATTCACTGATGGTGCGGTCACTGGAGAAGTATCCCATACGGGCTGTGTTGAGGATCGCCATGCGGTTCCATTCTGTTGGGTTATTGTAGACTTTGTCGGCCCGATCACTGACTGTCATGTAGGCCTTAAAGTCAGCCAAAACTTTGAAGTGGTCGCAATTGAGCAGGTTGTCAGTGATCATCCGATAGCGGGTAGGTTCTTCCGGTGAAAAGAAGCCGTTGGCGATCATGTCGATGATCCGTTTCAGGGATGGGTCAGACTCGTAGTAGTATCTTGGCTCATAACCTTGACGATTCAGTCTGTCGATATCATCTGTTGTCAGACCGAATATGAATATATTGTCTTTACCGATATTTTCCAGCATCTCTACATTTGCGCCATCCATGGTTCCCATTGTCAGCGCGCCATTCAGGGCGAGTTTCATGTTTCCTGTGCCAGAGGCTTCCATACCGGCTGTGGATATTTGTTGAGAGAGTTCAGCGGCAGGAATGATATCGGATGCCGTGGTGAAATCGTAGTTGGGGATAAAGATGATTTTCAGGCGATCGCTGACGGCTGGGTCATTGTCGATGACATCTGCCACATTATTGATCAGTCGAATGATCAGCTTCGCCATCGTATAGCCGGGAGCGGCCTTTCCACCAAACAGAAAAGTGCGCGGTACACAGGGGGGGTATGTGGATTGTCCAGCAGGCGATTATAGAGAGCGATGGCGCGGAACAGGTTGAGTAATTGGCGTTTGTACTCATGGATTCTTTTTACCTGCACATCAAACAAAGTGTGAGGATCGATCTGTTTACCCATAAAGTAATTGATTAGGTTGGCCATGCGAGTCTTGCTGGCCAGTTTTGTGGCAACAAACTTTTCCTGAAAGGCGCTGTCTTCTGCAAGCGGTTCAAGCTGTTTGATCATGCTCAGGTCATTGATCCAATCAGGTCCGATCGCACTGCAGATCAACTTTGAGAGCCCCCTGTTGGATTGATAAAGCCAACGACGCGGAGTGACACCATTGGTGATGTTGATGATCTTGCCGGGATAGAAATTGTTAAAATCTTTGAAGGTTGAGTGACGTAACAACTCACTGTGCAGCGCGGAGACACCATTGACTTTGTGGCTGCCAATGATGGCTAAATGGGCCATGCGAATACGTCGACCACCGTTTTCATCAATGATGGAGAGTCGGCGCAGGATATCCATATCGCCTGGGTAGAGATGGCCAAGCATCAGTAGAAAACGGCGATTTATTTCCAGAATCAATTGCAGATGGCGAGGCAGCATTTGTTCGAATATATTCAATGGCCAGGTTTCCAGGGCTTCTGGCAACAGGGTATGGTTTGTGTAGGAGAAGATACGGGTAGTGATTTCCCATGCAGGTTGCCACTCCAGATGATGCTTATCCATCAGCAGACGCATCATTTCAGGGATGGCGATAGCCGGGTGGGTGTCATTGAGTTGAATGGCGACCTTCTCCGGTAACTCGTGTAACTCGTCATGATCGGTAAAGAAACGCCGTAAAATATCCTTCAGTGAGGCGCAGACAAAGAAGTACTGCTGTTTCAGACGCAACAGCTTGTTCATCGTCGAACTGTCATTGGGATAGAGTACCTTGGAGATATTTTCCGATAGGGTCTTGCCAACAACGGCTTCTGTGTATTCTCCCTGATTGAACCGGTTTAGATCGAAGTCTTCGTAGGCCTTGGCACTCCAAAGACGAAGGTTGTTCACGGTGTCGTTGTGAAAGCCGGGAACAGGTGTGTCATAGGCCTGGGCGATGACAACATCACCCTCTATCCAGTCAAAATGTCGCCGTCCTGTACTGTCTTGGTACTCCATTACCCGGCCACCGAAACGAATTCGGTAGGAGACTTCAGGACGGGGAAACTCCCAGGGATTGCCATGTGTTAACCAATTTTCCGGCAACTCAACCTGGTTACCATCTTCGATCTTTTGTCGAAACATGCCATATTCGAATCGAATGCCATAACCGTACCCAGGTATGTTTAACGAGGCCATCGAATCAAGAAAACAGGCTGCCAATCGTCCCAGCCCACCGTTTCCTAGCGTAGCATCATGCTCAAGGTTGCGTAACCTCTCCAACTCAATACCAAGTTTGTGCAGGGCTTCGGTACAAGCATCATGGATGTCCATGTTAAGCAGACTGTTGACCAGACTGCGTCCGATGAGGAACTCCATGGATAGGTAGTAGACACGTTTAGCGTCATGTTTGTAGTAACTTCTCTGGGTTTCCATCCAACGTTCGATCAGACGGTCACGTACCACATGGCTGAAGGCCATCATCCAGTCGTGTTCCGTGGCGGTATAGGGGTCTTTGCCAATGGTATAGACAAGGTGGTTGGAGACCGATCTCTGGATGGCTTTCGGGTCAGAACCTAAATAATCATATTTAAAAGCGCTATGTTTGACTTTGCTCATGAGTATCGTGAGATTGTGTGGGTCTGTGTAAGTAAAATATAACGCAAAGTACGCGGAGAAGCGCAAAGGCTGTAATCAGAAACCACTTTTCGGGTGCCGATCTGAATAACTAGGTTATTAAAATGATGCCTGACAATTACTGAACCATGCGATTCCGGCGGATTCTAGGTTCAAGGAAGTCTACCCGCTCTATCTGGGGAAGATGCCTTCGCTGAACTGTTGTAGCGAGACTCGAAGATATGAATTTTTAGCAGCAAGGGTAATATCAGAGGGTAGCAGAGCAACCCTATAGCATCAGCCGCTAGATCCCATAGGGAGAATAGCCGATTGGGCAGAAAAAACTGCACAACTTCGATGAACAGCCCATAACTGATCAGGGAGGCGATCTTGGGTAGATTCCATCTCGATATCGGCCATGAAAAATCGACCAAAAAAGCGAGACATAAAAATGCCAGGATATGGGATGCCTTATCGTTCAGATTTGTGACGATAGGGGTTTCAGTGGGGGAAAATGCCAGGTAGTTGATGATCAGCAGCGCCAATGCCAGTAGCACACGAAAAGTCAGGGGGCTGGCAAAGATGGCAGATCTACTGCCAACGGTCCGCATCAGTTGGCTTGCTCCCTGGCAATGGCCCGGTATCCAATATCAGTACGAAAATAGACGGCATCCCAGTGGATGGAGCGGGTTAGTTCATAAGCACTCTGTTGCGCCTGGGTGACCGTCTCGCCCAGTGCGGTGGCGCAGAGTACGCGTCCTCCGGCAGTGACTATCTGATCGTTCTCCAGGGCGGTTCCGGCGTGGAACACCTTGGCCGCTTGGGTTTCAGGCTCCGGTAGACCACTGATGGGGATACCCTTGTTGTAATGACCGGGATATCCACCTGCAGCCAGGACAATACCAACAGATGCGCGAGCGTCCCATTCTGCATTTTCCTGGTCGAGTTTTCCGTCTAGCGCAGCCAGGCAGTGAGCAACCAGATCGGAGCGCATGCGCAGCATGATCGGTTGAGTCTCGGGATCACCGAATCGACAATTATATTCGATCACTTTAGGCGAACCGTCAGTTGTGATCATCAACCCGGCATACAGAAATCCAGTGTAGGGTAAACCCTCGTCAGCCATACCCCTGATTGTCGGCAGAATCACTTCCTGCATAATGCGTTGGTAGACTGCTTCTGTAACCACAGGCGCAGGTGAGTAGGCGCCCATGCCTCCGGTGTTCAGACCTGTATCGCCATCCCCAACCCGTTTGTGATCCTGACTGGTGGCCATCGGTAGTACATGCACACCGTCAGCCATGACAATAAAGCTGGCCTCTTCACCTTCCAGGAACTCTTCGATAACCACACGATGGCCTGCTTCACCAAAGGCGTTACCAGCCAGCATGTCGCGTACTGCGGATTCGGCAGTCGATGAATCCATAGCAACAATGACACCTTTGCCTGCAGCTAACCCATCGGCCTTGATAACAATGGGCGTACCGACTTGATGCAGATAGTTCAGTGCAGCATCCACATCGGTAAAGGTCTGGTAGTCACCCGATGGAATCTTGTGACGAGCGAGGAAGTCCTTGGTAAAGGATTTTGAACCTTCCAGTTGCGCTGCTCCCTGGGTAGGGCCGAAACAGTGTAAGCCTGCATCATTAAAAGCATCGACAATACCGATTACAAGCGGCACTTCAGGTCCGACGATGGTCAGGCCTACCTGTTTCGCTTTGGCGAAGGTGATCAGCTCATCGATGGACTCAACGCCGATATCCACGTTCTCAAGTTTGGCTTCAAGTGCAGTGCCCGCATTGCCAGGTGCAACGTAGACCTTATCGGCCAATGGTGATTGTGCAGCCTTCCAGGCCAAGGCATGCTCACGGCCGCCTGAACCGATGACAAGAATATTCATCAGTGACGAAAATGACGCATAGCGGTAAATACCATCGCCATGTCATGCTCATTGGCAGCTGCAATGGCTTCATCATCGCGCATTGAACCACCCGGCTGGATGACGGCAGCTATACCCACTTGGGCAGCGTTGTCGATACCATCTCGAAAGGGGAAAAATGCATCCGAGGCCATCACTGAACCGGTTACTTTTAATCCTGCATGTTCAGCCTTGATGGCTGCAATGCGTGCAGAGTTGATCCGACTCATCTGACCTGCGCCAACGCCAATGGTCATGCCATCACGACCGTAGACAATCGCATTGGACTTGACGAATTTAGCCACACGCCAGGTAAACAGCAGGTCACGCATCTCTTGTTCTGTTGGCTGTCGTTGTGTGACAACTTTTATCTCATTGGTCAGCTGTAAATCGGCATCCTGTACCAACAGGCCGCCATTGACCCTTTTGTATTCGGTGCGGTGGATCACTTCACTGAGCCATTCCCCACACTCCAATAAACGGACATTCTTTTTACTACTGACATTTTCGATAGCGGCAGCTGAGACCTTTGGCGCAATGATCACTTCTACAAACTGGCGCTTAACGATGGTTTTCGCTGTCTCGCCATCCAACTCGCCATTAAAGGCGATAATGCCGCCAAATGCTGATTCTGGATCTGTGCTGTAAGCACGCTCATAAGCCTCCAGTAAATTAGCACCATAAGCCACACCACAGGGATTGGCATGTTTAACGATGACACAGGCTGGACCTTCGTCGAAACTTTTAACACACTCTAGAGCGGCATCGGTGTCAGCTATATTGTTGTAGGAGAGCTCCTTGCCCTGAAGTTGTTTTGCTGTCGCTATGCATGCTTCATCAATGCGTTGCTCAACAAAGAATGCCGCCTTCTGATGGGGGTTCTCTCCATAGCGCATAGTCTGGGCTTGTTTGAATTGTAACGACAGGGTACGTGGAAAATCGCTGACCTTTTCACCGACGCGTGCTCCCAGGTAGTTGGCGATAGCAGCATCGTAATGGGCGGTATGTTCAAAGGTCTTCACCGCCAGGTCGAAGCGAGTTGCATCACTCAGGGCATTATTGTTGTCCGCCATCTCCCGAAGTACCCGGTCATAGTCAATAGCATCCACAACCACTGTAACGTCTTTATGGTTTTTGGCTGCTGCACGTAGCATGGTGGGGCCACCGATATCGATATTCTCGATCGCTGTTGCGAGATCGCAGTCAGGTTTTTCCACTGTTGCTTCGAAAGGGTAGAGATTAACCACGATCAGGTCGATGCCACCAATCCCATTTTCTCTCATGACGCTATCATCGATACCGCGACGTCCAAGTATGCCACCATGAATTTTGGGGTGTAATGTCTTCACTCGTCCATCCATCATTTCTGGAAAGCCGGTGTATTCAGAGACTTCAATGACAGGTATATCGCTTTGGGTTAACAGTTTTGCTGTCCCACCGGTGGATAGAATCTCAATCTTTCTATCAGCCAGATTGCGGGCAAATTCTACGATACCGGTTTTATCTGAGACGCTGATCAAAGCGCGTTTTATTAATGCCATGGTGAAGTTTCCAAAAAAAAATGTGAATGCGGGTTTCAGTCGAGATCGTAAAGGGAGAGTTTTTTGCGTAAAGTGCTGCGGCTGATCCCCAGAATGGATGCTGCCTGAGTTTGATTGCCGCCTGTATGCTTCATGACGCTCTCAAGTAGTGGAGCTTCCACTTCGTTCATCACCAAGCGATAGAGATTGTTGGCGCCATGTCCATCGAGGTTATTAAAATAGCGCTGCATGGCGTCACTTACACATTGGCGCAAGGGTTCTGATTTCTTGCTGTGTGTCACTGTCAGACATGCTTCGTCCTCTTGGTTAGATAGTACAGCTTCAATCATCATGCCGCCAAATCCCCTTTGTTTTGTAGGCACTCAAAATAGCCGCGGATTGACTGTAGCTGCTGGGCTGCAGAGTCCGAGTAATTTATTTTGTTCCTGAACAATGCACCCCCAGGGTGCCCTTTGCTATACCAGGCTATATGCTTGCGTGCAATGCGTACACCTAGGTACTCCCCATAAAAATCATATAGTTGCATGACATGCTCTGTGAGGATGTTGGCAACCCATGCGAGATCTGGTTCCGGTATGTTGCTACCGGTTTTTAAATAGTGATCGATCTCTTTGAATATCCAAGGACGACCTTGTGCGGCGCGACCAACCATCAAGGCATCGGCACCGGTTTGTTGCAGGACCTTGGCTGCTTTTACTGGTGAATCTATATCACCGTTTGCGATGACTGGAATTGCTACAGCTTGCTTAATGTCTGCAATGGTTTCGTATTCAGCTTGACCGGAGAATTTACAGGCCCTGGTACGCCCGTGTACAGCCAGTGCTTGAATGCCTGACGCTTCGGCGATCTGTGCGATGCGTACACCGTTGCGATTGTCAGGATCAGTGCCAGTACGGATTTTTAACGTTACAGGTACATCGACTGCATTGACAACAGCATCTATAAGCGCAACGACAAGTTGTTCATCCTGTAACAGTGCTGATCCAGCAGCGCGATTGCAGACCTTTTTTGCTGGGCATCCCATATTGATGTCAATAATCTGTGCACCGATGGCAACGTTGGCACGAGCTGCTTCTGCCATCTTGCTGGGCTCCGAGCCGACAATCTGCACACTGATAGGACACGTCTCCCCCTCATGATCAAGACGTTTAATCGTCTTTCTTGTACCTCGAAGTGAGGCATCTGCAGAGACCATTTCCGAGACAGCAAGCCCAGCACCCATCCGTCGGCAGAGTTGCCGGAATGGTTTATCTGTTACACCAGCCATAGGCGCCAACAACAGATTGTTCTCTATTTTATAGGGTCCAATTTGCATTCAAATCGCCCCTCTTCAGGAGGCTATTCATGGGGTGAGGAGGGGTTGGGATACTACCTGTAAATGTAGGTGGAATCAAAGGCAAAATGGCCTTGAATTGATCTAATCCTGATTATGACTGGAGCCCAACTTGTGAATTGGCTGGAAGGGTAGTGAATAAGCTATTAAATCTTAGGCAGATATGGTGAACAGAGTGATGGGCTGTTCTATGTCTATAAAAATGTAAACTTTTTTTGCAGAATTAAATTCCTTGTTTGTGAGTGTTGTTATTACGAAGTGGAACTTTGGTGGGGTTGTAAGCTCGCTCGATTTTATCTAAACGAATCTATATGCACTTACCTGTCCTAAGTTCTGGTGGATAAGTAATTAACCTAAAACTTGAAATTGAATTTAGTGATGGTAGGTAGTGATTGTTATGCCGACATCGGTACGGTTACCTATTCTTGTAGCTTTCCTATGAACCCGCTACAGGGTCTTCGGTCGTTGTTACTTCGTTCCTATTATTCAATACTCAATGATTGAATGGGTATGCTTGTCCTTTGAATAGATGTGATGCAGCTATAAAAAATCGAATTTAAAGCCGGTCACATCACTTCCAGGATCAACCAAATCAAGTTGAGCATGTAGAGCTTGTAACTTAGGCATCATTTCCTGGGACTGGTGTTGACTGGCTTTATATTCATTGGGTGAAAAAGTACGTCGCGCAATGAGTTTACCTATATCGTTATAGAGACTTAATTGCAGCTTTGGGTAGGGTTGTTGGAAAGCGGCTGTATTGACCATTTCGAGCTGAAGTGACAGGACATTCTCTTTATCAGGATGAGTAGTCAGTGTGCGCTCACTGATTAGGATCTTATCGGTTGCCCTGCGAATAGGTACATCGCAACCGACAATACGGCATACACTCTGCAGTAGTTGCCTGCCGATATCGTGATGAATGAGGGAATCCCTTGATTGCCAGATGACCTGGCCACCTAGGGGTAGCAGTAAGATTAAACAACCCATAGCCCAGTAGCGCTTGAAACGACTGGGAGGTGTCTCTTCATACTGTTTTTCGAAGGTAAAGGGAGCTTCCTCTTCTGACAGAGTATGGGTGGTAGGTTGATCGTCGGTAAGCGATGAGGAGAGGATATCCGGTTCAGATAGGATCTCTTCCGATGATGCCTCGTCAATTGACTGATCGGTATCGCTATCAGAGTCCTCGGGACTCTCTGAAGTAGGGGGGAGCTTTTCATGGACCTCGAGCTCGATAACTTCAGCCAATTCTCCCTGACTGCTTTTCTCGTTAAGCAGTAGTGAGGCTGAATCCTGATCGAGTAACGCTGACATTTGTGACTCGGTCCCGGCAGTATAATAGGATGGCTCGGTTTCGAGGCCATCATCCTGTTCCAGGATATATTGGTTGTGGCTGTCAATCTCCGAGGTGTTCTCATCCAACTCCAGGATGGAATCCTCCATCAGTTGATGGATGGTCGGATCGTCATCTATCAATGCATCAAGAGACTTTTCAACTTCACTGTCGCTGACCAGGCTAGACTCAATTTCAACAGTAGCAGAAGCTACCTCCTCAGCGAGATGTTGTGAGTCCACATGATCTGTTTCTCGACGCCTCTCTAGAGACGGAGAACCCTTTTGGTCTGCCATTGTATTATCGAAGGCAGTGGGGGATTCCAGTAGGTTTAGCAATGCGTTAAACACGCTGTTGCACTGACAGCAGCGGACTTTTCCCTCAGCGGCCTTTAGTTGTCCCGGCGTTATGCGGAACAGAGTCAGACAGTGTGGGCACTGGGTAAACATAGGTCAGGTTGCTGTCACTTCTCGTGTTTCACTACTTGTAGCCATTTAGCAGCCCTCTATTTAAGGGGGAAAATGGTTACTGCCTTTGGTTTTTGGGTCTCAAGAAAGGAGAACTCGGACTTCTCCCAATTGGTCACCATTTGGAAACCACGCTTTCGGATGGTCTCATAAGAGATTACCTCTACGTTAGACTGAAGCCAAACAGCAGGCAACCCTTTTTAGCCGACTATCGACTGCGTTACTGATTCTGATGAGCCCAGAATTCTCAGTTGAACACTGTTGAAGTATCACTCCCATGGGTGGGGGTCGTCCCGCTGATCAGTATCCACTCCTGACGTTGCTTGGGATTTGTCAGGCTGGCAAATGATTGATAGCGGGTGGCCACCTCAAGTTGCTGCTCTGCAAGTATACCAGAGAGGGCGAAATGCCCACCTGGAATGATCAGTTGAGCGAGTGTGGGAGCCAATTGAATCAATGGCCCGGCAAGGATATTTGCTACCAGTAAGTCAAATTGCCGGTCGGGTGTATCGTCCGGCAGGTAGGTCTTTAGGCGATCCGCCACACCATTCTTTTCGGCATTATTTTTACTGGCCTCTAAAGCTTGCGGGTCATGATCGACTGCGACGACTGAAAGTGCTCCAAGTTTCAGGGCGGCAATGGCAAGAATGCCGGAGCCACAACCATAGTCGATGAGCGTTTTTCCCTGTAGATCCTGAGCATCGAGCCATTCCAGGCAGAGTGCAGTAGTGGGATGGGTGCCAGTACCAAAGGCCAATCCCGGATCGAGTTGAATGACCGCAGCATCCTCATCCGCTTGATCAATAGATTCACCCTCAGGACAGACCCATAGTCGACGGCCAAAAGACATGGGTTTGAAATGTTCCAGCCAGACACGTTCCCAAATCCGGTCTTCAATGCGTTCCCAATGTAATCTTTGTATGAGACGTTCATCAAGGGCTGCAGCAAGGGCGCTGCGCAGTGTCAGCGGGTCCTGATGCCCTTCGAACAGGGCAGTCACCCGTGTGTGTTCCCACAGCTGCTCCGATTCAGGTGGAATTTCCAGGAGAGGCTGGTTGCCAGCATCACCCAGAGTTACTGAGAGTGCACCGAGGTTTTCAAACACCAGCTCCAGCAAGGGAGCTTCAGTTTCGCTGCTATCGATGGAGAGTTGTAGCCAAGCCATGAATAATTTTGAATGAGTTATGTGCGCACGAAGCGCGTATTAATTTACAATTCAAAATGCTATTAAAGTCCCAGCTTCTTCTCCAAGTAGTGGATGTTTGCACCACCTGCTTTGAAGGCACTATCACGCATGATGTCGAGATGCAGCGGGATGTTTGTCTTGATGCCGCTGATCACCATCTCCTGCAAGGCAATTCGCATCCGGGCAATGGCTGAATCGCGGGTCTCACCATGGGCGATCAGTTTGCCGATCATGGAGTCGTAATAGGGGGGGACTCTATAGCCGTTGTAGATGTGGGTGTCGACACGGATACCTGGCCCACCCGGGGTGTGGAGTTGGGTGATGGTGCCGGGACTGGGTAGAAATTTCTCAGGATCTTCTGCATTGATTCGACATTCGACAGCATGGCCCTGCAGTTTGATCTGATGTTGTTGGTAGCTTAAGGGCTCCCCTGCAGCAATGAGAATCTGCTCTTTGACGATGTCGACGCCGGTAATCATCTCGGTGACCGGATGCTCTACTTGTACCCGGGTATTCATTTCGATGAAGTAGAACTCCCCATTCTCATACAGGAATTCGAAGGTGCCGGCTCCTCGATATCCAATCTGTCGGCAGGCCTCGGCACATCGTTCACCGACATCGCTGCGCTGTTTATCGGTAATGCCTGGAGCGGGCGCCTCTTCCACCACTTTTTGATGGCGACGTTGCATTGAACAGTCACGTTCACCAAGGTGGATGGCATTGCCGTGGGTATCGGAAAGAACCTGAAACTCTACATGGCGTGGATTCGCGAGGAATTTCTCCATATAGACAGTGCCGTTACCAAAGGCAGCTTCAGCTTCGGCTTTTGTCATCGCCACTGCATTCAGCAGCGTGGCTTCTGTATGTACGACCCGCATACCCCTACCACCGCCGCCGCCAGCAGCCTTTATAATTACCGGATAACCGATCTCATTGCCGAACTCTTTGGTGCGTTTCGCATTACCGTCGAGTGGTCCATTTGATCCCGGTACTGTGGGGACATTGGCTTTGCGCATGGCTTCAATAGCAGCCACTTTGTCACCCATTATGCGAATCGTATCTGCACTGGGGCCAATAAAGATGAAGCCACTATTTTCTACTCGCTCAGCAAAGTCTGCATTCTCTGAGAGAAACCCATATCCGGGGTGGATAGCAACCGAGTCGGTGACTTCAGCGGCACTGATGATGGCCGGTACATTGAGATAACTCTCACTTGAAGGTGCGGGGCCAATGCATACCGACTCGTCGGCAAGCAGTACATGTTTCAGGTCGCGATCAGCTTCAGAGTGGACGGCAACAGTTTTAATACCGAGTTCTTTACAGGCACGTTGAATGCGCAGTGCGATCTCACCACGATTGGCGATTACAATCTTGTCTATCATGGTTTCACTCAATCAATGATGAAGAGGGGTTCGTTGTATTCAACAGGCTGGCCATTTTCTACGAGTACTTTCTTTACTGTGCCGGCCTTGTCGGATTCTATCTGATTGAGGATCTTCATCGCTTCGATGATGCAGAGGGTGTCACCAGCGGCGACTTGCTGGCCCTCTTCCACAAATGATTTGCTGCCTGGAGAGGGTGACCGATAGAAGGTACCCACCATGGGTGATTTCACCACATGACCCTCAATCTCATCGGCTGCTTGGGGCTCCGGTGCGGCGGTAGGAGCGGCGGCAGGTGCAGCAGCCGGCATCATTGCTGCCTGTTGCGCCATATTGGGCATAGCCATGGTGACGGGCATTGAGCTATTACGGCTGATCCTTACCGACTCTTCACCTTCGTGGATCTCAATCTCCGCGACGTCAGACTCCTCCAGCAATTCAATCAATTTTTTTACTTTGCGAATATCCATGTTGTTCAATCTCTGAGTATTTATTTGTTGAGCCGCGCGGCGACGGCTTGCAAGGCGAGTTCATATCCCTGTGCACCCAAGCCGGTAATGACACCTTCGGCTTTATCGGAAAAGAAGGAGTGTTTTCGAAACTCCTCTCTAGCATGCACATTGGAGAGATGGACTTCGATGTAGGGTATGCCGGTGCCGAGTAGGGCATCCCGCAGGGCAACGCTGGTGTGGGTGAAGGCTGCAGGATTGATAATAATGAATGAGACGTCCGAGTGGTTTGCCTCATGTACCCACGAGAGCAGTTCATGTTCCGCGTTGCTTTGGCGGAAATCGATCTCATATCCCAGTTCTTGACCTTGGGTTACAAGTCGTTGACCGATGGTTTCTAGCGTGTCCTGGCCGTAATGCTTGGGCTCTCGGGTGCCGAGCAGATTCAGATTCGGGCCATTAAGTACCAGGATGGTTGCCATTTTTTGATATTTCCAAGGCAGTGGACAAATGAACAAGCCCCCGTCTATGCACTGATGTCGTCGATTTTGAGGACATGGAGGGGGGCTGAACAAAGAGTCGTTAGATTCTGCAAGATAAGCGCGGTTTTGTCCAGTTTCAATGCAGTACTTGCCAAGATCGTTGCAACTTTTCAGTAGCTATCTCGTCATAAAATCCCTTTTATTGGCTGTTTGGCGCCATACGGGTGCCTTATGTGCTCTGTATTCCGGGCCTACTGGATGGCCCTTTTTACATGTGCGGCAAATTCGTTGGCTGCTTTAAAGCCTACCAGGCGAAACCGTTTGCGTTCATTGCCGTCACGGCCGTAAAAAATGATGGCAGGTGGCCCAGGGAGTCCGAAATGTTTCTGCAACAGCGCCTGGTCCGTCTTATCATTCGCTGTGACGTCAGCCTGTAGCAGTTGTGTGTCTGAGAGAGAGGCGATCACTTGTGGGTCGGAAAAGGTGTACTTTTCCATCTCTTTGCACGAGACGCACCAGTCGGCGTAGAAGTCCAGCATGACAGATTTGCCCTGACTGCTGGCAGTGGCAACTTCCCGTTGCAGATCATCGACGCTTTTGATGCGCTTGAATTGTAACTCCTGGTGGCCGCCGGAGTTACCTGCGATAGCAATACCTCTCAATGGTTGTAGGGTGTCTTTGCTGCCGGATGCGGCGCCAACCAACATCAGGGTGCCGTAGACCAGGAATACGAAGCCGAGTCCTTTCCACAGTTTTTGCCAGCCGCTTGCTTCTATTTCAAGGTGACGTAATGCCCCCATATAGATAGCGGAGACAATCAGTAGGATGCCCCACATCAACAATGCCACATCAGCTGGAATTATCCGCTCAAGCATAATGATGGCTACACCCAATAGGGCGACACCGAATACCGCTTTGACAGCATCCATCCAGCTACCTGCTCGCGGTAGTAGTTTACCTGCAGAGGTACCGATGGCGATTACAGGAGTACCCATACCCATACTGAGTGCAAACAGGGCCATACCACCCAGCAGGGCATCGCCGGTTTGGCCTATATAGATCAATGCCCCGGCCAGTGGTGGTGCAACGCAAGGGCCGACAATCAAGGCGGAGAGAAAGCCCATAATGGCTACGCCGGTTAGAGATCCCCCTTGCTGTTTATTACTGACATCGGTGAGTTTGCTTTGCAGGCTGCTGGGGAGTTGAAGGTCATAAAAACCAAACATAGACAGGGCCAGTAAGACAAAAACCAGTGCAAAACTGCTCAGTATCCAGGGGTTCTGGAAATAGGCTTGCAGGTTCTCACCGAACAGTCCGGCAAGAACCCCGGCAATGGTATAGGTAACCGCCATCGCCAAAACGTAGACGAGCGATAGGATAAAAGCCTTTTGGGTTGTGATCTTATCCCCGTGGCCAGCGATGATGCCGGAGAGGATGGGGATCATTGGAAATATGCATGGGGTGAAGGCCAGGCCGAGACCCAGCAGAAAAAAGACACTGAGAATGATAAAAGTGGAACCACCCTTGAGGGTGTTGGCAATCTCGTCCAGTTCAGAAACGGGTTCGTCAGGTGCTGTGCTGGTTGGGTTGTTAGGCGTGGCTGGGAGCTCCCCGGCTTCCACCTGGGAGATGCCTGGTAGGGAGAGTGTGTACTGCTTGGTTATCGGTGGGTAACAGACCCCGATCTCTGCACAGCCTTGAAACCTTGCTTCTAAGGTGATCTCCTGGGCATCGGTTGAACTACGTACTAGCGGTACGGAGAGGTCGATCTCATTGTGGTAGACGGCAACATCACCGATGGTTCCGTCTGGTCGAATTGAGTCTTGCTTGATCTCAGGCTCAGGCAGTTCAATTGCACCAATGGCAACATCTTGAGCCTCGGGCAAAGTGAGTTGGATCTTATCATGATAGAGGTAGGTACCTTCGGCAATGCTCCAGTAGAGGCGGAGATGAGTGCCATCCTCTACGGTGGCGGAGAGCCTATAGGCTTCCTCTGGGTCAAGTAACTCGTCTTCTTCTGCGTTGTCAAAGAGCGGGTTGATCCCTGTGTCGTTAATGACAAGCTTGGGCTCTGCAATCGCTTGGGATTGGATGGTCTCCTGCATAGGTTGCAGTGCCAGGCGGATCTCCTGGGTGTGCGGTGGGAAACAGATCCCCTGGTCTGCGCAGCCTTGTGAACGGGCCTTGAGCAGAAGGGTTTCCTGGGATCCCTGCATGCGTCGTATCGGAATTTCAACATTCGCTGTGTGACGGTATACGGCCACATCACCGAAGAACTCATCATGCTTGATTTTGGCTTCTGATAGAGCTGGCTGGCCCATTTCGATGCCGATAGCGTCACTATCGAAATGGATCTTGTCCCGATACATATAGTATCCGTCCGCAATCCGCCATTCGATAATTAGTTTGTCACTGCCGTCTGTGCGACCGGAGATCTGGAAGGCCTGGTCCGGCATCAACAGTTCTTCTTCGTTCCAGGCAGCCTGGGTTTGGCAAGTGAGCCCTACCAGAATCAATAATATTATTATCAAGCTTTTGTATTTGTGCATCTCTCCACCCAGTTGAGGTAGCCATTCAGCCCCTGCTCTACAGGGACTGCGATGATTTCTGGAAGTTCATAGGGATGTTCTGTCCGGAGTACCGACTCCACATTCTGATACTGTTTTTTAGTTGTCTTGATCAGCAGCAGGATCTCTTCGGATTGCTCCAGTTGCCCTTGCCATTGGTAGATCGATGTGACCGGTGTCGTGACATTGACGCAGGCTGCCAGGCCCTTTTCTACCAGTGTCTTGGAGAGAGCGAGTGCTGTCTCCCGGTCAGGTACGGTGCAGAGGATCAAGAGGAGTGGTGTCGACATTGGCGGAAAATACACTATCCGTATTCAGCTGGCAAAGATTGCCGGTTGGGGATATGGCCTAAAAAAAGGCGACCGGTGATCCGGCCGCCTTTTTAGCACAATACAGGTCGGTTTGAGCGGTCAGGCTACTGACCGACTTTCAGGCGTCCGCCCTTACCCAGGCCGCCCTTGACGGATTGGGCCTTGTAGTTTCTCAAAGCACCTACCATCTGATTATAGGAGTCGGCAAAAGCGGCTGTCACGACCTTGCCTTCAGGCGTATTGCTGAAAGCGCCGGCACCACCAAATGCACCACCACCGAACAGGCCGCCGAAGAGATTGTAGTCAAAGTTTTTGGCATTACCGACAGCTGCTGAGATTTGGACACCTGAGCGATTGTCAACCAACAGCAGGGTAGTGGCTGCCTCATTGGATTTCAAGCCACCTGCCAGTGCGCCTGCTACGGACCCGAACAGTCCGCCAACGATTCCTTTAACACCACCGGTGCCTTTCGCTGAGAACTGGATACTTGGGTTCATGGTGTAGTCAGCCGCCACCATCTGGCCCTTGCCAAAATTGCTGCCTTGACGCATCTCGCCGGAATTCATCAGAGCCCGTTCCTGCATCATGTTGTTCATGGCCCTGCCACGCTCCACAACGACGAAGCAGTTGGATTGCTGGATCATCATACGAAGTACTGGGACAGTCGTACCGAGCGTTGGGTAGCGGTGTCTGTAGGTAGCCCACCAAGGAGCTGACTGGTCCTCGACAACCGCCAACGTGCCAAGGGTTTCATCGCAAGACTCGAGTGCACTGTTGGCATTTTCAGCGGTTTCGCCTCCAGCTGCTCCGGTAACGGTATTCCCCTTGGAGGCACCCATTTTAGGCATAGTAGCATCACAGCCACTCAGGCCGATCACTGCGGCAGCCAGGACGCCGGCAAGTAGAGTGAACCCTGGGGTTCTGTGTTTATCAGTCAGATATGTCATTTTCATCCCTTTCCCTTTAAATAAATTCAAGTTGAGTGGTGACGTGACATGAGCGCGGTCAATCATTCGCAAATCGTCAACCCTTGATATGAACATGATTGTTCATGAATTTCAATCGCTTTGCTACTATCTGAATCCACGGAATCAGGCAGTAGTGAATGCATTGATGTGGATACAGTAGGGACGGTAACAGACCCTAATCTTGTACACATGTATTGTGCAGCGTAAGCTTCCGAGATGAATCCTTTACTCATTTTTTTGCTGTTGTTTGTCGGTATCCCCCTGGTGGAGCTCTATTTTTTAATTAAAGTGGGTTCACAGATCGGTGTCTTACAGACCGTTTTTCTGACCCTGTTTACTGCCGTTCTTGGAGGCTGGATGGTCCGTTCCCAAGGTTTTGCCACCTTCTCCAGGGTACGTGAGGCAATGGATCGCAGTGAGGTGCCTGCCTTTGACATGATGGAGGGGGCGGTTTTACTGATTTGTGGCCTCCTATTGTTGTTGCCCGGCTTTATAACCGATGTAGTGGGCTTTATTTTTCTGGTACCACCATTTAGACGCTGGTTACTGGCTGCAGGTTTACAGAATGGGGGCATCATGAGGCCGGCGCAGCAGAATTCAGAGCAGCCTCAGAAGAATGAGACCCGTGTTATCGAAGGTGAATTCCAACGTGAGGATGAGAAAGATAGAGGCTAATGGCCCCGTCCAGATATAGAGTAATGCACGTCATCCCGGCGAAGGCCGGGATGACGCGGGATTCAACAGTTGTCAGTTTCTGGATAAAGGCTGACAGGAGCCTGTCAGACTTAGGATGAATCTACTGCGGAAAAGCCATTTTGGCCAGATTTCCCGATTAAATTCGTTAAATAGGCTCACTATTCGCCTCATTTAATCGAAAAAGCTGACTCAAAATAGCTTTCCCTCGCTACGAACACCTAAGTCCGACAGACTCCTAAGGGTAGATTTCAGGTATGAATGTCTGGTCAGTGATGGGTGGCCGAACATACCCGATATCCGCAGCTCGATGGGGCAGCTCAATCGGTTCAGGGGTTAGATCCTTGTAGGGGATCATACTCAGTAGGTGTGCAATACAGTTAAGCCGTGCATGTTTTTTAATGTCGGAGTGCACCACATACCAAGGGGCCTGCTTGATGTCTGTATGAGCGAACATTTCATCCTTGGCCTTCGAGTACTCCATCCAGCGTGAGCGTGATTCCAGATCCATCGGACTCAGTTTCCAGCGTTTGTGGGGCTCTTCCAGCCTGCTCTGGAAACGGCGCTCCTGCTCTTCGTCTGAGACGGAGAACCAGTATTTGATCAGGATGATGCCCGATCGTACCAGCATACGCTCGAACTCAGGACATGAGCGCATAAATTCCTGATACTCCTCATCGGTGCAGAAGCCCATGACTTTCTCCACCCCGGCACGGTTGTACCAACTACGATCCAAGAGCACCATTTCGCCAGTTGCGGGCAGATGAGGCACATAGCGTTGGAAATACCACTGGGATTGCTCCCTTTCTGTTGGTGCCGGCAGGGCAACGACGCGACAGATGCGAGGATTGAGGTGCTGATTGATACGTTTGATGACGCCACCCTTGCCAGCAGCGTCGCGACCTTCAAAAAGAACAACCACTTTAAGCCCTTTGTGCTTAATCCACTCCTGCAGCTTGACCAGTTCTAGTTGCAGATTAAACAGCTCTTTTTCATAAACTTTACTATTGATCTTTTTGGGCTTTTTCGGCTTTTTTGTGATTTTTGCTTTTTTGGCTTCAGCCATGGATGCCTCCCGGTCTTGGTGGTTTTAGTTAATTTAATGATTCAGCGAAAGCGTGGAGATCTATAAGATTAGACTATTTCGACCAGTTCAAGGTCGAAATTAAGTGCCTCCCCTGCCAGTGGGTGATTACCGTCGATAGTCGCAACTGCGTCTGAGAGTGCGGTAACAACCACATTGAAGTGCTCTCCATCAGGGCCTTGTGCCTGTAGATGCATGCCCACATGGAGTTCCAGGTCGTCAGGGAAGCTCTCCAGGGGAACCTGTTCGACCAGGGCATCATTGTGTTGGCCATAAGCTTCATCGGCTGGGATATTGATTGTCTTCTGGTCACCCACCTGCATACCCTCCACACCGGTTTCAAATCCCGGGATTACTGCCTTTTCACCGAGGGTGAATTCAATGGGATCACGATCTGCGGATGAATCAAACTGGGTTCCATCGTCCAGTGTGCCGGTGTAGTGAAGTCGGACGGTATCACCCTGTTTGGCTTGCCTCATGTTTGGCCTCTTTTGCTAGTGAGTTGTTGATTAATAGCTCATTATCACACAGATTGCGTGCAGTTTGCTGATATGGCCTCTCTTTTTCGTCGATAAAAATCTCTGTGGATAACCTTGACTAACCGGTTTTTCGCTCTATTATTAGCACTCAGTTCAGGTGAGTGCTAACAGCCTCGCCCGGTGAGAACCAAACATAGATTTTTTTACTAAAACCAATATTGAGGAGAATCAGTCGATGAATATTCGTCCGCTGCACGATCGCGTGATCGTTCGTCGTATGGAAGAAGAGCGCACCAGTCCTGGCGGCATTGTGCTCCCCGATGCTGCGACCGAAAAGCCTATTCTGGGTGAGGTGCTGGCTGTCGGCAACGGTAAGGTTACCGATAGTGGTGAGGCCCGTCCGCTGGAAGTCAAGGTCGGAGACAAAGTGTTGTTCGGTAAATACTCCGGTACTGAAGTGAAGTTGGGTGGTGATGAAGTTCTCGTCATGCGTGAAGAAGACATCATGGGTGTGATCGAGGGTTAACCCCGCACATTGTAATCACAACCAGTCACAGGCTATGCCTGGTGAAGATTCTCAACATTTACCCAAGGAATTAAGACATGAGTGCAAAAGAAGTACAATTTGGTGATGATGCCCGTCAACGTATGATGAGGGGCGTCAATGTCCTGGCCAACGCTGTTAAGGTAACCCTTGGTCCCAAGGGCCGCAACGTAGTGCTGGAGAAGAGCTTTGGTGCACCCACAGTGACCAAAGACGGTGTCTCCGTAGCGAAGGAGATCGAACTCTCCGACAAATTCGAAAATATGGGTGCGCAGATGGTGAAAGAGGTCTCCTCGCAGACCTCTAATGTTGCCGGTGACGGTACCACCACTGCTACTGTGCTGGCTCAGGCCATGGTGCGCGAAGGCCTGAAGGCCGTCGCTGCCGGCATGAACCCGATGGATCTCAAGCGTGGTATTGACAAGGCAGTGATTGCTGCTGTGGAAGAGCTGAAAGGTGTCTCCCGTCCCTGCTCCGATGAGAAGGAGATCGCTCAAGTCGGTTCAATATCTGCTAATTCTGATACCAATATTGGTGACATCATTGCCAAGGCGATGCAGAAGGTCGGAAAAGAGGGTGTCATTACAGTCGAAGAGGGTACTGCCCTGCAGAATGAACTGGATGTGGTTGAAGGTATGCAGTTCGATCGCGGTTATCTCTCTCCCTATTTCATCACCAATCAGCAGAGTCAGTCTGCCGAACTGGAAGCCCCCTACATCCTGCTGCACGATAAAAAGATCTCAAATATCCGTGATCTGCTACCGGTGCTGGAAGGTGTGGCCAAGGCTGGCAAACCCTTGCTGATCATTGCCGAAGATGTGGAAGGCGAAGCGCTGGCTACCTTGGTGGTCAATAATCTGCGCGGTATCGTCAAGGTTACCGCAGTCAAGGCCCCAGGCTTTGGTGATCGTCGTAAGGCGATGTTGCAGGATATCGCTATCCTCACCGGTGGTACCGTTATCTCTGAAGAGGTCGGTCTGTCACTTGAGAAGGCGACTCTGGATGATCTAGGTAGTGCCAAGAAGGTGACCATTACTAAAGAAGAGACGACCATTATTGACGGTGCCGGTGTTGAGGGTGATATCAAGGCCCGTGTTGAACAGGTTCGTGCACAGATTGAGGAGACTTCCTCTGACTATGATCGTGAGAAGCTGCAGGAGCGCGTCGCCAAGCTGGCGGGTGGTGTGGCCGTGATCAAGGTCGGTGCTGCAACCGAGGTCGAGATGAAAGAGAAGAAGGCGCGAGTGGAAGATGCCTTGCACGCAACCCGTGCTGCGGTTGAAGAGGGCATTGTCCCCGGTGGTGGCGTTGCTCTGGTGCGTGCGCTGCAGGCTATCGATAAGTTGACCGGTGAGAATCACGATCAGGATGTGGGCATTGCCATTGCTCGGCGTTCGATGGAAGAGCCGCTGCGTCAGATTGTCGCCAATGCCGGTGGTGAGGCCTCTGTGGTACTCGACAAGGTGCGTGACGGTGAAGGCAACTATGGCTTCAACGCAAGCAATGATGAGTATGGCGATATGATGGAGATGGGTATCCTGGACCCTACCAAGGTAACCCGCTATGCACTCCAGAATGCCTCTTCCGTGGCAGGTCTGATGATCACCACTGAGTGCATGGTGGCAGAGGAGCCGCATGATGATGCTGCTGCACCGCCAATGGGTGATATGGGCGGTATGGGCGGTATGGGTGGTATGGGCGGAATGATGTAACAACTGCCATTCGTCTTCGTTCTTCCCATGAAACCCCGTGCCTAATCAGGCACGGGGTTTTTTACATTTTAGAGGTTAATTTTTTGCTGATATTGCCGTTACGTTGAGTGGTTAGAGTATTTTCCAGACGGAGGGAGTCGTCTCGCTATCGGGGAAAGAATCATGTTCAGGAATATCGGCATCTCTCTACGCTTTGTCATAGCAACAGTTTTGGCAATTTTTATCGTACTTGCGATCACCCTTTCTACCACCTTCAATTACATGGGTGGCATTCTGCAGACAGCAGAAGAGAGTGAAATGGGGGAGATATTTGAGATTGTAGTGAATGGCGTTGAATCAGAGGGGCGTCTTGCCAGGGCGATGAGTGCTTTGGTTGCGGGGATTCCGGATATCCAGAAACATTTTGCAGAGCGTGATCGGGAGGCGCTTGAATCACTGTTCGTGCCAGGATTTCAGGCCTTGAAAAAAGAGTACGGGGTACGTCAGTTCCAGTTCCACGAACCTCCAGCCACCTCATTCCTCAGGGTCCATAAACCCGCCAAGTTCGGTGACGACCTCTCTTCATTTCGCCTGACGGTTGTGGAAGGGAACCGCAATAAACGTGCTATTCAAGGCTTGGAAGTGGGTGTTGCCGGTCTTGGCGTGCGTGGGCTGGTGCCGGTCAATCATGCTGGCAAGCATGTGGGTACCGTTGAGTTTGGCATGTCGTTCGGACAGTCATTCTTCAATGAAATGGCTAAACAACACGAGATAGAGCTGGAACTCTATATCGATCGTGACGGCAAAATGGACCGTTTCGCAACGACCATGGAAGGTAATAACCTGGTCACTATGGATAGGTTGAAGGGCATTGCTAAAGGTGACCACCTTTATGAAAAAGGTCAGTTAGGCGATATGCCTGTCTCTTTCTATGCGGCCCCCGTGGAGAATTACTCCGGGGAACCCATCGGTGTACTCGTCGTGGCTAAGGATCGTTCTGCATTTGCCACTGCGATCTCGAATCTATTGCTGTTGGTGACAGGATTAGGTCTGCTTTCGGTGTTGGTTATTGGTGTAATGGTGTGGCTGATCAGTCGCGGGGTGGTGCAACCGATCTGTGACGCGGCCAAGGCTATGGAGGGTATAGCCTCTGCAGAAGGCGATCTTACTGTGCGCATGGATGAATCTGGATCGGATGAGGTTACGCGTCCGCTGAGCGCCAAGGAAGGCTGAAAGCCGAGGCGGTTAGTCCCCGGTAGGCGTGAGGCGAGACTGTAGACCCGTCGTGCCTTGCGCCAGAGGGGATGCAAAGCGAGCATCCGAACACGGCGTCCAGTCATTTGGGAACTGACGGCGGAGTGGTCACGAGCTTGCGATGTGATCACGTAGTGTCAGTGACCAGGACCGTCCGGGGCACTAATAGGTTGTCAAAGATCGAGTGTCTTTTAGGCCTGGGACGCCTAAAAGACATCACGAGATCGAAGACTCACTTGTTTCACGGGGTTATAACCGTTTTGCCGATAAGACCGAGGGGATGATTAAAAAGGTCTCCAGGGCTACCGGCAATCTAAGCATCAAGATTGGTGATTTTGCTAACCTGGCGGAACACACCAGGGACGGCATCAACAAACAGCATGAGCAGACGACTCAGGTGGCGACTGCGATGACAGAGATGTCTGCGACGGTCCACGAAGTGGCGCAGAACACCACCCAGACAGCAGAAGCGGCGAGGCAGGCCGATCTGCAGGCCAATAGTGGACGCGATGTTGTAAATGCCGTCACCCGCAGTATCGATAGTCTGGCCGGCGAAGTGGGTAAAGCGGTAGAGACAGTACAGCATGTGGAGCAGGATAGTGAGCGGATCGGCTCGGTGCTGGATGTGATACGTGGGATTGCTGATCAGACCAACCTGCTGGCCTTGAACGCGGCCATCGAGGCGGCACGGGCCGGTGAGCAGGGACGAGGCTTTGCTGTGGTGGCTGATGAGGTCAGAACCCTGGCCAAACGCACCCAGGACTCCACTGAAGAGATTCAGGAGATGATCGAGAGCCTGCAGACGGGCGTTAGACAGACGGTCACAGTGATGAAGACCAGTCAAGAGCAGGCTGCAGAGAGCGTCGATCAGGCCGGTCGCGCCCATGAGGCCCTTGGTGAGATAACCCGGGTCATCGACACCATCTCGCAGATGAGTTCACAAATCGCCACGGCAGCCGAGGAGCAGAGTGCGGTGGCTGAGGATATTAACCGAAACATCGTCGAAATCACCCATGTGGCGGAAGAGACATCCCAAGACTCAGCCAAGAGCTACGAAGCCAGTGAAGCGATGTCAACTGAGGTCGACCAGCTAGGTAAACTTCTGGAGCAGTTCAATACTGGGGATGCCCATGCCAACCAATTGCAACAGGCGATGGCGGCACATCTGAGCTGGAAAACAAAACTCCGGGGATTCCTTGATGGCAAGGGTTCGTTGGATGAACGGGTGGCCTTCAACCACAAAGCCTGTGGGTTTGGTAAATGGTATGAGGATGTCGGCCGAAAAGAGCTATCCCATATCAGTGAAATGAGCCAGATCGATAAACCGCACAGGGAGTTGCATGAATTGATAAAGAAAATTGTTGATCTTAAGCATCGAGGCGACATGCAGGCTGCCGAGAAAGAGTATCAACGAGTCGGTCCAATGTCCGAAGAGATCGTTCGGATGATGCAAACGATTCAAAACAAGATTAATTAGTGTTCACAAGTCCTAGTACTCCCCCAATATCACATTGAAGGAGTGCTAGAACTGTTTAACTATACCCGCTGTATCATTGAGAGCATGATCAGCGGGTTAATAGTCATGTCAGTGGCTCTCTCCATACCCTCCATTTTCAAAGCCTCGGCAAACCAGTCTGAGGCTTTGGTGTTGTATGCTCTTTTTAGGATGATGACTCTTGCGCAGATTCCTGTTCAACGGCAAGTCGGTATTCGGGGAGTGTCTCTTGAGATGGGTAGAGTTGATCCAAAGAGATGGGTTGAGTATTTGCCTGGATAATCTGGCAATGGCGGCGGCGTAGAGCGCGTGGATGGGGTACCCCGCAGGAGTGTGCAATCAGTCTGCTGCCGTAATGGATCTTGTCAACGAAGTTCTTAATCTGTACAGCCTTCTGTTGTGGGTCAAGCCCCTGTTGCAGGCGTTTGTTATGAGTGGTGATGCCGGTAGGGCAAGTATTCTTGTTGCATTTCAGTGCCTGGATACAGCCCATGGCAAGCATGAACCCACGGGCGGAGGTGACAAAATCAGCGCCGACACAAAAGGCCCAGGCTGTCTCAGAAGGGGTGATCAGCTTGCCGGAGGCAATTACCTTGATACGATTGCGCAGTCCATGTCGCTGCAGAATATCCACGACTTTAGGCAGTGCAGCCTTGATGGGAAGTCCCACACTGTCCATCAACGGCATCGGAGCTGCACCTGTGCCACCGTCACCGCCATCGATGGCAATGAAATCCGGCGCGCATGCGGTGCCACATTGATGGATCATATCGCACATCTCCTCCAGCCAGGTATGGGTGCCGACTGCGATTTTGAACCCCACCGGTTTACCCGAGATGTCACGTATACGATTGATAAAACTCAACAGTTCTGTGAAGTTCGATATTTCCGGATGGCGATTAGGTGATACAGAGTCTTTACCTGCTGTGATACCCCGTATGGTGGCAATCTCTTCGGTCACTTTTGCTCCCGGCAGGATGCCGCCTTTTCCCGGTTTGGCGCCTTGGCTCAGCTTTATTTCGAACAGCTTCACCTGGGGAATGGCAGCAATCTCTCTCAGCTTCGCTTCACTGAGGCTGCCGTCTGAATTGCGTATACCGTACTTGGCTGTACCGATCTGAAAAACCAGATCACA
Organism: Candidatus Thiodiazotropha sp.; assembly: GCA_023838465.1. Lineage (GTDB taxonomy): Bacteria > Pseudomonadota > Gammaproteobacteria > Chromatiales > Chromatiaceae > Thiodiazotropha. Next base: position 62,451 of record JAIVEQ010000008.1, read on the forward strand.
GCTGCCTTCAAGATGGTAGGGTGAAAGGCCTCCTTCTCCGGTATTCAGCCAGCAATTAGATTGCTTGGCCCCGTGCGATAAGGCGCGCACGGCGGGAATTGAGATAGCGCCGAAACTCATGCCAGAGATATGAATCAGCGAGCTTGTCATATAGGGTTCACGACAGCCTGGGCCGATCACTAATGGGGGGGTGCGGTAGGCGTCTTCATCCAAGGTGGGAAAGGGGGTGTTCACAAACAATACTGTACCTGGCGTATTCAGCGGTTTGGTTGAACCGAAGGCAATGGTGTTATCGATCCCGGCAGCCGAGTGGTAGACCCAATCCCGCTCTGCCCGGTTGAATGGCATCTCCTCTCTATCCATGGCAAAGAAATATTGTCGGAAAAACTCGCCAAGGCGGCTAAACAGATAGCGAAAGCGGCCGATGACTGGAAAATTATGGCGTATGGCATCCTTGGTTTGCGAGATATCGAGAATGAACAGGGTGATGACCAGCAGCACACCCAGTCCAATCAAAAAGATAAACAGTGCAGAGAGCAGTGCCGCACTCTGCATCGAAAAAAACTCAGCCAGTCCATTTTTTATACCTGTTTAATGAATGTGGTTACTGTCTTGAAATGATACGAGTGACTGTTATGTTTAGATGCTTTGATTAGGTTAGTAGAGTAGCATCTGTGACGATTTGTATTGGCACGAGTGGGTGAGTTCCGGAACGCTACATGAATTTGTGAAAAATCCATATTCAGCTGCGGATTCCAGGTTTAACGAAAAAATCACAGTTTAGTCAATTCAATGTACAGAAATTTTTTTTAGTATCCTGATGTGAGAGCATAAGTGAATCTGCAACAAGTGACAGAAGAGCAGTATCAGCAGTGGCGTGAAAAATTGGCTGATGCAGGATTGCTTGTACCACAAGGTGAAACCTTTCATCAGAACCTGTTGAAAGTCTGGGAGGCGAGTGACTATGTGGCACAAACCTCTCTTCGTTATGTCGAGTTGCTCCACGACCTCTATCAGCAGGGACTACTTGACAGGAGCCTCGCCGATGAAGAGATGGTGCAAGAGCTGAAAAAACTGCTGGATGATGTGAAGGATGAGCCCTCACTCTCGCTCCATTTAAGGCGATTCCGACGTTGCCAGATGGTGCGCATCATCTGGCGGGACCTGGCGGGTCTGGCGCCCCTGGATGAGACGCTTGAAGATCTCTCTGCGCTGGCAGATGCCTGCATAGGACAAGCGTTGATTAAGCTTTATGAATGGGGCTGTAAAGAGATGGGCACCCCACGTAATGAGGGGGGGGAGGCCCAGTCGCTGGTCGTGCTTGGGATGGGTAAGCTGGGCGCCAGGGAGCTCAATCTCTCATCCGATATCGATCTGATATTTGCCTATCCCGAAAGCGGTCAGACTGATGGATCCCGGCGACTGACCAATGAGCAGTTTTTTATCCGTATCTGCCAACGCCTGGTTCAGGCGTTGGATAATCACACCGGCGAAGGTTTTGTATTTCGCGTTGATACACGCCTGCGCCCCTTCGGCAGTGTCGGTCCGATGGCCATGAGCTTCCCCGCTATGGAGAGTTATTACGGCTCCCAGGGACGCGAGTGGGAACGTTACGCGATGATTAAGGCGCGAGTGGTGGCCGGAGACAAGACAGCGGGTGGTGAGTTGATGGCCATGCTGCGTCCCTTCGTCTATCGCCGCTACCTCGATTTCGGTGCGATCGACTCGTTGCGAGAGATGAAGCAGCTGATCAGTAAAGAGCTCTATAAGAAAGGGATGGAAGCCAATATCAAGTTGGGTCCTGGTGGTATTCGCGAGATCGAATTTATCGGTCAGGCCTTCCAGCTGATCCGTGGGGGTCGCGACAAGGCATTGCAGATACGTCCTATTCTGCGTGTCTTAAAACACCTGCATGAGCGGGATCTGATGCCGGAATATGTGGTACGGGAACTGAGCGAGGCCTATCGGTTCCTGCGACTGGTGGAGAATCGGATCCAGGCTTGGCAAGACAGGCAGAATCACCTGCTGCCATCTGATGAAGTGGGTCGATTGCGGCTGGCCCGATCGATGGGATATGCCACCTGGGATGACTTTGTCCCTGACCTGGAGCTCTACCGTAAACGTGTCCAGGGACATTTCGATATGGTCTTCGCCGCTCCTCAGACAGAGAGTAACGAGGAGAGTCAGCCTCTGACCGGCGTTTGGCATGACAGCCTCGACCATGAGCAGGCGATAGCTACTCTTGAGACGGCTGGATTTCGTCAGGGGGAGAAGGCGCTGCAACAGTTGCTGACCCTTCGTGGTAGCCATGCCTGCCGCCGTCTCAGTACCAAAGGACGGGAAAGACTCGATCAATTGATGCCACTGTTACTGGAGGCGGTCGGTCAATCGGAATGGGCCGATGCTGCCTTGCCACGGGTTATTCGTCTGCTCGAGGCGGTCGTCCAGCGTACCGCCTATGTCGCCTTGCTGGTAGAGAATCCTCTGGTCCTCTCTCAGTTGGTGAAGCTGACCGCCGTCAGCCCGTGGGTCGCCAATATGTTGACCCAACATCCGATCCTGTTGGACGAACTGCTCGATCCGCGCAGACTCTACTCTCCGCTTAAGCGTGATCAGCTTTGCACCGATCTGGCCGATCAACTTTCACGCATTGACGAGGATGATCTGGAGAGCCAGATGGAACGGCTGCGCCAGTTTGCCCAGAGTAACCGGTTACGGGTGGCAGCTGCGGATATCGCTGATCAGATACCTCTGATGGTGGTCAGCGACTACCTCACCTGGATTGCTGAAAGTGTTATCGAACAAGTGATCCAACTTACCTATCGGGAGATGGTTCGCCGCCATGGTCGTCCCCCAGGATTGATCAATGACGAGACCGGTTTTGCCGTTGTTGGCTATGGCAAGCTCGGTGGCATAGAGTTGGGTTTCGGGTCTGATCTCGATATGGTTTTCCTACACGGTTGTCCGGACAGGAATGCCTTTACCGATGGTGGTAAACCGGTCTCTGTGGATGTTTTTTATGCCCGAATGGCACAACGCTTCATTCATATCATGACCACCCGTACACCCTCAGGAATTCTCTATGAGGTTGATATGCGGCTGCGACCAAACGGCAATTCCGGGATGATGGTCAGCTCTCTCGATACCTTTGAAACCTACCAAAATAACAGTGCCTGGACCTGGGAACACCAGGCCCTGATCCGAGCCCGTGTGGTCGCGGGTGATCAGCGGGTAGAAATGCGTTTCAAAGCCATCCGTCATGAGATCGTCAGTCAACAGCGTGATGCGGATAAACTGCAAGCGGAAGTGGTGGAGATGCGTGAAAAAATGCGCACCAGTCTGGATAAGAGTAATCGGGATCGATTTGATCTCAAGCAGGGCGTTGGTGGTATCGTCGATATAGAATTTATGGTTCAATACACGGTCCTCCGATGGGCGCATGACCATCCCGATCTTGTGGTCTGGACAGATAACATCCGCTTACTGGAGACCTTGTCGAAGCTCGGTCTGCTCAATGATTCTGCGGCAGAGCGGATGATGGGGATTTACAAAGTGCTTCGTGCGGCCTACCACCGCACTGCACTGCAGGACCTGCCTGCCTTTGTGGGGTGTGAGAAACTTGCCGAAGAGCGGGCACTGGTGCAGGATATCTGGTCCTGTCTGATGCAAAACAAAAAAACTGAACGAGAGATGTTTCAATGATGTCGACAATGGCAGACCGTGACGGGGTCATCTGGCTTGATGGCGAGATGGTCCCCTGGCGCGAAGCAAAGACCCATGTCTTAACTCATACACTGCACTACGGCATGGGGGTGTTCGAGGGTGTTCGGGCCTACCACGCAGAGCAGGGAACGGCCATCTTTCGCTTGCAGGAGCATACTGACCGTTTGTTCCGTTCCGCACACATCCTGAATATGCCAATGCCCTATGATAGGGATACCCTCAATAAGGCGCAGATGGCAGCGGTACGGGAGAACAATCTTGACTCTGCCTACATCCGTCCGATGTGTTTCTACGGCTCCGAGGGGATGGGGCTCCGGGCTGACAACCTCAAAGTTCACTGTATGGTGGCGGCTTGGGAGTGGGGTGCCTATCTGGGGGCTGAAAACATGGAGAAGGGGATCCGTATCTGCGTCTCCTCCTTCACCCGTCATCATGTCAACAGCACCATGTGTCGGGCGAAGGCCAATGGCAACTACATGAACTCGATGATGGCGCTACAGGAAGCATTGCACGACGGTTATGACGAAGCCCTGTTGCTGGATGCCTCGGGTTTTGTCATGGAGGGCTCCGGTGAGAATATCTTTATTGTGCGGGATGGCGTTATTTACACTCCGGACCTGACATCAGCGCTGGATGGCATCACCCGTAAAAGCGTCATCGGGCTTGCTGAAGAGCAGGGCTACAAAGTGGTCGAGAAACGCATTACCAGGGATGAAGTCTACATTGCGGATGAAGCCTTTTTTACCGGCACCGCTGCCGAGGTCACCCCCATTCGAGAAGTGGACAATCGTCTTATCGGCAATGGCGGCCGTGGCCCGATCACCGAAAAATTACAAAAAAGCTATTTTGATCTGGTTCATGGACGCCTGGCATCTCATCCCGAGTGGCTGGCGTATGTCTGATCAGGAGAATCGACGATGACACAGGCTGAGACCAACAATCCAAAACAGGAACCTCAAAAAGTCACGCGAAATGACTTGCCCTTGAGCTGCCCACGACCCGGTGAGGCGTTGGCAGGGCTGCATCCCCGTGTCTATCTACCCATTGAGAAGACAGGCAGCGCGACCTGTCCCTATTGCAGGGCGCGTTATCAACTGAGTGAGTAGAGGTGGGCTGGTATCCATATGATCTCTATTCTCGGATAGGCTCCTGGTTCTTTTTGTTGTTTGACTGACTTCGTTATAGAGGCAATTTCCTTGGGCCGAGTACCTGTAGGACCACTCCATGGTCTTGCAAGATCTTGATTACCTGCAGCCGATGTCGAAATTCTGGATGGCTTTCTGCGGGAATGCTCGTTAGCACACAGTAAGTGAATGAGTTGCCCGTTCTTGTGGTCAGGTCGATTGTACTAGAAGTTACAGCACCTGATCGTACTGGTCAGTTGTTGTTAACGCCACAATCGCTGTATAGCCGACCCTAGGCATTGATACCCAGATCCGACTTCAGCAGTAGTCGAGTATCTCCCAGTTGCGGGCAGAGAGGGTGACGAACTAGACGGGGGGTGCCTGCTTTCGTTTTTTGATCGATATCGATACCTGCCTTTCCTCACGGCTTTAACCAGCGAACATCCCTCGACATGGTAAACGAGATGGGTACTGAGCCCCGCTATTAACCGCAATCTAGTCAGTTGATTATACTGTCATTGAAAGACTGGTTGGTTAGAGCACATGGGAGATGCTGTGGTTAACACTGTTTTTCTAAGTTATCGCCGGTCTGATACATCCGGACATGCCGGTCGTATTTGCGATGATCTCGAACGATATTTCAACCGCACACTGGTGTTCAGGGATGTCGAGTCGATCGATGTCGGTGCCGATTTCGTTGCAGTACTGGAAAAAGCCATTGCTGCGGCAAAGGTTGCGATCGTGCTGATCGGTGACAGCTGGCTGCAGACCCACTCTGCCGATGGGGGTCGGCGCCTGGATGATCGTGAGGATCATGTGCGTCGGGAGATAGAAACAGCACTGAAGAATGCTGAGTTGACTGTCATCCCTGTGCTGGTTGAAGACGCGAAAATGCCCACTGAGGATGAGTTGCCAGAGTCTTTGCATCGGCTTGCACGGCTGCAGGCTATAGAACTGTCGGAGGATCGTTGGGATTTCGACATCTCTCGTCTGGTACGTGTCCTTGAAAGGGCTGGTGTGGAGCACCAGGGCCTCAATGCTCTACCGGCCTGGGTCGTGGCATTGATTGGGGTGTCGATGCTCACTGCAGTCGGTATGACAGCTTGGTATTGGTGGGATTCAACTGCAGGCATCGACCAATACACCGGCTTGTGGCACCTACCAAATGGAGGTTACTGGACAGTCATGGAAAGGGATGGACAGCTTTGGGTTGAGGAAACGCACCATCAAAGCCTGCAGGTATGGAAACGGGGGGCCGGACTAGTCGATTACGAGGGGATGCTGGTTGATCTGGAACCGGTGTTCGGCAAGGTCGATTTCAGTTACCGACACCGGCTTAGATTGAGTGACGATCATACCAGCCTGATCGGTTCACAGGGACGTACTGATCGAGAGTCGCGGATGTCGATTGTTCTAACCCGTCAAAAATAGTAATGACGTGTATTGATTATCGGCTTCAATAACGTCTCTGCTATACATCGGTACATGAATCAGCCGGTGTCTGCCGCTATGTCTGAAGTGCTCTCACGGAAAGATGGTTCAGTAGTTGGTTATCTGTACTGAAGTAGTGGATAGCTATGAACCGCAATATCTTGATGATGAAACCAATATTTTCTGTTCCAAAACAATTTCATGGGTAGTGGCGCAACCAGCGATTAAACCCACATTGGCCATCGCTGAGCGCCAAGGAAGGCTGAAAGCCGAGGCGGTTAGTCCCCGGTAGGCGTGAGGCGAGACTGTAGACCCGTCGTGCCTTGCGCCAGAGGGGATGCAAAGCGAGCATCCGAACACGGCGTCCAGTCATTTGGGAACTGACGGCGGAGTGGTCACGAGCTTGCGATGTGATCACGTAGTGTCAGTGACCAGGACCGTCCGGGGCACTAATAGGTTGTCAAAGATCGAGTGTCTTTTAGGCCTGGGACGCCTAAAAGACATCACGAGATCGAAGACTCACTTGGCCTATATACCATTCAGGTACATTTTTTGTGGTCTATACTGGACCTTTTGTTAATCGTATTAAGAATAAAGTGTCCTACAGAAAATAATGAATAAAAGAGAATCGTATACGGTATCAACACATGATGTTGGCTTTGTATCCAAATACTTGCGAGTCGTTGTCCCGGTAACAATATTATTCTCGGGTTGTCAGTCGGATAGCGAAGAGCGCCAATCAACAATTCAATCAAACAGTTCCACCAAGACATCTGAGATGGAAGTGGCTGTGCGCAGACATGCACAACCTGTCACGGTTAACTATCCTGAGACCGGTGTCGATGTGGGTTGGGGGTGGGATTCTGAGGAGGGTATACCCCAGCCGAATGTCTGTATCGAATACTCTATCGAAGAGGATATGGGTCAGACAAAGTACATGACCATGACTGAGGTCTCGGATAGCCGTGAGTTGATGCAGAGTATGAATATTTCTGCGGCTGCGTCGATCAAAACAATAGCCTATAGTGCAAGTGGCAGCGCTAAATTTGCTAAAAACACAAAGATCAACAGTTTCAGTTCGAATTTCGTATTAAATGTTTCAGTCGATAATGGCGTCCGCTATGCAACGCCCTTGTTACCTGGCAGCCGTGGCGATATTAAAGACCCAGAGACGAGAAAGACCTTGCCTGATGCAGGTTCCATCAGACTTACATCGGACGCGCTTCGCCTTGCAAAGCAGCGTGACTTAACCGGCTTTTTGAACCTTTGTGGTGACTCATTTGTAGCCGCACTTTATGGCGGTGCACGCTTGACCTCAGTTATTACAGTTACAAGCAGTTCAAGAAAGGAGAAAGAGCAGGCGTCAGCTGAGTTTTCCGGCTCTGGATGGGGAGTCAATGTCAAGGCAAGTGCCAGTGGATCATCCGAAGCCAATATAGCAAGTAATAGGGTCAACATGCGTTTTTTTCAGACCGGTGGCCGAAAAGATAAGATACCTGCATCCAAGGGTGATTTGATTGAAAAACTGGATAGTTTGACCACTGAAGCCAGTGATTATCCCGCCTATTACCGGGTTACATTGATGCCCTATACAGTGCTTTCCAACTGGCCGGAAAAGAGTATACAGCTCGATCTTTCCGAGCAAGACCAGTTAGCTGATCTTTGGTCTCGTTATGCCGGGCTCTATGAGGATATTGAGTATATATTTAAGCATCGACAGGAATTTCAAATATTAAACAGTGAAATGAAATTCATACCTTTGCAGGACGAGCATATAGATTCCCTGGAAAAGCTCCAGGATCAAGTACAGGCAGGATTGTCTCGACTGCAGGACGAAGCATTGCGATGCAGTGTGCCTGAAGAATTGTGTGAATTTGATGAAAACTTGTATCTGTCACCCTTTGCATACCTCATTCAGTTACCGCTGCCGATAGATATGACTGAGAAGAACAAGGAATGCCCCTGTGCAGATGATTCACCAAAAGGTGAAAGGGAGACCAATATTGCCGCATTGGTCGATTACTATATCCGAAACCCGGTAAAAAACCGGTGTATCAATAACCCGGTAGATCGAGGCTGCCTCAGTAATGCCCGAATCGATCAATGGATGAATAGAGTTGATAAGCAGCTGATAGAATTGCCGGATATCGAAATGGCAAAAAAGTTAATTCAGCATATCGGTGGGCAGAGTGATCAAACCTTGGCCTGGCTGGATGTCATCGATAATCCACCCCATGCGTGGCTCGATCCGAGTCAAATTGAAGAGGGAAAGATGCCACTCGATATAGTACAGGCCTTGCTGGAGTAGAGGATTAATCACATGCAGGCATGTAATAAAACTTTCTATGTAAGTTGATACTTCTCACATTTTTTATCACCCGCATTTACTGCTATGTACCTGTCCAGTAATATGAAGTGATAATTATTTTATGTGCTTACTTTTAGTAAGTTAAATATAAAAAGCTATTGCAATGTTATTTTGGTAGCTAACACCTGAGTCTACTGATTCAGGTAATTATGAAAATGAAACTTTGTATTTTCTACTGATGGTCGAATCGATATGCCGAAATTTAGTATTTTGACTTGGGTGGTTATTGTTATTGCTCAAATAACCTATGGATTAATGGTGTACGCAATCACTCGTAGCTATTATCAGGATTCACGCGTGGTCGTTAATCAGGAGCAGACCACGGCTACGCCACCCACTACTGCTCCGCATCCGAAAGCAAGTACATTTGACAATACCTTGCAGCCCTCAATGCAATATCAACCGTCAGCTGATGATCTGGCAACCGAAGATCCTGCTTTAATCGCGCGTCTTGCAGATAACTATTTTCAAGAGAGGAATTATCAGCAGGCTATAGAGCTTTATAACCGTGCATTGGCGATCAACCCGGATGATGTCGAGTCTTACAATGATCTTGGACTCTCATTATTCTATATCGGTCAGTCAAGTCGGGCTATCGAAGTCTTACGAACAGGTGTTTCTAAGCAACCAGACTTTCAACGGATCTACCTGACATTGGGATTTGTACAAGCTCAATCCGGTGAGAAAGAGGGTGCAATTGAAGCATTCGGAAAGGCGATAGAGTTGGATCCGGAGAATACAGTTGGCTTGGAGGCTAAGCGTATGATGAGTGAAATAGAGTAGTCATATAAATCAGATAAGAAACTGCCTCGTTACAGCCTGATGACTGTGTCCGGATGCATGTTAATCTCACCATTCTCTTCCAGTATGCCGATCTTACGGCCTGTTGGGCTGGAAATGACAGGCACCACTTCCTGAAAGAGTGGTCTACGTACGAATTTCAGTTTCCAGCCGAATCCTTCGGCCTTTTGCAGTGCCAGTAGTTGTAAATTATTCAGCACCTCATCTAGATTCTCTGGAATCGGCACCTCTCCTGTGCGGTTCTCTACGGACATTTCAAAATGCTCCTTGATATTCAATTGTTCGATTTACTTCGAAAGGGATTAGTTCAATCTATCTGTGTGTCGCGGTCGATCCCTGTCATTGAGTTAAGCCATGTTACTGTTTGTTAAGTGGTCAACGTTTGACAAGCATATGCTAGAGAAAACCTAATTTATGGTTTCCTCTGACCCTTTACTCCATTCTAAAGCAAACAGCGGGGGTGGAAGTGTGACAAAATCACATTGTTTCTGTGAAACTGTTGTCCTTGTGCTGTATTGAATGTGTTGTTTAGCAGTGTTAATAGCGTGAAAGCAGCGGCTCAATTTACTGTTATTGAGATAGTCTATTCACCCTGTCAGTATGTATGTTGGCAGTTGTTATTGAGAGGGACGCCTAAGCTACGTCCGGGTTAGCAACATTGAAAATATGTAATATAGTCAACGCTGCCTGAATAATTTATGAGATTATGTGAATAATCAGTTCCCTCTGTTCCGTATATTCTCTAATATCTTGAAAGTAAAACGAACTACCTGGATTTCATAGAGAAATGCGCAAGCCCCGCAACGCCACTCCCCATGTCTGCCTGTTCATTCTGCGATTTGGTGATGGTGGTGTTGAACGCATGATGGTCAATATTGCAAGGGGATTAGCGTCAATCGGTGTCAAGGTAGACTTTATCGTCAAAGGGACTAATGGTCCTTTTTTGCATCTGCTCCCCCCGGAAGTCCGGGTGATCACATTTCAAGTTAAAAACCAGAAGGCGGCATTGCCAAAACTGATCGATTACCTGGAGCAAAATGATCCGGATATCATGCTTTCAGCGAAGATCATAGATGATCAGCTGGCCCTCAAGGCCAAACTCAGTCATACAGGGCGAACCCGTTTTTTCCTGCGTCCGGGTACAGCATTGATCTCCAGAATGAAAGCACGCGGTACCCATGCAATTCGTCGCTGGTTGAAAGCTCGGCAACTGGTACAACTCTTTACTCAGGCTGATGGTGTTGTTGCGGTATCTCAGGGGGTGGCCGATGAGGTCATCCAGCTGAGCGGTATTGCTTCAGATAAGATCAATGTCATCAAAAACCCGACCATAACACCTGAAATATATGAACAGGCAGAGGCTGCCACTCCAGATCCATGGCTGGGACCGGATCAACCGCCACTGATCCTTGGTATAGGGGGATTAGGACGGGCAAAGGATTTTCCAACCCTGATGCGTGCCTTTGCTTTGGTTCGGCAACAGCAGCATTGTCGACTGATGATTCTGGGGAAGGGTAATAAGGAGAAATACCTGTTGAAACTGGCACAGGAGTTGGTGTTGGGTGATGATTTTCGCCTTGCAGGCTTTGTAGAAAACCCATATGTCTATCTGAAATGGGCAAAGCTCTTCGTGCTCTCATCACGTTGGGAGGGATCACCCAATGTATTAACTGAGGCCCTGGCGCTCGGTACCTCTGCAGTGAGTACCGATTGTCCATCCGGGCCGTTTGAGATTACCCGCGGTGGTGAGGTGGCGCCATTAGTGCCTGTCGGTGATGTAGAGCAGCTGGCAGAGGCCATGTTGCATACATTGAAATGTCCACAAGACCCTGATCTGCTTCGTGCGGCAGTCAGTGAGTACACACTTGAGAAGAGTGCCCGTAGCTACCTTGCGGCCTTTGGTTTGAATCTGCCGCAGGAAGCGCATGAATAGTAAACCGCGTATTGCCTGTTTTCTGGCCACCTCGGGTCATAGTGGTGTGGATCGCGTTGCTCAGAATCTGTTGCCGGGTTTGGCCTTGGCGGGCTATCCGGTGGATCTGCTGAAAATTCACAATCATGGTCCCAACCTGCCTGAAGAACGACCAGCAAACCTGCGTGTGATTGAACTGAAAGCACACCATGTCTATTCAGCACTGCCCGAAATCATGGACTATTTGAGGCACAATCGCCCCGTTGTGCTGTTGAGCGATAAAGATCGGGTCAACAGGACGGCCCTTTTGGCAAACGCATTGACCGGAACAAAGGCCCGCCTCGCCCTGCGTAGTGGTACAACGGTCAGCCTCAATCTGGCCAGCAGGGGGCGATTTGACCGCTTTGTGCAACGCAATTCTATGCGTTATCTCTATCGGAGGGCTGACGCCATATTGATGCCTTCCAAGGGGGCTGCGGATGATTTTGCAACTTCCATCGGTCTACCCAGAGAGCTTATTTCTGTGGTTCCCAGCCCGATAATTACACCCAGCTTTCTGGAACGGCTGAACCAGCCCATAGACCATCCCTGGTTCAATCCAGGCGAACCCAGGGTCATCCTGGGTGTGGGTGAGCTTTGTCGACGTAAGGATTTTACTACCCTGATCCGTGCTTTTGCACAACTGTCTAACAACTATGATTGTCGATTGTTGATACTGGGTGAAGGACGAGCCCGGCAACGCCTGGAACAAGAGGTCAGTCAACACAAACTGGATCATCGTGTCAGTCTTCCTGGTTTTGTAAAAAATCCTTACCCGTATATGAAGCATGCAGGATTATTCGTACTCTCATCTTTGTGGGAGGGGATGCCGGTTGTCCTTATCGAGGCGTTGGCTGCCGGAACCCCGGTTGCTGCTACAAATTGCCCCAGTGGTCCTGCAGAACTGTTGGCGGGACTACCTGGCGGTTTATTAGCGGAACCTGGCGATGTTTCGGGACTTGCCGAAGCTATGGCGCGACAATTAGATAATCCGTTGCCTGCAACTGAACTGTCAGCATCGGTAGAGGCTTATACCGTTGAAAACAGTGTTGCCAGTTATCTTGCTGCCATGGGTCTGCCGATGGCATCTCATGGTGGTTAGAGTCCGTTCATAAGCGCTAAATATTGTCCTGACAAGCGGCTGGCGGTTACCTTTCGGAACAGCAGTATGTGAACTACAGGGATGTGTCCCGAAAGAGATCTGAAAGGTTAATACGAAGATTTGAGTGGATATCCAAAGTGTTAGGGTGGGGCCCTGCCCCACCAGTCGAGGCCGAATAAGGCCGCCTATATTCAATCTTCAGCATTTGAGCAGGGTGGGTCATCAGGTAGGGTTATGGGTCGAAGCTATATCCCAGTGCCTCAATATCCCTGCGGAAGTAGTCGCCCACCATCGATGCCAGTTCATCCGAGTAGTAGCTGCGATAGTCCTTCTTCCGATCGGTTGCCTTGCGTTTGTGGGGTAAAGAGAGATCTTTCATTTTGATCCGCTGGGCTATCTCCCTGAAATCCTCTGCCAGGCTTTCATAATGACCAATAAAATCGACCACGATATTGCCGTGCAGATCAATCAGGTAGTCAAGTTGCGACTGAATTGAAGTATCGACGTGGTATTGGTATTGCCGTTCCGGATCAAGTTTCCAGCGAATGAAATGGTCGAAGTCACTAACATGGGCTATCAGGTGCGGGCGCTCCCGGCGAATATGGTGGTATGAGCTGACCTGTAGGTCCCAGGGGTTTCGTACAATGGCAAACTTATAAAGGTCATTGAAAAATGATTCGGGTAGTAGCTCCTTGGCTGCGACAATGCGTGAATGTCTGGGGAACTTGCTACCCACTCGGTGGCCGCTGAGGTGACTGAAGCGGGAGCATATTGCCATTGGGTAATACCAGGGGTCGCGCCAGCGTAAGGGTTGCAGGGCGGCGCGCACACTGGTGCCGCCGGTCTTGGCGATATGTACAAACAAAAAATTGTATTTAATTGAAAGCAGCATCGGTGTGACTCGGTGATAATCCCATGATTTCGAGGTAGTGGGTGGCACTTCTCTGCGCAGTATATTCTTGTACGGCTTCACGCAGAATTGTTTTATCCGGTCCCTTGTCGAGCACCGTTTTCATGGCCTTCGCGAGTGCTTGCCAGTCTCCCACTGGCACCAATGGACTGACTCTGCCGTTATCCAAAATCTCACTTGGGCCACTGGGACAGTTCGTCGAGACGACCGGTGTACCAAGGGCCATTGCCTCTGTTAAGACATTGGGAGAGCCTTCCCACCGTGAGGAGAGAACGAACAGATCAGCCAATTGCATGTAGGCGTAGGGATTAGGGGTAAAGCCTGGCAGTGCCAGATCTTGTGCAATACTCAATTGTCGACTCAATTCGAGGAGGTCATCACGTTGTCGGCCCTCACCAAGAATGATCAACCGGCATTGGCGGGTTGAGCGGAGATGTGCGAATGCACGCACTAGGCAATAGAAATCCTTCTGTAGGGTGAGACGTCCCACACCCAGGATGACTGGGTAGTCCGGATTGCCCAGCCAGGGGTGTGGCGAGGGGGCAGTTGCTGATGCCATCAAATGGGGTGTGATGACCGGATTGCGTACAACTGTGACCCGTTCAGGGTCGATGCCCGAGACCGCGAGGGTGTCTTGTCTAACGCCCTCGGAGACGGCAATGATTCTGTCGATCCGCGGATAGAGCAGACGGATAGGCAGCTGACGCAAGCGCATTCGCCAGGGTGACTTGTGGGCAAGAGCAGCGGTGAGATTGGTACCCAGTCGCAGTACCAGACGGGTCTGTGTGGCGCCTGCCAAAGCCCGCGCAATGACCGCCATGCGGCCAGCCCGGTCCTTCGCAACCAACAGGCATGGTGGATGGGTCTGTTTCAGGTACCGGGCAAGTGGCAGCAGACTGGTTGCTGTATGGTGACTGCCCAGCTCGATGAGATTGACGTCCGGGTGAATCTCCTGGAGATGTTTGCTATGGGTCTTGATGAGCAGTAAATCGACTCGCAGGCCACGCTCTGCAATGGCATTGACCAAATTGAGCACCATCCGCTCAACACCCCCTTCTCCAGAGAATGAAACCAGCATCGACAGGTCTGGCTGGCTGTCTGTTGGCTTACTCATTCTCTATCCGCATCGTTGTTAACAGGCCTAAAGACACAATGGTTCACTGTTGATCACTGCGTGACCCGGGAGCAGGAGCATTATAGGTCATTAATGCGAAAGCATAGGTAACACCGGCGATGATCAGCCAATAGAAACGACAGTTCCAGTGAAGATGCCTGAAGTCAGTAAAGCTGTAGACGGCAATCAGGACGAAATTACTCAGCAAAAATGCCAGATAATAGACCGAGATCCGTCTTCGCCGGAATCCTTCCATGAGTTTTGAAAACATCTGACCGCAGATCAGGGCAATGAGAAAGATACCGACTAATCCCAGTTGGAAAACAGCTTCCAGATACGCGTTGTGCAGGTGGTCAAAACTTGAGCCGGGTGAGTTCTGCAATGCGCGATCATTTTCCGCTTCAACCAAGGTATGGGTTGTGCCGGGTTCCCAGCCAATAAAGGGCCTCTCCAGCCATTTATTCAGCCCAAACTGCCACAGGTGCAGGCGGTATGTCGATGAGCCCAGTGGGGCCTGCTCAAGCCCCTCAGTGACGACTGTGTTCCACTCCTGGCGCTCACTGAGAACACGCTGGGAGATGGTACTCCAGTTCATTGTCAGAATAAGGGCGATCAATGCCAGGATGCCAATCAGGGGCAAGCGAAGTTTGATTGTGCTCTGATGACGAGTCTTCCTGGCGAATTTCAGTGTCAGGAAGATTGTCGGTATGGCAAAAAGGATGGCCAACCAAACGCCACGAGACTGGCTGATAATGAGACCCTGGGTGAAGAAAAGCATGACCAGGATGGTCAATCCCAAGCGGATTGTCAGGGTGGCACGACTCTGTTCAAGCTGAGGATTGAGCCAATACATCGTCAGTGTGATCAACCCCAAAATAGCGGCAGCACAATCAAAGCCCAGGATAATCGGTTTGCCAAAGTGCAGTCCTGAGCGAACCCCTTGAAGAATTTGTGACAGCATCTCACCATCCAATGCAGTGATGATACCCAGGCCAAATCCACCAAACATGAGGGTTAAAGCGGTTGGTATGCGATTCGGGGCTTGGCTGAGCCACCAAGCCGGAATGAAAAAAAGAAACAGCTGCACCCAATCCCTGGCCTGATTGATTTGGGTTTTCTGCTCTGCGGCAATCTCTCCCGTTGACCAGGCAGCGCGTAATGCGATATAGCCAATAATCAGGAGGCAGGCCCACCATAGCGGTTGCCGCAACAATCTGCGCCAAGCCTCAGCTGACAAGATCAATGCGATAATCATTAAACCCAGGCCCAGGTTAGCGCCCGCTATGCTCAGCAGAGAGAAGAATGAGAAGAGATAGAGGCCGACGATACCGATCCAATCACTGATCTTCTCAATCTTCGTTGAGGGGATTCGGGTCGGGACAAAGCTGGTCCGTAGTTTCTCCAACATATCTTAGGGCCTGTTAGCACTCATCCAATCGGCCCTGCTGGGACTATTTTTTCGTCCAGCAAGGCAGAATGAGCGATGTGTAGTTATTCTACATGAGCAAATGATAACGCCGCTGGGCGGGAAAATAGCCCCAGCCCCTCGGGTTGCGCCCCGAAGGAAGTGCCCTTGGGGTGCGCCTGAAAAAACGCCACTCAGTGTTGCTCCTCGTTCATTTGGAATCACCAAACCTCTCTCCTCGCGCCTTGATTGGCGTTTTTTCAGGTGCAACAGGACCGATTGGATGAGTGTTAACAGGCCCTATGGTATTCCCCGTCTATTAATGGCTACTCAGACCGATCGCACGGGCAATGCCAGATGCTCTATTGGGCCAGCTGAATGCAGTGGCATCCTGCTTCGCCTGAAGCGCCAGTTTACGTGCGAGTTGGTGATCATGGATCAGCTGTTTTACCGCCTCTTCCCATGATACCGGGTCTTTGGGGTCCGCCAACAGTGCATTCTGACCATGATGCAAAATCTCTCTGAGCGGTGGAATATCGCTGGCGATGATCGGTCGGCCCGCAGCCATGGCCTCAAACAGTTTCATTGGACTGATGCTGTCAGCGTGGGTCAGGTCCGATTGATAAGGCAAAACGACCAGTTCACTCTCTGCGTAGAGATTGGCCACGTCTCGATGTGGGACAGCGGGTCGGTGTTGAAGGTAGGTGGAATCTGGAACCTGGTCATCGCAATCACCGACAAGGAGCACCTCTCCCAGTGCGCATTCTGCCAGATGTGTCAGGATCTGCAGACCACGGTCCCGGCTGACCCTGCCCAGATAGACGATCCTGGGTTGGGAGAGTCGTTTCATATCGAGGGGAGGGATGCTATTGAAAGCGCTCAAGTCGACACCGGATGGGCTGATATGAATGCGTTGCTCATCGGCGCCTGCTTCAATCAGGGCCGTTGCTGCGCTATGACTGATTGGGACAAGGTATCTGATAATGCCCTGCTGATGGTGGTCGATGATCTTTGTCAGTACACCTGTTTGACGCATGGATTGCAGTGTATGTACCTCAAAGTGATGGGATATTCCCTGTGAGGCCAAGCCCAGACTCAGCTCGGGTGAACGCACATAGACTGCCTTGGCGTTACAAAGCGCCCTTTTATTGAAGCGTGGAAAGAGTGATGTTGGCCAGCGGCGGTGGAGCAACTGAGCGGGGCGGATAGGGATGCCCATATCATCCAGACGCTGGTCCGGGGATATGTGACTGTGCCAAGGTGGCAGATAGAGACGGGTCTTGACTCCGATCTCAGTCAGGGCGGCTACCGTATGTAGGGTCTGGATCAGATTGGCGCGATTTCGGTGCAGCCTGCTGCGGCCAAGGTAGATCAGCTCGGGGTTGTCAGTTTTCGGCATGAGATAAAACATGGAGATAACGGCTAACACTAACATAATCACTTGTCAGCTTGTACTATTAGCAACTTAATATAAGCCGATTGACAGAACCCATTCCTTCTAATGACGAGTAGGCAGTTTTTAATTTGATGATCTACCACCCTTCCAAAGATTGCTGTGAAACTGCCTGATTTAGATAATCCGTCGATCTTGATTGTTCGCCTGAGCGCGATTGGTGATATCGTTTTTTCAACGCCGCTGATTCATGCCTTGCGATTGCGCTATCCAACAGCGCGCATCAGCTGGCTGGTACAGCCTGAATCCAAGTCCTTGCTGGAACACCATCCGGAGTTAGACGATGTGATTGTCTGGCCGAGGGGGGATTGGGAGCGGTTATGGAAACAGCGTCAGTGGTTAGGGCTTTGGCGTGGCATTCATCAATTCAGATTGCAGCTGCGTAGCCACAATTTTGATATTGCGTTAGATATACAGAGCCTGATGAAAAGCGGTTTTCTTACATGGCTCTCTGGCGCAAAGCACCGTATCGGCCTGGGATCAAGGGAGGGGAGTCAGCGATTGATGACCCAGGTGATCAGGAAGGGTGGAGAGCCGAGACGTATCAGTTCGGAATATCGCTATTTTGCGCAACAGCTCGGGTTGCCTGTGGACGAATTTGATATGTATATCGGACTGACAGACAGGGACAGTTCCCAAGCGGATAGGATGATCCTGACAAATGGTTTGGAGAAGGGTTTTGTTGTCATCTGCCCCTTTACCACCCGGCCACAAAAGCATTGGTTCAATACCTCGTGGAATGAATTGATTGCAGCCATTGAACAACAGTGGGGAATGCCTGTGGTTTTGTTGGGCGGACCGGGTGACAGACCTGCTTGTGAAGCGATTCATGCGCAGCGGCCCGCACGCCTGATCGACCTGGTGGGGGAGACCTCTCTTCGGCAGGCCGCTGCAATCATTGCGCGGGCCGCATTGGTAGTCGGTGTCGATACCGGTCTGACCCATATCGGGATTGCCATGAATCGCCCTACTCTTTGCCTATTTGGTTCAACCCGTCCCTATCTGGAAACGAACCATGCCAATGCGCGAGTGATCTATCATCAATGGCCCTGTTCACCCTGTAAACGCAACCCCACCTGCCATGGAGCGTTCGACTGCATGGCTGCCATAAAGGTGTCTGAGGTGATTAATGAGTCGGCCACGCTGCCCGGTTTTGAGAAGGTGGTGATATGAAGGTATTACATGTCGAGGCGGGTATGCATCTGTATGGGGGTGCCAGGCAGGTGGTTTATCTGTTATCCGGCTTACAGCAACAAGGGGTTGAATCAATCTTGGTCTGTCCAAATGGCAGTGCTGTCGGGCAGGCAGCGAGTGAGGCAGGTATTGTCGTGCATGAGATGCCTATGGGTGGGGATCTCGACCTGGCATTGATTTGGCGTCTGAGAAGGATTATTCAACAGCAACAGCCCGATCTGGTCCACCTGCATAGTCGTCGTGGTGCCGATATCCTGGGTGGGCTTGCAGCGTGGATGAGTGGGGTGAAAATAGTGTTGTCCCGACGTGTTGATAATCCGGAATCACCACTGGTGGTGAAGTGGAAATACCGTCTCTACGACCGCGTTATCGCCATCTCCCAGGGTATCGCCGCAGTGTTGCAACAGGAGGGTCTACCAACACAGAAACTGGTGTGTGTTCGCAGCGCAGTGGATGTGGAGGCGTTTCAGCAGGCGTGTGATATGAACGGGTTCAGGAAGCAGTTTAAGTTGGCTGACGATGCGCTGGTGATGGGCGTCGTCGCGCAATTGATCCCCCGTAAGGGACATCGCTATCTGTTACAGGCGATGCAACAACTGGTCAGGGAATTTCCAACGTTGAGATTGTTGATATTTGGCAAGGGCCCCCTGAAGGAGGAGCTAAAGGGGCAGATAGTGGCGATGAAACTACAACAGCATGTGATCATGGCAGGGTTTCGTAAAGATCTACCGACCATGCTGCCCTGTCTTGATCTGCTGGTACATCCGGCCCTGATGGAGGGATTGGGCATTGCCTTGTTACAGGGAGCCAGTGCAGGGCTGCCTATCGTGGCAGTAGATGCAGGGGGGATGCCAGAGGTGGTAGAGGATGGGGTGAATGGTTTTCTTGTGCCGGCGGGGAGTGTTGAAGCGTTAGGCGATGCCTTGCATCGACTGCTGGTTGACGAACCCCTGCGTCGTCAGATGGGTGAATCAGGTCGAGAAAAGATGCGTCGCAGTTTCTCCGGTGAGCAGATGGTAGAAGGGAACCTGCGAGTCTACCGGGATCTATTGTGAAATATGACATTAATAGAATGAGCAGATGACCAATATCCACTCACTGCAACTGATTGGCAGTAAATCCTTTGGTGGGGCAGAGCGTTGGTTCCAGCGCTTCTCTCTGGCACTTGCGGAGATAGGTCATCCAACAGAGATCGGCGTACGTCGAGGCCATGAATTGGATGGGGATCACTGGTCAGACCTGAATTGCCATGCGTTACCAATGGGTACGGTGTGGGACCCGCTGTCTCGTCTGCAAGTGAGTCGATTGGTGAAATGGTTGCAACCCGATATTGTACAGACCTACATGGGACGGGCGACTCGACTTACCCACCTGACCCATGCAGATGGGGCAATCCATGTGGCAAGATTGGGTGGTTATTACAAGCTGGATGGATATCGCCACGCTCATGCCTGGATTGGAAACACCAAAGGCATTCGTGACTATCTGTTGCAAGCCGGATTTCCTAAAGAGCGAGTTTTTCACCTCTATAATTTTGCCGAGTTGCCTGAACCCGGTCCTGCGCCAGCTGATCTGAAGGCGCAACTTGGTATTCCAGACGATGCCTGGGTGTTGATGACACCGGGACGTTTCGTGCCATTCAAAGGTCATCGTTTTTTGTTGGATGCCCTGGCAAGATTACCTGCTTCCTTGGCAGGTCGGCCTGTGTGGCAAGTGATCTTAGGTGATGGCCCCTTGAAGGATACATTGCATGAGCAAGCAAAACGGTCAGGCGTGGAGAATCGTATTGTATGGACTGGCTGGCAGCTTGATCCGGATAGCTATTATCGTCTCGCTGACCTGATCGTATTTCCCTCTACCTATGCTGAACCTTTTGGCAATGTCATCATAGAAGCCTGGGGATATAAAAAGCCTTTGGTTACCTCCGCTTCGATGGGTGCCAGTGAAGTTGTTAAAGATAATGAGGATGGTCTGCTCTTTGAGTGTGAGAATTCTCAGGCCTTGGCAATGGCCATCGAGCGCGCCTTGAGAGAAGATGAACTGAGAGAAACGATGGCTCTGTCTGGATACAAACGAGCATCACTGGAGTTTGGCAGGGAGCCGATCATGCAGGCTTACATCGAGCTATATCGCCACCTACTAAATCAACGCTAGTTTTCATTCCGCCACACTATAGTTCAGATCATCCAGTATCTTTTGCTGCGTACGCTTTTTCCTTATGCTTATTAAATCACTGTTCGATTAAGGGAAAACCCTTGGTGTGAATGGGATGTTTATGAGGTTTGAAAGGGTATGTCTCTGTTATTTGTAATCAAGTAAGTAACTGTATTCTGATTGATAACAAATGTGATGCTAACAACACAATAACAAGGTAGTCACTTAAGTTTTTCTGTTGTCATCCGTTAAAAGCATAGAACAGGAAGTCTATTTCATAGTGGAAATTGGACGGAAAACCGATAGTGGAGGGGATGATGACTATAAAGAATCAATTTTTCATACTGATAGGTTTTGTTATTGCAGCCATGCTATTGCAGCTTGCGCTTAATCGCAGTAATGCAGACTCGCTGATAAGACTGAATCAACAAAGCATCATTCTGGCAAAAATCGAATCAGGCATGTTGATGCTGCGTCGCAATGAAAAGGATTTTATGGCGAGGAATGACTTGAAGTATGTCAATAGCTATGAAGAGAATCATTCATTATTGTTATTACAAGTCAGGGAATTACGGGATCGTTTAGCGTCAAAAGATATCCCCATCGAACATGTCGGAGAAATCGAGAGGGTGTTGAATGAGTATGCGGAGAAATTTCACGCTCTGGTAAGTGTACAGAAGGTGATCGGTCTCTCTCACAAGGATGGTCTATATGGTGGATTACGTACTGCGGTGCATGGCGTCGAAAAGCTCGTTAAACAACAGGATGAATATCAGCTATTGAGTGACATGTTGATGCTGCGTAGAAATGAGAAGGACTTTATGTTGCGTAGTGATCAAAAATACGTAGAAAAGTACAATAAAAATCTTGCTAAGTTTGAGCATACCTTAAACGGGAGTGCTATCTCTAATAATGCAAAGGAGCAGATCAAGCAGGCACTAGGTAAGTATCGTAATGATTTTCTTTCGCTGGTTGATGGTTATAAGAAAAAAGGATTGAGTTCAAGTCAAGGCCTGCATGGTGAATTACGCCAGGTTGTGCATCAGACTGAATCATTACTTAACCAAATTGATGAGGAGATTACAGGAGTAATTTCTGATCAAGTGACACTGGGAAATATAAGAACACTGGGTGTTAGCCTATTGCTTATTATCACCCTGGTAGGTGTGTTGCTATGGCTGTCAAGATCAATCAGAGGTCCTTTGGATAAGTTCCAGGCTATTTTTATTCAAGCGTCAAGTGATCGGGACTTAACCTTGCGTGCGGAAAATGGCAGTGACAGTGAGATCGGGGCAATGGCAAAGGGATTTAATAAGATGATGATTGAGTTTCAATCACTGTTGCAACGAGTAACCGATTCGGCGCAGCAAGTAGCCGCAGAATCAGACCGGGTGATCAAGATAGCGTCGACCACAGCCGCTGGTGTAGAACAGCAACGGATAGAGAGTGACCAGGTGGCGACTGCGTTGACACAAATGTCAGCAACGGTTGAAGAGGTGGCACGAAACACGGCTCAGGCAGCAGAGATATCGCGTAAGGCAGATGAGGAAACCGGACAGGGTGCAAGTGTGGTTGCGCAATCTGTAGAAGGTATACAAAAACTCGCCCAGCAGGTTATAGAGACTTCATCAACGATCAATGAACTTGCTGTGGAAAGCGACAATATCAATACAGTATTGAGTGTGATTACCAGTATTGCTGAACAGACCAATTTATTGGCATTGAATGCTGCTATTGAGGCAGCTCGAGCAGGTGAGCAGGGACGAGGCTTCGCCGTTGTCGCTGACGAGGTGCGTACATTGGCGCAGCGCAGTCAAACGTCAGCTGGGGAGATTAAGCAGATTATCGAGCGTCTTCAAAGCAAGGCGCAAGCAGCAACAAAAGCAATGGAGGCTGGACAAGAGCAAAGCAGTGTCTCCGCAAAGCAAGCGCAACAGGGAGAGTCCTCCTTGAAGAGCATATCGAGTTCAATTTCAGATATCAGGGATATGAATGATCAGATTGCAACAGCAGCGGAAGAACAGTCGCAGGTTGCAGAGAGTGTCAGTGAGAATGTCGTACGCATTGCCAGTGTGGCCGATGACACCGCAAAAGGTGCTGAAATCATGACGCAGTCAATCACTGAATTGACAGGATTGGCTGAACAGTTACAAGCGAGTGTCAAGCAGTTTACTGTGTGATGAACTTGAGTGTCATTGAGAATTTGGGTCTTTGACTAATAGGGATCTGGTATCACTTTGCGTTTTTTAAACCTTCTGTGTATCCACAGATATTGTGCTGGTGCATAGGCAATGGCTTTTTCGATCAGACCGTTGATACGTGTGGCGTCTTGGTGGGTGTCCTCGGTGGGGAAATCCGCCAAGGGGGGATGTATAATCAGTCGGTACCCACTATTATCCATCTTCCGAATGCCACTGAACAGGATCACCTGTGCACGACTGATCTTTGCCAGGCGGGAGGTGGCCGTGTTGGTTCCGGCAGGTTCGCCAAAAAAAGGTGCCAGGGTGCTGTTGGGTCCTTTGAAACTCTGGTCCGGGGCATACCAGACAGGTAGACCCTGCTTCAGGGTGCGAACAACTTGACGGATATCATTTCGAGGTATGGCGGCTTCAAAACGTTGTCGACGGTTGCGATTGAAGGCCCATTCGATGACCGGGTTCTCATGGGGTCGATACATAACCGCGATGGGCTGAAATAGACTCAACAGTCGGCCGGTGATCTCTAGGTCGGTAAAATGGGCACTAAGCAGAATGATCCCTTTTCCCTTTTCCAGACTTTGGTGCAGATGTTCCAGTCCTTCGATCTCAACCAGTGACTTTAGTTTTGCATCCTTGGCCCACCAGGCAAAGCCTATCATCAGTATGCCAATGCCCAGTGAGGTAAAATGATCTCGCAGTAACTTGTCACGTTCTGCATCGCTCTTCTTAGGAAAGCAGATATTTAAATTGACTGCGGCAATATGTCTGCGCTTGGGTGACAGCCGGTAGATAAGTCCACCGATAAGACGACCTGTGGAGAGTGCCAGGCTATAGGGCGTCAATTGACTAAACAGCCATAGCACGGCCAAACCTAGCCAGGTGGGCCAGTAGAAGGGAGAATAGAGGGGATATTTTCGCTTTTTTGCCATCAATGGGTGTGAGTTTACTTTTAGGTACGATTCAGCTTGTTACTGTCATTGACCATCCCTAAACTAGGGGCGTCGTAATTATCATGTTAACTGTTTGATGCAATTTCATCTTCCCAACTTTAGTCAGGCACGGGTTCTGGTGGTGGGCGATCTAATGCTGGATCGCTACTGGCAGGGTGTGGCTGCCAAGATCTCACCGGAAGCACCGGTACCCGTTGTACATGTGCATGATACCGAAGAACGTCCGGGTGGTGGTGCCAATGTAGCCCTCAATATGACAAGGCTCGGAGTGCAGGTTGCTCTGTGCGGCCTAGTGGGAGAGGACGAAGCAGGGGATTCTCTGACTCGTCAGCTGCAAAAGGCCGGGGTGGACTGTCATCTGCAGGTCGATGGGTCTATACCCACGATTACCAAACTGCGTGTGATCAGCCAGCATCAGCAGCTGATTCGGCTCGATTTCGAGCGGCAGATGTGGCAAGTCGAGTTGTCTGAACTGGAGAAACGCTGTCGACAACAACTCCCGGGGTCAGATCTGATGATCCTGTCAGACTATGCCAAAGGTACCTTGCAGCAACCGCAACGTCTTATTGAAGCGGCCAATCAGCAGGGTGTTCCTGTGTTGGTGGACCCCAAGGGGAGTGATTTTGCGAAATATCAAGGCGCTACCCTACTGACGCCCAATCTGAAAGAGTTCGAATCGGTGGTGGGAAGCAGTGAGACTGACCAAGCACTGAATGAGAAGGGAGTGGCGCTGCAACGTGAGTTGAAATTGAATGCACTGCTGATTACGCTCAGTGAACGGGGTATGTTGCTGATTCAGGAAGGTGCAGCGCCACTGCATCTGCCGACGCGAGCACGTGAAGTATTTGATGTGACGGGCGCTGGAGATACGGTGATTGGTGTATTGGGTGCCGGTATGGCCGCTGGTATGCCGGTCCAGGAGGCGGCGGGGCTTGCGAATGTAGCCGCCGGTCTGATGGTGGCGAAATTGGGGGCAGGCAGCGTTACCCTGGGTGAATTGAAAGGGGCGCTACATCGCCAGGGTAATTTTCACACCATTCTAAGTCGTGAGGAGTTGTGTGAAGCGGCCGACGAGGCACGTTACCAGGGAGAACGTATCGTGATGACAAATGGCTGTTTCGATATCCTCCATGAGGGTCATGTGCGTTATCTCCAACAGGCCAAACAGCTGGGTGACCGGCTGGTGGTAGCGGTCAATGATGACGATTCGATAAGGCGTCTTAAAGGTGATGGAAGACCGATCAATGGGGTAGAACAGCGAATGGCGGTACTGGCCGGGCTCGCATCTGTGGATTGGGTCGTACCCTTTAGCGAGGATACGCCAGAGTCACTGATCTGCGAGGTTAAACCCGACCTGCTGGTCAAAGGGGGTGACTACCGACCAGAAGAGATCGCCGGCTATGATTGCGTGGTAAGCAATGGCGGTGAGGTGAGGGTGCTTGATTTCCTTCCCGGTGTTTCGACAACCCGTATCGTGGAGGCGATGCGCGATGCCGACTGAGAAGGGATCCTCTTCCGACACTGGAATGACAGGTCGGGAACTCTATGTTCGCCTTTTGCGACGAGTACGTCCCTATTGGCGTCAGTTCGGTGGTGCCTTATCAGCTATGGTAATACTGGCGATGACTGAGCCGGCCATCCCCATGTTGATGAAGCCGATGCTGGATGGCAGCTTTGTTGATAAAGACCCGGATTTTATCTTCTGGTCACCTATCCTGTTAATCCTGCTGTTTTCTATCCGTGGGATCATGACTTTCATTACCAATGTAGCCTTTGAATGGGTCTCCGGTAAGGTCGTTCTAGACCTGCGTAAAATGATGATTGAACGCATCCTGACCATGGGCACACCCTATTTTGACAGTCACGCAACCGGTACTTTGATTTCGAAGGTCACATTCAATGTTAATCAGGTGACTATGGCGGCTACCAAGGTACTGACGACTTTGGTTAAAGACACAATCATCATCATTGGCCTACTGGCCTATATGTTCTATCTCAATTGGTTATTAACCCTGGCTGTATTTCTGGCATTGCCGATCATTGTGATCGCCGTGCGACTGCTTGCAGTAAGACTGCGTCGTGTTAATCGTGCCCTGCAACAGACCATGGGAGTAATGACCCAGGTGCTTGAGGAGTCAATCCGTGGGCATAAGGTGATCAAGATTTTCGAAGGCCGGCCCTATGAGCAGCGTCGGTTTCTGGATAGAGCCAATTGGGTACGCCGATATAATATGAAGAGTAAGGTGGCTGGTTCTGCTCATATGCCACTGGTTGAGTTTGTCGGTGCTGCAATGATTGCAGCGTTGGTCTATGTCAGTACCCATCAGACAGCCGCCGGTGAGCTGACCGTAGGCGGTTTTGTCTCATTGATGGTGGCCATTGGGCTGCTATTCTCACCCTTGAAGCGACTGACGGGTATCAATCAACCCCTGCAAAAAGGGCTGGCAGCGGCTGAGACCGTTTTTGGCTTGTTGGATGAACAACCCGAAGCGGATAGCGGTAGCGGATCAATTGTACAGGCGAAAGGCAGAGTGACCTTTGAGCATGTTTCGTTTCGCTATACCGGCATGGATAAAGATGCCCTCAAACCGATCGGTTTCGAGATGGCACCAGGATCCACCGTGGCACTGGTCGGGCATTCCGGAGGTGGTAAGACGACCATCGCCAACCTGATACCCCGTTTCTATACACCGACAGGGGGACGTATTCTTATCGATGGCATCGATATTCAGGAACTGAGCCTGCTCAGCCTACGCAGGCAGTTGTCCTATGTAGGACAGGAGTCGGTACTGTTCGACGATAGCGTGGCGGCCAATATTGCTTATGGCGCCATCGGGGATGTCAGCCAGGAGCAGGTCGTTGAGGCAGCAAGGAGTGCACATGCTCTGGCATTCATCGAACAGTTGCCTCAGGGGTTCGATACCATGATCGGGGAGGATGGGGTGCGCCTCTCTGGTGGACAACGCCAGCGCCTGGCCATTGCCAGGGCGTTGATCAAGGATGCCCCCATTCTACTCCTTGATGAAGCCACCTCGGCATTGGATACCGAGTCAGAGCGTCATGTTCAGGCCGCCTTACAGGCCTTGACCCAGGAGAGAACGACATTGGTCATCGCCCACCGACTCTCTACAATCCAGCATGCTGATCGGATTCTAGTGATTCACGATGGAGAGCTGGTTGAAGAGGGTGGACACCAGGAATTGATTGATCAAAAGGGAGCCTATTATCAGTTATGTCGTCACCAGTTCAACGATCAGTTAGAAGTAACTGAATAGGCATTATCAGACCGGTCTTCCATGCGCTATCTCTATACGCTCCTCTTCACCTTGCTGGTCCCCGTCTACCTGTTGCGTCTCTATTGGCGTGGTTTCAGGGCGCCGGCCTATCGTGAGCGCTGGCTGGAACGATTCGGGATTTTTGAGCAGCCTCTCAAACAGGATGGTATCTGGGTACATGCCGTTTCAGTCGGTGAAGTGCAGGCTGTTGCTCAGTTGGTAGGACGTCTGCTGGACCGCTATCCCGGTATGCCCCTGTTGATTACTACCACAACGCCTACTGGTGCGGAACGGGTCCAGGCACTGTTCGGTAACGATGTCGAACATCGTTATGCACCGATTGATCTGCCCTGGGTTGTCAGGCGATTCCTGGTTGCTTTTCAACCGCGGCTGTTAATTCTGGTAGAAACTGAGATCTGGCCCAATCTTATCCACCATGCCAAGCTGGAGGGGGTTCCGACACTGCTTGCCAATGCCCGACTCTCAGTACGTTCTGCACGGGGTTATCACCGCCTTGCAGGATTGACCCGAGAGGCACTACGTAACCTTACTTTGATCGCTCCCCATGCCGAGGCAGATGCAGAGCGATTTCACACCCTGGGCGCAAGACCTGAAAAGATCGAAGTGACAGGTAGTATTAAATTTGATGTCCACCTGCCCGGCAGTCTGCGGGAACGGGCTGATGTGATGCGTCGTGAGTGGGGTGGGCAACGTCCAGTATGGCTTGCGGCGAGCACCCATGAAGGTGAAGATGAAATCATACTGCAGGCACATGCAATGATTCGCGAAACAATATCTGACGCATTACTGGTATTGGTTCCACGTCATCCTGAGCGTTTCGAACGGGTTGCGCAGTTGATTGAGGAGGCGGGATTTAATTTAGTAAAGCGTAGTCAGCAACAACCTTGCGAGCATGAGACAGGTGTCTTTCTTGGTGACACCATGGGTGAGTTGACCCTCTTCATGGGAGCAACGGATGTTGCTTTTATCGGTGGAAGTCTGGTGCCTCATGGTGGTCACAACATTTTAGAGGCGACTGCGCAGGGTGTGGCTGTTGTATTTGGCCCCCATATGTTCAATTTCAGTGAGATCAGCGGGCTGTTTTTGCAGCATAAGGCAGCGGTTCAAGTGGACACAGTGAAAGATTTGGCCGGCCAGGTTAGCCGTTGGTTAAGTGATGCCAGCGAGCGTAGTCGGATTGGTGAAGCAGGTAGGGAGCTTGTAGAGCAAAACCGTGGTGCGCTGGACCGCTTGACCCGGTTGGTGGGGAGATTGCTTGAGAGCTGAAGAGAATTTTGAATGTTGAGTTATGAATTTTTAATTGTGGTTTGCTCGCAATGCTCGCAGGTTATTTATAAGTTGTTTGCGGTCTGGCCGTATTAGGGACATTATTTCTACTGGATTCTGAGACACTATGTTAGTCATCTAGGTCAGGAGATTTGGTGATTTTACTGGACAGTTTTAACCATACTTAATACTGAATTGACTATCAGCTTCGGCTTGTTGTACATCATGTAATGTCCACTTCTATGGGAAATGATGTGCTTACTGTTTGAAGATAATGCTGCCAATTTTTTGGGTCTATCCGGGTTTCGCAAAGAAATTAAGGTATTGATCGGCCACAGATTCTTCTCTATTTTTGATGTTGAAAAGGCATCAAA